>NZ_JACTVI010000041.1 GCF_014495685.1 Streptomyces sp. TRM68367 | reverse complement strand
CCTTGCAACCCTCCAAGCCCGGGTCCTCACCCAAACCGGCGAGCCCCACAACAAGATCAAGACGACATGTTAATGATCTGCAAGCCCTTAGATGCGGTCCTGACGGGATTTGCTGTGTCCGATTGCGGCTGCGCCGCGGGCGCGGCCTCCACCTTGGCAGGGTGGCGAGCGGGTCCGAAAGGTGGGCATGCGTGAGGCCCGCAGCTGTTGATGGCTGCGGGCCTCACGTTAGATGCGGTCCTGACGGGATTTGAACCCGCGGCCTCCACCTTGACAGGGTGGCGAGCACTCCAAACTGCTCCACAGGACCAGGTTTCGCGGCGCCATGCGACGGAGTCGCATATTGGATACTGCGTGCGTTGCGCTGCGAGAAGAGACTGTACAGGAGGGTGAGCCCGCTGGTCGAACTCACCCAACGTACGGGCGTCGTTACGGCACAGCTGCGTCGATCGCCTTCACGATCCGTTTGTCGGAGACGGGGTACGCCGTGCCCAGCGCATGGGCGAAGTAGCTGACGCGGAGTTCCTCGATCATCCAGCGGATGTCGAGGACCTGCTGCGGCACCGGGCGGCCCTGTGGCATCTGCTCAAGGAGCCACGCGTACTCGTCCTGCATCTCGTGGACCTTCTCCATGCGGGTGGTGTCCCGCTGGACGCCGGTCGGCATCTGCTGCAGGCGCCGGTCCGCCGCCACCAGATAGCGCATCTGGTCGGGCAGCCGGCGCAGCCCCGCCTCCGTCACGAAACCGGGCTTCACGAGGGCGTCCAACTGCTTGCGGACGTCCTGGAGGTTCGGCAGCAGGGCGGGGCTCCGTACGCCCTTCAGGCGGCGCTCACAGGCCTGCCAGGCGGCCAGCACCTGCTGCACCTGGTCCACCGTACGGACGGTCGTGTCGACGATCTCGGCGCGGACCTTCTCGTACAGCTTCCGGTACGACTCCTCGTCCCACGCCGGCCCGCCGAAGTCCGCGATCAGCTTGTCCGCCGCCGCCATCGCACAGTCGTCGAACAGGCCCTGGATCGAGCCGTGCGGATTCGAGGACAGCGCGAGCTTCTGGGGGTTCGTCAGCTTTTCGGACGCGAACTTCGCAGGGTTGACCGGGATGTTGCGGAGGATGAGCCTTCGCGTGCCCTTCCACATCGCCTCGGCCTGTTCCGCCTCCGTGTCGAAGAGCCGCACGGAGACCGTGTCGCCGTCGTCGACCAGCGCCGGGTACGCCTTCACCGGCTGGCCGGCCCGGCGGGTCTCGAAGACGCGGGTGAGCGTGCCGATCGTCCAGTCGGTCAGGCCCTTGCGCTCCAGGGACTCGCCGCCCTGGCGTTCGGCGGTCGCCGCGGCGGCTTGCGAGAGGGCCTGCCGGGCCTTCGGCTTCAGGCGCAGCTTCAGCGCCTCCAGGTCCTTGTCCTCGGCCAGCTTGCGGCGCCGCTCGTCGACGATCCGGAAGGTGATCTTCAAGTGGTCGGGGACCTTGGCCCAGTCGAAGTCCTCGGCCTCGAAGGGGACTCCCACCATGCGCTTCAGCTCGCGCGCCATCGTGACGGTGAGCGGCTCCTGGAGGGGGACGGCCTTCTCCAGGAACGCCTGGGCGTAGTTCGGCGCCGGAACGTAGTTGCGGCGGATCGGTTTCGGGAGGGAGCGGATCAGCTCGGTGACCACTTCTTCCCGCAGGCCGGGGATCTGCCAGTCGAAGCCCTCGTCCGTGACCTGGTTGAGCACCTGGAGGGGGATGTGGACGGTCACACCGTCCGCGTCCGCGCCCGGCTCGAACTGGTACGTCACCCGGAACTTCAGATTCCCCTGGCGCCAGGAGTCCGGGTAGTCGTCCTTGGTGACCGCGCCCGCCCGCTCGTTGATGAGCATCTCGCGCTCGAAGTCTAGGAAGTCGGGCTGCTCGTGCCGCCTGCGCTTCCACCACGAGTCGAAGTGGGCGCCGGAGACGACGTGGTCGGGGACCCGCTGGTCGTAGAAGTCGAACAGGGTCTCGTCGTCGACCAGGATGTCCCGGCGCCGGGCGCGGTGCTCCAACTCCTCGACCTCGGTGAGGAGTTTGCGGTTGTCGGCGAAGAACTTGTGGTGCGTACGCCAGTCGCCCTCGACGAGTGCGTTGCGGATGAACAGCTCGCGGCTGACCTCCGGGTCGATCCGGCCGTAGTTGACCTTGCGCTGGGCGACGATCGGGACGCCGTACAACGTGACCTTCTCGTACGCCATCACCGCGGCCTGGTCCTTCTCCCAGTGCGGTTCGCTGTACGTCCGTTTGATCAGGTGCTGGGCGAGGGGCTCGACCCACTCCGGTTCGATCTTGGCGTTGACCCGGGCCCAGAGGCGGGACGTCTCGACGAGTTCGGCGCTCATCACGAACCGCGGCGGCTTCCTGAACAGGGCCGAACCCGGGAAGATCGCGAACTTGGCGTTGCGCGCGCCGACGTACTCGTTCTTGGCGCCCTCCTTCGCGTCCTTCATGCCGATGTGCGAGAGCAGGCCGGCGAGAAGGGAGACGTGGATGCGGTCGGCCGGGGCGTCGTCCTCGTTGAGGTGGATGCCCATCTGCTTGGCGACCGTGCGGAGCTGGGTGTAGATGTCCTGCCATTCGCGGATGCGCAGGAAGTTGAGGTACTCCTGCTTGCACATCCGGCGGAAGGACGACGAGCCGCGCTCCTTCTGCTGCTCGCGGACGTACCGCCAGAGGTTGAGGTAGGCGAGGAAGTCGCTGCTCTCGTCCTTGAAGCGGGCGTGCTGCTGATCGGCCTGCGTCTGCTTGTCGGCGGGGCGCTCGCGCGGATCCTGGATGGACAGGGCGGCGGCTATGACCATGACCTCGCGGACGCAGCCGTTCTTGTCCGCCTCCAGGACCATGCGGGCCAGGCGGGGGTCGACGGGCAGCTGGGCGAGCTTGCGGCCGGTCTGCGTGAGCCGCTTGCGGGGGTCCATTGAAGAAGAGGGAGGCCGCGCAGCGGCTCGTTGAGGGGCGGTGGTCGGGTGACGGGCGGGCGGGTCCAGGGCGCCGAGCTCCTGGAGCAGCTGCACGCCGTCGCGGATGTTGCGGTGGTCCGGCGGGTCGATGAACGGGAACTTCTCGATGTCGCCGAGGCCGGCGGCGGTCATCTGCAGGATGACGGAGGCGAGGTTCGTACGGAGGATCTCCGCGTCCGTGAACTCCGGGCGGGCCAGGAAGTCGTCCTCGGAGTACAGGCGGATACAGATGCCGTCACTGGTGCGTCCGCAGCGGCCCTTGCGCTGGTTGGCGCTCGCCTGGGAGACCGGCTCGATGGGCAGGCGCTGCACCTTGGTGCGGTGGCTGTACCGGGAGATCCGGGCGAAGCCGGGGTCGATGACGTACTTGATGCCCGGCACGGTGAGCGATGTCTCGGCGACGTTGGTCGCCAGAACGATCCTCCGACCGGTGTGCGGCTGGAAGACCCGATGCTGCTCGGCATGGGACAGCCGGGCGTAAAGGGGCATGATCTCCGTGAACCTGTACTGCTTCTTCGTGAGCGCCTCGGCCGCGTCCCGGATCTCCCGCTCCCCGGAGAGGAAGACGAGGATGTCACCCTTGCCCTCGCCCATCAGCTCCTCGACGGCGTCCGTGATCGCGGTGATCTGATCCCGGTCGGCGTCGTCGGACTCCTCCTCCAGGAGAGGCCGGTAACGCACCTCGACGGGATAGGTACGGCCGCTGACCTCGACGATCGGCGCGTCGCCGAAGTGCCGCGAGAAACGCTCGGGGTCGATGGTGGCCGAGGTGATGACGACCTTGAGGTCGGGACGCTTCGGCAGCAGCTGGGCGAGATAGCCGAGCAGGAAGTCGATGTTCAGGGACCGCTCGTGCGCCTCGTCGATGATGATCGTGTCGTAGGCACGCAGCTCACGGTCGGTCTGGATCTCGGCGAGCAGAATGCCGTCCGTCATCAGCTTGATGAACGTGGCGTCCTGGTCCACCTGGTCGGTGAACCGCACCTTCCAGCCCACGGCCTCCCCGAGCGGCGTCTTCAGCTCCTCGGCCACGCGCTCGGCCACGGTCCGGGCGGCGATACGGCGGGGCTGCGTGTGCCCGATCATGCCGCGCACACCACGCCCGAGTTCCAGGCAGATCTTCGGGATCTGCGTGGTCTTCCCGGATCCGGTCTCACCCGCGACGATCACCACCTGGTGATCGCGGACGGCCTCGGCGATCACGTCCTTCTTCTGGCTGACCGGCAGCTGCTCGGGGTAGCTGACCTCGGGCAGCCCGGCACGACGCTCGGCGATGCGCTGCTCGGCCTTGCCGACCTCGGTCTCGATCTCGGCGAGCACGGCGGCCCTGACCTCCGGCTTACGGATCTTGCGCGCACCTTCGAGCCTGCGCCCGAGCCGGTGCGCATCGCGCAGGGACAACTCGGTCAGGCGGGGGGCGAGGGTGCCGAGGGCGGGGGCGGGATGCGTAGACATACGGGGTCCAGGATCTCATCCCCCCGAAATCCGTGGCGAACGGATTTCGACCGGCCCCACATGGGACATTCGATCACGTGCTCCGATCCGAAGAGCGGGGCCTTACAGCGGCCGGCGCAACAAGGTGAATCGGCGCCCGTTCGCCCTGATGGCGTGAGCTGGTCAGCTGGCCCGGCCGAGGTCCTTGCTGCAGCAGATCTCCACGTACGGACCCGGGATCTCGCGGGAGCCGTGGCGGACGTACAGCGAGCGGGCCTCGACCAGGTCGAGGCGGGTGTTTTCGGGAGCCAGGTGCCAGGAGGTCATGAGGGTCCTGACGAAAACACCCCCGCCGGAAAACTTCCGGTGGGGGTGTTGCCCTGGCGGGGCGGTTGTGGCTGGGGCCGGGATCGAACCGGCGACCTACCGCTTTTCAGGCGGTCGCTCGTACCAACTGAGCTACCCAGCCCGGGAGGTTTCACCTGAAACCTCAGCGGTCCTGACGGGATTTGAACCCGCGGCCTCCACCTTGACAGGGTGGCGAGCACTCCAAACTGCTCCACAGGACCAAGCTGTTGCGTACGACAGTGTCGCACACGGCGATGGGGGTCTCCAAAGTGATGAGGTGGAAAACCGCCGGAGGTCGTTCCCGTTGGCTTGACCTGCACTTTGTTGGTGCCCGATGTCGCTGGATCAGCATATCAGAGCGGGGAAGGTGCCCCGTACCGGTTATTCGCAGGGGTGGGACGGTGACGGGTCAGGGGCCGGTGTGGACGTACGCCGCCCACCACGGGGGGGGGGCGCTGTTCTGGCGGCGAAGGTGGTGGACGGCGTTGTGGAGAGCGTGGCGTCCAGGAGGGCGGCGCGGGTTGCCCGGTCGCCGGTCAGGAGGGTGGTGCGGCGCAAGAGCTTCGCCAGCAAAGGCTGACCTTGCTCGCCGCGCCGTCACGGTGCCTCCTCACAGTCGACGGACGCCGATGCTAGGCGCGGGCGTCCGGGAGGGGGCCCGGCGCAGTGGCGCTCACTCCCGGGCCTCCACCAGCGCCTGGCGGAACTCCGCCGCGGTGGTGAAGCCGATGCGCGGGTGTTCGGTGAGGGCGTGGTCGATCACCTTCGCGAGGCGCTCCGGGATGTCGGGGCTGCGGCGGCGGATCGGTACGGCGGGGCTGTCCAGGACCACCCGCCAGCGGTCGACGTGCGGCCGCGGAGCGGAGCCGGTGAGCATGTAGTACAGGCAGGCCGCGGCGGCCCAGACGTCGACCTCGGGCTGTGCCCGCTTGAACCGGAGCACCTGCTGCCGGGAGACGAACGACGGACTGCCCGCGGTGGTGCCCGTGTGCGTCAGTCCGCTCAGGCCCGCGGCGTCGAACGCCTTCGCCAGCCCGAAGTCGCCGACCTTGGCCATGCCGCCGTGCAGAAAGATGTTGCGGGGGCTCAGGTCCCGGTGGACCAGGCCGCGGACCGCGAGCGGGTGGCCCGCGGCGTCGTACGCCCGGACGTCCGCCTGGTGCGCGTGGGACAGGCCGTCCAGCACCTGGAGCGTGATGCCCAGCGCCTGGTAGCCCGGCAGCCGGCCGCCCCGCCGGTGGACCAGCCCGGAGACGTCGCCTCCGTCGCAGTAGTCCATGGCGAAGAAGAAGATCCCGTTCCAGCAGCCGTGGTCGTGCAGGCGGACCAGATGCGGGTGGCGCAGCATCTCGACCGTCGACATCTCGCGCAGGAACCGCGCCCTGGCCGTCTCGCTGCCCGCGGCCTGCGGCAGCATCACCTTGAGCGCGCACAGCTCGTCCGTCTGATGGTCCCGGGCGAGGTAGACGGCGCCCATGCCGCCCTGCCCCAGCTGCCGCTGCACGGTGTAGCCGCCGAACAGGTACAGGTTCTTCGTGCCGTCCTCGGCCACCTGCAGGAGCTGCCGCATGACCCGTTCCGGATCGGCCTTGCACGCCGCGCAGAGCTCCTCGGCGAGGGGCTGGGCGGTGTGCTCGGCGCCGAGCCGGCCGCCGCATGCCGCGCACGTCCGCTCCGCGCGCCGCTGCGGCTGACGGGTGCCGACGGTCGACGGCAGCTCCGTCGTACGGCACAGCTGGCACTGATACGCGTCCCGGTGGCCGGCTGCGTCCGCTTCTTCGGTCCCGGAGACCGTCCTGCCGCATGTGGCGCAGCGGAGGGGGACGCGGATGCCGACCCGCAGCCGGATGGTGCCCAGTCCGATCTCGTCGCCGTCCGCGAGCTCCCGCTCCGACGACGGGAGCCGGTCTGCCTCCTGCGGCGGCGGTCCCGTGTCCCGCTGGCCGATCTTGTCGCCGTTGACGTAGGTGCCGTTGACGCTGCCGAGGTCCCGGACCCGTACGTCCGGCGGGTTGATGTCGAGCAGGCAGTGGTGCCGGGAGATCCCCGAGTACTCCTCGTCCTCCGGGAGTTGCAGGGTGCAGTCGTCCGCCCGTCCGACGACGCACGTCGTGCGTTCGTGGAACTCGAACGTCCGGTCCCGGAGCGGGCCCTGGAGCACCGTGAGGGTCACTCGGGCGGAGCGGTCGCCTGCCTGCTCGCCTCCCGGCTGCGGTTGCCCGGCGGGTTCCGGCTGCCCTGGGAGCAGCGAGCCGCGCAGGCTGGGGACTCCCATCTCGGCGGCGAGCGCGGCCCATGGCGGGGAGGGGGTTTCCAGCACGGCGGACAGGAGGTGGGGCAACCCCATCAGGCCGGCGTGCTGTGCAGCGGCCAGTTCCTCCGCCCGGGAGAACAGTTCGCGCGCGACGGCGCTGCCGGGCGGCACGCCGTCGCCCCGCGGGGCCCGGTCCGGCCGCGCGACCCGGGCACGCAGCCGCCGGCGGAAGGCCGCGGTGTCAAGACCGGCCCGCTCGAAGGCGGCCCTGAGCTCTCGCACCTCACCGTCGAGCTCGGCGTCGGCCGGCGGCAGCTCGCACGCCTTGCAGATCCCGAGCAGGAAGTGCACCGGCTCGACCTCGCCGGCACCGCACAGAGCGGCCTCGCCCAGGGCGAGCATCAGGACCAGGCCGACGCCGCCGCTGTAGGGAGCACTGGTCATCGGCAGCCCCCGTCGTCGTCCGACAGCGACCGGAGCCGGCCGTCCAGGCCCATCTCGGCGGCCAGTTCGCGCCAGGGTGGATCGGGGAGTTCCAGCAGGGCGCGCAGGAGTTCGGCGAGACCGACGGGTGCCCCGGCCTTCAGTTCCTCGGCTCGGCGGAAGACGCCGCGGGAGGCAGGGGTTCGGTGCATGACGGCTCCGCCGGACGTGGGGTGGTCGCCAGCTCGTCTGCCTGGTTCTGTTGTCGGGCGTGTGCGGGTTTGTTGTGGCTGGTCGCGCCCACGCGGCGGAGCCGCACATTGATACAGCCCCGCGCCCCTCAGGGAGTCCGCGGCCCCGTTGGTTTCAAGCTGACGTCGGTGTGCGAGGTGCCTGCGCAGCCGGCGGCGGAACGCCGTGATGTCCAGCCCGGCCCGGCGGAATCGGGTGCGCAGCGCATCGATCTCGGCCTGCGGTGCGGCGGCGGCCGACGCGGGCAACTGGCTGTCGCCCAGCTTGCACACCCCGAGCATGAGGTGCGCCGGCTCGATCGCGGGCGCGTGTCCCGCCGCGGCCTCGACAGCCGCCAACTGCCAGGCCAGCAGGGTGCCTTGCGAATACCGGGAAACGCCCCGCCCGGCTCGCACGCCGGATGCGTCCGCGAGGCCGCTGTCGCGCCGACCGGCCTGCCCGGCGAGGTCGCCCTCGCGCCGGCCGCCCTGCACAGCTTCCCCGGCCTGACGGAGTACGTCCGCGAGGTCGCCGTCGCTCTGACCGCCCCGCAGAACTTCCCCGACATGGCCGAGTACTCCCGCCAGGTCGCCGCTGCCGCGACCACCCCGCACAACCTCTCCGAACTGGCCGAGAGCGTCCGGGAGGTAGCCAGGGACGAGCCGGGTGTGTCCCTTCCTCGCCTGGGCCAGGCATTCGAGTGCCTCCTGGTGCCGCCCCATGGTGGTGAGGAGCCTGGCCTTGGCAGTGAGTGCCTGGGTGTAGCCCGGATAGCGTTCGAGAGCCTGGTTCAGGCAGGTCAGGGCCTCGTCACGGCGCCCCAGCGCGATCAGGGTGAGGGCCTTGTTGTGCAGCGCCCAGCCGTCACCCGGAGCGACCTGCAGCGCCTTGCCGAACCAGGTCAGTGCCTCCTCGTGCCGGCCGAGTTCGTCCAGCGCCGCTCCTCTGCGGATGTACAGGTCCCGGTCACCGGGCAGGGGCTGCGCCGGAGCCGGAGCCGGCCGCCCGGCGACCCTCTCGTACACGGCCTGCAACTCCCCCCGCAGGCCGCGGAAGCTGCGCGGCCGCCGCTGTGGCTCCCGCTCCACGCAGGCGAGGATCAACTCCCGCAGCCCCGCCGGGAAGTCGTCCGCACTCGACCGCTCCCTGATGTGTTCGGCGGCGATGCTGCCGCTGACCGGCAGATCGCCGGTGACCATCTGGTGGAGCAGCACGCCGAAGCCGTAGATGTCGGTCCGCACGTCCACCCGCGCCCCGTACCGGGACTGCTCGGGCGCCCGGTAGTTGCGGGTTCCACCCGGCACCATGTAGATGGCCCTGACCTTCGGCTTCAGCTCCAGCAGCCGTCCGCCCACCGCCTGCGCAGGACCGAACACCTGGGCCAGGCCGAAGTCCGTGACCTTGAGCGTGTCGTCGTCGCCGATCAGGCAGTTGGCGGCCTTCACGTCCCCGTGCATGATGCCGAGCGTGCGGGAGGCGTGCTCCATGCCGTCGCAGAACTGCAGTCCGAAGCGGAGCGCGCGCTCCAGGGCGAGCGGCCCGGCGGCCAGCGCGGTGTCCAGGTCGCCGCCGGCGACGTACTCCAGCAGCAGGCAGTGATGCTGCTCGACCCGCTCGACCCACAGCGCGGTGACGATGTTGGGGTGCCGTTCCAGCAGCACCCAGGTCTTGGCCTCGTTGGCGAAGCGCTCCCGGTCCTCCTCGCTCCACGGCTGCGGCAGGTTGAAGGTCTTGAGCACGTAGCGCCGGTAGCCGACGCGGTCGAAGAAGCTGCTGCGCCCCTCCGGCTCCACGATCGACACCGCGCCGTGCGCGCCCATCCTGCGCTCCAGCACGCGGTAGGTGTTGTCCGGGCTCCGTACGGTCTGCCCCAGCTCGAAGGCATGCTTGGCGGCCGGCTTGGCGGGCAGGCCGGCGAGCGCCGCCGCGGCCAGGGGCGAGGCCGGGTCGGTGCGGGCGGCGTGCTCGTAGATGCGGCGGGCGACCTCGGTCCTGCCGGACTCCTGGAAGCACCTGCCGAGGTCGAGGTGGGCCGTCACCAGATCGGGGCGCAGGCACACGGCGTCCCCGAGGGCCTCGATCGCCTCATGAACGTTCCCCGCCGCAAGGGCGCGGGTGCCCCGGTCGCGGAGCCGCTCATAACCGTCCCCGGACGCATGACCATCCCCGGACGACGACGCGTCGCGCACGCACGCTCACCTGCCTCACACGGTTCATCGGCGCCGCCGCTGCCGCCCCTGCCGTTGCTGCCGCTGCGGCCGGGCGGACTCCTCCAGCGCCGAGCGGACGTCCTCGCGGTCCGGTGCCAGCTCCAGCGCCCGCTCCAGCAGCTGCCTGACCTCGGCGCGCCTGCTGCCCCGCTGACGGTAACGGACCTTCGCGAGCAGGACGATGGCGTCGACGTCGTTGGGGCTGAGGGCGCGGGTGACCGCCAGATGCTCGGCGGCGCCGTGCCACTGCTGCGCGCGGGCCAGTGCGACCGCCTTGTTGAAATGCTCGTCGGCGAGCGCGGCGATCTGCGCGAGCGGACGCAGATCGCCACGGCACACCGGGCACTCGGGAGCCGGCGCGGTCAGTGTCCGGCCGCACAGCGGGCAGTTGATCACGGCCACCCGCTACCTCCCGCTCCCCTTGGGCAGCCGGGGCAGGACGACCCCGGGGTCGTCGCCCTTGATCTCCTCCATCCAGCGCTCGATCCGCGCGGCCAGCGGCTGCACCTCGTTGCGGTAGATCCCCGCGAAGCGATCGGTGGACCGTACGTCGTTGGTGTCGACGCTGCCCACCGCCGCGACGATCGCGGCCACCTCGGCGAGGAACTCCTCGGCCCGGCCCCGGTACTTCCCGCCGGTGACCTGGTCGGTGTCCCGCAGCGTGCGGTCCAGCTCCTGCAGTTCCTGGTAGAGCAGGGCTTGCAGGTTCGCCGGGCTCGGCGGCGGCTGACCGGCGCTCAGCCGCCTGTGTACGGCCACGCAGCGGTCCTCGACCGCCTGGTTGATGCTGTGCCAGTCCAGGCCGTTGCCCGCCTGGTACGCCGCGAGCCCCGCGGCCCGCAGCCCGGGGATGCTGTCCCGGTGCTGCTGCGCCTCCGTGGTGTCGGTGCGGGCGAGCTGGTCGCAGAGCGCGGCGAGCTCGGCCAGCTTGTTCTCGAACTCCGGCAGCGGCGGGTGCATCGCCTCCGGGGCCGGGAGCCGGACGCTGCCCAGCAGCGTCTCGGCCTCGCGCAGCCGGTGATGGCTCTTGGCCCGGTCCTGGCGCTGGTCCAGCAGCGTCGCGCACTCCCGCAGGAGCGCGTCCAGCTGCGGCCCGATCCGCATGGCGTCCTCCGGCCGGGCCACCGCGCGCCGCTCCTGCCAGCCGGACCTGATCTCCAGATACCGCTGCCGCAGTTCCTCCCAGGAGGGCACGTGCTCGCGCGGTACGGAGATCAGCGCCCGGCCCTGCATCCCGACGGCGGGGATCCTGACCTGCGCGTCGATCGACCAGTCGGGCCGGAACTCCAGCTCCAGCTCCACCGGTGTGCCGGCCGGCAGGGTGCTGGGCAGGTCGCGGATCTCCACCTGGCCGATGGGGATCAGCCCCTCGTCCAGCCGGACCCGCAGCATCACCCCCTGGCCGGCGGTCTCCAGCAGGAAGCCGGTGTGGTACGGCAGTTTGGTCCCGGCCTGGGCGATCCGGTGGGGGCCGCCCTCCAGCTCCACGAAGAAGTCGTGCGCCAGCACGTCGCCCTCGTCGGTGGGCGGCGGCTCGTGGCCGGGCGAGACCGTGAACTGCCGGCTCTCGACCTCCTCGCCGTCCGCCACGACCGTGATCGTCAGCTCGTTGTCCCCGTCGTGCAGCGCGACGTCCTCGAAGACGAACCGTCCCTCGGCGTCGGTCTGCTGACGGAGGTTCTGGACGCCGTCCCCGGAGCGCAGCAGGACCTGCACGCCGCCCGGCGCCGCCCGGCCCTCGCCCGGATGAACCCGCCCGGCGATGTCGGTCGCGGGCAGCGCCGCCGCCACCTGGTCGATCTCCAGGACGCCCTGCCGGACGCCGGTGGCACCGGCCTTGATGCCGGCGCCGACGGCGACGCACAGGTCGGGGTCGATCAGCCGCGGCTCGTGCCCGTACCGCTCCCGCAACAGGCGGCTGACCAGCGGCACCCGCGACGAACCGCCGACCATGATGACCTCGTCGAGGTCCGCGGGGCCGATCCCGGCTCGCTGCAGCGCGGCGTCGCAGTGGGCGAGTGTGCGCTGCACGTCGACCTGGATCAGGTCCTCGAACTCGGCCCGGCTGAAGGGCAGTTTGATGGTCATGGGGATGCCGGCCCGGTCCGCCTCCCCCTCCACGTAGATCTCGGTCTGCCGGTCCCGGGACAGGAAGTGCTTCTCCGACTCCACCCGGACCAGCAGCCGGGCGAGCAGGCGGGCCTCCTCGGGGTGGCCGGGCTCCAGCCGGAGGTCGTACGCGGGGCGCTGCTCGGCCATCCAGCGCACGATCGCCTTGTCGAACTCGTACCCGCCCAGGTAGCGGTCGCCCTCGAAGGCGAGGTGCTCGAAGCCGGCCTCGGGTGTCCAGGTCACGACGGAGACGTCGAACGTGCCGCCGCCCAGGTCGTAGACGAGGAACGTCTTCGGCTCGGTCAGCCGGTGCCCGTGGGTGGACATCAGGGCCGCCGCGAACGGCTCGATGAGCGTCTCCACCCTCTCCAGGCCGGCGTCGAGGCCGGCCTGCACGGTCTCGTTCTTGGCCCGCATCTCGAAGTAAGCGGGCACCGTCACCACCGCCTGGTCCACCGGCACCCGCAGCACCTCCTCCGCGAGGGCCTTGAGGTGGCGCAGGACGTGTGCGGAGGCCTGTTGCGGCGTCAGGTCGGCGTGGCCGGCGGTCACCCGCTGGTCGGTGCCCATCGTGCGCTTGAAGAACATCGCGGGCGGCGGCTGCCCGTCGTGCTTGACCTTGCTCTTGGCCAGGCTGCCCACGACCGGGGCGCCGTCCTCGCCCAGCCACACCACCGACGGGGTGATGGGCGCCTGGTAGGCGTCGGTGATGATCAGCGCGCCGCCGACCGGCCGCAGCCGGCCCGCCCTGATCAGTTCCTGCTTGCCGGGGATGTCCGCGTCGGCGGGCACGGCCACGCAGCTGTTGGTGGTTCCGAGGTCGATCCCGACGGTGATGCTCACTCCTGATCCTCCTGCCGGTCGTCGGCGGCCGGGGGTACGGCCAGATACACCCGCGCTCGCTGGGTCAGCTTTCCGTCGGCCATCAGGACGCCCGGCTCCAGGGTCTCCCGCACCACGGGCCGCTCCAGGCCCGCAACCGGCTCGGAGCCCTCCACGTCGGCCCACATCCGGCACTCCTCGTAAGGCGTGCCGGCCGGGTCGAGGTAGCGCGCGCCGGCGGCTTCCAGGGCCTTGGCCAGCTTGTGCGTGAGGGACGGCAGCGCGTCGGCGGCGTTGGCCGCGGTGACGCCGTGCAGCCCGTGCAGCGCGCCCGCGACGTCCCGGGCGAGGTCTTCGAGCGCGCGCTTGTGCTCCTCGACCTGCCGACGGGTCTCCTCCGCGGCCGCGTCGCCGGCCTGCGCCTTCTCGCGCAGCAGCCGCCACACGACGCCCTGCGGGGGCTCCGGCCGGGCCCCGAGGGGGCGCTCCTGCTCGTCGATCCGCATCGCGTCAGCCGGCCGCGTCATCGGACCGGTCCCGTTGCGCCGGCTGCTCGGGCCGGTCCGGTCGCGTCGGCGGCTCGGGCCGGTGGGTGCACAGCTGGGCCAGCAGGCGCTGGGCCGGGTCCTTGATCCGGTCCTCGGCCGCGTTGACCTCGGCGACCCGCAGGGTGCGTCCGAACAGCGGGTAGCGGTCGGCGCGCCGCTCGATGCGCTGCCGCCGCTTTCTGATGTGGTTGCGGGTCGCTCCCCGGCCGCCGGTCTCCGGGCTGAGCGCGAGCACCTGGAAGGGCGTGGCGCGGTACGGGTTGTGCCCGTCGCGCCAGGCCCACGGGTTGTCAGCGATGCGGTTCTCTGTCATACGTCATCTCTCCTGGTCGCCTCACGCCCGCCGCACCGAGAGCAGGTTCTCCAGCGAGCGGACGAACTCCTCAAGACCCGGATCGGCCGCCGCGTACGCCCCGGCCGCGTCGAGGAGCCGACGGGCGCGGGACAGTTCCCCGTCGCCGATGCCGAAGGCGGTGAGCAGGAACTGCGCCTCCACCGCGTCCAGCCACGCCAGGAACCCGGGCAGCCCGTCACTCCGCAGCTCCGTCACCTCCGCGTAGCGCGGGTCCTCGCCCATCTCCGGGTACAACTCCAGCGCCCGGTCCACGTGCTGTACGGCCCGCCGGGCGCGGTGCCGGGCCTGCTCGACCTCGGACAGCGAGCCCAGCGCGTCCGGCGAGGGCGCGGACGTCCCGAGCGCGCCGAACGACCGCAGGGCCAGCAGGAACTCGTGCCGCGCCAGCTCCTTGGCGAACTCGCCGCCGGGCGCCGCGGTGCGGGCGAGCCCGGGCCGGACGAGGGCGTCCATGCGGCCGAGCAACTCGTCCGACCGCCGCGTCGCGTACGGCTCCTCCCGCAGCCGCTCGACCCAGCTCCGGCTGGTGAAGAGCAGGGCGCGCAGGAGGCCGTGGCTGTCCGGGTCCAGGAGCAGCCATGACTCCAGGACGCCGATCGTCTCCGCGAACCTGCCCTCCGCGACCGCTGCGGGGACCCCGTCGAGCACGTCACGCACCAGACCCTCGCGCGCCTCGGCCACGATCGCGTCCGGGAACGCGCAGCCGGTCACCAGCCGCACGTGCCGCCGCGCCCGGCCGGGATCCGTGAGCCGCAGCCGCGCGGCCAGGGTCAGATGCGGCTCCAGCAGGTTGTACGGCAGCCGCGTACGCGTCTGAGCCACGACCTCGTCCGGCACCGGGACGCCCATGGCGTCGTCGAGGCGCTGATGCATCCGCCGCCAGAAGTCGGTCTCCCCGTACAGCGTGGCCCAGTACCGCAGCGCCTGCTCGAAGTGGCCGAAGGCGGCGTCGTCGCCGGCCGCCTCCAGGTCGTACGCGCAGGCGTGGTGCGCGATGGCGAGGTGGTGGACGACC
This sequence comes from Streptomyces sp. TRM68367, assembly GCF_014495685.1. GTDB lineage: Bacteria > Actinomycetota > Actinomycetes > Streptomycetales > Streptomycetaceae > Streptomyces. Next base: position 57,977 of record NZ_JACTVI010000041.1, on the reverse strand, counting down.
TCGATGTCGACCTCGATGCCGTGGGCGTACTCCCGCTCCCACAGCCGGATCGCCGCACGGGTCCACGGCTGCAGCTCCCCGCCCTGCCACAGCGCCTCGTAGGCGGACGCCGGCTCGTCGGTCAGCAGCGCGCAGAGCCCGCCCCGCAGCGGCTCGAGCTCCGCGGCCAGAGGCTCCGGCTCGCTCCCGGGGGTGGTGGGTCCGCGTCCGGGGGTTGTGGGCTCGTTCCCGGTGGTGGTGGGTTTGCGTCCGGGGGCAGTCGGTTCGTTCCCGGGGGCCGTGGGTTCGCGTCCGGGGGCCGTCGGTTCGTTCCCGGCGGTCATGGTCTCGGGCCCGGCCGTCATCGGCTCGGTCCCCGTAGTATTCGGCTCGCTCCGGGCGGTCATCGGCTCGTCTCCTCCCGGCTGCGGCGGGCGAAACCGCGGCCCAGTTCCGTGCCCGCGAAGGCCGTCGCCATCGCCTGGTACGTGACCCGGCAGCGGCGCCTGCCCAGGCCTTCCGTCGCCATCGCCCGGGCCTCGCCGGGGTCCTTGCGGAGCAGGGCCAGCTCGGTCGCGAGGAGGTAGACCTCGGCGACCATCGCGGTGTCCGGCAGCGCCCGGTTGAGGTCGAGCGCCTCGCACCGCAGCTCGTGCGCGAGGCCGAGGTCGCCGCGCCGCATCGCCGCGCGGATGTGCGCCACCAGTTCCTCGGCCCGCTGCCGCGGTGTCGGGGCACGTGCCGGGGACGCTGCTGGGGCGGTCTCGTCCAGGGCGCGCAGGAACGCGCCGGCGTCCGGGTACCGGTCAGTGGCCAGGGGGCTGAGCGCCCGCATGACCACCGCCTCGAGCGGGTGGCCGCGCAGCTCCGGGTTGCGGGTGCCGGGCGGTTCCACGTCGCGCAGCTTCAGCCGTACGAGCGTGTCGATGTCGGCCCGTCCCCCGTCCCCCGGCGCCGCCGCCCGCAGCTGGTCCTGGCCCGGGAGGCGGCCGGTGAGCATCTCGTAGCAGGTCAGGCCGAGGGCGTAGACGTCGGCCTCGGGGCCCGCCTCCCGCAGCTGGAGCACCTCGGCCGGCAGGTACCACACCGTGCCGCCGGCAGTGGGGGCGCGGCGCAGCAGCGTGCTGACGCGGCGGGCCAGCCCGAAGTCGCCGATCTTGAGCGAACCCGACGCCGAGACAAGGACGTTGCCCGGTTTCAGGTCCAGGTGGACGACGCCCCGCTCGTGCAGGAAGGCGAGGCCCTGGCAGAGCTGAAGCGCGTGGTCGCGCACGGTCGAGGCCGGGAGCTGGCCGCCGTGCAGCCGCCGGGCCAGGTCGCCGCGGGCCAGTTCCGTCACCATGTACGGCCGTCCCGTACCGCCGTCGACGCCGGCGTCGTAGCAGGCGAGGAAGCGGTCGCGGATCACCGGATCCGGGCTCTCGTCCACCACCCGGATCAACTGCAGTGCCTCACCGAGCAGTTCGGCCGCCGGCACGGCGGGGTCGGCGTCGAAGAGCTTGACGGCCACCTGCCGGAGCGTGTGGCCGAGCACGCGGTGCTCGGCCCGGTGGACCGTGCCGAACGCGCCCCGGCCGAGCGTCTCGTGCAGCAGATAGCGACCATCGAGCAGTTCAGCCACCGATGCCCACCACCGACAGCCGCTCGCCGTCCAGCACGATCTGCGCCCGCTCGACGGACTCCCCGCGGGCGTCGGCCTCGTCCAGTAGCCGAAGCAGCGGGGCGAAGACGCCGTCGACGTAGTCCTTGACGCCGCGGGCGGCCTTCTCCGGGCGCCGCGTCATCGCCAGTTCCGCGATCCGCGCCGGCATCTCCTGCTTCCAGCACAGCTCCACACGGAGCCGCGCGGCCATGTGGGCGGCCTGCCGCCGCAGCTCGCCGAGTGCGATGGCTTCGAGCTCGTCCGGCCGGAACGTCTCGAAGAGGACCATCTCGTCGATCCGGTTGAGGAACTCGGGCCGGAAGAACCCCTCCAAGATCCGCCGCAGGCGCGCGGCGGCCTCCGGCATGTCGTCGGCGCCCGGCTGCGTCAGGCCGGCGAACTCGGCGGCGCCGAGGTTCGAGGTGAGTACGATCACCGAGTCCCGGGCGTCGCGCACCGGTCCCGCGGGGTCGCTGATCCGCCCCTCGTCCAGCAGCCGCAGAAGGGCGTCGAGCACCCTGCCCTCGGCCTTCTCGACCTCGTCGAAGAGCAGCACCCGCCGGGGGTTGTCGCGCAGTCCGTTGGTGAGCTTGCCCTCGCCGTAGCCGACGTAGCCGGGCGCGGCGCCGATGAAGTTGTTCATCGACTCCTTGGTGTTGAACTGTCCCATCTCGAAGAAGAGCACGTCCCGCTCGGAGCCGTACACGACCTCGGCGAGCGCGCGGGCGGCCAGGGTCTTGCCGGTGCCGCTGGGCCCGCAGAACAGGAACCTGCCCAGCGGCTGGTCCTGCAGGCGCAGGCCGCGCCTGAGCGAGCGGCTGATCCTCTCCAGGGAGGGCGCCAGGCGGTCGATGACCGCCTCGCGCCCGATGAGGCGCTCGCGCAGCCGGTCGAGCGACACCTCCAGCGGCGGCATGTCGACCGCCGCGTCCGGTTCCTGGGCGGGGGGCTCGCTGTAGTACTCCTCGGCATAGCGGCGCAGCCGGGTGACGTCGATACGGGCGTCGCGGAGGAACCCCGCGGCCAGGCCGGCCGGAGTGTCGAGCAGCGCGGCGAGCAGATCGCGCTCGGCGACCAGGTCGCCGTCGCGCTGCGCCGCGACCGCGGCCGCCTTCTCCAGAGTGCGCGCGAGCGATTCCTGAACGCCGTCGCGGGAGAGCACCCCGGACGGACCCGGCGGACCGGATGGACCGGGCGGACCGGATGGACCAGACGGACCGGATGGATCGGACGGGCTGGACTGGCTGGCAGGGCCACCCGGCTCTGAGCCGCCGCCGGTGAGCGACGTCACCCGCAGGCGCAGGACGCGCACGTCCTGGCTCAGGAAGTGACACCCCTGCTCGATCAGGCCGTTGGGCACCGCGGCCATGGCCCACAGCAGCAGCACGGTGGTCAGGGGAGCGGACCCGGGGCCGCCCTCCCGCGCGGCCAGCGCGGACATCACCCGCCGCGCGCCGGGGCTGAAGCAGCCGAGCAGCAACCGCCCGTCGTCGCCGAACACCGCACGCGCCCGGGCCGGCTCGGCGCGGCACTCGCGGACCCACTGGTCGAGGTCGGCCCGGCCGTACTCACACAGCAGCAGGGCGGCGGGCGGTTCCAGCCGGGGCAGGACCGCGGCCAGCAGTTCCCGCTCCCCGGCTCCGGCCGGCAGCGCCCCGAGCGCCTCCCGCGTCCCGGTGGCGGCGGTGCGGTCGGTCAGCTCCGTCGGCGGCACCCCATCGCACGGCGGACTCTGGGCGCGCAGCGCTTCCACGAACGCCTCCACGGGGATCCGGCTCCGCCCGAAGAGCCCCGCGGCCACGCTGCCCGGCACCCGGCCGAGCGCGATCAGCAGGGTGGGACGGCCCGACGCGGGCGGAACCGGTCTCGACGGCCGCGGCGACGGCGCCGGAGAGACGGTCGGTCGCCGCCAGCAGCGCCGGGTCCAGCCGGTCGATCCCCAGGTTCTGCAACGTCAGGCCTCCCCCGAAGGCACTTCACCGAAGCGCACCTTGCGTCCGTCACCCCTGCCGGGGTGCCATACCGGTTATAGCGGCGCGTCCTTGGGACCGGTCCCGAAGCGGGCCCGATGCCGTTCGTAGAGACTGAGCGGGAGTGAGTCCTGGTGCCAGGACCCAGGCTCAGCCGAACGCCCCGAACGGTGTGGGGCGTCCTGGTTCCCCGCGTTCGCTCCGCATCCGGCGCGCACGGATCGTGTCCGTGGTCCGGGAATGCGGGGGCGGGGTCCCTCACACCCAGCAACGCCCGGTCGGGCCTGGACGGTCCGATGCCCCACCGCATCACCCGATTGGGCCATCGTCGACGAGGTGCTGGTGCCGGCCGTGGACTTGCTGCGTGAGCTCCGGGCCGCGCTCGGCAGCTGCGAGAGCCACCTCGACCGGGCCGGGCGGGAGGAGGCCGGCAGGTTCCGGACCCTGCTGGGTCGGCTGCGGGTGACGGTCGACCGGTTCGAGGACGTCCACGGGCCCGGCGGCGGCACGCGTGGCCCGGTCCTGATGCGTCAACTTCTTGAGCGGGTACGGCAGTTCGAGGGGGCTCTGACCCGGGATCCCGGGCGGTGAAACATCCGGGACCGATACGTTCGGGACCCCTCCCGAAGCGGCGCTGCCATAGTCGTGCGGGACGGGCCCGACACGATCTACGGGTGCCTTTCAGCGGGCGCCAGGGGGTGGGGATGTGAACCCGAGACACTCGCAGGACCGCCTTGCCGGCTGGTACCGGCAGTGGAAGCACCCCCCGGAGTTCCGCATCGCCCCGGAGCGGCTGAACGCCGGCCAGCGCGAGCGGATCGCCGGCCACCTCGCCGTACTCGACACCGCCCTCGCGGACCTCGCCTCCGCCCACGCGGAACTTTCCTCCGCCCAGGCGGCCGCCCGCCGGTCCGCCGCGTCCGCGACGACCCCGGCGGAGCAGGTCGACACCGCCCGGCTCGCCGAAGCGGCCACCGGCGTGTGGAAGGCGGAGCGGAAGCTGGAGCGGCAGGACGACGGGGTGGGGAAGACCTCCCGGCAGATCAGCCGCAGCGTGCGGATGGCGCGCCAGGCGCTCCAGGAGGGCATCGAACTCAAGATCCAGGACCACGACGGGGACGACTACGACCCCGGCCTGTCACTGAGGGTCCTGTCGGTCGAGGACGACCCGGCCCTCACCCGTGAGGTCGTCCTGGAGACCTTCCTGCCCTCGATCTATTTCCGTGGACGCCTCATCCAGATGGGCGAGGTCGTCGTCGGCAGGCCGCCTCTTCAATGACTCGCACACGCAGCCGAACGCGGAGTCGGCAGGGGAGTTCAGATGCGTGAGACCATCGATTTCGGGATCGACCTCGGGACCACCAACAGCGCCATCGCGGTGGCGGAGAACAGCGGATCCCGGATCATCAAGAACAACGACGGCTGGGACTACACCCCGTCCGCGGTATGGATGCCGCGGGAGGGAATGACCCACGTCGGCTACAAGGCCCGCCAGCGGGTGGAGTCCGATCCGGACGACGCGCACGCCGAGTTCAAGCTCCAGATGGGCGTGGCCGGCGCCGAGTACCGCTTCCGCCGGGCGGGTGTCTCCCTGATCCCCGAGCAACTGTCCGCCGAGGTGCTGAAGTCGCTGCGCCAGGACGTCGCTCACGAGCTGGGGGAGCCGCCGGCCGTGGCCGTCATCACGGTGCCCGCGGCGTTCGCGCTGAACCAGTCCAGCGCCACCGGCAAGGCCGCGGTGCTGGCCGGGCTCGGGGAGGACTGCCCGCTGCTGCACGAGCCGAACGCGGCCGCGCTCGCCTACGGAGTGGACAACGCCTCCGATTCCGTGCACTGGATGGTCTTCGACCTGGGCGGCGGCACGTTCGACGCGGCCGTGATGAGCAAGCGGGACGGGGAGCTGCAACTGCTTCAGCACGCCGGCGACCCGCACCTGGGCGGGAAGGACATCGACTGGGCCATCGTCGACGAGGTGCTGGCGCCCGCGGCCGGACGCGACCTCGGGCTGCGGGACTTCGTCCGCGGCAACCCGCGGTGGCGGACGAACTTCGCCAAGCTCAAGGCGGCCGCCGAAGCCGCCAAGATCGAACTGTCCCGGGCCGGGACGGCGGAGCTCTTCGTCGATCTCAAGGACGACAGCGGCGACGAGCAGATGTTCACGTACACGCTGACCCGCGGCGCTCTGGACGACCTTGCCCTTCCCTTCTACACCCGGGCGATCGGCCTCTGCCGGAAGGCGCTGGCCGACAGCTCGCTCCGCCCCGACCACATCGACCGGCTGCTGCTCGTCGGCGGCGCCACGCTCTCTCCCAGCCTGCGCGAACTGCTCGTCGACCCGCGGGAGGGGCTGGGCATCCAGATCGACCACAGCCAGGACCCCTCCACGGTCGTCGCCCGCGGCGCCGCCATCTACGCCGGCACCGTACGCGCCCCCGCGACGCGGCCGCGCCCCCGCGTCGGCGAGTTCACCGCCGACCTGGTTTACGAACCGCAGTCGCTGGACACCACCGGGATCCCCGTGGCCGGAACACTGCACAGCAGCGGCCAGGTGGACTGGACCGGCTACACCGTTTCCCTGCACAACCCGGACGGGGAGCCGGCCTTCCACGGACCGCAGGTCGCCGTCAACGCGAACGGCTCCTTCTACACCACCGTCACCATCACCCCGGACACCAAATCCCGGTTCACGGTGGAGCTGACCGACGCCTGCGGAGTCCGGCAGAAGCTCACGCCCGACACGCTGTCCATCACCCACACGAACACCCTGGCGCCGGGGCCGGTTCTGACGCACTCGCTCGGCATCGGCAAGTACGACGGCAGCTTCGGCCGGATCCTCAACCGGGGGGCGGCTCTGCCGGTCCAGGACAGCAACACGTACCGCACGACCATCGCCCTGACCCGCGACAATCCTGACGCGGTCATCCGGATTCCCCTCCTCGAGGGCGAGGAGGCGGAGGCCAAGAACAACAAGGAAGTCGGGGAGGTCACCTTCCGCCGCAGCGACCTGCGCTACGACCTTCCGGAGGGCAGCGAGGTCGAAGTGACCTACGAGGTCCGCAAGATCGGGCAGGCCAGGGCCATCGTGGAGACGATGGGGGTGGAGTTCGAGGCCGAGGTGCGGCTCGAGGGCGCCCAGCCGGAACACGGCGAGCTCGTGACCGGTCTGCGCGGCCTGGAACAGCGGGCCGCCGCGGTCACCGAACGCGTGCGGGAGTCCCGGGCCACCGACGCGCAGGCCGTCCTGCGTAAGCTGTCCGACGACATGGCGCGGCTCCGCACGAAGATCGACCATGCGGCCACCGACAGGAACGCCGGCCTGGAATGCGCCCAGCGCCTCCGTGACCTGCAGGCGCAGCTCGACCGCATCGAGCGCGAGGCAGTCGAGGCACCGCGGCTGATGCTGGAACTCGGGGACGCGCTCAAGAAGTGCGAGGGCCTGCTCCGCCGCGGCGGCGGAGCTGTCGAGCGGCAGGAACTGGAGCGCCTGCGCGGCCTGGCGAACAAGGCCATGCAGAGCGCAGACATCGCCGAGCTGGAGCGGCTGGTGAAGCAGGCATGGGAGCTCTGTGCCGAGCTGAAGCGCGCCACCGGCGAGCTGGAGTACGACCTGTTCAAGGAGCTGTCCCGGTTCCGCCGCGTGATGACACCGCGGGACGAGGCGGATGCCGCGATCGCACAGGGCAAGCGTGCCGTCGCAGCCCGCGACCGGGCCGCTCTCGGCGACGTCATCCAGCGGCTCTACGAGATGCTGCCGCCTGGCGTCATCGGGAACGACAGCCCGCTCAGTGAGGACGGCGGGGTCCGGTGACAGCGACGGAATCCGTACCGCAGACGGTGCCCGAGCCCCGCATGGACCGCGACCCCGGCACCGACCTGCGGGCCGAGCTGGTCGTGGCCCGGGCCTCCGCGGCGGCGCGCGCCGGCGACCTGGACGCGGCGCTGCGGGAACTGAACCGCTGCGACGACCCCGCCGTCACCCGGCACCACGACGTGACCGATCTGCGGGCCCGCGTGCACGCCCAGCGCGGCGAACTGGCGGCGGCCGAACGGTGCTGGCAGCAACTGCTCGACGAGCACCCGCAGGACGAGTCCGCCGCGGCCGGCCTGGACCGCCTCCGGCGCTTCCGCGGCCGCGGCCCTGCGGCCGCCGTCGGCCGAGCCCGCCACCGGTTCCGGCCCGCCGTGGCCGTCGTCCTGTGCGCCGGAGCGGTCACGGCGGCGACCTGGGCCCTCGCCCCCCAGCCGCCGTCCGACGCCCGCGAGCCACAGTCCGGCTCCGCGGCGGTGGCACGCGACGAACGGGACGTACGGCAGGAGCTGACGGAACAGCGCGAGCGCGCCGCGGCCGCGGCCGAGGCCCGGCGCACGAAGGCGCTCGACGCCCTCGCGAAGGCGGTCCGCACGCCGGGGACCCGGGTGGAGCGGCACGAGGACTCCGTGCAAGTGGTCTTCGAGCAGGGCCTGTTCTCCGAGGCGGCCGAGCTGACCCGCACCGGCGCGGCGCAGCTGGCCCGGGTGGGCGAGCGCCTCGCCGGGCAGCGGAACCTGCGCGTCGGGGTCCTCGGGCACATCGCCCAGGTGCCCGGCGCCCCCGCCAGCGGAGGATCGGTCACCTCCCTGTGGCGGGCCATGGCCGCTGCCCGCGCGCTCAGCGACGCCAGTGGCCGGCCGCTCGCCGGCTTCTCGGTCGCCAGCGCCGAGCAGCGGGACGCCCCGCACGGCACCGACGCGGCGAACCGGACCGTCACGGTGATCCTGACTCCGCACACCGCCTCGTGACACGGCGCACGCGCCGTTGACCTCGCAGAACCTGGGAGGACGCCTTGTCGAACGGCACCGCACCGGTGGCCATGGAGCGCCTTCGCGAGCTCACCGTCCCCGAGCTCTATCAGCGCAACGCCTTCAGAGTGACCGGGATCTCCACCATGGCGCCGCGCCGGACGATCCGTCAGCAGAAGCAGCACATCACCACCGCCGCCCGCGCCGGGGCGGACGTCCCCGCCGCGGGTGAGCTTCCCGTGCCCGGCCGGCGGAGCGTGGAGCAGTACGGTGCCGCGTTCGACATCATCGACCATCCGCAGCGCCGGATCGTCGACGAGCTGTTCTGGCTCTGGGACACCCCGGACGGGGCCTGCGGCTGCGACCCCGTGCTGCACCGGGCGCACGACGCGGCCGTACGGGCCCACGCCCGGGCCCTGGACGAGGAACTGTCCGGCCGCGCGGCACCCGCCGAGGGGGAGAACAGCTGGGGCGCGGCCGCCGAAGGCTGGCGGGGAGCACTCGACCACCCCGGCTTCTGGGGCCACCTTCGGCACCGCATCACCGCACTCGACGACCGCCGCCTGGACCCCTCGGCGCTGCCCGTGCTCGAAGGCGAGGTCCGCCGCACCCTGGTCGCGCCCATCGCGGTGCTCGCCGCCAAGGCGGCGGCGCCGCAGCGGATGATCGGACTCTTCGGCGTCTGGTCGTGGGCCGGCGAGCCGCTGCTGGGCGAGGCCGTCGAGCAGCAGCTGCGACCGGAGCTGGACTCCGTGCAGCTCGCCCTGGACCGCGCCCGCGAGCAGCACACCGAGCACACCGTCCAGGCGGTGTCGACCGTGGAGAAGGAGATCGTGCCGCAGCTGACCAGGCTGCGCGCCTTCGACGCCGTCGGCGTACGGCGCACCGTCAACAAGCTGAGCGACCGCACGGCGCTGCTGCTCAACAACTGCGCCATGTCCACCGGCTCCGGCACCTCGCTCCCCGCGGGGGAGGACGCCCGGCTGCTCGAACTGGCACTGGCGCTGGCCGAGACGGACGAGACCCGCAGGATCGTCACCGGCAACCGGAAGTACCTGGTGCTCGGCTCGGTCGTGAAGTCGATGGAGAAGGTCCGCACGCTCCTGGACGACAACAAGGCCGAGCGAGCCGTCGCCGAGCTGAAGAGTCACGTACTGCCGAGGCTCACCGAGCTGCGGGGCAGCGAGGACAGGGAAAAGCGGGAGAACGCGGCCAAGCTCGCCGACGCGACGGCGGTCCTGCTCAACAACTGCGCCATCGCACTGTCTCCCGGCACCGCGCCCTCGCCCGCGCAGGAGAGCTTCGAGCTGCTCGACGAGGCCGCGAAGCTGGCGGAGACCAGGCAGGCGCGCAAGCTCATCAGGAAGAACCGCCGCCGGCTCAACGACCACACCCGCCTCGGGCCGTACACCGCGGCGCTCGATGCCACCCTGACCGGCCTCAAGCGGGCGCAGGAACTACTGCGCACGAACAAGCCGGACCGCGCCGCCGCGGAGATCGAGGACCGCGTGCTGCGGCGGGTCAGGGAGCTGCGCGAGTGCAAGGCGTGGAAGATCCGGTTCGCCGCGTCCCGGCTCAGCGATCAGACCGCAGTGCTGCTCAACAACTGCGCCGTGGCCCTCGTCCCCGATGTCGCGGCGCCCAAACGGCGGAGCATCCGGCTGCTCGAATCCGCCTTGACCGTGGCCAGGAAGGGGAAGACGCGCAAGCTCATCACGAAGAACCTCACCGGGTTCCGCTACGCGGAAAGCATCTACGGGAACGACCGACTGTCATTCTCGTCCGGACTCAGGTCGTCGAATCCGCTCAGTCCGTCGTCCCGGGTCGAGGACTATGAGCTGTCTCATCTGCCGTCGTCCATACGCGACGCGCTGATGCGGCTGTCCCCCGAGCAGCGAGCCGAGTTCCTCTCGCGCTACCGCGACCTTCTGTGAGGCCGCCTGGCTGGTGCGCTGACCTGCAACAAAGCAGAAGGGATGGTGCCCCCAACGGGATTCGAACCCGTGCTACCGCCTTGAAAGGGCGGCGTCCTAGGCCGCTAGACGATGAGGGCTATCGGCCCACCGGGGCGCTGCTCAGCGCGTCGGGGACGTGAGAAGCATAGGTGATGGCGGGAAGGATCGCCAAAACGGTTTGGCCGGGCAGCGTCCGGCCGGCTCGCTCAGGGAGCGCTCGTCGCCGGGCTGGGGGACGGGCTGGGCGTCGGACTCGGCGACGGTGACGCCCCCGGCTGGTTCTCCTCGGGCAGATGGCGGCTCACCTCGGCCGTCGACTTGCCCAGGCCGCCCAGTTCGATCGCGTCCCAGGCCTGGAGGCGGCGGGTGTCCCGGTCGAAGTAGAGGACCGACGCCTCGATCGGGTCCGGGTACTTGCCCTCGACCGCACGCAGCCCGCTGCCGCCCGTGGAGCCCTCGATGCGCAGCCGGGTGCCGAACTTCATGACCTCCGTCTTCTCGTGGTGCACATGCCCGGCGAGTACCAGCGGCACCTCGCCGTCCACCTCGCGCGCCGCCGGCGGCTCGTGCGCGATGGCCACGTCCACCGGCCGGCCGGCGGTGCGCTGGTCGCGCAGGGCCGAGGCCAGGCGGGCGCCGGCCAGCTCCTGCGACTGCTCGGCGCCGACCGTCTTCGAGCGGTCCGGGGTGAACTGCGGGTCGCCGATGCCCGCGAAGCGCAGTCCCGCGATCGTCTGGGCCCGGCCGTCGTCCAGGACGTGCACGTTCTTCAGGCCCTCCAGATAGCGCTGGGTGATCATCGAGTCATGGTTGCCGCGCACCCACACGTACGGGGCGCCCAGATCCTCGATCGGGTCCAGGAAGCCGTTCTCGGCGGCCGTGCCGTGGTCCATCGTGTCGCCGGAGTCGACGATCACATTGACGTCGTACTGGTCGACGAGCGAGGCGATGATCTTCCAGCTCGCCGGGTTGAGGTGGATGTCGGAGACGTGCAGGACGCGGATCGTGGACGGGTCCGGGGCGTACGCGGGAAGCGTGGAGGTGGCGTCGTACAGCTTGGTCACATTCGTCACCAGTCGCGCCAACTCCTCCTGATAAACGTTGAATTCGGTGACGATGCTGCGCGCGTTGCCGACCAGGGAGGGCGCGGAGCTGAGCAGTCCGGAGAACTTCGGCTCCAGGACAGAGTCGGGGTTCCAGGTGGCGTACGCCGTCCCGCCCGAGGCGGCCAGCAGGGACAGGGCGAGGCCGCCGGCGGCGAGGGCGCGGCGGGGGCGGCGGTAGACCGCGAGACCGAGGGCGGTGGCGCCCGCGACGACGGCGACGCAGGAGCGTACGGCCAGGTCGAGGGCGCCGTGCCCGATGTCCTGGGTGACCTCGTCCTGCAGGCCGGAGAAGCGCTCGGGGTGGTCGACGAGGGCCTGGGAGCGGACCGGGTCGAGCTGGTCGACGTTCACGTCCAGGCGGACCGGGGCGTTGTGGCTGTCCAGCTGGAGGGCGCCCAGCGGAGAGACGTTGATCTTCGTGCCGCCGGAGATCGAGGGGCGCAGCGTCATCGTCGTGTCCATAGGGCCGACCGGGACCCGTACGTTGCCCACGATCAGCAGTCCCAACCAGGCGCCCAGCAGCACCACGGCGACCAGGCCGAGGGTGCGGCCCCAGGGGTGCGCTTGGGGGACGAGTTCGACGGTTGTCGGGGCCTGCCGCGAGCGGTACTGGCGGGCGAGGGCACGCGGTGCTCCGCGAAGCCGGCTCAGTCCTCCTCGGACGCTCAGGGCACTCAGGACCTTCATGACAGCGATGGGGACGCGGGCCATTGGTCCCGTATGCCCAAGTCCCGGGGTGGTATGCCGGGCGGACGGGGTGACAGGCGGGGAATGCGCCGCGCGGTCGTCCTGCGCCCGCACCTCCCGTACGCCGCCGGGCGGGGTGACAGGGGCGTGTCCCGGTGGCCAGTAGGGAGGACGTTCAGGGAGGCGGGAGCCTCAGCCCCAGCCCAGTTCGTGGAGCCGTTCGTCCTCGATGCCGAAGTGGTGAGCAACCTCATGGATGACGGTCGTGGCCACCTCGTGCACCACATCCTCCGGTGTCTCGCAAAAGCGCAACGTGGGGCCCCTGTAGATCGTGATCCGGTCCGGGAGCACTCCGGCGTACCACTCGCCACGCTCCGTGAGCGGTGTCCCTTCGTAGAGGCCCAGTAGCTCCGGGTCATCGGCGGGTGGCTCGTCCTCGACGAAGACGGCCACGTTGTCCATTACCCGTGTCAGCTCCGCGGGGATCTGGTCAAGGGCTTCGCTCACGAGCTCTTCGAATGCTTCGCGGGTCATCTCCAGCACACGGCCATTGTCGGGGAAGGGCGGTGAATGCGTGTACGCAGTGGCCCCGCCCATGTGCCGCGGGACGGCACGGACGGGGCCGGTGCGGCTGAGCCCTGTCGCTCACCGTCGCGAACCGGGGCTCTACTCGGCTCGGGTCACGCGGGCGTGGTCGGTGTACTCGCGTCGGAACAGATCATGACCGGGGTTGCGTCCGGTGTGCTTGAGTGCCCAGTTCTGGGCGTCGTCCGGGTTGCTCTGCGGGCCGGAGGAGAGCCCGCACCCCGTTGCACGCGGATTACCCGAGAGTTGATCGCCGCAGTGATCAAGGCCCGTGCCTCGCTGCCGTACGCGGCCATCTTGGTGCGTCACAGTGACCTTGGCTGTCAGCAGTTCCACGTGGACCCTGTCGTCGCCGAACATGGTGAATGTCTCCTATTTGGGCAGCCCGCTTGCCGGACCGTGCGGGGCGCGCGTGTCTTCTTGTGGGCGAAGGGAGTTGGGCAGGTTGACTTCTCCATCCGCCCTCGGAGGTGGCTCCCGTGCGTCCCTTGTACGTACCCGTCCGTCTGGCCGCCACGGTCATGGCCGTCGCCGCTGCCGCCGGCTGCATGAGCGTGGGTGACGACGACGGAGGCGGGCGTGCCAGGCCGTCGCACTCCGCCGGATCCGAGGGCGGCAAGGCGCCCGACGGCGGGTCGGCGGTGTCCGGCGGCGGTTCCGGGTACGGGGCGGCCGGGGCCGGCGGCGAGCACCGGCACGGCAAGGGCAAGGACGGGGACGAGGACGGCAAGGGGAAGAAGGGCAAGGACAAGGGCGGACCGACGGAGTCCGGGGTGCCCTCGGCGCAGCCGTCCGCCGCGGAGACCGGCCCGGCACCGGCCGACCCCGGACCGGACAGGCCCGACCGCCCGGCTCCCCCGCGCACGACCCCACCGGCGCCCACCCGCACCCCCGACCCAGACCCGATCCCCACGAAGGAACCACCGGCCTCCCCGACCCCCACCCCGACCCCCGAGCCGTCCTCCTCGGCCCACGAACCCCCGCAACCCCAACTGGCCCAACGGGCGCCGGTACCGGAGGCTGGGGAGCGGGCGTAGGGAGGGCGACGGGGGGTGTGCGAGTCCCTACCGGGCGGCGGGAGAGCTGCGCGGCCTGCGAAGACGCGGCTCGGTTTGCTCATGGGGGGCCTGGGTGCGTATGGTGGCAGATCGTTTGATCCCATCTTGCCCGGCGCCATCGCAGAGCGCGCCGTGTGGCGCGTACTCTCCTTTGCCGTGGTGGACCGCATAGAGGCGGTCGTATTGCGAATCGCGAATCACGGAGTTGACGGGCGCGTGCCGACTTGAGACTCCGGAAGGTTTCGCATTCGCATGTCCATCACCAGTACTGATCACGCCGTCGTGTCCGAGGGCGCCGACGAGACCCCCCAGGCCCCCGAGGTCACCTTCTCGGACCTCGGCCTGCCCGAGAGCGTCGTCCGCAAGCTCGCGCAGAACGGCGTGACGGTCCCCTTCCCGATCCAGGCCGCGACCATCCCGGACGCCCTGGCCGGCAAGGACATCCTCGGCCGCGGCCGCACCGGCTCCGGCAAGACCCTCTCCTTCGGCCTGCCGGCACTGGCCACGCTGGCCGGGGGCCACACGCAGAAGAAGCGGCCCCGGGCCGTCATTCTCACCCCGACCCGTGAGCTCGCCATGCAGGTCGCCGACGCGCTACAGCCGTACGGCGACGTCCTCGGCCTGAAGATGAAGGTCGTCTGCGGCGGCACGTCGATGGGTAACCAGATCTACGCCCTGGAGCGCGGCGTCGATATCCTCGTCGCCACGCCCGGCCGCCTGCGCGACGTCATCAACCGCGGCGCCTGCTCCCTGGAGGACGTGCGGATCGCCGTCCTCGACGAGGCCGACCAGATGTCCGACCTGGGCTTCATGCCCGAGGTGACGGAACTGCTCGACCAGGTGCCCGCCGGCGGCCAGCGCATGCTCTTCTCCGCGACGATGGAGAACGAGATCAAGACCCTCGTCGACCGGTACCTGAACGACCCGGTCAGCCACGAGGTGGACGCCGCCCAGGGCGCGGTGACGACCATGTCGCACCACGTCCTCATCGTGAAGCCCAAGGACAAGGCGCCGGTCACCGCGGCCATCGCCTCCCGCAAGGGCCGCACCATCATCTTCGTCCGCACCCAGCTCGGCGCCGACCGCGTCGCCGAGCAGCTGCGCGACGCCGGGGCGAAGGCCGAGGCGCTGCACGGCGGCATGACCCAGGGCGCGCGCACCCGCACGCTGGCCGACTTCAAGGACGGGTACGTGAACGTCCTGGTCGCCACCGACGTCGCCGCCCGCGGCATCCATGTCGACGGCATCGACCTGGTCCTGAACGTCGACCCGGCCGGCGACCACAAGGACTACCTGCACCGGGCGGGCCGTACGGCACGCGCCGGGCGCACCGGCACCGTAGTATCCCTGTCCCTCCCGCACCAGCGCCGCCAGATCTTCCGCCTGATGGAGGACGCCGGCGTCGACGCCTCGCGCCACATCATCCAGGGCGGCGCGGCCTTCGACCCCGAGGTCGCCGAGATCACCGGCGCCCGCTCGATGACCGAGGTCCAGGCCGAGTCGGTGGGCAACTCCGCCCAGCAGGCCGAGCGCGAGGTCACCCAGCTCACCAAGCAGCTGGAGCGTGCGCAGCGCCGCGCGGCCGAACTGCGCGACGAGGCCGACCGCCTCCTCGCCCGCGCCGCCCGCGAGCGCGGCGAGGACCCGGCGGAGGCCCTGGCCCGGGCGGCCGAGTCCCAGCCGGAGCCGCAGGCCGAGACGGCAAAGGAGCAGGCAGCACAGACCGACGCCCAGCCGTCGGCACCGGAGCGCCAGGACGCGCCCGCCGACCGCGACGACCGCGGCGGCCGCCCGTACGACCGTGACCGTGGCGGCCGTTCCTTCGAGCGTCGCGACGACCGGGGCGGCGTCAACCGCGACCGTGACCGTGACCGTGGCGGCTTCCGCCGCGACGACCGCGACGACCGAGGCGACCGAAGCGACCGCGGCGACCGTGGCTTCCGCCGGGACGACCGCGGTGACCGAGGCGACCGTGGCGGGTTCCGTCGCGACGACCGCGGCGGCCGCTCGTTCGACCGTGACCGGGACCGTTCTTCGTACGACCGTGACCGTGGCGGCCGTTCCTTCGAGCGCCGCGACGACCGGACCGGCGTCAACCGTGACCGCGACCGCCGTGACCGTGGCGGCTTCCGCCGCGACGACCGCACCGGCCACCGGGGCAGCGACCGCCCCTTCAACCGCGACCGTCAGGGCGACCGCCCCGGCTACCGCGCCGGCGCCCACGACCGCCCGTACGGCCGCCGCGACGACCACCGCGGCACCGGCGGCTCCTTCGGCCGCCGCGACGACAAGCCCCGCTGGAAGCGCAACGGCTGACGCCGCCCTCTGAACCCCGCCGCCGGGTGCCCGATTCGTACGGGCACCCGGCGGCGCCAGGGCCGTTTGTTTGTCTTCGACCGTGGTTTGTTGAGGCTCGACGCGGGGTGCGCACGTGACGTTGACGCCCGCATCTCTGCCGATCCCGCCGCTCTCATGCTGGTGTTCATCGGACGACAGGGAACAGGGAAACCGCTTCTTGGAGGGAAGCTCGCAGCCTGGGGCCGTCGGCCATGGAAGCTCGCCCGCATGCTCACCGCTATAAGCCCCCCGTAGCACGTTCGTCGGATGATCGACCAGCAACGGTCCGGCAGAACGAGGCCTCGTGGGCGGGTTCTTTCCGTGGGGTGCCCGATCGCCATGGGAAACCTCCGTGATGCGGATTACGCCGATTGCCCGGGCCGCGCCCGGTCGTTGAGCGCGGCTGCGTAGGCGTGCAGAGCCAGGCCCTGTCCCCAGGGCTGGATCATGTCGTTGCGGATGACCGAATAGCCGAAGGGAATGAGCTGCAGGATGGTGCCGGCGCTGGTGCGGGTGAGGGTGCCGTCGGGCGCCACGTACGCGTGCAGGCCGGCGAGGGCGCGCCAGGCCGCGGCCCGCAGCCGGCCGGGCTCGATGCCGAGTGCGGCGGCGCGGAACATGGCGGCGGCGATGCCGGCCGTGGCCGAGGTCTCGAGGATGCCCCTGTTCTCCGGCTGGCCGTCGACCAGGACGTCCCAGACGCCGTGCGCGGGCTGGTGGGCGGCGAGTGCGAGGAGCTGGCGGCGCAGGATGCCGCGGACCCGCTCGTTCGTCCCGCCGTGACGCCGGTCGGCCTCGAGGTACTCCACGGAGGCCAGGGCCGCCCAGGCGTTGGCCCGGCCCCAGTGGCACCAGATGGTGCTGCCCTGGTGCGAGCCGTGGGCGTACAGCCCGGTCTGCGGGTGCTGCAGGATCCCGGCGTGGGCGAGGATCTGCTCGCCCGCCTCGGCGATCAGCTCGGAGCGGCCGGTGTGCACGCCGCAGTGGATCAGGAACGTTCCGGCCATGAACACCGTGTCCGCCCGGACCCCGCCGGGCCAGTGCTCGATCGCGCCGCCCGGGTGGCGGGTGAGGGCGCCGTCACGGCGCAGCCACCGCAGCAGCCGCTCGCAGCCGTCCTTGTAGCGCTGCTCGCCCGTCATCGCGTACAGATCGGCGCAGGCCGCGCCCGGCGCCAGATCGTTGACGTGGCCGAGCTCGATGCCGCCCTGCAGATGGCCGTCGATGAACTCGGCCGCGAAGGGATGCGGCGGCCGGCCGATGGCCTCGGCGAGGCGCAGCATGCCCTGGAGCACCACGCCCTCGCCCCAGAACCACTGGCGCAGCCCCATTCCCACCGCCCGCGCGGCGATCCGCTCGGCGGTCGCCGCGAGCAGGCCGGGCGTCAGGTCGGACCGGTAGGCAGGCATCAAGGGCGGTTCGGCCAGGGCCGCCTGGCTCACGTCGAGACCGCGTCCACCTTTCATTCCGCCGTTTATACCGGTTGTTCCGCTGGTTAGAGGGGGCGCCCCTTCCGGAGGTCGATGACATGCGGGCCGATCGCCAGCGAGGTCGCTCCGGACTCCAGCTGCGCGTACGGGTTGGCGAGCTGCGGCGGGGTCGCGACGCTGCCGTCGGCGGCGAGATCGGCGGGCCGCCCGTCGACGGTGAACGGCCCGGCCCAGTCCAGGGACAGCTCGGTGCCTTCGGCCGTACGGAACGCGACGCGGTCCGGTCCGAAGTCGGGGGCGTCGAGCGTACGGACGAAGTCGCCGAGCTCCCCGTGCACGGTGCGTCGCCCCACTGTGCACACCCAGGCGGTACCGGGTCCGGCCGGCCGCAGCTCCTGCCACGCGTCCGGGCCCGCGGTCACCGGCTCGGCACCGCCTTCGGTCGCCAGGGCGACATAGCCGTCCCCCTTGCGCCCGGCGATCCACACGCCGTGCCGCAGCCACTCGTCGAACTCGGCCAGCGGGAACCAGGCGTGCGTGTACGTCATGACGTCGTCGGCGGGGATCCGGTACAGCGCCAGGACCGTGCCCTCGTGCTGCCGGGCCCGGGGCAGGATCCGGTTGCCCGCCCAGGAGTTGGGCCGCGCCGACGGGGAGACGGAGGCGTTGGGCGCGTGGGTGACGAAGACCTGTGTCTCGGGGCCCAGGGTGGCGCCCCAGATGTGCTCCTGAAGGCCCGGCAGGCCCGGGCGGTAGTCGTTCACGCAGGAGAGCATCGCGTCGGGGGTCTTGTAGACGGTGAGGTCGGATCCGTACGGACGGGACAGGAGGTCATGGGCGAGGCGGTAGTCGCCGCGGTAGTTCTGCCGGCCCCACCAGCGCTCCGGCAGGTCCTGCGCGGCCTCGCGGACGACCTCCGGCATCCGGTAGCGGTCCGCCGTGGCGACCACCGCGGCCGGCAGCACCGCGTCGTTGAGGGCGCCGGTACCGAAGCACACCCACATGATCGGGGCGGTCTCCTCGAGCCGGGACGAGCGCAGTGTCGACACGTAACTGCGGCCGTGGGCGCAGCCGTGGATGCCGCGCCAGGAGTTGGCCGCCAGGCTGAACAGCACCCGGTCGGCGACGCCGGCCGCCAGCTCTGCCACCTCGCGGTCCTCGGTGAACTCCACCAGCGACACGAGTGCGAGCAGGTCGATGGCGAGGTAGGCGTTGGAGTCGAACTCGCTGAACCCGCCGGCCAGTTTGCGGCGCATCCACTCGATCGCCAGGCCGCGGGCGTGCGTGGCGTGCGTGGCGCCGGTCCAGCCGGTGTTGCCGAAGGTGCCGTCGGCCAGTTCGGTGCCCCACAGCAGTTCGGCGGTGTGCCAGACGAACTGGTGGTTCTCGGTGAAGTAGCACATGGCGTCGAGGCCGGGCTGGTCGATCCAGTACTTGAAGCCGAGGAGCGCGGTGCGCACCCGGTCGCGCAGGCCGGGTTCCCAGCGGTCGGCGGGTATCCGCCGCCACAGATGGAACAGGCCGACGGCTTCGAAGTCGGCGCAGTCGGCGCGGTTGTCGATCATCCACAGGGCGCGGGTCAGCGCGGACCCGCTGACCGTGTGGTGCGGGTCGGTGAGGGCGCGCACGAGCTCGCCCCCGGTTCCGTCGGCCCGCGCGGCGTGCCGCAGGAACTCGGCGCGCCGGTCGGACAGATCGCCTTCGGGGGCCGCCCGGTACGCGCCGGGCAGTACGGCGACCGGGAACTCCCGGAACACCGGGGCCCGGTCGTCGTCCACCGAGACGCGCAGCATGGAGGCGCCGGTGGACAGCATCGAGGCGCTGCCCACGTCGTTCCCGGCTTCCGCCTCCTCCGTCTCGTCCCCCTCCACCGCCTCGTCCAGCCGTAGCACCGCCCGGCCGCCGGTGAGCCGGATCCGCCGGGTCCGGCCCGCCCACTGAACCCGCAGCGCGGCGCCGTCGGGTCCGGTGAGCGGGATCTCGCCGTCGGTCGTGCCCCAGCGGGTGGTGCCCACCGCGTCGAGTACGTGCTCGGCGACGGCGGAGGTGTACTCGCAGGCGCCCTCGCTGGGCACCACCACCCGGACCGGCAGTCCGTCGACGCGCAGCCGTACGATCTGCCGGACCTCGCGGAACGCCACCTGCCAGGAGGCGACCACGACGGTCGTGGTGCCGGACGGCAGCCAGAGACGGATCTCGTGCTCGGCGGGTTCCATGTAGGTGACCGTGCCGGACTCGCCGCGCAGTTCACCGCCCACGAACAGCAGGAACGGGCCGGTGGTGGCCAGCCGCAGGGTTCGCCACTCCGCCTGGTCGACCTCCAGCACGCAGGTCGCGAGGGCGACCCGGTACTCGGGGGTGAAGCAGAACTCGCTCCAGTCGACCAGACCGTCGGCCGCGGTGTGCACCCGCTGCCACCGCCCGGAGTGCCGGGTGCCGCCGGGGCCGGTGTACCGGATGTCGCCGCCCTCGACGACGGGGCCCGGTACCGGATCGCGGCGCAGCGGCCGGTTCCGGTGGAGCTCCTCCTTGAGCGGGGTGACATCGGGCCCGTTGGTCAGCCGCCACCGGCCCCGCTCGCCCCAGGGATCTCCTTCCGCGGCGAGATGCTTGCCCAGATCGTCGGCGGGTTCGCTCCAGGCCGGGCTGATCAGCCAGTCCCGTACGGTCCCACGCTCGTCCAGGGCATGCACGGTGCGGCCCTTGCCGCTCTCCACGCTGCTCTCCACTGTGCTCCTCACTTCAGGCCGGTGTTGGCGACGCCGCGGACGATATGGCGCTGCAGCACCAGGAAGATCACCACGACCGGGATCATGCTGACCACGGACATGGCCAGGATGTAGTTGAACGGGGCCACCAGCTGGCTGTTGAACTGCGCCAGAGCCACCGGCAGCGTGTACTTCGACTGGTCCTGGCTGATGATCAGCGGCCACAGGAAGTCGTTCCACCGCCACATCACCGAGAAGATCGTCACCACGGCGATGGCGGCGCCGCACAGCGGCACCACGATCCGGGCGAAGATCCGGAACTCGCCCGCCCCGTCGATCCGGGCCGCGTCGATCAGATCGTCGGGAATGGTCAGCATGTACTGCCGCAGCAGGAACACCCCGGTCGGGGTCGCGGCGGGCGGGATGATCAGCCCCCACAAGGAGTTCACCAAGCCGAGCTGGGCTGCCATCTGGTAGACCGGAATGAAGATCAGCTGCAGCGGGATCATGATGGTCCCGAGCACAATGAGGAACAACACGTTGCGGCCGCGGAAGTTGTACTTGGCCAGGCCGTAGGCGCACATCGTGTTGATGACCACGGTGAGGAGCGTCGCCCCTACCGTCACGATGGTGCTGTTCTTCAGATAGGTGGCGAAGTCGAACGAACCCAGCGCCTCGCTGTAGTTCTCCGTGCGCAGCGCGCCGGGCAGGGGCGAGGGCGGGACCTGTGCCAGTTCGGTCTGCGACTTGAACGAGCTGAGCACCGCCCACACCACGGGCGCGAGGACCACGATGGACAGGCCGATCAGCACCGCGTAGGTGAGGATCCGCCCCACGGTCGGAGTGGCGGCCCCGCTGATCGAGGTCCACTGCCGTGACCCCTTGGAGTCGCGTACGGCCGTCAGGCTCATGCCGACTCCTTCCGTTGGTTGTACAGGTAGTTGAGTACGGTCAGCGCGAAGACCGAGCAGAAGAGCACCACCGCGGCCGCCGAGGCCAGGCCGTACTGGATCGGGGACTGGAAGGCGTTCTGGTAGATGTACTGGATCATCAGGGTGGTGCCGCCGACGGGGCCGCCGCCGGTGAGCGTCCAGATGTAGTCGAACGCCTGGAACCCGGCGATCATGCTGAGGATGACCACGACCATGGTGGTCGGCCGCAGCAGCGGCAGGGTGATGTGCCGCAGCTGCTGCCAGGAGGAGGCGCCGTCCATCCGCGCGGCCTCGTAGTAGTTGGGATCGATGCCCTGCAGCCCGGCCAGGATGATCAGGATGTAGAAGCCGACGTGCATCCACAGCCCGACGAAGATCACCACGCCCATGGCCAGGGTGTCGTCCACCAGCCAGCCCGGTTTGCCCAGTCCGGCCGCGTCGAGCAGCGTGTTGAGCAGCCCGTTGTTCCGCTCGAAGATCCAGCCCCAGACCAGCCCCACGACCACGGGAGAAAGCACCACGGGCAGGAAGAACACCGTGCGGAAGAAGGCCCGGCCCTTGATCTTCTGGTTGAGCAGCAGCGCCAGACCGATCGAGACGACCGTGGTGAGCGCCACGAAGCAGACGGCGAACACCACGGTGTGCCGCGCCGCCGCCCAGAACTCGTCCGAGCTGAACAGCTCCTGGTAGTTCTTGCCGCCCGCATACGTGAAGTCGCGGCCGTTGCTGCTGTCGTACAGGCTGATGTTGAAGTTGTTGATCGCCGGATAGATGACGAACACACCGAAGATCAGCATGTTGGGCAGGATGAACAGATACGGCGCGATCCGCTGGTTCCACGGCTTGACCGAGCGGCGGCGACCGGGCCGCTTGGGGGCCCGGTCGGCCGTCCGCTGGGCCGGCGCGCCGGTCAAAGCGGTCACGCGATGTCTCCGAGCGCCTTCTGCGCCGCCGCCTTGATGGCCGCGACGGCCTGCTCCGGCGTGGCCTGGCCCGCCAGCACCTTGGCCAGCTCCTTGACGGTCGCGTCGGCGGTGGCCTGGAACGCGGGGCTGTAGGCGGTGCCGTAGGCCGCCTCCGGGGTGCGCGCCACGTCGGCGAGATACACCTGCATGTCGGCGTTGCGCTTCGGATACGTGAGTCCGGAGGAGATCAGGTCCTGCCGGGTGGGCAGGAAGTTGGCCTCCTTGGCCATCTGCTCCTGGGATTCCTTGGAGTTCATGAAGGCGATGAAGTCGGCGGCCTGCTTCTGCCGCTTGCTCTCCTTGAACGACACCATGAACTTGCCGCCCGGGAAGCCGCCGCACTTCTCCTGACACGGGTTGGGCGCCGCGGCCCAGTTGAACTTCGCCTCCTTGGCGAATGCGCTGACCTGCCAGTTTCCGCTGATGTAGACCGGCGCCTGCTGGGCGAGGAAGATCTCGTTGGCGCCCTTGTACTTGGTGCCCGCCTGCAGCCACAGGTCCTTCGGCATGACACCGGAGGCGTTCAGCTCAGCGAACCGCTTCACGGCGGCGGTGGCCTTCGCCTCGTCGAAGGCGACCTTCTTGCCGCTCGCGTCGAAGAAGCTGGTCCCGTACTGGCTGAGCATGGTGGAGAACCGGTGCCCCGAGACGTCCATCGCGATCGCGTTCTGCGTCTTGTTGACGGCCTGCACCTTCTTGGCGGCCGTGACCATCTCGTCCCAGGTCCAGGGGTGCTTCGGATCGGGCAGCGGCACCTTGGCCTTCTTGAACTGGTCCACGTTGATCAGCGGTCCGTTCATGGTCAGATCGCTGGGCACGGCGAGCAATTCGCCGCCTTTGCCCGAGACATAGTCATCGGCGCCCTTGATGAACTTCCCGTCCAGGGCGGACTTCTGGAACTTGTTGAGATCCAGCAGATCGGTGCGGAACGGCTCGATGTCGGTCAGCCGGGCCACGTCCGGCGCGTTGCCGCCGGAGAGCCGGGCCTGCAGGCGCTGCTCAAGATTGTCGAAGGGAACGATCTGAAGGTCGACCGTGACGCCGGTCTTCTTCTTGTACTCGGCCAGCAGGTTGCGGGTCGCCTGCTCGTCGGGGCCGTCGGTGAAGTACAGATACGTCAGCTTCTTGACGTCGGTCTGCTGCTTCCCTTCGTCGTCCGAACCGCTGCCGGGCGCGCAGGACGCGACCAGCGCTATCGCCGCGGCGGCCACAAGGAACTCACGGACAGCTCTCATTACGTACTACCTTTCGAATTTCACATCACTGACGGGCCCCAGGAAGCCGAGCCTGCGGGAGATCGCAAGCGCCACCTCGGAGATACGCCGGGCTGCCGCGTCCTTCTTGCCGAGCATCCGCTCGCGCGGCCCCGCGAGACTGATGGCGCAGAGCGGCATCCCGCGCTCGTCCCGGATCGGCGCGCCGAAGCACAGCACGTCGGGCTCGTTCTCGCTGTCGTCGATCGAGTAGCCGCGCGCGCGGGTCTCGTCCAGTTCCGCACGCAGCCGGGCCGGGTCGGTGATGGTGGTGGGGGTGAACGCCCGCAGCTCAAGACGGTCGACGAGGGCGTCCGACTCGTCGACCGGCAGGGCCGCCAGATAGGCCTTGCCCAGGGACGTGCTGTGCAGCGGGCGGTGTAAGCCGAGCAGTCGGCGGACCGCGATGGAGTGCTCCGTGACGTCCTCGTGTGCGATGTAGACCATCTGGTCGCCGTCGCGCACCGCCATCAGCGCGGCCTCGGACAGTTCCCGGGACAGATCCCGCAGATGCGCCTGTGCCGCGAGGAACGGGTCGTAGCCGCTCAGCGCGGCCATCCCGAGCGTGACCGTGCGCTGCCCCAGCACGATGTCGTCCGCGTTGCTGTTCCAGTCCACATAGCCTCGCTGCCGGAGCGTGCCGAGGATGCGGTACGTGGCGCTGCGTGAGAGGTCCAGCCGGTCGGCAACCTGAACAGCACTCAACCGCCGCTCAGTGGCGAGCAGTTCCAGGATCGCGAGCCCGCGTTCGAGTGTCCCGGCGCGGCGGTCAATCACATCGGTTCCCAGCTGGTGGTACTTCTCGCTCATTTCCATCCCCTGTCATACCGATGAACGGGACATGCAACCGGTGAGCGGTGAGTAGTAAGCGCTTGCGGACGCTAATAGCGCAGGTGGGTGAGAGTCAATGACTTGAGCAGAATCAGATCCCGGTCCCTGCTGCGCTCGGGGTCGTGCGGCCGAGGTCGGTTCCGACCAGGCCTGATGGTGTTGACCGCGCGGTCCCGGGCATGGCGGGTTGCCCGCACGGAGCCGAGGTGAGGGGAAGTCGCGGACGGGTGTGCTGCTGCCCGCGAAGGCCGACCGCGGGGCCGGCGCGCCGAGGCGGACAGGAGGGCATGGCCGGTGCGTCGACGAAGACGGAGTACACGGACGCCGATCGCCTGACCCTCGTCGACGAGGGTCACCAGCGACCTGGGCCACGTCGCCACCACGTCCTACGACCGGCTGCGTGGCCAGTCCACCGGCCAGACGGACCCCAACGGCAAGCGCACCGCCCTGGCCTTGGACGCGCTCGGCCGGCTCACCTCGGTGTGGCTGCCGGACCGGCGCAGCACCCAGGCACCGAGCATCAGGTACGGAGAGGTTCACTCGCACAGGTGTTTGACGCAGACCCGCTGGTCACACGCCAGTGACCCGACCAGCGTGCGTGAGCGATGCATGAGCGGACGGAATCACACAGGTCATCACGGAGAAGACCAGATGCCCTCCTGCATGTGCCCTGACCAGGTGCTACCGGACCCCAGGCACCGCCCGGTACCACCCATCACACCCCCACCAGGACTTTTGATCCATTGGGTGGATCGGGTGGCCGTACCGTCGAGATGTCGCCGAGTTGCACAGAAACCCTCTCTGACCTGCCGCTTAGCAGGAACTTCCGGTCGCTGTCCGATCACTGCTCCAAGCGCCCGAACGCCAGGGGAGCGCATTCGGACAGGGATCGTGCAGAAGGGGCGCGCGGCCAGATCGACCGAGTGCCATCACCTCCGGCAGCCGCTCGAATTGTCCGTCCACGTCTCCGTTGTGGAGCCCCGACAACAGCCGATCGGGGCGGGGAGCGGGACTCCGCTCGCGGCATCGTGGATATCGCTGTGAGAGGGGCCCGACCGTACAGCTATGCTGGGGGCCGCGCGGGCCGCTAGCTCAATTGGTCAGAGCAGCAGACTTTTAATCTGTTGGTTGTGGGTTCGAGTCCCACGCGGCCTACAGGTGGGCCCCCTGTACCCGGTCATTGGGACCGGATCCAGGGGGCTTTGGTGTCTGGCGGGAGAGACGGCTGCCTGGACTCAGGCGACTGGCTCTCCGGCTATCCGGTGGCGTGCTTCGCGGTCATGCAGCCAACAGTGGCGTTTCCTCCGCCTGGGCATAGGGCTCGAGGAGGGGGAAAGCGCAGTCCTCGGGGCGTCGGCCCAGCCGCTGCACGATCACTGCCGCGAGCAGTGCCACACCCGGGCCGCTCACCGGCGAGCGTTCCTTCCCACGTAGAAGATCCCGTTCTCGTCGGGCTCGGCGTCCACGCGGTCGAGGCTGGCGGACAGGGCGGCGCAGTACCCCCACAAGTCCGCCCGCAGCCCATTGAGGATGTCCGTGCGAACCCAGGCCAGGGGATGCAGCCCGCCCTGTTCGTCGTAGCCGATCGCGAGGCGCCCTCCGAGTGCCGGGCACTTGTCCTACCCGGCGCGACTGACGTCCCCAGCGTTCAGGGACGCGCAGGATTGATACGAGGCGACTCAAGTTGGGGGCGCACGGATGGCCACAAGGACGGCTGGTACGCGCCGACGACGACGTGGCGGGAGATCGTCAAGGCCGCCACCGAGGTAGGCCGAGACGTCACGCCCTGGCTGCACCAAGCCCCGCAGCTGGCGCGGGGCGAGCTGGTCGCCCGCGTCTCCCCGCTGTATGCCTTTCTCGGCATCCACGACGTCACCCCCAAGCATCCGCTCCCGCACACGTCGGGTCGGCGCCTGACGGTCAACGCCGTCTACGAAGCACGACACCGAGCGCTCCGCCAAGAGCATGCTCGGCTACCGGCTGGGCATGACGATGGCAGAGTGGGCATGCCGCTCGTTGATGGGGCTGGGCCAGACCTGGCACATCGAGGACGGCGGTCCCGTACCCTCCCTGGAGAACGACTTCAAGGACCCTGTCCGCGCACTTCCGGACCTGTGGGGACTGCACGAGGCGGAGAACACGTACTGGCTGATCGAAGCCAAGGGCGGAAACGTCCGCAAGAACCGGCTCACCGAAGGGTGGGAGCAGCTCGAGGAAGGGACCAAGGTCCTCCACGCGTATGCTCACCGCCGCGTCCTGTGCGGTGCCTCCGTCCAGCCCCAGGGCGACCTGTTCGTGACTATCGATCACGACCACCACCCCGGACAGTCGGCTCTCCTGGTCAATGGGAAGTCCGCTCCGGCGCCCAGCAGCCCAGAGGACCACCTCGATGAGAGCGACGACGCGCTTTTGGCGACTGCTCGCGCACAGATGTTGCTCTACCTCGCCCCTGCGCTCCGCGCCTCCTTCCCGGCTGCGGACTGTCGCCCTGACCGCGGACCGCTCCTCCCGCCGCCGGTCTGCTGACGGGCTGACGACCCCGCTGGAACGCGACTCGATAACCCGTGCCATGCGCGCAGCCGTTCGCACCGAATACCCATCGGACGACGAACAGGCCCGCCGTAACATCACCCGCGCGGCCGGCCTGGACGACTTCCTCACCTACCGCATCCCCGGCACCGAATTGTACCTGGGCATGTCACGCCGTCTGTTCGCCGCATGCGACCAACGCCGCTGAACGGAGACAGCCCAGGTCCTGTGACCACACTGCTGGTCCACGTCAAGGCACCCGTCGTCAGCCGGGTCAAGACCCGGCTGACACCGTCCTTCATCCCGGACGAGGCCGCCAGCCTCGCCGAAGCGTGTCTGCACGACACTTTGACCGCTATCTCCGCGGCACCGGCGGAGCGGCAGGTCCTCCTCCGGCGAGTCGAGCAGTACGAGTCCGTCGGCAGCAAGTACGACCACGCCGCTGACTCGGTGGCGGACATCCTCTTGCACATGGACTGACCGCCACCACCCACAGGTGCGGAGGCAAAATGGGTGCCATGCACACGAGCCCCGGCCTCCTGCTCGCCGCTGCTGTCGCGATTGCGGCTATCGTCGCGGTCCGCCTGCGCTCGCGTCGCAAGCGTGACGCCCGCCTGGCTGCCCAGTGGAACAGCCTCCAGCAGCAACGCGCGGCCGGCAACGGACACCTCCTCCAGGTAATCCAGGTCTACCAACGGGCCCGCCGAGGCTCGAAGGCCGTGATCACCTGGTGCGACACCGGGCTGCGACAAGACGCATGGTTCTGGGAGTGGCATGTCCCGCAGGGTGCGTACCTACTGGTCTCCGCCACCAGTGGCTATGGGCCACACAGCCACAATCCCAACGTGCTCTACGTTCACCCCTCCCAGGTCCGCACTTGGGTACCCGCCCAGGCACCCCGAGCCGCCCAGCGGCAAGGGGCTTGATCAAACGATCAGCGTCCCCCGTAGGAAGAAGCGTGCAGCGACGCCAGAGCGCCATCCTGTGGCCTGACGCTCGTAGTCCGTGTCGGCTGCTGCCCGCTGGGTCTGCCGGATCTGATCGACCTCGGGGGCACCGGCCAGCCCGCCCGGGGTGCGGTAGATCCGGCAGGTGACCGACGGCGAGGCGCCTGGCTCGGCGAAGGAGGCGCGGCTGATGTCGAGCGAACTCCTCCACGCTCACGGCGGCGACTTGGAAGAACTCCGGTTTTCCACCGCGGAAGGGTTCGGCACCAGCAGCGAGTGGTGCAAAGTCGGCGATGACCTTCACACCGTCACTGCGGGAGATGCCGAGATCCGCCTGCGCCCCCGCGCGAACACCCCCGCCTGAGACGCGGACAGCCGCCGCTCGATTCGGTAGCCGTTGGTGCAGATCTCGACCTGCTGGCCTGCTTGGCGTAACGGACGACCTCGCCGAGGTGCTTGTAGACGAACGGCTCGCCGCCGAGCAGGGTGACGGCCTCGGTGCCGTAGTCGTCTCGCATGAGGGTCATGAGGCTGATCGCCTCGTCCAGTGTGAACGCGTCGGCGTGCTGCAGCCGTTCGCCGTGGAAACAGTGCGGGCACTCGAAGTTGCAGCGGTACAGCAGCTGCAGATACAGCATCCGGATCCTGTGGATCCCGGTCACTTCGCCGATCACATGGACCTCCTGGGCAGTTGCCTGATGGGAGCCCTGATCGTGCTGGCCCTGTACGGACCGCGTCACCGCGTACGCGGACGGACGCAGGACGTCCCGGGACGCTTCAGCGGCAGGTGAGGTCCTCCAGAAGGTTGAGCAGACCGATGCTGTCCGTCAGGTCGGGAAGGACGGTGGCGGCGCCAGCCGCGGTTAGTTCAGGCTGCCCGTGGACGCCGGTGGCGACAGCGATGACGTGGGCATCGGAGGCGAGCGCTGCCTCGACGTCTCGGGGGTGTCGCCGACGAGGACGACAGGTGTGTTAGTGGGTGGCGAGTTCGGCGTACGACTTGTTGATCTGCGGGTCGTAGAGGTCCGGCTTGTCCACCCAGGTCTTCAGGTTGTCCGGCACCAGACGCCGTGGGACACCGCCGAAGAAGCGGAACGCTTCCGCGTGCGCGAGCGTCCAGGCGTGCTGGTCCATGTGCGCCACTGGGCGGACGAACATGTGCCGCGAGGCGGGCAGCACCATCACGAACGCCCAGATCCGGTGCCTTTTCCCGGTGGCCGGGTTGATCCACTGTCCCAGGAAGCCGTAGTCGATCTGGGCCTGCGAGCCGGGCTCGACGTTCTCCCGCAGCACCGTGACCTTGGAACGGGCCGCTTCGTCGGGGAGGTTCTCGTGCCAAGTTGCCCTCGTCCCGCAGCCGTTGGTGGATCGTGGTGACCGTCGTGGTCTCCAGCAGGCTCTTGACGTAGTCGCGGTGCGGCTCGATCTTTGCCCATCACACCTGGTTCAGCCTCCGGCCGGCCAGCTCCGGGAACCAGCTCTTGAGTAGCTTGGCCCAGTCCGCCTCGCTCATGGGCGGCCCGCCCGGGGTGATCCCGGCCGCCTCCGCCGGCGCCAGGTACTTCCTGATTGTCTTGCGGTCCACCCCCAACGAGGCGGACACCTGGCTCTTGGACCGGCCCGCGTACCAGTGCACGTAGATCTCGACAATGTCGACCACGGTGAACTCTCCTCAACCGTGCGGTGCAAAGGGGACCGCGAATGCAACGACGAACAGGCCGAAGACAGTGATGGGCGACAGCCAGAGCCACCAGTTCGCTCTCGCCCTCTGCCCGAGGGACCGGAGTGACATGCATTAGGTGAAGCCAACCGGGGGCAGGAGGTGAGCATCACCCATATCACTCCTCCCACAGCTCAAGCCTCGAACAAGGAACCTGCGGGGCCACAGCAGTGAGCCGAAGGACGTTACCGGTTCGCGATTCCCGTCTGCAGCGCTGGGCTATGGCGTCACAGGAATCCTAAGCGCGATCTCTTGCTAGCTTCGATGGTTCATGATCGGGGTAATTTCTCGATAATATGCCTATTGCTGTGTCGGGATGTCGTATCGGGGGCCCGGGTGTGTACTCTTTAATGAGTATCTCTTCTCTCTTACCCGCTATTCATGGGTCGATCACTCGTATGGCAGGTGTATTCGCCTATCTCAAGTGCAAAACTTGCAGGGTCGGTGGTCGGCGGTCATTTCGCTCTGCCGAGAGATCGCAAAGAAAAAGGGGCCACGGAAACCCCACAGGAATGGGCATTCTCCATGAGACTCAGAGTCCATGGCGTGCTGCAGTGGCACGCTATTGTCAGCTGGTGCGTGGCGGTCCTGCTGATTGCCGTCGGTGCCGTGGCGTTGACGCCGTCGAGCGCGAACGCCGTTGCTGCAGTTAACCTCGGTACCGCTGACAGCTACGGCGTACTGGGAGGGCAGTCGGTCACCAACACCGGGCCGTCTGTGGTCTCGGGAGAGCTGGGAGTCAGTCCCGGTTCGGCTATCAGCGGGTTCCCGCCCGGTACGGTGCTGGGCACGATCCATCAAAATGACGCCCACGCCGCCGGAGCACAGGCTGATCTGACAACTGCGTACAACAATGCTGCGGGCCAGGCCTGCGACGATAACCTCACCGGGCAGGACCTCGGTGGTCTCACGCTGGTTCCTGGGGTCTACTGCTTCGACAGCTCCGCCCAACTCACGGGCGACCTCACGCTGGACGCCGAGGGCGACCCCAATGCTGTGTGGGTGTTCCAGATCGGTTCGACACTGACGACGGCATCCGCCAGCAACGTCAACCTCATCAACGGTGCTTCACCGTGCAACGTCTTTTGGCAGGTCGGAAGCTCCGCCACTCTCGGCACCGACACCGATTTCGTCGGCACGATCATGGCCCTGACTTCGATCACGCTTAACACCGGCGCGGACATCAACGGGCGGGCGCTTGCGCGGAACGGTTCCGTGACGATGGACACCAACGACGTCAACGCCCGCAACTGCGCTGCGGCCACCAATGGTGGCACGACAGTCGGTGGGACGACCGACGGCGGGACGACCACCGGCGGGACCACCACCTCAGGTGGCCTCGTAAGCGGCGTCACCACAGGCGGCATCATCACTGGCGGCAACACCACCGGTGCCACGACTACGACCGGCGGCACAACCGGTGCCAACACCGGTGGCTCGACAGGCGCCACCACTACCGGTGGCGGCAAGGCCCCACACAAGCACCACGGGGACAAGGGTGACCACGGGGGAGAGTGCCACAAGGGTGAAGCCCCGCCCGAGGGCCACGAGGGCGAAGGTCCCCACGGCCACAAGGACGGTCCGCCCAAGGCCCACAAGAGTGACGGTCCGCCCAAGGCCCACAAGGGTGACGGTCCGCCCGAGGGCCACAAGAGTGACGGTCCGCCCGAGGGCCACAAGGGTGACGGGCCCCCGGAGGGGGACGGTAGGCCGCCGCACTGCCACTGAGGCGAGTCGGCCCAATCCCAACTGATGCACCGAGCCACCCGGCGGACGGGACATGTGTTCCCCGACCGCCGGGTGGCGGTTCATCTGCAAAGAAGGGAAGCACGCGGCTGATTCAGGGAGGGTCCGTCGCGAACTGCAGCCCGAGAGCGGCCGGGGAGAGGGCAGACCCGGCAATGAACAACTGGATGTGAGAGAAATTGAAAAGCGGAGTGGTTGATGAAGCGGCCACCTGTGCTGGATCGGCTGAGCGGATCCCGGGTACAGAACTCGAGGCTCCCCTGGAGGGTTCAGCACTCAGCGCCCCCTGGCGGACCTTGGTTGGCTGGGTAGCGGTCCTGTGTATCGCTGCATCTCTCGCCCACGTACTTCTTGTGTTCATGCATGTGGCGCCTCCCAACAGCATTTCGAAGCGTTACACAGAGAAAATCGACGCGTGGGTTCTTCCCTTGTTCGAACAGAATTGGCAACTCTTCGCCCCGAACCCCGAGTCGGTGAATCAGCAGATCTCGGCGAGGACCGGGCGGACTTCGAAGGATGGTACGTCCGAGGTGAGCCGCTGGGTCGATCTGTCCGCCATGGACACCTCAGCCGTTCGCCACAGTGTCTTCCCGAGTCATACCGCTCAGAACATGCTGCGCAGGGCTTGGACCTCCTACGTGCAGGAGCACGGCGGCGACGACCGGTCTCGCTCGGAGCGGGCTCGAATGATGAAGGAGTATCTCCGCAACATCGCGGTGAATCGGATCGCCGCCGAGCGGCCCGGCACCTTCGACACCATTCAATTGCGCGTGGTCACAAAGCGGATCCCCCCGCAGGCGCCAAAGGGCAGTGACTCTCGGCCCACTGGTCGCGTTTCCCACGAGACCAGGTACCTGCCGTGGTGGAAGGTGGCTTCTCATGCCCGGTGAACAGAGATCGCGCGTGCCGTACCAGTCACGCCAGGGCGCTGCTGCGTCCAGACTGCGTGCAGGTAGGCAGCGCCTACTCGACGGCGTGGGCTCCATGCGTGCCGCCGTGACGGAGTCACCGGTCTCGCTGTACGCCGCGGCGGTACTGCGCGGGGGATATGGGTTCCTCTTTCTGGCCCTGCTGCTGCGGGAGTTCCCGCATCGCGACGAGATGTGGGGTCCGGGCTCGGCGTGGACGCCGGCCCTTTCCGCCGAGCTGTCAGACGAGACGGGCTTTCGCAGCATCCTCGCCGTGTCCGACAGTCCCTTGTACTTCGAGGCCTGCTACGGGCTGGCCGTCGTCGTCACTGTGCTCTTCATGCTCGGTTGGCGGACCAGGGCCACGTCCGTCGCCTTCGCCGTGATCGTCGCGTCGTTCCACTCACGGGCCATCTTCATGACTGACGGCGGAGACAACCTCCTCCTGCTGATGGCCCTCTACCTGTGTTTCACCGCCTGTGGGCGGCGCTGGTCACTCGACGCGCGCAGGACCCGGCTCCGAGCCGACTCAGTCAGGACGAAGCCACTCCGTGTGCCCGCTCAACTCGGCATCGTCCGCAGGCAGGCGACGACAGTGCTGCACAACTGTGCGATGTTCGTCATCGCGGTTCAGGTCGCTTTCCTCTACGGATCAGCGGGGCTGTACAAGGTGCAGGGCAGCTTCTGGAACGACGGGACCGCCCTGCACTACGTGCTCAACCTCGACCTGTTCCGGCCCTGGCCCGCGCTGTCGCACATGATGGACCAGCAGACGATGTTCATCGCGAGCGCCGGATACATGGCCGTGCTGATCCAAGTGGGCTTTCCATTCGTCCTGTTCAGCAAAGCCAAGTACGTCGTTCTGCCGATGCTGCTCGGCATGCACCTGATGATCGCCGTACTGCTGGGGCTGCCGTTCTTCTCGGGCGCGATGATCGTCGCCGATGCGGTCTTTCTCTCCGACGGCTTCTTCACCTTCCTGGCAGGTCTCTGGGGGCGCACCGGGCGATCGGCCCTCGATTCACGGCAGTCCGGCGCCTCAGCTGAGCTGCCCGGTTCGGTCGTGCCGGCGCAATACCGGGCCGACGGTGTCACGGTTGGTCCTGAGGCCCCTGCGGCACGCGGAACATCCGGACAGGGCTCCTCGGCCTCACGCGGTGCGCGACCCGCTTGACAGCTCCGAGTGGCAGAGAGCGGCGCTGCCCCCGCGTTCGAGGGCACCGGGGACAGCGCCGCCTCCTTCTGAACCCGCCGATCCACTCAGGGACCGGCAGCTCCGTCATTCCGGTCCCACCTGGACGCACCTGAGGCATGTCGTCAGGGGTTTGGCGGCCAACTCACTGGCGTCCGGGCGCCGCGCGAGCGGGCACCAATGCGCCACGGCACCCGTCTAGCGACAGCAGGACTTGGCGGGTGGCGGATGCGTGAGTGATGCGTGAGCGGATGGCACGGGACAGGTTGGACTTGGGGGCACGTGGATCGACCGCTCGGGGCTCTGATCTGCTGCAACGGGACTTGGGTGCACGACCCGGCACCGAGCGGGACGATCGTGAATGGCCTTTTAATCCATTGGTTGTGGGTTCGAGTCCCACACGGCCTACGCAGCAGCCCCAGTTCAGAGCGATCTGGGCTGGGGCTCATGACGTTCTCGGGGGCCTGGGGCTCGTTGGCCTCGGGGCTCAGGTGGCGGCGCTCGTGGACGCGCGGTACCGGGTGATCGCCCGGCCCTGCGAGGGTACGGCGAGAGCACGGTCGTACCCGTACGAGGCTGCTGCCGGACTTCGCGCGGGACCTCGCGGAACTGCTTGGCCGGCTCGGGGTGGAGCGGGCTGTGGTGGATCAGCCCGCAGATCACCACCCGCCTGCTGCGCAGCCTGGCCGGGCAGAAAGGAGCTCGGCCCTCAACCCGCGGTCCGCTCCGTCAGCGCGGTGAGCGGCAGGGTGTGGTGGGTCTGCAGGACCTTCGCGCGCAGATAGCGGACGTTGTGGGCGGTGGTGAACACGCCCGTCGGTACACGGTCGTGGACGTCGATGCCCAGGGTCCGGAGCTGGCCGGCCTTGTCGGGGTTGTTGGACAGCAGGTCGAGCTGCCGGATGCCCAGGGCGCGCAGCATCTGGGCGGCGGCCGTGTAGTCGCGGGCGTCCTCCGGGAGTCCCAGGGCGGCGTTGGCCTCGTAGGTGTCCAGGCCCTGGTCCTGGAGGGCGTACGCGTCGAGCTTGTTGTAGAGGCCGATGCCGCGGCCCTCCTGGCGCAGGTACAGCAGGACGCCGCCGCGGTCGGCGATGCGCTCCACCGCCTCCCGCAGCTGCGGTCCGCAGTCGCAGCGGGCCGAGCCGAAGACGTCGCCGGTCAGGCACTCCGAGTGCAACCGGACCAGGGGGCGGGGGCCTGGGTCGCCGAGGACGACGGCCACGTGCTCCTCGCCGTCGGCCAGGCCGTGGAAGGTGACGACGTCGGCGTCGACGCTGTAGCCGTCGTGGAAGCGCAGCGGTACCCGGACGCGGGCGCGCTGCGTGGCGGCGGGGAAGTCGGGCATGCGGGTCTCCGGTTTCCGTTCCGTTGGCCTCTGCTTCAGATTTGAAGCAGATTCCTCGGCCGGAACACTACCCCATGCTTGAATTTTGAAGCAACTGTTTTGTAGCGAGAGTCACGCGGAGGGCCGGTCCGGCTCACTGGCAGGGCTTGGACGAGCGGCGCAGCCAGGGCACGGCGTCGGAAGCGGTCTGCGTCGCCTCCTCCTGGAACCCCCGCGCGACCCCCGTGAAGATCTCCTCCAGCTGCCCCACCTGCTCAGGCGTCAGCCGGTCGAAGAGCGTCGTCCGGACGGCCTCGACATGGCCCGGAGCCGCCCGCTCCAGGACCTTAACCCCCTCGTCGGTGAGCACCGCGAGGCTGCCCCGCTTGTCCCAGCGGCAGTTCTCGCGCCCCACCAGCCCGTCCTTCTCCAGCCGCGCGACGGCGTACGTCAGCCGGCTGCGGGTGATCTTCAGTCGCTCCGCTAGGTCGGTCATGCGCAGCCTGCGTTCCGGTGCCTCGGAGAGGGCGGCCAGGATGGAGTAGTACATGTGCGGCATGCCGGCCTCCTGCTGTAGCTGCCGGTCGAGCGCGTCCTCCAGCAGCAGGGTGGCGGCGATGTACGCGCGCCAGGCGCGTTGCTCCTCGGGGGTGAGCCAGCGGGTCGTCATGTCGCCAGTGTAGGTTTGCTTAAAACTTGAACCAAGCCCTGGTCTCACCTCGTCTCCACCATGGAGTGCGCCGATGCCCCTCCCGTACGTCCTCCTGTCCGCCGCCGTCTCCCTCGACGGCTACCTGGACGACACCGGCCCCGAGCGCCTCCTGCTGTCCAGCCCCGCCGACTTCGAGCGGGTCGACGAGGTACGGGCCTCCGTCGACGCCATCCTCATCGGCGCCGGCACCATCCGCGCCGACAACCCCCGCCTGCTGGTCAACGCGCCCGAGCGCCGCGCCGCCCGGGTCGCCGACAGCCGGCCCGAGTACCCCGTCAAGGTCACCGTCAGCGGCTCCGGCGACCTCGACCCCACGGCGAACTTCTGGCACACCGGCGGCGAGAAGATCGTCTATACGACCGACGAGGGCGCCGAGCGCGCACGGGCCCTGGGCATCGCCGCCGACGTCGTCCCCCTGGGCCCCGACCTCGACTGGCGCACACTCCTCGAGCACCTGCACGACGTACGCGGCGTACGGCGCCTCATGGTCGAGGGTGGCGGCACCGTCCACACCCAGCTCCTCACCCAGGGCCTGGCCGACGAACTCCATCTCGTCCTCGCCCCGCTGTTCGTCGGCGACCCGGACGCACCCCGCCTCTTCGGACCCGGCGCTTACCAGTCCGGCCGCCTGCGCCTGATGGAAACCCGCCGCATCGAGGACGTCGTCCTCATGCGCTACGAACCCACCGCCCCCGGCACCGGCCGCGTCCCCTCGGCCGCCGACCGGCACTGGCTGGCCCTCACCTGCGAGCTGGCCGCCCACTGCCCGCCCTCGCGCACCGCGTTCAGCGTGGGCGCGGTGGTGGTCGCCGCCGACGGCACGGAACTAGCCCGCGGGTACTCACGGGAGGGCGACGACCCGGTCGTCCACGCCGAGGAGGCGGCCCTGGCGAAACTCGCCCCAACGGACCCGAGGCTCCCCTCGGCCACGATCTACACCAGCCTCGAACCCTGCGCCCACCGAGCCTCCCGCCCCACCCCCTGCGCCCGCCTCATCCTCGACGCAGGCATCCACCGAGTAGTGACGGCCTGGCAAGAACCCGACACCTTCGTCCCGGACGCCAACGGCACGAGCCTCCTGGAGACCGCCGGCACGACGGTGCTCGTACTCCCGGAATACGAGCCCCAGGCCAAAACCCCGAACCACCACCTACTGACGTAGCCGCGGGCCCGCGCAGCGGGACCCTCAACCCCCGGCCCACACCAGCACCGCCCCAGCGCGGGCAACCCGGCCGACTGAGAACCCGTGTGCGTTGTGTCCCGCGCATGGCGTACAGTGGAGTCATCGCCGCGGGGTGGAGCAGCTCGGTAGCTCGCTGGGCTCATAACCCAGAGGTCGCAGGTTCAAATCCTGTCCCCGCTACTGAACGCCGAGGGCCGGAATCCGAAAGGGTTCCGGCCCTCGGCGCGTGTGTACCGCCCCCGCGCCCCCGCGGACCCCGTAGGCCCCGTGGCCATCCGGTCGGCCCACACCGCTCGATCCCCGCCCCCACAGCCGGAAACCTGGACGAACGGGACGGCGACCGGCGCGGACGTATGTGGTGGGAGACAGGGTGCGGCCTCGTGACATGACCGGCGAGGCCGAGGAGCCGTACGCCCGGGCCGGCGAGCGGCTGCCCGGCGCCCCCTGCCCGGCCCGGGCCTCGGCGACGAGCCCGCCCCGCCGTCCGCCGGCGGCGAAGGCCCCCGCATCTCGTACGCCCGCACCTTCCTGCGCCTGCTCCCCGCCCTGCTGATCGTCACCGGCGGTGTCCACGACTACTGCACCCCGTCCGACTACACTGCCGCCCCGTTCTTCACGGCCGCCGCCCTCGTCGCCGCCCCGCTCTACTCCCGGCGGGCCACCGTGCTCACCGGCGCAGCGGCCGTCACCGTCGTACTCGCCGTCCACATCAGGTTGGGCATCGTCTTCCACGCCGACGCGGTCACGGAGTTCGTCACCCCCGCGCGCTGCTGAGGAACGGTTCACCGCCGCCGTCCTCCCGGAGGACAATCCGTGTCACACCGTCGGGCAGTGCCACGACGTCATGGCACTGCCCGCTCGCCGTGCGCCGCCCTTGATCGCCGCCAACCGGAGTGAGTGAACCGCACCGCTCCGCATAACAACTGACACTCCGTCAAAACTCACCAGCCGTTCAGGGCGTGGTCAACTCGCCCGATTTGCACCGGTGGTAGCGGGTAAGTCCTGGCGAAAAACATTAACGATCAAGCGGAACCGCTTGGAATCCTCACCTCGCCTCCATTAACGTTCGATAACGCAGCACGGTCGTCCCAGCCGTCACAGGAGGCGGCTCCGTGCTCACGCGCCGAATCCCGCAAGGGAACCGGGGAACCACCACTCTGGGGTGAATCGGGCGTATACCGCCGAGAAGGCACGGTCGGTATACGCGCGTAGGAGACCTTCCTGCTCCGAACCCGTCAGCTAACCCGGTAGGCGAGAAGGAAGGAAAGGAGTACGCCTACGTGGCGTCCAACCGGCCTGCCCCCGAGGCCCCGTTCGTGCCGAGCCAACACGACCCCGAAGTCTTCGGCCACGGCAGCCGCACCGACGAGGGCCCCTTCGAGGATTGGAACCCCACCGCGGAGTCCATCCGCCCGGTACGCGGCCGGCATCGCGTCAGCAAGCAGCGCGGTGGATTCGCCCGCAGCTCCACGGTCCTCGGCGTGGGTGTCATCGCCGCCGTCGGCGCGGGCGGCATGGCCAGCGCGCAGACCGGCAAGTCGCCGGTGCCCATCTCCATACCGGACCTGCCCTCCGTCGGTTCGCTCATCTCGGACGACGAGGCCTCCCAGGGTTCGTCCACCCCGCTCAGCGACATCGCCGTGGCCTCCGCCGCCACCACCGAGCAGGACACGTCCTCCGGCGCGGGCGAGGCGCTGCGCAGCCGGATCCTGGCCCAGGCCGAGCGGCAGCAGGCCCAGATCGAGGCCAAGAACGAGGCGGCCGTCGCGGAGGCCGCCGAGAAGCAGGCCGCCGAGGCCGCCAAGAACGCGGCGGAGGAGGCCGAGGACAAGGCCGCCGCCGCGAAGAAGAAGGCGGAGGAGGAGGCCCGCAAGAAGGCCGAGGCCGAGCGGCTCGCCAAGCTGGCCAAGCAGTTCACGCTGCCGACCTCCTCGTACACCCTGACCTCCTCCTTCGGCCAGGCCGGCGCCTACTGGTCCTCCGGCTACCACACCGGCCTCGACTTCGCCGCGCCCACGGGTACCCCGATCAAGGCGGTGCACAGCGGCACGATCACCGAGGCGGGCTGGAGCGGCTCGTACGGCTACAAGACCGTGCTCACCCTCGATGACGGTACGGAGATCTGGTACGCCCACCAGTCGTCGATCGGCGTGAGCGTCGGCCAGAAGGTCAGCACCGGGGACGTCATCGGCCGCGTGGGCGCCACCGGCAACGTCACGGGGGCCCACCTCCACTTGGAGGTTCACCCGGGCGGCTCCACCAACGGCATCGACCCGCTGGCGTGGCTCCAGGGCAAGGGACTGAACCCCTGACGCGCCTTCTCCCTGAGACCTCCTGAACCCCGGCGGTCCTGGCGGCGACCCCCGACGTCAGGGCTGCCGGTTCGTGGTGTGCGAGATGCGAGGGCGTGCGCCCGGGAGTGCGGGAGTGGGTGCTGCGATTTACGGGGTCTTTGCTGCTGGTGAGGAATTCGCCCTCCCAGTACGGCCGTTGACGCGAAACATGACGTCTCTTACTGGCGCGATTGACGCAGGCGTCGGCCTGAGCACCTGAGCACCTGAGCCCGACGTCGGGCTGGGCTTCCGGTACTGATCCGGCGGCGCCGAACCCTCCGCAACCCCTACGACCGGTACGGGTTGTACGCGGGATACGGCACCGCCGAGTACCCGTACCCTCCGTACGTCGTCCACGGAGGCGCAGCCAGCGGCACGGGGGGCGCTGTAACCCGCGCCGCATGATCCAGCGCCGGCCGCGCCCACTCCCGTCGGCTCCACAGCTCCTGCAACAGCTCCCGCTCCCGTACGGTGAAGTCGGCGCCCGCCCGCCCCAGCCGCCCCCGATGCCGCAGGAACGCCAGCGACGTCGCGTACGCCTCGTACTGCGCCACCGCCCGCGCGGCGCCCCGCCCGGCGTGCCGGAGGGCGTACTGCCGGGCGATCCGCCGCGCCCGCATCGAACCGAGCACGAACGGCTCGGCCGGCGTCAGCCACCCCGCCCCGGCGTACGCGGGCAGCTCCGCCCGCACGGTCCGCAGCTCGCGCTGCCGCGTCCAGATCACCAGCCAGGTCAGCAACCCGAACGCCGGCAGCATGAACGCCGCGTACACGGCGAAGAAGGCGTACTCGCCGAAGTTCGACGAGCCGTTCCAGATCGCGTGCATGCCCATCGCGAGCAGCAGCCCGGACAGGGGCAGCAGGACGCGGCGCAGGCGCTGGCGTTCCCCGGACAGCGCGGCGATGCCGAAGCCGATGCCGGTGAGCACGGTGAACAGCGGATGCGCGAACGGCGACATGATGACGCGGACGAAGAACGTCGCCGCGGTGACGGAGGCGATGCCGCGGCCACCGCTGAGCTGGTCGGTGCCGAAGGCGGTGCCGAGGTAGAGGACGTTCTCGGTGAACGCGAAGCCGGTGGCGGTGACCCCGGCTATCACCACGCCGTCGACGATCCCGGTGAAGTCCCGTCTGCGGAAGAGGAAGACCAGCAGCACGGCGGCGGCCTTCGCCAACTCCTCGACGACCGGCGCGATGACGGTCGCGCCGAGGGTGTCGGCGCTGGAGGGATCCGCCGTCGCGGTGGCTATCCACTTGGTGGCGAAGCTGTTGGCGACGATCGCTATCAGCGCCGCCGCGCAGGCGCCCCAGGCGAAGGAGAACAGCAGGTTCCGCCAGGGGCCCGGCTCGACCCGGTCCAGCCACCGGAAGGCGGCGATCAGCAGCGGCACGGGCAGGACGGAGAGGCCGAGCCCGACCAGGAAACCCTCGGTGCCGGTCTGCTCCCGGACCAGGGCGAGGATGACGAGGCCGGAGAGGGTGAGCAGCGTGATCAGCGCGCCGTAACGCACCCACCTGCGCTGCCACCAGTGCGCGTGCCGCTCGGCGCCACCGGTGGGCCCGTTGGGGTGCGTCGGGTACGGGGGACAGGTGGCCACGGCATTGACCCTAACGAGGGAGGGAGCCGCCCCGCGACTGTGCCTCGTGCGTCAGGCGTCGGAGGGGCGCTCGGTGGGGGGTTGGTCCTGATGCAGCTCTGCGTCGTGCTCTGGGTTGTGCTCTACGTCGTGCTGTACGCGGCGGTAGAGCAGGTCGTTCACGACATGACCCTTGTCCAGTCCCTGGCCC
This sequence comes from Streptomyces sp. TRM68367, assembly GCF_014495685.1. Taxonomy (GTDB): domain Bacteria; phylum Actinomycetota; class Actinomycetes; order Streptomycetales; family Streptomycetaceae; genus Streptomyces. The sequence goes on along the minus strand of NZ_JACTVI010000041.1, from coordinate 17,378 downwards.
TCGAAACGGGTGCGCGGGCGGAAGGACGGGTGTGACGCGAAACCGCCGTCGGCGCGGGTGTTCTCGAAGGCGGGGTGCGCCGTGAGGACCTCGAGCATCTGCTCGGCGTACGGCTCCCAGTCGGTCGCGCAGTGCACGATCGCGCCCGGCCTGAGGCGGGTCGCGGCAAGGGTCAGGAAGCCGGGCTGGATCAGCCGGCGCTTGTGGTGCCGCTTCTTGGGCCAGGGGTCGGGGAAGTAGACGCGCAGGCCGTCCAGGGAGTCGGGGCCGAGCATCTCGCGCAGCAGGATGATGGCGTCGCCGTTGCCGACACGGACGTTGGAGAGCCCGCTCCGGTCGGCGAGGTTGAGCAGGTTGCCCTGGCCAGGGGTGTGTACGTCGACGGCGAGGATGTTGGTGGCGGGGTCCTCGGCGGCCATCTGCGCGGTGGCCTCACCCATCCCGAACCCGATCTCCAGCACGACGGGATTGTCATTCCCGAACAGCTCAGCGAGATCGAGCCGCCGCCCCCCGTCAATATCGAACCCCCACTTGGGCCACAGCCGCTGCAACGCGTCCGCCTGCCCAGCGGTCACCCGGCTCCGCCGAGGCTGGAAGCTCCGAATCCGCCTCTCGAAGTGCGACCCGGCGGGATCAGCCTTCGGCCCATCCGGAAACCGAGGCTCCCCCTTGGCCCGCGTATACCGAACCGGCACACCAGGACCATGCCGCCGCCGCTCACCGTCGGCGGGCTGAGAAACGTCGGGCGTGTTCACGGAGTCAGTCACAGTACGTCGATTTTACGGGGCCGGGTGCGGTGGGCCGTCGGGTGTGGGTTTGTGCCGCTGCGGGCATGGGTGCCCGTTCGAGCGTGGGTGAGGCACCCCGCCGGCGCGATGAGCGTACCCACCCCCGGCCCGCACCAACCGACAGTCACCCACCGGCCAACCTCCCCCGGCGTCAATCCTCCAGCGCAGTCAAGGCTCGCCTCGCGATCTCCCTTCCGATCGGCAGGGACGCGGTCGCCGCGGGGGACGGCGCGTTCAGGACGTGGACCGCGCGGGGGCCCTCCTTGATCAGGAAGTCGTCGGCGAGGGTTCCGTCGCGTAGGACGGCCTGGGCTCGTACTCCCGCTGCCGTCGGGATCAGGTCCTCCTCCGTCACCGGGGGGAGCAGACGCCGTACGGCCTCGGCGAACGCGGCCTTGGACAGGGACCGCCGCAGCTCGCCCGCGCCGTAGCGCCAGTGGCGACGGGCTATCCGCCACGAACCCGGCCAGGCCAGCGTCGCCCCCAGCTCGCGCGGGCGGATCGTGCCCCAGTCGTACCCCTCCCTGGCCAGCGCCGGCACCGCATTGGGCCCGATGTGGACGCCGCCGTCGATGCCACGGGTCAGGTGCACGCCGAGGAAGGGGAACGCCGGATCCGGTACCGGGTAGACCAGGCCTCGGACCAGGGAGGGGCGGGCCAGCTCGTAGTACTCGCCACGGAAGGGGACGATACGGACGTCCGGGGCGTCTCCGGTCAGGTGGGCTATCTCGTCGCAGTGCAGGCCGGCACAGTTCACCAGCACCCGCCCCCGTACGACATCCCCGGCCCCGGTGAGCACGGCGACCCCCACACCGGGCCGCCGGTCGACGCGGACGACCTGCGCGCCGTACCGGATCTCCGCCCCGGACGCCTCCGCCAGCTGGCGCGCGACGTCCGCGAAGTCGCACACCCCGGTCGTGCCGACGTGTATCGCGGCCAGGCCCCGCACCTCCGGCTCGTACTCGGCGATCTGCGCGACGCCCAGCTCCCGTACCGGAATCCCGTTCTCCCGGCCCCGCTGCACCAGCGCGTGCAGCCGCGGCAGCTCCGCCCGGTCCGTGGCCACGATCAGCTTGCCGGTGACCGCGTGCGCGATGCCGTACTCCGCGCAGAACTTGACCATCTCGGCCGCGCCCCGCACCGCGAAGCGGGCCTTGAGGGAGCCGGGGCGGTAGTAGATGCCGCTGTGGATGACGCCGCTGTTGCGCCCGGTCTGGTGCCGGGCCGGGCCCGTTTCCTTCTCCAGCACGGTGACGTGTGTGCCTGGTGCGGCGCGTGTGATCGCGTACGCCGTCGACAGGCCGACGATCCCGCCGCCGATCACCAGCACGTCACAGTCGTTTGCGATCTCCGGCCGCACTCGCTCCACCTCCCGCCTTCGATAGTGCACTGCGCCACTGACAATGCGCTCAAACACGGAAGGTGTCGGTCCGGTGACCGGATCAGGCCGGAGTCATCAGCAGGGGCCGTGCGCGCTCCCGCAGCTCCACCACGCGCGGTTCGTCGCCGTACGGCTCCAGCCTGTGGAGGAGGTCCTTGACGTACTCGGTGGTGCGGACCGAGGAGATGCGGCCGGCCACTTCGACCGCCCGTACGCCCTGCTCGCACGCCGCGTCCAGGTTGCCCGACTCCAGTTCGGCGACCGCCGAGACGACCAGGCGCAGGCCGTGGGAGCGGACGAACTCCTCCGTCGGCTTCGAGAGCGCCTGTTCGGTGAAGCGGCGGACCTGGCGGGGTGCCTTCAGATCGCGGTAGCACTCGGCGGCGTCGGCGGCGAAGCGGTCGTAGGAGTAGAAGCCGAGCCAGGTCGGGTCGTGGTCGCCGGGGCGGGAGCGCTCCAGCCAGCCCTCGGCCGCCTTCAGGGCCGCGCCCGCCGCCTGGGCGTCACCCGCGCGCGCGTGGGCGCGGGCCTCGACGAGGCGGAAGAAGCTCATGGTGCGGGCCGTCGCCAGACCGCGGTTGCGTTCCAGGGCCGCCTGGGCGAGGTCGACGCCCTCGTCACCGAAGCCGCGGTAGGTGGCCTGGAGGGACATCGAGGCCAGTACGTAGCCCCCGAGGGGGACGTCCGCCGCCGCGCGCGCGAGGCGCAGGGCCTGGATGTAGTAGCGCTGGGCCGCTTCCTGCTGGCCCGTGTCGAAGGCCATCCAGCCCGCGAGGCGGGTGAGTTCGGCCGCCGCGCCGAACAGGGCCCGGCCGACCTCGTCGGAGTACGAGCCGAGCAGCAGCGGTGCCGCCTCGACCCTTAAGCACTCGGGAACCATCGACGAACGCCAGTCGCCGCCGCCGTACTTGGAATCCCAGCGCCGCGCGTCCTCGGCGGCCTCCCGGAGTTTCTGCACATCGCTGTGGCCGACTTTGAGCGGTGCGCCGGAGCCGTCTGACGGGCTCGCCTCGCGCGCCACCGAGCTGTCGGCCGGGGTTATCAGCCACCGCGAGGCAGGCGTTGCGTATGCGCTCACTGCGAACGATCCGGCCAGCGACTGCCAGATGCCGCCGGTGCCGGCGCGCCGGCCGGCGAGGTCGAGCCGGTACAGCTCCGTCGCGGAGCGCACCGCCTGTCCGACGTCCCGGGGGAAGGCGAGGCCCACCTCCGGCGCGGGGTCCGCGTCCGCCAGGCCGATCTCGTGGAGCGGCACCGGGCGGCCGAGCTTCTGCCCGATGGCGGCCGCGATGAGATGCGGCGCCGCACCCTGCGGCACCATCCCCTTCGACACCCAGCGCGCCACCGAGGTCTTGTCGTAGCGAAGTGTCAACCCGCGCTGGGCGCCAAGATCGTTGACGCGCCGCGCGAGGCCTGCGTTGGAGATTCCCGCGAGGGCGAGAACGGTGCCGAGTTTTTCGTTCGGCCCGCGTTGCTCCCTGGACATGCGCCACCCCTCGACACAGACGGCTGCCGCGCTGGCATAACCATTCGGCATTCGTAAACCCAGCGTAGTTCGCCGCATCCCAAGCGTTAAGAGGCATTGTTCCGGATGGCGGGATTGTGGTCCGTACTCAAGTGCGGCCTATGTACGGTCTGTTGCGGCGTGCCCCCGGTGTGTGGCCGTGCGCCCGTGTGTGCGCTCTTCTCCGGCCACCGGGGGAGCGGTTCCATGGGGCCTGCGTGGGTCGGCCCGCTGTACTGGATCCAGTGGGCTGGGGGACACCGTCACCTCCATCCCCGCGGGTGGCGGAACGGTCCGGGAGGCGTGCTGCGTCTCCCGGACCGGCGCGACCGCCGAGCGGTGCGCAGAGCCTGTACGGAGCGTGTGCGGCTTCGCCCTCGCCGCGCCGATTTGGCTGAAAATCGCCCCCACTGTGGGCGGCGTATCAGCGCTCCGACCATGGAACTTGAGGGCGCGTTGGGCGTTTTCAGGGGCGCGTTTTGGGGCGCGTTTCTCGTCGCTGCGGTGCCGTGGCCTGGCCGTGCAGGGTACGCAATCTGCTTTCCATGGACCGGTGTCGGCGTGGTCGTGTGTCGCGTCCGGGGCGGCGCGCGGCCCTGTCGGGACGGCGCTGATCGGGGCCGCTGCCGGTGCCGGTGTGTGCGCCGGGGGCGCATTTGACGGAGCACAAGCGGCTCCACCGGCCCTCCGTAGCGCCTCCTTCGTGGCAGCATGGTGAACCGTTCGTACGGTGCACTGGTTGTCCACAGCCTGTGGAGGCGTCGATGCGGTGGTTGGTGGGATGGAGCAGCACCGCCGCGGGACCGGCCGGGGCGGGCCAGGCGGGGGCCACCGGACCCGACGGGGAGACCGTGCACCCCGTGGGCTCCCAACTCCTGTGGGGCGACCCCGATCCGCTGTGGGCGGTCGGCGACTGGCGGCCCGACGAGGTGCGGGTCGTGTCGGCCGACGCGCAGACCCGGGTCGCGGTCCTCGGCCTCTGCGGCGCGTCCGACGAGCAGTTGCGGGTCGGGCTGTTCGCCGCGCGCGGCGGGGCACTTCGGCATCTGACGGCCTGGCCGGGCAGTTACACGGCGGTCGTCCAGGTCGGCCGGAGGATCACGGTCTGCGGCGATCTCGCGGGCGCCCGGCCGGTGTTCCACACCCCGTGGGCCGGCGGTACGGCGTACGCGACCGCCGCGCTGCCACTGGCCGACCTCATCGGGGCCAACCTCGACTTCGGTCACCTCGCCGCGCTGCTCGCCGCCCCCGACGTGCCGGCCGCGCTGCACGAGTCCACGCCGTACGACGGCGTGAAACGCGTTCCGCCGGGGCATGCGCTGATCCTGCGCGCCGGGGCACGCGAGATTGCCGCGTACGAGCCCGTGGCCTCGCTCGCCGTGGCGGCACCCACGGCCGACCCGGACAGCTCGGTCGACGCCGTGCGTGACGCGCTCGTGGAGGCGGTACGGACCCGGCTGGCCGCGCCGCGGCACGTCCCCGGCGACGGCATCGACCCCGGTCCCGTGCCCGGCATGGGGCCCGCCGAACGGCGTGCCGCGCGCGGGATGCCGGTGCCGGGGATCGGGGCCGACCTGTCCGGCGGGCCGGCCTCCGGGACGCTGGCGCTGCTGGCGGCGGGGCTGCCGGGGATGCCGGGCACGGTGCTGGGGCACGGCACGGGTGCGGGGGAGCGGCTGCTGGCCGTGACGTTCAACGACCTGGCGGTCGGCGGGCGGGAGGCGGAACTGGAGCGGGCGGGGGCGCTGGCGGCGAATCCCCGCCTGCACCACGTAGTGGTGGCAGGCGGCGAGGAGACCCTGCCGTACGCCGACCTGGACGGCCCGCTGACGGACGAACCGGGATCGACCCTGGTGGTGGCGGCCCGGCACCGGGCGCGACTGGCGTCCGGCAGCGCCGACCACTTCACCGGGTACGGCGCACGCCAGGTCCTGGACGCGCACCCCGCGCGCCTGGCGGACCTGCTGATGGACCGCAAGCGCAGGCATCTCGTGCGTCCCGTCGCGGCGCTGGCGAAGGCGGACGGTTCGGTGATGGTCCCCGCGCGCGTGTACGCGGCGGCGCGGCGGCTGGCGCGGACGCCGTACCGGACGGGGCTGCAGACGCTGGCCGAGCAGCTGCTGCACCACCGGTTCGACGGACCGGACGGGGACGGGGGTGCGGTGGAGGCCTCGCTCGCCGCGCTGACCTGGGGCAGACCCGGGCCGGCGGCGCGCTGGCTGACCGGCGAGGCGCTGGCTGAGGTATCGGTTCGTCTGCAGGCGTCGACGCATCGGTCGGATGTGGGGCCGGGGCAGCGGCCGGGGGCCTTCCGCGCGCGTGCGGCGCTGGCGCGGCAGGCGGCGGATCTGCGGGTGCTGGAGCAGGCGGCGGAGATCCGCTCGCAGCGGCTGCATGCGCCGTTCCTGGACAACCAGGTGGTGCGGGCGTGCCGGGCGTTGCCGGAGGCGTTGCGGGTGCGGCCGGGGGCGCGGGCGGCGATACTGCGGACGGTGCTGGAGGGGGCCGGTGTGCGGGACCTGCCGTCGGGCTGGGGTGAACCGACCACGGCATCGGCGGCGGCAGCCGCGCGAACCGGCCTCCGAGTGGCCGCCGACACCCTGGTGACCCTCTTCGACACACCGCTGCTCGCCGAGGCGGGCCTGGTCGAGGCCCGCGTGGTCCGCAAGGCCCTGCGCGAAGCGGCCGCCGGCGAACCGCTCCCCCTGGACGGCCTCGCGGACCTCATCTCCCTCGAACTCTGGCTCCGCCGCCTCCTGTCCCGCCGAGGCACCTGCTGGACCGGCACCCCCGCCCGCCAACGCGCGGTCCCTGCGGGGATCGCACCGCAGAGGGGGGCGCTGGGGGCGGGGGCGGCTGGGTTGACGCGGGGCTGAGCTTCTCGGGGCAGCCGGTGGGCGGGTGCGGGTTTGTGTTGTATGCCTGCGGCGGCCTGTGCGGGTGGGGTGGGGGTGCGCGTAGCGCCTGTGGTGGGGTTTGGGTCGGGGCCGCGCTTGGGGGTGTCCGTCCTCGCTCCGGCGATGTCCCCGTAGCTGCGGGCAGTCGTGCCTCCCCCAGTGCCTCAAGGGCCTGGGAGGTACCCCCAGGGCGGCACGGGTGGGCGCAGCGGCACCCCGTCAGCGCGGGCGAGCGAAACCCACCCCGGACCACACCAACGCGGGGCGAGCCGCAAACGCCGGACCACACAGCCCCGGCCAACGGCACTCCAAATCCCGTGCCGGCCGAAGTCACCCCCGACACAATGACCCGGTGCGATACCGGGCGAGGCCGGCGCGCTCGCCCTGGCCATGGGCTGGTTCTGGTGGCTGCGCAACTACCGCCACGAGGGTATCGAGTGGCTCGACCGCGTCCTGCGCCTCGGCGCGGCCCTGGACGCCGGCAGGCGCGTCCCGGCCTCCGACCCGGCCACCCTCCCCGACCCGGTCGACACCTTCCTCGCTGCCCCGGACGCGGAGGCGGGGCATCCGCTGCACACCCTGTGGATGGACCTCCGGATACTGCACCTCTTCCTCAGGTCCGAGGCCGAGCCGCTGGACGACCGGCTGCGGCCGTATGCCGACCGGGTGGGGGCCTTCTTCGAGCGGGGCGGCCCGGAATCGGCCCGGCTGCCGGGGATGGTCTGGCCGCTGACCTCCTTCTTCCTCGGTGACCGGGGCGAAGCCCGGGCCGGCCTGGACGCCGCCGTCGCCAACTGCCGTGTCCACGGCGGGGACTGGGAGCTCGCCGTCACCTTGATGTTCCGTACGCACATGGTCGTCGACTCCCCGGGTGGCATGGAGGGCATCGACGACGACCTGGCCGAGCTGCGGGTGCTCAGCCGCCGCGTCGGCGACCGCTGGGTGCGGGCCCAGGTGTGCAGCGCGGCGGGCGAGGTCGCCATGGCGCGCTGCCGATTCGAGGAGGCCAAGGGCGAGTACGAGGAGGCGCTGCGGCTCGCCTTCGAGGTGGGCGCGTACACCGAGTCGCCGGGCGGGGGACCGCTCGGCCGCGCTGGCCGCGCTGGACGAGGCGGGCGCCGCCGCCGACCGGCACGGCGTGGTGGACTCAAAGGCGTTCGTCCTGCTGCTGCGGGCCCAGATCGCCCTGGAGGACGAGGACACCGGCCGGGCGCGCGAGCTGTGGGAGGCGGCCCGCGCCGAGACCGCGCGGGGCACGCCGCCGCCTCAGTTCCTGGCGATGCTGAACCTGCTCGACGCCCTGCTGTCGGCGGACGAGTCGGGCCCGGGGCCCGCGCTGCCGAAGCTGGCCGGCACGCTCTGCATGGCCGTGGAGACCCGGTGCTCCGACCTGGTCAGGGCGACGCTCGTGGACAGCGCGGCAGGGCTGCTGGCCGACCTCGGCGACTACCCGCGCGCGGCACGCCTGCTCGCCGCGGGCGACCGGGCGCGCGGCGGCCATCCGCGCCCCATGCCGGAGCGTGCTCAGCCCGAGCGGGCCGAGGCCGCCGCCCGCGCCGCCCTGGGCGCCGAGCGGTACGCCGCGGAGCACGCCAGGGGTACGGCCCTGACCGCCGACGACGTCGCACACGATCTCGACGACGCCTCGCGCGACCGCCTGACGGGGCGGACGGCGCCGTGAGCCGGACCCGGCGCGGCCACTTCCGGGAGTCCTAGGAACAGGTGAACTTCGCCTCGGCCCAGTCCGCCAGCGCCACGGTGTCGAAGGTGCTGTGCGGCTCGACCACCAGCTGCACGGTCCTGCGACCCGTGAGGTTCACATGGACCGGCACCGCCGGGTCACCGCCCTTGATCACCCCGGACCTCCACAGCTGGACGCCGTCGGCGCGGACGGAGAAGGAGACGTTGCCGAGCTTCAGCGTCAGGTCGTCGACGCCTACCAGCGCGTCGTAGGCGGAGCAGCTCCGGTTCAGGTCGATGGTGACGGAGGACCGGCCGTGCACGGTCACTCCGTGCGCGTACGTCCGGTCCGCGATCGACACGCTGGAGCGCTGCCAGACCCAACTGCTCTCACCGAGCCGCATCTCGGGCCCGGTGCCGTCGCCGGTGACGTTGTACGGCAGCCGGCTCCACTGGTAGACGGCCGGGGCGGGCGGCGGTGGCGGCGGAGTGCGCGTCGGTGGCGGCGTGCGCGGCGGGGTCGGTTTCGAGGTCGGTGTGGGTGTGGGCGTCGGCGTCGGGCTGGGCGTGGGGGCCGGGCTGGGCGTGGCGGACGGCGTGGGCATCGGGGGCGGGGTGGGCCGGGAGACGGCGACCGGGACCTGCGGCGCGGGTTCCCGCTCGGCCGGCGGCGCCGGGGTGTTCTCCGCGGGCAGGCCCACCGGCGAGGACGCGGGCGGCTGTGCCTCGGGCGGCTTCTTGTCCTCGGTGTCGTTGCCGGCCAGCGCGAGCGCCAGCGCCGCGGCGACGGCCACGGCGACCACACCGGCCGCCGCGCCCGCCTTCGCCGGTATGCCCAGCCCCTCGGAGGCAGCCCTGCCGCCACCGGTGCCCGCCCCGCCGGACGAGCCGCCCGCCGCCGCGGCCGCGCCCGCGGTCCCGGCCGCGGCCGCTCCGGCGCCCCCGGCGATGAGCCCGGCTGCCTTGGCGTACCCGGCGGCACCGAACCAGCCGATGACCGCGACCGGCACGACCGCGGGGATACCGCTGGCGACTTCCTCGATCTGGCCGGCGGCCAGCCGGCACTTGGCGCACTCCTCCAGGTGCCTGCGCAGGCCCCGTGCGGCGCGGGTGCGCAGGCTGCCGCGGGCACAGGCGCCGAGCCGGTCGGCGTAGCGGGCGCACTCCTGGTCGCTGGCGAGGGTGGCGCTGACATGGGCCTGGAGGTAGGCCTGCTTCAGGCCCTCGCGGGCGCGGCCGGCGAGCACGCGCGTGCCGTTGGCGTCCAGGCCGAAGAACGTGGCCACCTCGCTGGGCGACTCGTCCTCGACCTCGGTGTGCCACAGCACCGCCTGCCAGCGCTCCGGCAGGGACCGGAAGGCCCGCATCGCCATGGACTGTTCGGCCTCGTGCATCGCCCGTACGCCGGCGTTCAGGTCGAGGCCCGCTCCGTAGGAGCTGACGGATGCAGTGTCGTCGGACACCTCCGAGGCCCGCGTGGCCTGCGTGGCGAACACCGCGAAGTCGTCGACGAGCACCTCCCGCCTCGCCGACTGCGTCCAGCCGGCGGCCACCCGCCGGACGGAAGTGAGCAGATACACGCGTACGGCGTGCTCGGGGCCGGAGCCGCCGCGCACCGCCTGGAGCATGCGGGCGAAGACCTCGGCGGTCAGGTCGTCCGCGGTGTGGGCGTCCCGGCAGCAGGTACGGGCGTACCGGCGTACCGCCTCGGCGTGGCGCCGGTGCAGCTCCTCGTACGCCGTGTCGTGGCCCGCGCGCATCCAGCCGATCAGATCGGCGTCGGAGGGCAGCAGCTCCGGTAGCGGCGGGACGCTGTCCTCGTGCCGGCCGCGCTGTGCCGGTACGCCGCCGTCCGCGGCGCCGCTGCCCGGCGGGGTGCCCGCGCGTCCGTCCTGACCCGGCACCTGGGGCGTGCCCCCCGCATCGGCGTCACCGTCACCGTGTGACCCGTCCCGCCCGTCCACACTCATCGCGGAAAGCCCCCGCCAGCCGCCCCACCAGTCCCGAACACGGGTCAGAGTGCCATATTGGCTCTTGTTCAGGACCCCCTGGGACGGACATCCACTCATCCGTGGGGTTTTACCGCACGCCAGTACTACCCATCACCCGTTCAGGGAAGGCTCAACGCTCCTCCCCCGAACGGCAGTCGCCCAAAACACCCGAACCCGACGTCGGCGGGCACCCCCGTCCGTAACCGCGGGCACAGAGCAAGGACCCCTAAGGGCCTGGGAGGTACCCCCAGGGCGGCACGGGTGGGCGCGGCGGCACCCCGCTCACGCCGGGCTGCGCACCCAGCCCCCGGCCAGCCGCAACGCCGGGCAACCGGCAAAACGTGGCCCAGCCGACGCAGTCACCCCGCCGGCCGCGACCGCAACCCCTCCAGCAGGATGTCCAGCAACCGCTCCGACGCCGCCGCCTGCTGCTCCGCATCCGGCAGCGAGGGCGCCGCCGTGGCGATCACCAGCAGCACGTCCGACACGGACACATCCGGCCGCAGCTCACCCGCCGCCCGCGCCCGCTCCACAAGCTGCCCCACGACCTCCAGCAGCGCCGCCGCCCCGGCATCATCCACCGCGGACACCGTCGACTGCTCCGGCACCAGCCGCAGCCCACCCGAGCCCGGCTGCACCCGCTGCTGCGGCACCCGCGCCTCACCGGCGCCGTCGGTCCCGTCCTCCGCGACGCCGACCCTCAGCACCTGCGGCGGCAGCAGCCGCCCGGCACCGGAGGCCACCGACGTCCGCAGGAAGCGCGACAGCGCCGACCACGGCTCGTCCTCCTGGCCGAGCGCCGCCCGCGCCTGGTCGGTCAGCCGGGAGGTCTCCTCCTCGGCTATCCGCCGCACCAGGACGTCCTTGCTCGGGAAGCGCCGGTACACCGTGCCCACACCGACCCGCGCGCGGCGCGCCACGTCCTCCATCGGCGCGCCGTACCCCAGCTCGCCGAAGACCTCGCGCGCCGCACGCAGCACGTGCTCCAGATTGCGCTGTGCGTCCACCCGCAGCGGCGTCGTCCGCGCACTGTCCCCGCGTCCGTTTCCCGCCGCCGCGCTCATCGTCGCGCCGCCGGAAGCGACAGCTGACGCGGACGACCAATGAGAGTCCTGAACATGCATACGTATTCCCCCGGTAATGACGTCTCCCCCCGGAGACTCTCCCCGCCATGTGGAAGCCGGAGCCGGCGGAACAAGCCCGGATCACGAACCCGCTCAAAGGCCCTGAGTCAGGACCTTGCGGACCCGATGAGCGCATCCCCCACACCCCGTCGACACAACATAGTTGAGCGAGGGTCAATTCAGAAGGGGCAGGTTCCGCACAGAGCGCCCCCCGATCGGAGTACGGGGCGCATACGCCCCGAATGTGCCCCCTCACGCCCCTGGATCATGCCCGCTGACCTGCGATCCTTCCGCACACTCCGACAATTCGGCCAACTCTTCGGCCACCGGGCCCCCGGTCACACAAATTGCCGAGCCTGTGGACAAACGCAGGCGCCGGGTGCGTCATGGGATGGTGAAGGAACGTGCGCGCATTCTCGTTGTCGGCGGCGGCTACGTCGGGATGTACACGGCCCTGCGCCTCCAGAAGAAGCTCAAACAGGAACTGAAACGGGGCGAGGCCGAGATCACGGTCGTCACCCCCGACCCGTACATGACGTACCAGCCGTTCCTCCCCGAGGCGGCGGCCGGCTCCATCTCGCCCCGGCACGTCGTCGTACCGCTGCGCCGCGTCCTCGACCACTGCCACGTCGTCATCGGCGAGGCCGAGTCCGTCGACCACGCCAAGCGCACCGCCACCGTCCGCACCCTCGCCACCGAGGAGGAGGGCACCGGCGCACGGCAACTGACGTACGACGAGCTCGTCCTCGCACCCGGATCCGTCTCCCGCACCCTGCCCATCCCCGGCCTCGCCGACCACGGCATCGGCTTCAAGACCGTCGAGGAGGCCATCGGCCTGCGCAACCACGTCATCGAGCAGATGGACATCGCCTCCTCCACCCGCGACCCGGGGATCCGCGACGCCGCCCTCACCTTCGTCTTCGTCGGCGGCGGCTACGCCGGAGTCGAGGCGCTCGGCGAACTGGAGGACATGGCCCGCTACGCCGCGCGCTACTACCACAACATCCGGCCCGAGGACATGAAGTGGATCCTCGTCGAGGCCACCGGCCGCATCCTGCCCGAGGTCGGCGAGGAACTCGGCCGCTACACCGTCACCGAACTGCGCCGCCGCAACATCGACGTACGTCTTCAGACCCGCCTCGAATCCTGCGCGGACCGCGTCGCCGTGCTCAGCGACGGCGCCCGCTTCCCCACCCGTACGGTCGTGTGGACCGCCGGCGTCAAACCCCACCCCGTCCTCGCCGCCACCGACCTCCCCCGCAACGGCCGGGGCCGGCTGACCTGCACCCCGCAGCTGACCGTCGAGGGCACCACACACGCGTGGGCGGCCGGAGACGCCGCCGCGATCCCCGACGTCACCGCCGAAGAACCCGGCGCGGAATGCGCCCCCAACGCCCAGCACGCGCTCCGCCAGGCGAGGCTCCTCGGCGACAACATCGCGCACGCCCTGCGCGACGAACCCATTGAGACGTACGCACACAAGTACGCCGGCTCCGTCGCCTCCCTCGGCCTGCACAAGGGCGTCGCCCACGTCTACGGCCGCAAGCTGAAGGGCTACCCGGCCTGGTTCATGCACCGCGCCTACCACCTCAGCCGCGTGCCGACCTTCAACCGCAAGGCGCGCGTGCTCGCCGAATGGACCCTGTCCGGGCTCTTCAAACGCGAGATCGTCTCCCTGGGTTCACTCGAACATCCCCGAGCGGAGTTCGAACTCGCTGCCGGTGGAAAGCCTTCTCAAGACCCCCCGGACAACCCGAAGGGGTCGTCCTGACCGGACCCAGGAACTCCACCGGTCGGCCCGGCGTCTGACGGATGTCGGCTCGGTCGGCACACTGCCAGACTGGTCCACCACCGGGCATGCCGCCGCTCGCCCGCGCGGCCCCCGGGTCCCGGCCGGTTCCGGTACCGGCCGCCGACGACTACACGAGGCAAGGATTCGTGAACTTCACGCGCTGGAGCGCCCGGCTCCCCGGAACACAGCGCCGCGCCGCAGCGCGGACCGAGCACACGGTCTCCCCGGACCGGCGGGGAGACGGCTCCGTGCCCGCCGCCCGTGCCGAACAACTGACCGACGACCCACCCGCCGTACCCGCCGTCGACGACCTGTCGGTGCGCGAGGTCCTCGACCGCGTCCCGTCCCTGGTCGCCCTCGTCCACGGCCCCGACCACCGCCTCGCCTACGTCAACGACGCCTACACGACGGCCTTCGGCGTACGCCCGATCGGCGCACCCGCGCGCGAAGCCCTCCCGGAACTCGACGAACTGGGGCTGCTGCCCCTCCTCGACCAGGTCCTGCGCAGCGGCAAGCCCCGCACGGTCAAGTCCCGCAAGGCCCCCGACGGCCGCTCCTACACCTTCACCTGCACCCCGGCCACCGAGGACGACAAGGCCTGCCGGGCCGGCCCCGGTGTGCTCGTATTCGCCACCGACGTCACCGACCACGCCGAGGCCGCCGAGCGGCTGCGCGCCAGCGAACGCCGCCAGCGCGAAACGGCCGTCACCCTCCAGCGCTCCCTCCTCCCGCAGGAACTGGAGGAGCCCGACGACCTGCGCATCGCCGCCACCTACCACCCCGGCGGCACGGAGACCGCGGTCGGCGGCGACTGGTACGACGTGATCACCCTCGGCGGCGGCCGCACGGCCCTGGTCATCGGCGACGTCATGGGCAGAGGCGTCCGCGCGGCAGCGGTCATGGGCCAGCTCCGTACGGCGGTCAGGGCGTACGCCCGCCTGGACCTCCCGCCGCACGAGGTGCTGCAACTCCTCGACGGCCTGGCCGCCGAGATCGACGCCAACCAGATCGCCACGTGCGTGTACGCCGTCCACGACCCCAACGAGGGCAAGCTGGTGTACGCGTCCGCGGGCCACCTGCCGGTCCTCGTCCGAGACGAGAACGGCGACGTGCTGCGCGCCGACGAACCCACCGGCCCGCCGCTCGGCACGGGCGGCTGGATGCACGCCTCGGGCTCCATCCCCCTGGGCCCCGGCTCCACGGCCGTCCTGTACACGGACGGCCTGGTCGAGCGCCGTGACAAGGACCTGGACGAGGGCATCGCGGCCCTGGAAAGCGCCCTGGCCGGCGCCACCGGCACCCCCCAGGTCGTCTGCGACCGCCTGGTCCGCTCGGCGGGCGTGACCGCCGACCACGACGACGACGTGGCCGTCCTGGTCCTCCAGCACCCTGCCCGCACCGGCCCCGAGGCCGAACTCTTCCGCAACGCGGCGCTGGAGTTGCTGGGCGGCGTGGAAGCGGCCCCACGCGCGCGTGCCTTCGCCTCCGGCGTGCTCACCAGCTGGCGGTTCCCCTCGGACCTGCACGACCTGGGTGTCCTGGCCGCCAGCGAACTGGTCGCCAACTCCCTCCAGCACGGCACTCCGCCGATGCGCCTGCGCCTGCGCCGCACCGACCGCCGCCTGATCGTCGAGGTCACCGACGGCGACGACCATCTGCCGCGGCGCCGCCGCGCGGAACCGGCGGACGAGTCGGGAAGAGGCATCGCGATCGTGGCCACGATCGCGTCCAACTGGGGGAGCCGACGGACACCGGGGAGCGGCAAGGCAGTGTGGTGCGAGTTCGCACTACCGCGTACGTAGGTGCTTAGCCGCGGGCCCGCGCAGTCGTCGTACCTGCGGGCAGTCGTGCCTCTCCCGGTGCCTTAAGGGCCTGGGAGGCACCCCACCACGCGCCCGGCGCACCCACCCCCGGCCAGCCGCAGGTACCTCACGCCCCCGCGGACACCGACTCCGTAGGCGCCCCACCCCGCGCAACGACCCGGCTATTCGCCAGCCACGGCCGGTCCTGCACCTCCGTGAGCTGCCGCCCCAACCGCACCGCCAGCACACTGATCGCCAGCGAGAACAGCAGGAACATCACGATGTACGGGGCATGCAGCGACGCCCCCAGCGGCCCGCCCACCGCCGGCCCAACCGCCAGCGCGAGCTGCTTCACCAGGGCGAAGGCGGAGTTGTACTGCCCGGCAAGCCCCGTCGGCGCCAGATCGGCCACCAGCGGAGCCACCGTCGGCGACAGCATCGACTCACCCAGCCCGAACAGCGCGTACGTCGAGACGAACGCGGCCGTCGCCATGGCCTGGCTCCCGTGCCCAAGCCCCGCGTACCCGGCCACCGCCCACGCCACGGCCCAGATCAGCCCCACGGCGGCGATGACCCGCGACCTCCTGCGCCGCTCGACGAACCGGAGCACGGCGAACTGCGCGACCACGATCACCGCCGTGTTCGCGGCCAGCGCCGTACCGAGCGCGGACGTCGATATCCCGGCTGCCTCCACGCCGTAGGCACTGAGCCCCGACTCGAACTGCCCGTAGCAGGCGAAGAACAGCACGAAGCCCAACACGCACAGCTGCACCATCGCCCGGTTGCCCAGCAGCTGCCGCCAGCCGCCCGGGCCCGACCGCCCCGGCGCACCCTCGACCCGCGGCGAGTGCGGCATCCGCACCGTCGACATCACCACGACCAGCAGCAGGAACACCGCCGCCTCGATCGCGAACAGCAGCGTGAACGAGCTCGCGCTGGTCGTGTCCACCAGATGGCCGCCGATGAGGCCGCCGACCCCGAGCCCGAGGTTCTGCAGGAAGAACTGCAGGGCGAAGGCGCGCGAGCGCGTCCCGGCCGACGAGCAGTGGACGATCATCGTCGCCAGCGCCGGCTGCATCACGGCCTGCCCGGCTCCCAGGACGGCCGCCGACAGCAGCACGGCCGCCGCACTGCCCGACAGCCCCAGACCCAGCGCACCGGCAGCGGCGGCGACCAGGGCGGCGAGCAGCACCGGCAGCGGGCCCCGCCGGACGATGGCCCGCCCGGCGAACGGCAGCACGACCAGCGCGGCCACGGCGAAGGCCGCGAGCACGAGCCCCGCCGTCACGGCACCAAGCCCCCGCACCTGCGCCACATAGACGTACAGGTAGGGGACGGTGAAGCCGAGCCCGAATGCGCTGAGTGCGTTGCCCACGTGGATCCGGCGCGTCGCTGCGCCCATCGGCCTGGTCACGTTCACCTCTCTCGGTTAGCTAGGGAGCCTCAGTGGTTAGTCCTGAAGACTTCGAAGATAAAGTTCAAAGATAAAGAGTACATAGCGAAGGACTTCAAGGCAAAGTGGGGGCGTGCGATACTGCCGCCATGGGCGACACGACCGGCCTGGGCGAGCCGACACTCGAAGAGCAGATCGCCGCATATCAGCGCGAGTTCCAGGACCTCGACCCCCAGGTCGAGAAGATCGTCTCGGCGCTGTCCCGGCTGAACCGCCGGATGAACGTCGCCTACGGCCGCCAGACCGCCGAGCTCGGCATCAGCAACGCCGAGTGGGAGGTCCTCAAGGCCCTCGTCCTCTCCGGCGCCCCCTATCAGCTTGGCCCCAGCGACCTCGCCAAGCGTCTCGGTCTCACGCCGGCCGCGATGACTCACCGGATCGACCGCATGGTCGCCGAAGGGCTGGTTACCCGGGAACGCGATGAGACCAATCGCGTACGGGTCATCGTGGAGTTGACACCCGAGGGGCGTGAGAAGTGGCTGGAGGCGATGCGACTGGCATCGGTCTTCGAGGAGGACCTGCTCCAGGACCTCTCCCCAGAGGAGCGGACGGCACTCGGCGAGGTCCTCACCCGCCTCCTGCGCAGGGTGGAGCACGCCCAGCCGGACGCGGGCGGACGCCTCATCGACCTGGACTGATGCCGAGCACAAAAGATCTTGACAGGGCCGCTTGACAGCCCGTCGCCGGATACGTAAAGTTCTTCGGGTTGCCGCGGAGCCGTAACGGTTCTTCGACAACACCTCCCGCCGCACAAGCGGCACTCAAACCACCAGTACGATATCCCGACGGGGTTGATTTCGGCGTGCCCGAATTCAATTCGTATAGGGGCTCGACGGCCCGATTTGGGAAACGCCGAGAGGATCCGCTAAGGTTTGAGACGTCGGAACGGCCCAACGGCCGCGAAGACAACCCCCGCTGACTGGGGATCGGGTCGAGAAAAGATCTGATAGAGTCGGAAACACCGAA
>NZ_JACTVI010000040.1 GCF_014495685.1 Streptomyces sp. TRM68367 | reverse complement strand
ACTGCATCGGTCATCGGAACCACCCGAGCATGCCCGTTGATCATGCTGTCGCGCCGCGAAACTCCAAGATCCCCGACAGAGTCAAGCTAGGGCCTGTTGCGAAAGTGGCGCCTGCCGCGCGACGCCCGGCACGCTCCCCCACTGCCTTAAGGGCGTGGGAGGCGCCCCCACTCCACCGCCCGAAAGCCCGAGTACGCCCAGTACGAGGGCTTCCGGGTGGCACGCCGAGAGCACGCACCGGACGCCGCGCGGCCGCCCTTCGGGCGACGACGCCACTTTCGCAGCAGGCCCTAGGACCTGCGCAGACGGCGCGGTCACCGTGCGGGAACTCGCGGACGACGCCGAGGCCCGCCGTGTCCTGGACGAGGACTTCGGCATCACGGCGCCGGAGGGCACGCGGCTGCTGCCTGACGCGCGCATGTAGGACACACTCCGTCCTGCATGCCTCGTACGGTCTCCGCATGACCACCGCGATGCAGAACCAGAACCCGGCCCCGTCCCTCCCCGACGAGTGCGACGAGCTGCTGCACGCGCTCGCGGAGCAGCGGGAGCTGCTGCTGATCACCGTGCGCGGCCTCACCGACGCGCAGGCCGCGCGGCGCACGACCGTGAGCGAGCTGACCCTCGGCGGGATCGTGAAACACCTCGCACAGGGGGAGGAGGTGTGGACGCAGATCATGGTCAAGGGCGACGGCGAACTACCCGACAGCATGCTCGACATGGGCCAGTACCGCATGGCCGAGACCGACACCCTCACCGGCCTGCTGGAGCGGTACGCCGCCGCCTCCCGGGCCACCGACCGGGCGGTGGCCGCCCTGCCGGACCCCGGCCGCCGCGTGCCGCTGCCCGTCACTCCGTGGTCCCCGCCGGAACGGGAGTACTGGTCGGCACGCCGCATCCTGCTGCACCTGATCAGGGAGACGGCCCAGCACGCCGGGCACGCCGACATCATCCGGGAAGCGCTGGACGGGGCGAACACCACCGCCCAGCGCTGACCGACGGAACGTTCGGACTGCGGCAACTCCGGTGTCAGTGGCGGCTGTTACAACAAGGGTGTGGGTGCCCACTGGGGGCGCCCGTACCTTCCATGAAGGGGGTTGCATCCGTGCGCTCACGCACAGGATGGCGGCGCACCCTGCTCGGTGCGCTGGCGAGTCTTACCGCGACGATCGGCCTCACCGCAGGCCTGGCCGAGCCCGCCGCGGCCGCCACCGGCACCCCGGTGGCCGTGACGAAGTACCGATACACGAGCGAGGCCGGTGACTACATCGGCCAGGGCGGCACCGCCGCTTACACACCGGCGACGGCGACGATCACCGCCGGGGGCACCGCGGAGTACGTACGCTTCCGCGTGTCCACGGACAGCACCCGGTGGGATGTCGACCTCGCCGCCCCGGTGGGCGAGAAGCTCCACCCGGGTGTCTACCGCAACGCCGAGCGCGCGGCCTTCCGCACCGGCCGCTCCCCGGGCCTCGACGTCTCCGGCGACGGCCGCGGCTGCAACGAGGTCTACGGACAGTTCTCGGTCAACCAGATCGAGACCGACACCTCCGGTGCGATCACCGTGCTCGACGCCACCTACACCCAGCACTGTGAAAGCGCCGACGCCCCCGCGCTCAAGGGCGTGGTCAAGTACCGTGCCTATCCGCTGTCCTACACCTACAGCAGCGACTCCGGCGACTACGTGGGCGCCGGCCTGAGCCAGACCTTCACCGGCGCCACCAGCACGTTCTCACTGAGCCGCTACGGCGACGGCGTCTCCTACCAGGCTTCCGGAAAGCGCGAGTACTGGTCGGCCCAGCTGACCCCGCCCACCGGCGAACAGTTCGAGGCCGGCCGCACCTACCAGGCCCAGCGGTTCCACGGCGACGGCATAGCGGGCCTCGACGTGTCCGGGAACAGCCGAGGCTGCAACACGGTCACCGGCCAGTTCACCATCACCAAGCTGGCCCGCGGCGACGACGGCACGATCAAGGCCCTCGCGGCGACTTTCGTCCAGCACTGCGAGGGCGGTGACGCCGCGCTGCGCGGCACGATCCACTACTACGCCTGACGCCCGGCGAACCCGGCGAACACCCTCCAGGTTCTTGGAGTCGCGGATGCGCGATGCCGTGAGTGTCGTGGTGTCGATGTCGGCCAGGATGGGCCAAGCGGTGGGGGTGGAGGCGACCGGACCGAATGCCTCGCGCTGGTCGCGCAGCAGGGCCAGGTCGGTTATTGCCTCGCCTCACAGCGCACTACGGCTACACCGGCCCGATCGACGGCGACGTCGGAACCGGCACCGTCGAGGCGCTGCAGCGCGCCCTGCAGTCCGGCGGGCTCTACGACGGCCCGGTCGACGGAGCCGTTGGATCAGGCACCAGGGCCGCGTTCAAGGACTTCGCCAACTCGCTCTAGCACCTGGACACGCCGCGGCCCGTCCTCCCCACAGGGGAGGAGACGGGCCGCGCGCAACTCTCCAGGCGCTCAGAGCCGCTCAGGTGTCCTGATCCCCAGCAGTGCCATGCCCTGGTGCAGCGTCCGGGCCGTGACGTCGCACAGGAACAGGCGGTTCTCCACCTGGGCCGGCGACTCGGCCTTCAGGACCGGGCACTTGTCGTAGAACGTCGTGTACAGGGACGCCAGCTGGTAGAGGTACGCCGCCAGCTTGTGCGGGGCGTACTCCGAGGCCGCCTCGGCCACCTGCTCGGCGAACGCGTCGACGTGCAGTCCGAGCGCCCGCTCCGCCTCGTGCAGCGCCAGCTCCGGGTGCGCGGACGGGCGTACGTCGCCCGCCTTGCGCAGGATCGACTGGATACGGGCGTACGCGTACTGGAGATAGACGGACGTGTCGCCGTTCAGCGAGACCATCTGGTCCAGGTCGAACTTGTAGTCCCGGTTCGCCGACGTCGACAGGTCCGCGTACTTCACCGCGCCGATGCCCACCTGGGCACCCCGCTCGGCGATCTCCTCCTCGGACAGGTCCTGCGCCTTTTCCCGTACGACGGCCGAGGCGCGGTCGATCGCCTCGTCCAGCAGGTCGACCAGGCGGACCGTCTCGCCCTCACGGGTCTTGAACGGCTTGCCGTCCTTGCCGAGGACCGTGCCGAAGGCGAGGTGGACCGCCGGCACGTCCTCGTTCAGCCAGCCCGCCCTGCGCGCCGTCTCGAAGACCATCTTCAGGTGCAGGGCCTGGCGGGCGTCGATGACGTAGAGGAGCGTGTTCGCCTTGAGGTTGAAGACACGGTCGCGGATCGCGGACAGGTCCGTCGCCGCGTAGCCGTACCCGCCGTCGGACTTGCGGACGATCAGCGGGACCGGGTGGCCGTCCGGGCCCTTGACGTCGTCGAAGAACACGCACAGCGCGCCCTCCGACTCGACCGCGATACCCGCCTCCTCCAGCAGCCGGCACGTCTCGTCGAGCATGTCGTTGTAGCCCGACTCGCCGACGATGTCCGGGTCCCGGACCTCCATGTCCAGTTGCTCGAAGACGGAGAAGAAGTAGATCTTCGACTCGTCCACGAACTTCTGCCACATGGCGAGGGTGTGCGGGTCGCCCGCCTGGAGGTCGACCACCCGGCGCCGCGCCCGCGTCTTGAACTCCTCGTCGGAGTCGAAGAGCCTGCGCGCAGCCTTGTAGAGGCGGTCGAGGTTCGACATCGCCTCCTCGCCGGTCACCTCGGCGTCCTTGTGGTCCAGCTCGTGCGGGTGCTCCTCCAGATACTGGATGAGCATGCCGAACTGGGTGCCCCAGTCGCCGATGTGATGCCGCCGGATCACGTTCTCACCGGTGAACTCCAGCAGTTGAACGAGCGCGTCACCGATCACCGCCGACCGCAGATGACCGACGTGCATCTCCTTCGCCACGTTCGGCTGCGCGTAGTCGATGACGGTGGTGCCCGGCTGCTCGGCGTACGGCACGCCCAGCCGGCCGTCGGCATCCGCGGCCCGCGCGGCGAGGTTCTCGGTGATCGCCCGGTCGGTGATCGTCACGTTCAGGAAGCCGGGGCCCGAGACCTCGACATCCTTGATCACCTCGCCGGTGGTGACCTGCGCCACGACCTGGGCGGCCAGCTCCCGCGGGTTCGCCTTCGCCTTCTTCGCCAGCGCCAGGATCCCGTTCGCCTGGTAGTCCGCCCGGTCGCTGCGTCGCAGCAGCGGGTCCGCGTCGGCGGCCTCCGGCAGGGCAGCCGTGAGGGCGGACGCGAGGCGCTGGTGGACGGAAGCGGTGAGGGACGTGACCGAGGCCATAAGAAAGGGTGCCGTTCTCCTCGTGGGGATGGATAGACACGGCCAGTATCCCATGGGGGTAAAGCCGTTTTTTCGGTCGCGGACCCGTCTGGGAGTATGGAGCGGTCAGAACTTCAGGACTCCCAAAGTTCCAGAACCAAGAGGACGTGCCGATCGTGGCTCAGAGCACCGAGACCATCGACTGGGTCTCCCGTTTCGCGGACGATGTCATCGAGGAGTCGGAGCGCCGCGCCGCGGGCAAACCTGTCGTCGTCGCGTCCGGGCTGTCCCCGTCCGGCCCCATCCACCTGGGCAACCTCCGCGAGGTCATGACCCCGCACCTCGTCGCCGACGAGATCCGCCGCCGCGGCCACCAGGTCCGGCACCTGATCTCCTGGGACGACTACGACCGCTACCGCAAGGTGCCGGCCGGAGTCGCGGGCGTCGACGAGTCCTGGGCCGAGCACATCGGCAAGCCGCTCACGTCCGTGCCAGCACCCAAGGGCTCGCCGCACCCCAACTGGGCCGAGCACTTCAAGGCCGCCATGACGGAGTCGCTCGCCCAGCTCGGCGTCGAGTACGACGGGATCAGCCAGACCGCCCAGTACACCTCCGGCGTCTACCGCGAGCAGATCCTGCACGCCATGCGGCACCGCGCGGACATCGACGCGATCCTCGCCCAGTACCGCACGAAGAAGGCGCCCGCCAAGAAGTCGCAGAAGCCGGTCGACGAGGCCGAGCTGGAGGCCGCCGAGGGATCCGGCGCGGCAGCCGAGGACGACGGCAGCTCCGGCGCCGCCGGATACTTCCCGTACAAGCCGTACTGCGGCAACTGCGAGAAGGACCTCACCACCGTCACCGCCTACGAGGACGACACCACGGAGCTGACGTACGGCTGCACCGCGTGCGGCTTCTCCGAGACCGTCCGGCTGAACGAGTTCAACCGCGGCAAGCTCGTGTGGAAGGTCGACTGGCCGATGCGGTGGGCGTACGAGGGGGTCGTCTTCGAGCCGAGCGGCGTCGACCACTCCTCCCCGGGGTCGTCCTTCCAGGTCGGCGGGCAGATCGTCGGGATCTTCGGCGGCAAGCAGCCCATCGGGCCCATGTACGCCTTCGTGGGCATCAGCGGCATGGCG
Source organism: Streptomyces sp. TRM68367 (assembly GCF_014495685.1). Taxonomy (GTDB): domain Bacteria; phylum Actinomycetota; class Actinomycetes; order Streptomycetales; family Streptomycetaceae; genus Streptomyces. The sequence continues at coordinate 70,533 of NZ_JACTVI010000040.1, read as the reverse complement.
AAGATGTCGTCGTCGCGGGGCGGCGTACCCACCCCGGCCGACGCCCTGAAGATCATGGAACCGCAGCTCCTGCGCTGGCTGTACGCCCGCCGCAAGCCCAACCAGTCCTTCAAGATCGCCTTCGACCAGGAGATCCAGCGCCTCTACGACGAGTGGGACCGCCTCGACGCCAAGGTCGCCGACGGGACCGCGCTGCCGGCCGACATCGCCGCGCACTCCCGCGCGGTAGGCACGGCGAGCGGTGAGCTGCCGCGTACGCCCCGGCCGCTGCCGTACCGGACCCTCGCGTCCGTCGCCGACATCACCGCCGGGCACGAGGACCAGGCGCTGCGCATCCTCAGCGAGCTGGACCCGTCGCGGCCGCTGGGCTCGCTGGACGAGGCGCGGCCGCGGTACGACAAGGCCGAGGCCTGGATCAACACCCAGGTGCCGGCCGAGCAGCGGACCATCGTGCGGGACGAGCCCGACCTCGACCTGCTCAAGTCGCTCGACGAGCAGGGACAGCAGTCACTGCGGCTGCTGCTGGACGGACTCGCCGAGCACTGGTCGCTCGACGGGCTGACCCACCTCGTCTACGGCGTGCCCAAGATTCAGGCCGGGTTCTCCGCGGACGCCACACCCAAGGAACTGCCCGCCGAGATCAAGACCGACCAGCGGAAGTTCTTCGCACTGCTCTACCACCTGCTGGTGAGCCGGGACACCGGGCCCCGGCTGCCCACGCTGCTGCTGGCGGTGGGGCAGGAGCGGGTGCGGAGGCTGCTGGGGGAGTAGCCCCCGGTTTCCCTCTCACGATGGGGGTGCCCGGCGACCAACGCCGGGCACCCCCACACCTGTTTTCGGACATCAACGCAACGGAATGCGACTGTCCGGTTTTCGGTCGACTCGTAATGTGATCGATGCGAGGCCTTGCACCAGGCCGCGCAGGACGACGTCCGTAAGTCGGCGAAGGCCGCCGACAAGGCCGCCGACGCCGCACGCGGCGCGGCCCGCGCGGCGCAGACCGCGATCAGCGCCTCCCGTGCCGCGCAGTCCGCCTCGCAGCGGGCGGCGCGGGCGGCGCAGGCTGCCGCCGCGGCGGCAGCACAGGCAGGCCGTGCGGCCGCACGCGCCTACAACGCGGCCATCGCCGCGTCCGCCGACGCCTCGAAGGCATCCGCCGCACGTGCGGCCGCCGAAGGCGCCCGCGACGCCGCCGCGAAGGCCCGTACGGCCGCGAAGGCGGCGGAGCAGGCCTCCATCGCCTCCTCGCAGGCCTCCGCCGCCGGTTCCGCGGCTGCCTCCGCGGCGAACAACGCCGCGGCCGACGCGGTCGCGGAGGCACGAGCCGTCGAGGCGGCGGCCCGCCAGGCGGAGACCGACCGCATCCAGCAGGACACCGAAGTCGGCATCGTGGCAGCCCGTCTCAAGGCCGCCCAGGAGCAGGAGGCGCCGGCGCGGATCGCCACGCAGCGCACCCTGGACGACCAGACAGTCCGGTTTCCTGGAGGACACCACCACGGCGGCCATCGGCTTGCTGAACTGGAGCTGACCGGACAGTAATTCCGGGAATCGCCGCAGGCAGCTGGGCGGTACCGCAGGAAGTGCCGCCCACCCCGGCGACATGTACACAAAGGCAGGAGAGAGAAAGTGAAGGCGGAGGACTTGACGGTGGGCCAGTGGTGGATCGTGGCAGTGGCCACTTCCGCACTGTTCATGGCGGCGTTCTACTTCTGCTTCAGACACAAGAAGGCCACGCTCTACTCAGTGATCGCCCCGGCCCTCGGAGCGGTCTCCGTCATGGGGCACAGCTTCATGCGGGGCCATACGGAGCCAGAGGCTCTCGTCATCTACTCCGCTTCCATGTTCTCACTGGCTCTCCTGTTGTTCGCCATGCGGCCAGAGGTGCGGCAAATGGAGAAGAAGCACCGGCTCGGAGAGACGTACGAGGTCTCGAAGCTGAAATCCGGCCTTTACGGGCTGCTGGTGACGACGTTGGCGATTGTCATCGTGTTCCTGGTGTTGTAGGCGCCATTTCTTCCGCATGTGTTTTTTGAAGCTGTTCCGTACCGCCGATCGGAACCGAAGATCGGCGCGCCCCGCATCACCGACTTCAACTGCGACGCCGTCGAGGACATCGCCATCGCCTGGCCCTGGCCCCGTACCGGCCCTCGGGTGCGGCGGCGGCCACCGAATCGATACTCGCGGTCGGCTCGCCCGACGAGGACTTGTTCGTCGGCGGCGTCGACAAGACCGACACCGGCATGGTCCAGAGCTTCCGGATCACCGCCTCCGGCACGGTCGGCCAGCTCAACACCTACCTGTCGGGCACCGGCGACGACGATGTGAGCGGCACCTCCGAGGCGGGCGACCGCTTCGGCGCCGCCGTCACCGCCGTGAACACCGCGCCGCGCGCGGTGAGCAGCACCGCGACGATGAGGCTGGCCGTCGGCATCCCGAACGAGGCCATCGGCACGGTCGCGAAGGCGGGTGCGATCACCACCTTCTCGCTGCTGGGCTCGCCCGGCGCGGGCGAGCGCTGGCTCGAGGCCGGCGACGGCGACGGCATCCCCGGCCCCGCGGGTGCCAACCAGAACCTGGGCCGCAGCATCCACTACACCGGCACCGGGCTCTACGTCGGCATGCCCTACGGTCCGAGCACCTACGGCGCGCTGCACGCCCTGCTGATGTCCAACGTGACCGCCGGCGGAACGATCGCCGCGGTCACCACCTACCAGCCCGGCCAGGGCGGCCTCCCCGCCGCCGGCACCCGCTTCGGGTACACGGCGCGGTAGGGGAGTTCCTTCGGGTCCTACGAGGACGGGGGCGTCCGGTGAACTCCGGGCACCCCCGTCCTCGTCCTCCCGGCGTCAGGCGATGTGGTCCTCTTCCAGTTCCGCGTTATAGCGGTTGGTGAAGCGGTTGACCATGCGCTTGGCCTCGTCGGGGGGCAGGGCGATGCTGAACTCCGCGTCCACGTTCTCGCCGAACTCACGCGGAGTCGGGTAGCTGCCGTTGATCGACTGCTTGAAGACCTGGTAGTACGACTCCTCGTCCGGCTCCGGGGGTTCCGGTGTGCCGCCGCCCTCGCCGAGCTCGCGGGTGCGGCCCGGGCTCACCGGGATGGGGAAGCTGCCGGTGTCCTCCGGTGAGGGCTCCTCGTACGGCTGCCGTGGCTGCTGCTCCGCCTGGTACTGCTCGTACTGCTGCTGTTCCGCGATCCACTGGGCGTACTGCTCGGGATCGTACGAGGGGTCGTAGCCGCCCTGGTACTCGACTTCGCGGGGGGCGTTGAACCAGGGGCTCTCGTCGGGTTCGGGTGCGTGCTCGGATGCCTGTGCATGGGGGTTGCTGTCCAGTTCCAGGCGCTGCTCGCTGGGAGGTGCGGCTCTCTGTGGGACGGGCGCCGCCCCAGCGGCACGACTGCCCGCAGCTACGTGCGTTTCCGGTGCGGGCGGTATCAGGGCCGGTTCAATACCCGCTGCCGCCAGGCCCGCCGGGGCCGTGTCCGCCAGAGGTACGCCGTAGCGGGCCAGGCGCAGGGGCATCAGGGACTCCACCGGGGCCTTGCGGCGCCAGCCGCGGCCGAAGCGGGAACGCAGGCGGGCCTGGTAGACGAGACGTTCCTGCTCCAGCTTGATGACCTGGTCGTAGGAGCGGAGCTCCCACAGCTTCATGCGGCGCCACAGGAGGAACGTCGGGAGCGGGGAGAGGAGCCAGCGGGTGAGGCGGACGCCCTCCATGTGCTTGTCGGCAGTGATGTCGGCGATACGGCCGATCGCGTGCCGGGCCGCCTCCACCGCGACCACGAACAGGATCGGGATCACCGCGTGCATGCCGACACCCAGCGGATCCGGCCACGCCGCCGCCCCGTTGAAGGCGATCGTCGCCGCCGTCAGCAGCCAGGCCGTCTGACGCAGCAGCGGGAAGGGGATACGGATCCAGGTCAGCAGCAGATCCAGGGCCAGCAGGACACAGATGCCCGCGTCGATGCCGATCGGGAAGACGTAACTGAACTGCCCGAAGCCCTTCTTGAGGGCCAGTTCGCGTACCGCCGCGTACGACCCCGCGAAACCGATGCCCGCGATGATCACGGCACCGGTGACGACCACACCGATGAGAATGCGGTGCATCCGAGTCAGCTGTAGTGGCGCGGCCACCCGTACTCCCCTCCCAGTGCGTGTTGTTGCGCGCAACAGGGTGGCACACGTGTGCGGAGCACGGGTGGCCGGATAGGGCCTAGCTCTGCTTCGTGGCCGACTTGGAAGGTGACGGGGAGGGCGACTCGGCGCCGGGCTTGCCGTCCGTGCCGCCCTTGCGGTCGCCCGACGGGGTCTTGGACGGGGCCTTGGACGAGGGCGCACTCGGCGTGGCCCCACCGCCGGCGCTGCCGTTCGCCTTGGACACCGCGGCCACCGCCTCCTTGACGGCCTTCTCGGCGTCCTTCGTCAGATCGTCCGCGCTCGGGGCCTTGTCGCCCGCCAGACCCGCGCCGTTGTAGTCGACGGTGATGACGACGTTCTCGGCCCGCGCCACGACCGTCTGCTGCTTGAAGTCGCCTTCCTTCTTCTTCAGGTCGTAGCGCACCGCCGTCGCCTCGTCACCCGCACCTGCGACCGGCGCCGACTTCGTGTTCTTGGCACCCGCGACGGCCTGGGCCTCCTGCACCTGCTTCTGGTAGTACTCCCGCGCCAGCTTGTCACCCGCACCGCGGGTCACATCCGACTCGAAGCGCAACAGCGACACATTCAGCCAGCGGAACTGCGAGCCCTTCACACCGTTGTTGTCCAGGCTGCTCCACGAGCAGCTGGCACGCGCCGACGTGTCGGTCGACTTGCCCTCCTTGCCCGACTTCGACGCCTCCGGCACCAGATCGCCCAGCGTCTTCTTCGACAACACGGCGCACGCTTCGGGCAACTTCGCATACCGCGCCGCCCGCACCGTCGGCGTCGGGCTCACGGACTGCTGCGCGGCGGCAGCCGAGGCCTTGCCCCCGCCGTTGCCGCCGTCGCCGGAGTCCGAGGAGCAGCCGGTGGCGACCAGCATCACGGGGACGGCGGCCGCGCAGACAAGGACGCGGTGGAGGCGCTTCGCTCGCCGATCACGGTGGTCTCGCTGGGCTCGTCGCTGCATGGTTCCTTCACTCATGACGCTCGTGGTTCCTGCGGTCGGAACGGGTCCGAGGGGCCACGGTACGCGTTGAGGCAGCCATGTGGTCTTCGTTCGCACGAGTTGCGGACGAGCGTGGAGGGGCCGTGAAGAGCGGTCAGCCGCTCAGCGAATCAGCCAGCTGAGAGGCCAAATTCCGGGCCCCGTCCTGCATTTCCTTGCTGTCCGGCACCACGCCGACGGTGGTCGGCTGCTCCTCGTACCGGATGGTCACAATCACATTGGACGTGCGGAACGCCACAGTCACCGTGCGCTGCGGTGCCGTCGAACCGGCGCTGCTCAGCTCGTCGTCGAGGAACGCCTCGTCACCGAGGTCGTCCAGGACGCGGGGCTGGATGTCGTCGGTGGGAGTGGGGGAGAGAGACGGCGACGACGAAGGAGACGCGGTGGAGGAAGAGGGGGAGTCGGCCCCGGACGTGGAGGGCGTCGCAGACGCCGGAGCCTCGGGGGTCGCGGGGGTCTCGGGGGACGTCGTGGTCGGCTCGGGGAGGTGGGCCGCCTCCTGCCTCGTCGCGAACACCGACTCCGCCTCACTGTCGTCACTCACGGCGTTGTCGTACGAGACAACCCGCTCGAAATCCACGAGCAGACGATCGCTCGTGTCTGCCGAGTCCACCTTCCAGCGACAGCCGACCTTCCGGTCCGTGTCGTACGTCTGTGTCGCCTCGCCCGCGTACGCCTTGTCCCGCTGCTCCTTGTCCGTGAGCTGCCGGATGCCGGGCAGCAGCGAGTCCAGCGTCTCGTGACCGACCGCGCTGCAGGGTTCCGGGAGCGTGCGGTAGCGGCCGGGCTCGGCCGACGTGGTCGCCGTGGTCGTGTCGCCCGGGTTCGAACTGTCGGTCGTGGCGCCGTCGTCCGAACCGCTGGTGCAGCCGGCCAGCAGCGCCGCGAGGAGCGCGGCGACGCCGGATACGTAGGCCTTCCGCTGCACGGTCGGGCTCCTCTCGACGGTGGTCCACGGTGGTGTGTCGCAGGTGGTGTGTCGCGGGTGGTGTGTCCAACGGCGGGGCGAGGCCGCTGGTTCCAGTGTCCCCGCAGGTTATTCGCTTGCCGCACCGGGGCGCCCCCGGGGAACAATGTCTATCGCACGCACTGCCGTGGGCGCCGGTCCGCTGTCCTTTTCCTCGAACTTTGGCGCCGGTTTTGCGATTCAGGGCTTTTGTTTCTCTTGCGGGGGTTGATGGCGAGATGTCGTACGTGGAGATGCCGGGCGCGAAGGTCCCCATCCGCAAGTGGACCGACCCCGCGACGGTCGAGGACGTGGCCCTCCAGCAGCTGCGGAACGTTGCGACGCTGCCGTGGAGCGGGACCTCGTGGAGGTAGTGGCGAAGCTGAAGCAGGCCGTGTGCGTGAAAGGGTGAGTCCGGGGCCGGGCGAGGTGGTCCGGCCCCCGAGCTCAGCCGACGACGAAGTGCACGGCGAGGCGGCCGCGCAGGCGGATGCCGGCCGCCCGGATCGCGGCCAGCGCGGCGAGGTGGGCGGCGAGTCCGGCCTTCATGTCGCAGGCGCCGCGTCCGTGGACGAGGTCTCCGCTCACGCGGGGGACGAACGGGTCACCGTCCCAGGCAGCGAGGTCGCCGGGCGGTACGACGTCCACGTGGCGCTGGAGGATCAGCGTCGGTCCGTCGCCGCCGTCCTCGGTCGTGCCGACCAGGCCCCAGGCCTCGTCGCAGGGGGCTTCCGCGCCGGGGAAGTCGGGGTGCGCGCGCAGCGCGGGCAGGTCCAGGGGCCACAGGTCGACGTCCAGCCCCAGGCGCTCCAGCCGTCCGGCGAGCTGGTGCTGCAGCTCCGACTCGGCGGGACTGCCGGTCACGCTCGGCACGGCGATCAGCTCCAGCAGGGTCCGCGCCAGCTCCGCCTCATCGATCGCCGCCAGAGCGGCGGCCTCCTCGTCACTCAGCACGCTGCCGGTCCTCCCCTTCGTTCAAGGGGCGGCGGTCGCGGCCCCTGGGCATCCTTGCAAGTGAAGGCCGGACCGCGCGACGACACCTGCCTCAGGTTCCGCCGCGCTCGTCCTCCGCCGGCACCCCTCCCACCGTGAACCCGATCACCGCCCCGCCCCCGCCCCGGCGGACGGCGAACGGGGCGCCTCCGTGGGCGAGGGCCACCTCGCGGACGATGGAGAGGCCGAGGCCGGAACCGGGGAGGGAGCGGGCGTCGGGGGCTCGGTAGAAGCGGTCGAAGACGCGGGTGAGGTCGTGGTCCGCTATGCCGGGGCCGCGGTCGCGGACTTCTACGCGGATCGTGCCGGGGCGCTGCGCGGGGCCCGTGACGGCGACCTCGACGGGGGCGTTCTTGTCGCGGTCGAACTTCACGGCGTTCTCGACCAGGTTGGACACCGCGCGCGTGAGCATGCCGGGGCGGCCGTCGGTCACCGTGTCGCCGGTCACGTGGACCCGGATCTCGCGTCCCGCGCGGCGGCGGGCCAGGCCTGCGACATCCTCGGCGATGTCGGCGAGGTCGACCCGCTGCGGGGGCTCGGTGTCGGACTGGCCGGCGGCGAGGTCGACGAGTTCGTTGACGAGGTCCGTCAGCTCGCGGGCCTCCTGGCTCAGGTCCGCCACGAGCTCGTCGCGGGTCTCGGGCGGGAGTTCGTCGATGCGGCGCAGCAACGAGATGTTCGTACGCAGCGACGTCAGCGGCGTACGCAGCTCATGTCCCGCGTCCTGGATCAGGCGGCGCTGGTCCTCCTCCGACTGGGCGAGTCTGCCGAGCATGCGGTCGAAGGCGCGGCCGAGGCGGCCCACCTCGTCGTAGCCGGCGACCGGTACCTGGATGCCGAGCCGGCGGGTGCGGGCGACGTCCTCGGCGGCGGAGGTGAGGATGACCAGGCGGCGGGTGATGCGGCGGGCCAGCCACCAGCCGAACAGGCCGGCGGCGGTGACGACCGCGGCCATGAGGATCAGGGTGCGCCGCTGGAGTGCGTGCAGGAGGTCCTCGGTGTCGCTGAACTCCTGCGCGATCTGGACCGCGCCGCGGCCGCCGCCGAGGGAGACGGTCGCGATCCGGTAGATGTCGTCGCCCACGTCGACGTCGCTGTGCTGGGTCAGCCGCCCGGCCGTGAGCGCGCCGGCGATGCGCCGGTCGGGGTCGGTGACCGGCAGGCCGGGGCGTCCGGGGTCCAGGATGCTGCCGTGCGGGCCGAGGACCTGTACGTCCGTGCGGGCGGGGCGTACGAGGTCGTGGCCGGGCTCGGAGGAGGAGAAGTCGTCCGGCGTCATCTCCTGCTGGCGCACCTCGCTCCGCAGGTCCTGTACGACCTCGTCGAACACCGACTGCTGGTCCACGCGCACCAGCCGGGCGGCGGCGCCGTAGGACAGGATGCCGACGAGGACGGTCACGGCGGCGGTGACGGCCGCGAAGGACATCGCGAAGGTGGTGCGCAGGGAGAGCAGCCGGAACCGCCGCCTGGCGAGCAGGCGGCTCACCTCAGTCCTCCCGCAGTACGTAACCCACGCCGCGCACCGTGTGGATCAGCTGCGGGGCGTCCGGCTCGTCGAGCTTGCGGCGCAGGTAGCCGACGTAGACGGCGAGGTTCTTGGAGCCGGGGCCGAAGTCGTAGCCCCAGATGCGGTCGTAGATGGTGGAGTGGTCGAGGACGATGCCGGCGTTGCGGACCAGCAGCTCCAGCAGTTCGAACTCGGTGCGGGTCAGCTCCAGCTCGCGGGTGCCCCGCCAGACGCGGCGGGCCTGCGGGTCCATGCGGATCCCGGCCGCCTCGACGAACCGCTCGGGAGCCTTGGGTACGTCGGCGCCGGCGCCGTTCGCTCCCACGGCCACCGGGGTGGTGCGGCGCAGCAGGGCGCGCAGCCGGGCGAAGACCTCCTCGACGTCGAAGGGCTTGACGACGTAGTCGTCGGCGCCGGCGTCGAGACCGGCGATCCGGTCGGCGGTCTCCACGAGCGCCGTCAGCATCAGGATCGGCGTGCGGTCGCCCTCGGCGCGCAGCACGCGGCAGACCTGGAGTCCGTCGATCCCGGGCATCATCACGTCCAGCACGAGCACGTCGGGCCGGTTCTTGTGGGCCTGGGCCAGCGCCTCGACGCCGTCGGCGACCGCGGTGACCTGGTAGCCCTCCAGGGTCAGGGCACGCTCCAGGGCGTGGCGGATGGCGCGGTCGTCTTCGGCGAGCAGAACAGTCTGGGGCACGGATCCAGTGTGCCAAGCCGTGGCCGTCGTACGACGTGATGTGTGCCGCTCGGGCGGCCTTCTTACTGGCCTCTCACTCGTCACGAGGCAACCGGGAGTGTGCCCCCTACCGTCCTCTCACCTTTGGACCTTCTGCTGCCTGGCCTGGGCCAGGAGGGTGGCGTGGGTGAGTGCGCGCCCACTTCGGCCGGGTCCTGGCCGAGTGATCATGCGGGCCCCGAGGAACGGCGGCTGACGTCGCCTACTCTTGGCGGCAGCAGCCCACCGCCGTTCCAGGAGCAGTTTCATGGCCACCGCCGCCCCGTCCGCCGCGTCCCGCATCGCCGTCGTCACCGGTGCGAGCAGCGGTATCGGCGCCGCGACGGCCCGGCAGCTCGCCGCGGCCGGCTACCGCGTCGTGCTGACCGCGCGGCGCAAGGACCGCATCGAGGCGCTGACCGAGGAGATCACCGCGGCCGGACACTCGGCGACGGCATACGCGCTCGACGTCACCGACCGCGCCGCGGTCGACGAGTTCGCCACCGCGTTCCGGACGGTCGGCGTGCTCGTGAACAACGCGGGCGGTGCCCTGGGCGCCGACCCGGTCGCGACCGGCGACCCGGACGACTGGCGCCGGATGTACGAGACGAACGTCATCGGCACCCTCCACCTCACCCAGGCCCTGCTGCCCAAGCTGGTCGCGAGCGGCGACGGCACGGTGGTGGTCGTGTCGTCCACGGCGGGGCACGGCACGTACGAGGGCGGTGCGGGCTATGTCGCCGCCAAGCACGGCGCGCACGTCCTCGCCGAGACGCTGCGCCTGGAGATCGTCGGGCAGCCGGTCCGGGTCATCGAGATCGCGCCCGGCATGGTCCGGACCGAGGAGTTCGCCCTGACCCGATTCGGTGGCGACGAGGAGAAGGCGGAGAAGGTGTACGAGGGGGTCGCCGAGCCCCTGACCGCGGACGACGTCGCCGGCACCATCACCTGGGCGGTCACCCGCCCCAGCCACGTCAACGTCGACCTACTGGTCCTGCGCCCGCGCGCCCAGGCGTCCAACACCAAGGTCCACCGGGAGCTGTGATGCCGGGCGACTCCGCCGAGCGGGAGTGGCGGAGACCGAACGGGCGACCCGGAACCCCACGTCGTCGACCCGGAACGCCGGATGACTGCGGCGGCGTACGGAGGCCCGGCAGCTCCAGTGCTCGTCGAACCAGCCGCCGCCGCGCAGGACCCGGTAGGTGCCGTACACCTCGGCGTCGTAGACGTCCCAGCACCACTCCCACACGTTGCCGAGCATGTCGTACAGGCCCCACGGGTTGGGCCGCCTGCCGCCCACCTCCCGGACCCGGCCGTCGGAGTTGCCGCGATACCAGGCGACCTCGTCGAGCGCCCCGTACCGCGGTCCGGCCGTCCCGGCCCGGCAGGCGTACTCCCACTCGGCCTCGGTCGGCAGCCGGTAGCCGCCGCAGGACGCGTCCCACTCGACGCCCTCGCCGCCGGCCCGGAAGTGATAGGCGGACACCAGCCCCGCGCGCTCCGACAGGGCGTTGCAGAACCGGACCGCGTCCTCCCAGGAGACCCCCTCGACGGGCAGCCGTTCCCCGCGCGCGGTGCTCGGCCGGCGGCCGGTGATCTCCTCGTACAGCGACTGGGTGACCTGGCACGCCGCGAGCCGGCAGGCGGCGACGTCGACCGGCCAACTGCGCTGTGTCCTGCGGTCCGACAGCGTCACCCGTCCCGGCGGGAGGGCGATCATCTCCGTATCCGTACCTGCGCCCGTGTCCATGAGCGGATCATCCCACCGGACTCAGCCCTGGCCGTCAGGCCCCGGTGTCAACTGCCGCGGACCTCGATCTCCATGACGCGGGAGTAGCGGGCGTCGTTGGATGCGTGGACGACGATGCGTACGGCCTCCGCGGTAGTCGCCCGGAACCGGCTGGTCACGAGGCCGGAGGTGTTGCCGCGTACCTCGGCGACAGTGGTCCAGCGCCCGTCCGTGAGGGCCTGGACGTCCCAGTCGCGCAGCCCGTACCGGGCGGCCGGGTGCGCGGGGCGGTCCAGGGTGAGGACCTTGACCTCGTCGATCCGCCGCGGCTCGGGGAGCCGTACGCCGTAGGTGTCGGGGAAGACGGCGGCTGTGCCGTCGTTCCATCCGGTGCGGGTGTCCCAGTCGGCGTGGTCGGTGTTGCCGTCGACGCCGCCGCAGACCGAGAAGTTGCCGTGCGTGGAGGAGGCGAAGGCCTCCTCGCCCAGGGCCAGGTTGTCGCCCGGCCCCTTGGACGGGGCGCTCTGGACGCTCACCGGCACGCGCAGCCGCTGCCGGTCCAGTTCCAGCCGGACGTCGTAGGTGCCGGGCGGGGTGTCCCGGGGCGCGCGGACCTCGACGAGGGCGCCGACCGGCTGGTCGGGGTCGGTGGCCGGGAGGTAGCTGGAGAAGATGTCGCGGGACAGGGTGAGCGGTGCGTCGGCGGAGAGGAGCGTGTCGGCGTACACGGGTCCGGGCCCGGTGTTGGTCATGGTGGCCTGGAAGACGCTCGGGAAGCACGGGAGCGGTACGAGGTCGAGGCGGTCCGGTTCGGCGCCGAGGGTGATCTGCCGGGTGCGCTGCGGGTCCGGGCCTGGGGCGCTGTTCGCGGTGGCCGAGGTCAGGAGCGTGGCCAGGACTGCGGCGCCCAGGGTGAGGGCGGTTCGTGCGACGCGCTGGTGCGGCATGTGCGGGTTCCCCTTCCAGGAGTGCGCCGGGTCAGGCGGGCTGGATGCCGGGCCGGCCGTCCTCGACGACGAGCTTGGTGCGGGTGGTCACGGTGCCGCCGGGGGTCGTCACGCGGTCGGCCACCCGGTAGTCCACGGTCCACTCCCGCGGGGTCACCGTGCAGGTGACGTAGCCGCGCTGGAAGTTGTGGAACCGGACGTGCGGGTTCTCGGCGGCCAGCGTGCGCCCGGCCTCGTCCTGGTCGACGCCGTCCATCCCGGAAGCGATGGAGGTGCCGATGAACTCCGCGCCGACGGTGGGTGAGCCGGGGTCGGTGAAGTCCAGCTTGAGGTCGGAGGCCACACTGCGGTGGAGGTCTCCGCCGAGGGCGACGAGGTTGCGCACGCCGCGCTCGTGGGCGCCGCCGAGCACTCGGTCGCGGGAGGCCTCGTAGCCGTCCCACATGTCCATCGGCACCTCGACGCCCGGGCCGGACAGGGTGTCGAGCCGGGCCATGGCGGTCTGCTGGCCGAGGACGTTCCAGCGCGCGCGGGAGTTCGCGAGCCCGTCGAGCAGCCAGCGCTCCTGCTCGTCCCCGGTGATGGTGCGGGCGGGGTCGCGGGTCTCGGGGCCGGGCGGTTTCATGCCGTCGCCGTAGGCCTGGTCCGAGCGGTACTGGCGGGTGTCGAGCATGCTGAACTCGGCGAGGGTGCCGTAGCGCAGCCGCCGGTACAGCCGCATGTCCGGGCCCTGCGGCAGCTGGGTCAGGCGCAGGGGCATGTGTTCCCAGTAGGCACGGAAGCCGTTGGCGCGCCGTACAAGGAACTGCGCGGGCGGGGCGCTCGGGTGGGCCTCGTCGGCCCAGTTGTTGACGACCTCGTGGTCGTCGTACGCGACGATCCACGGGGCGGAGGCGTGCGCGGCCTGGAGGTCGGGGTCGAGTTTGTAGAGCGCGTACCGCTCCCGGTACTCGTCCAGCGTCACGGCCTCGCGCAGGGCGTGGGGGTCCGCGGAGCCGGGGCGGATGCCGCGGTCGAGGCCGAACTCGTAGATGTAGTCGCCGAGGAAGAGCACCACGTCGTGGTCGCGACGGGCCAGGTCGGCGTGGGCGGTGTAGAAGCCCTCGAACCACGCCTGGCAGGAGGCGTAGGCGAGGGACAGGGAGGAGAGGGCGGCGTAGGGGGCCGGGGCGGTGCGGGTGCGGCCGACAGGGCTGATCTGTCCGGCGGCGCGGAAGCGGTAGTGGTAGTGCCGCCAGGGACGCAGGCCCCGGACGTCGACGTGGACGGTGTGGGCGTACTCGGGGCGGGCGTACGCGGTGCCGCGGCGCGCGATGCGGCGGAAGTCCTCGGACTCGGACACCTCCCACTGCACCGGCACCGCGCGCTGGTCCATCCCGCCCAGCGGGGCCAGGGGTTCGGGGGCGAGCCGGGTCCAGAGGACCACGGCGTCGGGCAGCGGGTCCCCGGAGGCGACGCCGAGGGTGAACAGGGGCCTGCGGTCCGGCTTCGCCAAGGGCGTCGCGCGGGCGCTCCGGGTGTCGACGAGGGCGCCGGTCAGGGCGAGGGCGGCCGCGGCGCCGGTTGCGGTCAGGAATCTGCGTCTGGTCGCGGCGGCGGCCGCGAGCCCGGTCTGCGTCATCTTCATGTGGTCATGACAACCTCATCGTCTGAACCGTTCCTTCCGCCCCAGCGGAACGAATCATGAACGATACAACGACCTCAGCTGACGACGTGTATTGACGGGGTGTCAATCCCGGTGCGTGTCACGGCCCTCGTACCGGGTCGGCACCGGTGCGGTTCGAGGGGTGGGCGGGTGCCTCGCCGTGTGGGGGTTGAGCGGGGCGTGGGGGATTCACGAGCGGCCCGCGCTCTTGAGTTCGGTGAGGAGGGCGCGGAGGGCCGTGGGGGTGGGAGTGAGGAGGGTGGTGGGGTGGTCGCTTTCGCGGAGGCAGAGGGTTGTGGGCGTGGCGGCTATCTCCAGGCAGTCGTTGTCGGAGTCGCCTGCGGAGTACGACGACTTCTGCCAGCGGAGGTTCTGAGACACCGAGGGCCTTTCAGAGTTCCTGGGCGATACGGCGGATGAGGTCGAGGGAAGCGTCCTGTGGCAGGGCGGCACTGTCAACGCGTTCGAGCTTGGCTCGGTAGCGGTGCAGTTGAGCCGGTGCGTCGATGAACTCGGCACCGTGCGGCGTGTCGATCTGGACGGTATCCAGGTGGGGGACGACTCCGCCGACGTACTGCACGGCAAGGCCCGCGCCCGCGAAGCCCTCGGCGGCGAAGGGGATGACGCGGAGGGTGACGGACTCCCTCTCGGATGCCTGGAGGAGATGCTGGAGTTGTGCGCGGGCGACCTTGGAGCCGCCGACGCGCATCCGTAGCGCGGCCTCGTGGATGATCACGTCGTAGGGCGTCCCGGAGTCGAGCACTCGCTGCCGTCGAATACGGAACATGACGCGAGCCTCACACAGGTCCGCCGGAGTACCCGGCTCCACGAACGACAAGGCCGCGCGTACGTGCTCCTCGGTCTGGAGGACTCCCGGAATGTGCACGACCTGGAATGTGCGAACGTGCGACGCGTGGTGCTCCAATTCGGCGAGATCAAGTGCCTTGGGTGCCAGAACACCCCGGTACTCCTCCCACCAGCCCTTGTCCCGCTCGTTGGCCATGTCGACCAATGCCTCGATGAGCCGGGTGTCGTCGCAGGCGTAGTGGTCGGTGAGTCTGCGCAGCCGCTCCTCGCTGATGCCGTGCTTCCCGGACTCGATGTTGCTGATCTGCGCCTGGCTCGTGCCCAGCCAGGCGGCGACATCGCGGGACACCAGCCCCGCTGCCTCGCGCAGCCTGCGCAGTTCCGTGCCAAGGCGTCCCTGACGTGCGGTGGGCGTGCCCCTGGGCGGCATGCCGTCCTCCTGGATTCCGGTGACGCGGTTGCGCCGTTGCAAATATACCGAGTACCTTCGTTGCGTACTCACGGAGCGTGCCCGCGTGGTCACTCATCCGCAACTCCCCCTGCCCATCGCCCGTTGGAAGTGCCACCCCGGCCCGTCGACACCCGGGGCGCCGGACAGCAACGCGGCCGGGCTCAGTAGAAACCCGCTCACCACAACGGAGTTGATGCCCCATGCCCTCGTACACCCTCATCTGCCCACCCCTGGACACCTCCCCGCGCATCGCCCGCGACTTCGTCGCCACGGTCCTCCGTGAACTGAGACTCGACGCCGAACTCGTGGACGACGCGACCCTCTGCACCTCCGAACTCGTCACGAACGCCTGCGTGCACGCGAAGGGCGACGGCGCCGCGCTGTGGCTGGCCGTGGAGGCGGGACGCGTCCGGGTGGTCGTGTACGACGGCGACGAGAACCCGCCGGTGATAAGGGAGTTGACGCCCGAGGTGTGGGGGACGGGCGGGCGCGGGCTGTATCTGGTGGACGCGCTCACCGGTGGGTGCTGGGGCCACGGTCGGGCCGTGCAGTACGACGGGCTGCTGCGACCGGAGGGCAAGGCGGTCTGGTTCGATCTCACGACTCGGGTCAGTGGCGGGTGTCCGTGAAGTCCCTTTCAAGAACCCCAGACCAACCAGACCAAGGCGTGTCCAGCGCAACTCCCGCTGCCGTCACCGCGGCGTGATCCATAGACTCGGCCACGTGGATGCCGAGAAGAAGGTCGCGCAGTGGGACGGTGTCACCCGTCGGACGTCGCTCAAGCCGGAGTACGCGAAGAAACGGGACCAGCTCGCCGACGCCGCGCGGGACGGGGACTGGGCCACCGTCTTCCGGATCCTCGACGACAGCTGGAACACCGAATGGATCAACTCCGCGCGCCTCGAAGGCCGCAGCGGCTACGCCCCGCTGCACCAGGCCGCTTGGCACGGTGTCCCCGCCGAGGTGGTCGAGCGCCTCCTGGGATACGGCGCCTGGCGCAGCCTGCGGGCAACTGACGGAACCCGCCCCGTGGACATCGCCGAACAGCGCGGCCACCACCAACTCACCGCCCTCCTCCGCCCCGAGTTCCCGCACCCCCTGCCGGACGACGTACGCACCGGCCTGCAACAGCACCTGCACCGCCTGATCCGGCACAGGGCGGGCCTTGAGGGCGGCTCGGACCTGGCCACCGATCAGGGCATGCGCCTGCCGGAGGTCGAGGTGCTGACCGAACTCGCCAACCCCGTGTGCTGGTTCCCCGTGCCGGGCATGTACGGGGGCTTCAAGATCGAGCTGCGCGGCCGTGAGCTGATCGTGGACAGCTGGATCCGGGTCGTCGGAGGCTCGGAACGCACGGACCGCGTCACGCCCGACGGGGTGCACCTGCAGGAGGGCAAGCAGCTCTGACGCCGCTGCCCGTCTGCGGGAGGCCGGTCAGTCGGCTGTCAGGGTGATCGCGTCGGGGACTGCCGCGAACGCCTCGTCCACGCGGGCGGCGAGGGGGGTGGGGCCGCCCTCGCCCCGGGGGCCCGCGCCCTCGCCACGGCCGGCGGTCCAGTTCTTGGCGCCGACGCGGTAGGCGCCGAACGCGATCTCGGCGAGGAGGCGCAGGCGCACGTCCCCGCGGCTGTTCAGGCCCAGCTTGGCCTCCAACTGCTCGACGATCTGCTGCTGGTGGTGCGCGGCCATCATCAGGCTGTGCTTGCGCAGTCCGT
Organism: Streptomyces sp. TRM68367; assembly: GCF_014495685.1. Classification (GTDB taxonomy): domain Bacteria; phylum Actinomycetota; class Actinomycetes; order Streptomycetales; family Streptomycetaceae; genus Streptomyces. The sequence goes on along the minus strand of NZ_JACTVI010000040.1, from coordinate 53,927 downwards.
TGTGGCGGGCGGCCAGGCGGCGGGTGGCCCAGAAGCGGCGCGGCCAGTCCTCGTCCATGCCGGTGATGGTGTCGACGAGCGTGGTGCGCAGAGTGGTGAGGACGTCGCCGTGCAACTCGGTCTCCGTGAAGGCGTCGACGTAGGAGATCCAGAGTTCGGCCTCGGCGGCGAGGGCGACCGACTCCTTGGAGGAGTAGTAGCGGAAGAAGGTCCGCTTGGAGACCTCCACCTCGTCGACCAGCTCGTCGAGCGTCACCTCGTCGAAGCCCCGCTCCGTGAACCGTGCCAGTGCCACGTCGGCCAGGGCGCGGAACGTGCGCTGCTTCTTGCGTTCGCGCAGGGGGAGGACACGGTCGTCCTGCGCGTCGTTCTTCCTGTCGCCTTTTGCGCTGGTCGTGGCGGAGTTCCGGCTCTCCATGCGGCACACCTTAGCTTCCCGCGCGCAGACCACTCGCCGGAAAGTCACTGATGGGTAATCGCCTCTCATGTCATACTGCCACTGAGTGGCATTTCGCTCTCAGTGCCCCCCTGCCTGCCGTGAGGAGCCCGCGTGCGTGTCCTGATCCGGCTGCTGGCCGCCGGCCTCCGCCCCTACGCCCGCTCCGTGGCCGCCATCGCCGTCCTCCAACTCGCCCAGATCACCGCCACGTTGTACCTGCCGATGCTGAACGCCGACGCCGTCAACCACGGCGTGCTCACCGGCGACAGCGGGCACGTGCTGCGGGTCGGCGGCGTGATGCTCGCGCTGACGCTGGTGCAGCTGACGTGCGCGGCGGCGGCCGTGTACGTCGGCGCGCGCACGGCGATGGCGCTCGGGCGGGACCTGCGGGCCCGGGTCTTCGCGCGGGTGCGAACCTTCTCCGTGCGGGAGATGAGCCGCTTCGGCGCGGCCTCGCTGATCACCCGGGCCACGAACGACGTGCAGCAGATCCAGACCCTGGTCGTGCTCGTGTTCACCCTGGTTGTCGCGGCCCCCGTGATGGGAGCGGGTGCCCTGGTGATGGCGGTGCGCCTGGACGCTCCGCTGTCGCTGCTGCTCGTCGTGGTGCTGCCCGTGCTGACCTGCGTCATGGGGGTCATCTTCGGCCGGCAGATGCCCCTGTCGGCCTCCCTCCAGCAGCGCGTGGACCGGCTCACCAAGGTGGTGCGCGAGCAGATCACCGGCATCCGGGTCGTGCGCGCTTTCGTCCGGGACGAGCACGAGCAGGCCCGGTTCGCCGAGGCCAACCGGGACCTGTTGGAGGTGGGGCTACGGCTGGGCCGTATGCAGGCCTTCGCGATGCCGGCCGCCATGCTCATCATGGAGTTCTCGGGCATCGCCGTGCTGTGGTTCGGCGGGCACCGCGTGGCCGGCGGCGGGATCCAGGCCGGGACACTGATCGCGTTCCTGCAGTACCTCACCCAGATCCTCCAGGCCGTGATGATGGCGATGCTGGCGTTCCTGATGTCGCCGCGCGCCAGCGCGTGCGCCCGGCGCATCCGCGAGGTCCTCGACACCGCCGGCGGACTGCACGTCCCCGCGACACCGGTCACCGAACTACCCGAACCGGGGCGGCTGGAGCTGCGCCGCGTCGGCTTCCGCTACCCCGGCGCCGAGGAGCCGGTGCTGCGCGCGGTGTCCCTGACCGCCCGGCCCGGCGAGACCGTCGCCGTCGTCGGCTCGACCGGCAGCGGCAAGTCGACGCTGCTCCAGCTGGTGCCGCGGCTGTACGACACGACCGAGGGGCAGCTCCTGGTCGGCGGCGTCAACGTCCGCGAACTGGACCGGGCCACGCTCGCCGCGACCGTCGGCCTGGTGTCGCAACGGCCGTACCTCTTCTCCGGCACCGTCGCCTCCACCCTGCGCTACGGCCGTCCCGACGCCAGCGACGACGACCTGTGGCGGGCGCTGGAGACCGCGCAGGCCCGCGACTTCGTCGAGGCGTTACCCGACGGCCTCCACGCGCCCGTCGCGCAGGGCGGGAGCAACTTCTCCGGCGGTCAGCGGCAGCGGCTCGCGATCGCCCGGCTACTGCTCGCCCGGCCCCGGATCCACCTCTACGACGACTTCTTCTCCGCGCTGGACGCGGCCACCGACGCCCGCCTGCGCGCCGCCCTCGCCGCGCACACCGCCGACGCCACGGTCGTCATCGTCGCCCAGCGCGTGGCCACCGTCCGCCACGCCGACCGCATCGTCGTCCTGGACGAGGGCCGCGTGGAGGCGAGCGGCACCCACGACGAGCTCATGGACACCAGCCCGGCCTACCGGGAGATCGCCCTCTCCCAGCTGACCCCCGAGGAGGCCGCCGCGTGACCGACGCAGGTGAGCAGAAGCAGAAGAGCAACAAGCCCCGGAGTTTCGGCAGTTCGGCCCTGCGGCTGCTGCGCACCCTGGGCCCCGACCGGCGCCGCCTGGCCCTGTGCCTGGCGCTGAGCGTGGTGAGCGTCGCGCTGACGGTGTCCGTGCCGATGCTGCTGGGCCACGCCACCGACCTGATCATTCGGCAAGCCTCCAATGAGGAAGCGGACTTCGGGCAGGTCGGCGCGGTCCTCGGCGGGGCCGCCGTACTCGTCCTCGTCTCCGCCGCCTGCGCCCTCGCGCGCGGCCGGCTGGCCCAGGACATCGGCCAGCACACCGCCCACCGGCTGCGCGCCCGCACCTCGGCCAAGCTCGCCGCCCTGCCCCTGGGATACGTCGACCGCCGCCCTCGCGGGGACATCGTCTCCCGGCTCGCCAACGACGCCGACAACGTCGCCCTCACCCTCCAGCAGCTCCTCACCAAGATCGCGGTGTCCCTGCTCAGCGTGCTCGGCGTGCTTGGCATGATGCTGTGGCTGTCGCCGCTGCTCACCCTGGTCGCGGTGGCGTCCCTGCCGGTGGCGGCGGGCGTCACCCGGCTGCTGGGCCGCCGCTCACAGCCCGAGTTCACCCGGCAGTGGCGCACCACCGGCGAACTCGGCGCCCACGTCGAGGAGATGTTCACCGGACACGACCAGGTACTGCTCTTCGGCCGCGGCGAGGACGCCCAGCGCCTCTTCGACGAACGCAACGCCGCCCTCTACGACGCCGCCCGCCGCGCCCAGTTCCTCTCCGGCGTCATCGAACCGGCGCTCGCCTTCCTCGGCCACATCACCTTCGTGGCCGTCGCCGTGCTGGGTGGGCTGCGGGTGGCCTCCGGCGCCATGACGGTCGGCGAGATCCAGGCGTTCCTCACCTACACCCTCCAGTTCACCAACCCCCTCACCCAGGCCGCCGCCCTGGTGCACGTCGTACAGTCCGGCGTGGCATCGGCGGAACGCGTCTTCGACCTCCTCGACGCCGAGGAACAGATCCCCGACCCGGCGGTCCCAGCCCGCCGCCCGACCGGCATCACCCCGACCGGAATCACCTCGCCCGGCATCACCGGCCGGGTCGCCTTCGAGAACGTCTCCTTCCGCTACACCCCCACCGAGCCCCTGATCGACCACCTCACCCTCACCGTCGCCCCCCACCGCACGGTCGCCATCGTCGGCCCCACCGGCGCAGGCAAGACCACCCTGGTCAACCTGCTGCTCCGGTTCTACGACCCCACCGCCGGCCGCATCACCCTCGACGGCACCGACATCGCGTCCCTGCCCCGCGCCGAACTGCGCCACCACATCGGCATGGTGCTCCAGGACACCTGGCTGTTCGAGGGCACCATCGCCGCCAACATCGCCTACGGCAGGCCCGGCGCCCCGTACGAGGACATCGTCGCGGCGGCCCGCGCAGCCCGCGCGGACCACTTCGTCCGCACGCTCCCCGACGGCTACGACACCCTCCTCGACGAGGCGGCGCGGGCCTGAGCGCCGGCGAACGCCAACTGCTCACCATCGCCCGCGCCTTCCTCACTCAGCCGTCGATCCTCGTCCTCGACGAGGCCACCTCCTCCGTCGACACCCGCACCGAGACCCTCGTCCAGCGCGCCATGGCCGACCTGCGCACCGGCCGCACCAGCTTCGTCATCGCCCACCGCCTCTCCACCGTCCGCGACGCCGACACCATCCTCGTCATGGACCGTGGCCGGATCGTCGAACAGGGCACACACGAGGACCTGCTGGCGGCGCGGGGCGCGTACGCCCGCCTGTATACGGTCCAGTTCGCGCAGCCGGCGCCCCAGTCCGCCTGATGCCCCATGCCTAAGAGGTCGCGCAGATAGGCGGCTTGGGGAGCCCCGGCATCGAGGCGGGCACAGGTCCCTGCACGGCCGCGTCGCGCACAAGGGCGAGAAGGCACCGATCCAGGCGAGCCGGCGATGGCACGTCGAACGCACCCACGCCTGGCAGAACGCCTTCCACCGCCTCGCCCGTTGCCACGAGCGCCGCGCGACGGTCATCCACGCCTTCTTCGACCTCTCCGACACCATCAATCGCCGTCCGCAGCCTGATCCGCCGGGCCTGGACCACCCACCGCTGGAACAACCGCCCGAACCGCCGCCCATGAGCGCGCACCTGTCTGCGCAGCCTCCTTGCGCTGCTGCCAAGCACGGCTTCAGCCTGAGGAGGACGGCCGCTCTCGAAACCCGGGGCGTGCGAGTCAATGCCGTCGCCCCCCGGCTTCGTTGACACGCCGCTGCTGAGCGGCCGTGAGCGCTGCTGTCCGACCGCGCGGCGTCCACAGCAGCCTTCACCTGGTCGATGGTGGCTACGCGCGCGGTGAAGGCGCCCCGCCGAGTGCTTCCGGATGTCAGCGCGCTCACCAGGGCACGGGCGTTCCGTCCCAGGAGAAGAAGCCTCCCGTGGGGCCGTCGTCCGGCAGCAGGGCCAGGAGGACGGCTTCCTGGGCGGCCTCGGCCGGGTCGCCGCCGGCAGCGGCGGCCCGGGGGTTGAGGTCGGTGGCCCGAAGGCCGGGGGCGAGCGCGTTGACCTTGAAGCCTTCCTCGGCCAGCGTCTGGGCGTAGAGGACGGTGAGGGCATTGAGGGCGGCCTTGGACGACCGGTAAGCGGCGGCGCCACCGCTTCCAGGAGCGAACTGGGGGTTGGGGTTCGTGCTCCAGGTCAGCGACGCGGTGCCACTGGAGACGTTGACGATGCGCGGGTGCGGGGACCGGCGCAGGGCGGGCAGGAAGGCATTGGTCACCGCCACCACCCCGAACACGTTGGTCTCGTACGTGCGCCGGAACTCCTCGACGCCGGTGTCGGCCGGCGGGGCGAGTGACGGCGAGATCCCGGCATTGTTGACCAGCACGTCCAGGCGGTCCACCTGAGCCGCGGCCCGTGCGATGCCGTCAGGATCTGTCACGTCGAGGACCAGCAGGCGGGCGCCGTCGCCTAGCTCCTCGACGGCCCGCTTTCCGCGCCCGGGATCGCGGGAGCCCACGTACACGGTGAGGCCCTCGGCGGCGAGCAGCCGGGCGATGTGCTTGCCGATGCCCTTGTTGGCACCGGTGACCAAAGCTGTGCGATCGTTCATGACAACTACCGTTCCCTGGCCGTGGGCGCTTTGCCAGGGACAGCCTGTACCAGGCAGTGGGAGGAGGTGGCATGGCGCGGCAGGAGCTGGCCCGCTTCCTGCGGGACCGCCGGGCGGGCCTGCGTCCGCACGAAATCGGGCTGACGGCGACGGGCACCGTTCGCCGTACACCGGGCCTGCGCCGCGAAGAGGTGGCCGAGCTCGCCCATATGTCGGTCGACTACTACACGCGGCTGGAGCAGGCCCGGGGCCCGCGGCCGTCGGCCCGGATCCTGGAAGCGTTGTCCCAGGCGCTGCGGCTCACGTCGGCCGAGCGCAGCCACCTGTTCCGCCTGGCGGGATCGAGCGCGCCGCCCGGCATCAGCGCCGTGCGCCGGGTACGCCCGCATGTGGCCCGGATGCTGGAGCGGTTGCCCGAGACCGGTGCCATCGTCACTGACGCGGCGTACGGCGTCGTCGCCTGGAACCCCCTGGCCCAGGTACTGCTCGGCGGCGATCTCGGAGGCGGGACGACGAACCTGGCCCGGCGCCGCTTCTTGGGCCAGGGGCGGATGTACGAGAGCTCCAGCGCTGAGGAGTTCGGGCACATTGTGGTGGCGCGGCTGCGCCGGGCCGCCGACCGCTACCCGCATGACCCGCAGCTGTCGGCCCTGCTGGCCGAACTGCACGTCGGCAGCCCCCCCGGGCACCGCACCAAGACCCTCCACCACCCGGAGGCCGGCACGCTGCGCTTGAACTGCGATGTCCTGCTCGTACCCGAGGATGACCAGGAAGTCGTCCTGATCACGGCCGACCCCGGATCATCTGCCGCAAGGACCCTGTACAGGCTGGCCAGGCAGGCGGCCTGAAACAAAGGACTGGCACAGGTCTCGCCAGTGGTTACAGAGCGTCGCAGCTGCATGATCACTGGGGCCTGTGCCCACATCGTTGCCGAGGCTTTCCGCGCCGCCTATCTGCGCGGCCTCTAATGCGACGGGTCGTTCTGCCGGGGCAGGGCGAGCGACACAGCGGCTACGGCGGCCAGGACCACGGCGATGGCCAGGAACGCCCGCGCGTACCCGGCCGTCAGGGCCCGCACACCGGGCGCGTCGGCGGCGGCCAGGGCGGACAGCGCGGCGAGACCGAGGGCGCCGCCGACCTGCTTGGCGGTGTTCATCAGCCCGGAGGCGGCCCCCGCGTCGGCCGGGTCCACGCCGCTGGTGACGGCGGAGGTGACCGGGGTGAGCAGCAGCCCGCTCCCGGCCGAGACCAGCAGCGCGGGTCCGAGCACCCCGTCGGCGTACCCGCTGTCGGGTCCGATGCGGCTCTGCCACCAGAACCCGGCCGCACAGAGGACGGCGGCGCCGGCGATCAGCGTGCGCGGGGCGGCGTACGTCAGCAGGCGCGGGGCGAGGCGGGCGGCGACGGCCATGGTCAGCAGGGTGTGCGGGAGGAAGCCGACGGCGGTGCGCAACGGGCCGTAGTGCAGGACCTGTTGCATGTAGAGGGAGAGGAAGTACCACATCGGGATGAGGCAGCCGCCGGTGAGCAGCAGGATCACGTTCCCGACCGCCACCGAGCGCAGGCGCAGCAACCGCAGCGGTACGAGCGGGCTCCGGGCGAGCCGCGCCTCGAACCACGCGAACGCCGCCAGCGTCAGCGCCCCGGCCGCCATCGCGCCGGGCGTCACCGGGTCGTGCCAGCCGTGGGACTCCGTGCGCGTCAGACCGTAGCTGAGGGCGGCCAGGCCCGCCGTCGCCAGCACGGCGCCGGGGACGTCGAGGCCGGGACGCCCGCCCCGGCCCGGCCGTCGGCCCGGCAGGACGCGCAGGGCGAGCAGCGCGCCCGCCGCCCCGACCGGCACGTTGGCCAGCAGGGTCGAACGCCACGACAGGTACTCCGTCAGCGTTCCGCCGACGAGGTTGCCCGCAGCGCCGCCCGCGACCCCCACCGCCGTCCACACCGCGAGCGCCCGCGTCCGCGCCGGCCCCTCGGGAAACGTGCCGGTGAGGACGGTGAGCGTGGCGGGGGCGAGCAGCGCCGCGCCCGCGCCCTGCACCGCGCGGGCGGCGACGAGCGGACCCGGCGCCCCGGCCAGCCCGCCCGCCAGACTCGCCGCCGCGAACAGGGCCAGGCCCAGCACGAAGGCGCGCGCGTGCCCGAGCACGTCGGCGAGCCTGCCGCCCAGTGGCAGCAGACCCGCGAAGGCGAGCCCATAGGCGTTGACGACCCAGGACAGGTCCGCCGGAGCGAAACCGAGGGCGGAACGGATCGACGGCAGGGCGACGTTCACCACCGACACGTCCAGCACAACCAGGAACTGCGCGGCACTGGCCACGGCGAGCACCCACCCCGCACGCCGCCGCCCACCCCCTGCTCCCGCCGGTACGTGTTCCAGGGCCGTGCCGTCGTCCTGTCGCCCCACGCCGCCCTCCCATGTCCGCGGGACCTTTATGATACGTCGTATCAAAACGCGGGCCCTGCCGGGCACGCCTGCCGGGAACACCTGCGGCCATGCCTGCCGGGAATGAAGGAGCACCGTGCCCAGAACCGCCGACCACGCCCAGCGCCGGGCCCAGATCATCGACGGTTTCGTCCGCGTCGCCGCCCGCGACGGCGTGCACGCCGTGACCATGCGCGGGGTCGCGGCCGAGGCCGGGGTCTCGCTGCGGCTCGTGCAGTACTACTTCGAGACCAAGGGCCGCCTGATGCTCGTCGCGCTGCGGCACCTGGAGGAGCGCAGCCACGCCCGCTGGGCCGACCGGCTGGCCGCGCAACCGCAGCCGGCGTCACCGCGGGCCCGCGTCGAGGCGCTGCTCGCCGAGGCCCTGCCCACCGACGAGGACAGCCGGACCTTCCACATCCTGTGGACCTCGTGCGCGATGCTCGCGATGACCGACCCGGACCTCGCGGCCCAGTCCTTCGCGCAGGGCCCCGACCGCCTGGAGGCCCAACTCGCCGGCCTGCTGCGCCAGGCGCAGTCCGACGGCCTCCTCGACGAGGGCGCCGACCCGGACACCGAGTCCGCCCGCCTGCTCGCCCTCGGCCACGGCCTGGGCACGAGCGTCCTGGTCGGCCGCCGCACCCCCGAGGCAGCGCTGCGGGTGCTGCGCTACCACCTGGACCGCGTGTTCACGGGCGCCGCTGGCTCCTCCTCGCGGCAGACAAGGAGGTGCCCCTGACACCGGCCAGTCGGCCGGTGTCAGGGGCGCGGGTCACCGGGGCGCCGCCCTGCGCGGGATCACGGCGTCACCGTGCTGCCCCCGAAGGTCACCACGAGGCGGCCGTCCGAGGCGAAGGACCAGTCCAGGGCGCCGGAGTAGGAGGAGCAGCGAGAGCCGTTCGAGCCGGACCAGAACTGGTTCGAGCGGTCGGCGTCGCCGATGATCCGGTCGTTCGATCCGCTGTTGCACGAGGTGTTGTTCCGGAACACCGAGGAGCCGCCGTCGAAGTTGAAGTTGCGCTCCTCATTGCCGATGCTCGCGTTGTCCGACACCGTCATCCTGCCGAGGTTCCTGTTGTAGGTGAACCCGTGCTTGCCGTTCTCGTAGGCGATGCTGCGCCGGACGGTGTGGTTGACCCCGATGTCGTCGCCGCCGAGCTTGTAGCCGTTGCGGTCGCCGTTCCCGGCCTGGGAGCCGTCGCTGAGGGTGCCGTTGTCGTAGGCGAGGGAGTCCTCGATGGTCACCGCGCCGATGGGGCCCGTCTCGCTCTTGGTGTAGAGGTCGTAGCCGTCGTCGATGTTGTTGTGGGCCACGGTGTAGCGGAAGACGTTCCCGGGGCCGACGGTGAGCTTCGGCGCGAAGCCGTCGGCGTCCTCGCCGTCGGAGTCGACGTTGTCGTGCGACTGAGCGCTCAGTATGAGGTTGTTGGACGGCCACTGGTCCTTGGGTGTGCTGGAGAGCGCCCGCGAGAGCTGCAGCCCCGAGTCACGGTTGTGGCGCGTCACCGTGCGCTCGATGACGTTGTTGCTGCCGCTGACGAAGATGCCGTTGTCACCGGCCCGTTCGACGACGAGGCCCTTGACGTGCCAGTACGACGCGTTGACGGCGAGGCCGCGGTTCGACGTGGCCTCGCTCTGGGCCGAGAAGTTCAGCACCGGGGTCTCGCCCGGGTAGGCGAACAGTTCCGTGCGGTCGCCCGAGGTGCCGTTCTTGCCCGCCGGGATGGTGACCGTCTGCGAGTAGCGGTACGTCCCGCCGCGCAGGTAGATCGTCCCGCCGGGGGTGATGCGGGAGATCGCCGAGGTGAGGGTCGTCGGGCTCGACTCGGTGCCGGCGGCGCCGTCCGTGCCGTTCGGCGCGACGTACAGCGCGGGGCCAGTGGGTGACGGGTTGCTGCCGCCCGTCTCGACCTCCAGGGAGTCGATGTTGGGCAGGCCGCCGGAGGTGGTCGGGTTCAGCCGGATGGTGTTGCTGCCCGCCTTGAGCTGCACGGTCAGCGTCTTGGTGGCCCAGGTGGACCAGGCGCCCGTGACCTCGAACGACGGCGTCTGCACCGTGGAGCCGTTGACGATCAGGCTCGCGGGGCGCGCGGTGGTGCTGCCGTTGGCGAAGCGGACCTTCAGTGTCGCCGTGCCCGATGCGGGTGCGGTCACGGTGAACTGGGCGTAGGCGCCGGCCGCGTTGACGCCGTTGCAGAAGCCGTTGCCGGTGTAGCCGGACCAGTTGGAGTCGATGGTGCCGGTGCAGACCGCCGGGGAAGTCTCGGCCTGGTAGAGCGTGGTCGCCGCCTGTGCCGAGGTGCCGGACAGCGCGACGAGCGTGCCGGCCACCAGGCCGGCGCTCGCGATCACGGGTCTCACTCGCATCGTGGGTCTCCAGTTTGGTTGGGTCATCCTGCGTTCGGGAACGTGAACACGACGGACCGGCGGGCGGGGCAGCCCGACGGGAACGGGGCGGTGGTAAGCGCTTTCTCTGGAAGCTAAGCGGATGCCGTGGACGCGTCAATAGACCCGTACTTGATCCTTATTCACGGACATGAATCATGCGGCGTGTGGCATACGAAACCGGCTCTTCCGAGTTCCGGTCGAGGCTCAGCCGGTTCGCGCGGATCTGTCCAAGGCGTCGAGGTAGGTGGAGAGCTGACTGGCGGCGTACAGCTGGGCCGTTCCGCGGGACCTGAGGTCGCGCCGCCACTCTTCCAGTGCCCTGGCGAGCGCTTTGAGGCTGCCAGCGTCGCGGAGTTGTCCGAGGACGGTGGCGATGGTGCCTAGGGGCTGGCCTCCTCGGCGCAGCAGGTGCGCCAGTTCGGCGTCGCGCACGTCCAGCGCGAGGTACTGGCGGTGCCCGGTGCGCGGGTCGCGTTGTGGGGTGAGGACTCCAGCGCGTTCCCAGGTTCGCAGGGTGGCCGGGTTGAGCCCGAGGCGGCGGGCGAGTTCACCGATGCTGTACGGCGCCCGAGTGCTGGCGGTTGCATCTGGGGTGGCGGCTCCGAGACGGGAAAGCGTCGCTTCGACGGTTCGTAGCGTGTTGCGGTCGCGAGCCAGGAGCGCGTGCCCAGCGTCGATGTACTCCAGTGCTTCGTCCAGCTGACCGCTGGTGACGGCATGCATGATGTGCCGACTCGTCGAGTAGCCGAAGGCAGGGACAAGCGCCAGGTAGGCCGCGAGGCCAGCGGCATGGGTGGCGGTGTAGTCCCGGTACCCCGTCCGGCTGCGGTGAGCAGGCGGGATGATGCCGGCGTCCTCGTAGTTGCGAACCGCCTGCGTGGAGAGGCCATGCTGACGAGCCAGATCCACGGGTCGCATGTCACCTCCGATTGAGGGTTTCGGACGCACGTAAGGTGGAAAACGAGTCGCAAAGTCTCCACCGAGCTTTCAAGGATACGATTCAGGGGCATGACACAGAGCAGGTGCACCGTGTCCGGAGACTTCGACCTGACGATGGACGAGCTGCGCGTCGTGGCGCGCTACGTGGTTCGGCACGCAGAGGACGTTCTGCCGGTCTTTGAGCAGGCTGTTCCCGATGATTCGCGCCCCAGTGCAGCGCTCGACGCGGCCTGGGCGTTCATCAACGGTGCCAACAGGACGAAATTGCAGCGCGTCACTTCCCTCGACGCTCATCGAGCCGCCCGGTCCGCACCCTCCGAAGTCGCGCGACTGGCCGCGCGATCCGCCGGTGACGCCGCATCGGCCGCATATCTGCACCCCATTGCCCAGGCCAGCCAGGTCGGCCACATTCTCCGAGCCTCCGCGAGCGTTGCGCGCATCGGGGAGCTGGAGGCGGGCGGTGCCCCCGCGATCGGCGATGCCCTGCTGGAACGGTCGAGGCTGTGTGCGACACCGGTGCTCATCGACGTGCTCTGCCGCTACCCGCCCACGACGAGCGGCAGCAGTCGTCTCGCCCGGCTGATGAGCACTCTGGATCATTCCCTGCGCCAGGCGGCTGACCGGTCGCCAGGACACACCTCAGGGAGTGGCGCCGATGCGCGCAGGAGGGACTGCAAGTCATGATCCTCCCGAAGGTCCGGGACCCTCGCTTCGTGACGATCCGCCGTGGTGGGACTCTCACTGATGCGGATCATCGTCTCCTCGCGCTATGGGCTGCCTCGTGTGCAGAGCACGTCCTTGGCCTCTTCGAGTCTGCTCGGCCTGGGGACCCGAGACCGCGCCAGGCGATCGAGCATGCCCGGGCATGGGTGCGTGGCGAGGTCAAGATGATGCAGGCTCGCGCGGCGGGCGGTCATGCGATGGGGGCGGCCAGAGACCTGCGTGGGGCAGCACGGCATGCCGCGTACGCCGCCGGCCAGGCCGGGGCCGTCGCCCACGTCGCCGCGCACGAGCTCGGCGCGGCCGCCTACGCGATCAAGGCCGCACGAGCAGCGGCACCGGAAGGCGAGAGCGAGACCGCGGGACGACTCGAGTGTCAGTGGCAGCGCGATCAGCTCCCGGAGGCGATCCGCGAGCTCGTATTTGATGACCAGCGGCTGCGCAACGACATCTGCTGGTCGGTGTTCGACTGTTGAAGCCGAGCGGGCGACAGCACTCTTGGACCGTGGAGCTACCGGCAGGAGCCTGCGGCGACCACCTCGACGACTCGATGGGGAGGTTCCCGGCGCCGGTCGTGACGGGCCGGTGACCGTGGCCGCGGGCCTGGCCGGTTCCGGTCGTGACGGGCCGGTGACCGTGGCCGCGGGCCTGGCCGGTTCCGGTCGTGACGGGCCGGTGCCGTGGTCAGCAGCGCCCGCGCTGATGAGATGCATGTCTATGTTGACGTACGTCGAATCAAGGGTCATGCTTGCGTCGTAAGGCATCGACGAACGTCGAAACAAAGGGGAATCAAGTGAACGCGCCCGACCACCTGCCCGTCATCGTCATCGGCGCCGGCCCCGTCGGCCTGGCCGCCGCCGCCCACCTTGTCGCGCGCGGCCTCGAACCCCTGGTTCTGGAGTCGGGCCCGTCCGCCGGAACCGCCGTACGCGAGTGGGCACGTGTACGGCTGTTCTCCCCGTGGTCCGAGGTCACCGACCCGGCCGCCGAGAAGCTGCTCGCCCCCACCGGCTGGACGCGCCCCGATGGCACCACGTACCCGACCGGCGGCGACTGGGCCGAGCGGTATCTCCAGCCGCTGGCCCACGTCCTCGGCGACAGGGTCCGTTACGGCGCCACAGTCACCGGCGTCGCCCGCGCGGGCCGCGACCGCATCGTCGACGCCGACCGCGACGAGCAGCCCTTCGCGGTGCACGTCCGGCGGTCCGACGGCCGCGAGGAGCGGATCACCGCACGCGCCGTGATCGACGCCTCCGGCACCTGGTCGATCCCCGGCCCCCTGGGCGCCGACGGCCTGCCCGCCCTCGGCGAGAAGGCCGCCGCCGACCGTGTCTCGTACCGCGTCCCCGACCTCACCGACCCGGCCGTCCGCACCCGCTACGCGGGCAGACGTACGGCGGTCGTGGGCTCCGGCGCCTCCGCCTTCACGGCCCTCGCCCAACTCGCGGACCTGGCAAGGGAAGAGCCCGGCACCCACACCGTGTGGATCCTGCGCCGCGGCATCGGCGCCGACACCTACGGCGGGGGAGAGGCCGACCAGCTCCCCGCCCGGGGCGCCCTGGGTCTGCGCGCCAAGGCCGCCGTGGAGAGAGGTCACGCGACCGCCGTCACCGGCTTCCGTACCCAGGCTGTGGAACGCGACGGCGACCGGCTCGCCCTGGTCGCCGAGGACGGCCGCCGCCTGGACCCGGTCGACGAGATCATCGTCCTCACCGGCTTCCGCCCCGACCTGTCCTTCCTCTCCGAGATCCGCCTCGGCCTCGACGAACGTCTCCAGGCCCCGGCCGCGCTGGCCCCGCTCATCGACCCCAACCTGCACTCGTGCGGCACGGTCTACCCGCACGGCGCCCGCGAACTCTCCCACCCCGAACCGGACATCTACCTGGCCGGCATGAAGTCCTACGGCCGCGCCCCCACGTTCCTCGCGCTGACCGGCTACGAGCAGGTCCGCTCCGTCGCCGCCGCGATCGCCGGCGACCGCGAGGCCGCCGAGCGCGTCGAGCTGACCCTGCCGGAGACCGGCGTGTGCGGCGGCGCGGGCCTGTACGACGAACCCGCTGCCGCGCAGGGCGCCGATACCGCCGGCAGCTGCTGCGGCACCCCGACGACCCTCCAGATCGGCACCGCGCCCCCGAGCGCAAACTGACCCAACCCACACAGGGAGTCACACCATGTCACGCATCCAACTCGCCCTCCGCGTCCCGGATTTCACCGCATCGGTCGCCTTCTACAGCAAGCTGTTCGGCACCGAGCCCGCCAAACTCCGTGACGGCTACGCCAACTTCGCCATCGCCGAGCCTCCGCTCAAGCTCGTCCTCATCGAGGGAACCGGGGACGAGCCCACCCGCCTGGACCACCTCGGCGTCGAGGTCGAGTCGACCGAATCCGTCCACACCGCCACCGCCCGCCTCAGCGAGGCCGGCCTGTTCACCACCGAGGAGAACGACACCGCCTGCTGCTACGCCCTCCAGGACAAGGTCTGGGTGCACGGCCCCGGCCGGGAACCCTGGGAGGTGTACGTGGTCAAGGCCGACGCCGAGACCCTCAGCAAGCGGCTCCAGTGAGCCACCCTCATGCCGGCAGGGCCCGCAGGGCCCAAGTGACGGCGGCGGTGACGGCGACGGCGACGACGGCGTACTGGGTGTCACATGGCGGGGCTCCCTGCCGGTCATGAAATGGCGGTCCAGCAGCCCGGCGGTGCACAGGGCGAAGGCAACCAGGAGCAGCTGACCGGGGAACGGCAACCGGGCGGCCAGCGGCTGAGGAGGGTGAGCGCGGGCGTGGGCAGGTCGCCGCGCAGGTCGCGGAGGGCGTCGAGGGCGAGCACGGTGCGAGGGCGGAGCAGGCGCCCCGGGTACCGCCCCCCGCACCGGGGGACACCCCGCTGCCCGGCCCGGGGCAGCCGAGGACTACCGTCCCGCTGTGTCGCCACGACAACTCGGCACATGAGGCCCGGAGGAGGACACCCCGCATGGTTGGTCACGCCGTGACGGAATCGGCAGGGCAGCTCGCGGAACCGACCGCCGGTCGGCTGCTGTCCTCGTGGCAGTTGGACGTCCCCGCGCTGCTGCTGGTCATCGTCCTGGGTGTGCTCTACGGCTGGGGCGTGGCCCGGCTGCGCAGGCGCGGCGAGCCCTGGCCGCCCGCCCGCGTCGCCGCCTTCGTGCTGATCGGGCTCGGGGGACTGGTGGCGGCCACCATGTCCGGGCTCGCCGTGTACGACCACGTGCTGTTCTGGCCGGCCGCCGTCCAGAACATCCTGCTCGATCTGGTCGCGCCCCTGGGCCTGGCCCTCGGCGATCCGCTGCGGCTGGCCGTCGGAGCGCTGCCAAAGGCGGCGGCGGGGCGGGTCCGGGGCGTGATGACGAGCCGGGTGGTGCGTACGCTGACGTTCCCCTTCGTGAGTACGGCCGTGGTGCTGGGCACCGAGCTGACGGTCTACTTCACGCCGTACTTCGCCACCGCCCTGCACGTGGGCTGGCTGCACGAGCTGATGTACCTGCACCTGCTGGCGGCTGGCTGCCTGGTCGTCGTACCGGTGCTGACCCACGAAGAGGCGCTGCCGTCCTGGTGCACGCATCCGGTGCGGGCGCTACTGATCTTCCTGGACGGCATCGTCGACGCGGTCCCCGGCGTCGTCGTCATGACGCACGGCACGTTGATCGCGGGGGCCTGGTATCTGCACCACGCGCCGTCCTGGTCGTCGGACGTCCGGTACGACCAGCAGGTCGGCGGCGGCGCGATGATCGGCATCGCCGAACTGGTCGCGCTGCCCTTCCTGCTGGCGATGCTCCACCAGTGGTACCGCGCCGAGCAGGCTCAGACCGCAGTGCTGGACCGCCGCCTGGACGCGGAACTCACCGTCGCGCCCGCACCCCCCGCAGACCACGGCCAAGCACCCGCCCCCGAACGGGTACGTCCCTGGTGGGAGACGGAACAGAACGAGGTGGCCGCCAGAATCCGACGTCAGCGAAGGGATGGCTGACCTCGATGCACCAGGGCCCGTCTGATGGGTCAGAAGGGTCCTAGGCCGACCCGAAGCCGTACTGGAAGCCCAACGTCGCCCGGCATCCGGGCATCCTCCGCGCCGTTCCCGAGGGTGCGGTGACGCGCTGGACGTCGGCTGCGGGGACGGGCTGCTGGCGCGGAAGCTCGCCGAGTCGCCGACCGTGTCGCAGGGATCGACAGCTCGCCGGAGATGCTCGCCTGCCGTCCGGCGAGACCCGCACCCGCAAGGCGATTGACGACGCCTTCACCGAGGACCTCGGGCTGGAAGCCCAGGGCACATCATCAGTGCCCGCTCCCAAACCCATGTGCCCTCAATGTGCCCTGGCCGCCTGACGACCCTCCCGGCACATGACGAGGGCGGGGCCCGAAACCCCGCCCGGAAACCAGCGAAACTCCAGCTCAGGGCCAAACAAGGCAATAAGCCTGATGCCCCGCCTCATGCAACCGATGACTGAAGTCCTGCCACTCGTGCAGCAACTGGTACACATTGAACGCATCCCGCGGCCCACCCCGGTCCGGCACCGTCGACCAGATGAACGCCGCCGCGCCGACCGCCTCCTCGCCGATGCCGCGCAGGGGGTCGACGACGGTCATCGGGAGTTTCACCACCGCGTAGTCGGGGTGCAGGACGACCAGTTCCAGGGGCGGGACCTTGTACAGGGGCACGCCCTCGATGCCGGTCAGGACCATCGCCGCCATGGTCTCCGGCTTGATCTTGGTAAACATGCCGTTCATACCGAGCTCGTCGCCGCCGAGCTCCTCGGGACGCATCGAGATCGGCACCCGGGCCGCCGTCGCGCCGTCGGGCGCGCCGAAGTACTTGTACGTCACCCCCACCCGACCACCATTCCTGCTCCCGGCCCGGAGGCGATCGGCCCCGTGGTCGATCCGCCGATCGGCCGGCTCCGGCTCACTCGGTACACCGTGTGCCTGACGTGCTTCGGTCGTTTCCTCCGCGTCGCGCCGGTGCCTTCCCCGCCGGGCACGTCGAGGACCCAGATCATCAGTCCCCTCGCCCAGTCCGCCACCGCGATGCATATCTCCACCCGACTGCTTTTCTAGGACGCGCGGCCCCCGCCGCGCAACCCGATCATCGTGTCAGTGACCTCCCCCACGGCCGCCCGCCGAAACGTGCGGTGAAACATCTGTCCGCAGGATCTTCGCAGCCCCTGACCACCACCTCCGCCATGAGCTGCGGGTACGGGGGCGGGGGCGAGAGCCGCGGTGTGTGTCACGTCCAGTTTTGCAGATCTTGATCCGCTCTCCGTCCCGTTCGGGGCGGATGCCGGACAACGGGTCGGGGAGGGGGCGGCCACCCCGGCGGCTCGCTGCCGTCCGCACCCCCTGGCCTACCCTGAACAGGTCACTGGCAACCGGAGCCCGAGACATCCGAGAAGTCGAGGAAGGTCGGAGAATTCGCAGGTCATGAGCGAACTGGCATATCCATACGAAGCACCGGCCTCGCAGGCTCTGTTCGACCGTGCGGAGGCCGTCACGCCCGGCGGTGTGAACTCGCCGGTGCGCGCCTTCCGGGCCGTGGGCGGCACCCCCCGTTTCATGGTGTCCGGCACCGGGCCGTACCTGACCGACGCCGACGGGCGGGAGTACGTCGACCTCGTGTGCTCGTGGGGTCCCATGATCCTCGGGCACGCCCACCCGGAGGTGATCGCCGCCGTGCAGGACGCCGTCGCGCGCGGTACGTCCTTCGGCACGCCCGGTGAGGGGGAGGTCGCCCTCGCCGAGGAGATGATCGCCCGGGTCGAGCCCCTGGAGCAGGTGCGGCTCGTGTCGAGCGGGACCGAGGCCACCATGTCCGCGATCCGGCTGGCCCGCGGGTTCACCCAGCGGTCCAAGGTGATCAAGTTCGCCGGGTGCTACCACGGCCACGTCGACTCCCTGCTCGCCGCCGCCGGCTCCGGCGTCGCCACCTTCGCGCTGCCCGACACCCCGGGTGTCACCGGCGCCCAGGCCGGCGACACCATCGTCCTTCCGTACAACGACATCGACGCCGTGCACGCCGCCTTCGCCGCCCATCCCGGCGAGATCGCCTGCGTGATCACCGAGGCCTCGCCGGGCAACATGGGCGTCGTGTCTCCGATGCCCGGGTTCAATGAAGGGCTGAAGGGAGCCTGTCACGCCAACGGCGCCCTCTACATTTCCGACGAGGTCATGACCGGGTTCCGGACCAGCCGCGCCGGGTGGTACGGCATCGACGGCGTCCGGCCCGACCTGATGACCTTCGGCAAGGTGATGGGCGGGGGCTTCCCGGCCGCCGCCTTCGGGGGCCGCGCGGACGTCATGGCGCACCTCGCGCCCGCTGGGCCCGTCTACCAGGCCGGCACCCTCTCCGGGAACCCCGTCGCCACCGCCGCCGGGCTCGCACAGCTGCGGCTCCTGGACGACGCCGCGTACGGCAAGGTCAACGCCGTGTCCACGCAGATCCAGTCCCTGGTCTCCGAGGCGCTGACCAAGGAGGGCGTGACGCACACCCTGCAGAGCGCCTCCAACATGTTCTCCGTCTTCTTCACCGACCGGGCCGTGCGGAACTACGAGGAGGCCAGGGTGCAGGAGTCCTTCCGGTTCACCGCGTTCTTCCACGCGATGCTCGCCGGGGGCGTCTATCTGCCGCCCTCGTCCTTCGAGACCTGGTTCGTCTCGACCGCGCACGACGAGCGGGCCGTCCAGCGCATCGCCGACGCCCTTCCGGCGGCGGCCCGAGCAGCGGCGGAGGCGACCGCGTGAGCACGAACAACAGCAGCGACATCACCGTCGTCCACGTCATGCGGCACGGCGAGGTCGCCAACCCCGACGGCATCCTGTACGGCAGACTGCCCGGCTACCACCTCTCCGAGCTGGGCCGGCGCATGGCCGACCGGGTCGCCGAGCACCTGGCCGCCCGCGACGTCACCTACGTCTGCGCCTCCCCGCTGGAGCGCGCGCAGGAGACGGCCACCCCGATCGCCAAGGCACATGGCATCGACGTGAACACCGACGAGCGGCTCATCGAGGCCGGCAACGTCTTCCAGGGCAAGACCTTCGGCGTCGGCGACGGCGCGCTGCGCAAGCCCGGCAACTGGAAGCACCTGGTCAACCCCTTCCGGCCGTCCTGGGGTGAGCCGTACGTCGACCAGGTCGTCCGCATGATGGGCGCGCTGGACGCAGCCAAGGAGCAGGCCCGGGGGCACGAGGCCGTGCTCGTCGGTCATCAGCTGCCGATCTGGATCGTGCGGTCGTACGTCGAGCGGCGGCACCTGTGGCACGACCCACGCAAGCGGCAGTGCACGCTCGCCTCCCTCACGTCCTTCACCTACCAGGGCGACAGGATCGTGTCCGTCGGCTACACCGAGCCCGCCCGCGACCTCGTCCCGGCTCACCTCCTCGCCGGCGCCAAGCCGGTGAAGGGCAAGGACAAGGCCTTCGGCGCGTAAGCGTCCGAATGTTTGAGGCGTAGGCCCTGTCTGCGCGCCTCTGTTACGAGCTGTCCGCCTCTGTTACGAAACCCATGAATACCGGCGGAACCTCCCCGTTCTTCACTTCCTCTGACTGGATGACCGCTCAGAGAAACAGTGGCGAACGGGGATGCCATGCGCACTCTCTCCCGAAGGGGAATGCTCGGCCTCGGTGCGGGCCCGCTGCCGCCGTCGGACTCGCCGGCTGCGGCACCCTCACGTCGTCAGACGGGTCGACCCAGGCGACGGGTTCCGCCGGCGACCGCCCCGGCGCGCCGAAGCCGACCGCCCGCTTTCGTCGACTGGATGGACGTACAGAAGCCGGAGGCGCTCGCCGAGCTGCGCGGTCTGGAGGTCGGGCAGCAGCCCGTGGGCGGGTGGAGCGAGCTCCTGAAGGCCACTCCGGCCGGCACCGCCACACCCTCCCCAAACGCCGCCTGAAATGCGGGTTTCCGCCCGAGAGGGGGGTGCGCAAGATCCTCGGAACGGACATGCGAAACTTTTCACATGAGTGCCGCCAGCCGCGCCCCGCTGCCCTCGCCCCACCACCGAGGCAACACCCGACACAATGTCCGCCGTAGCGCCTGCCGCGCCGCCCTCCTCGCGGCCGGCGCCGCGCTGACCCTGTCCGCGTGCGGCTCGGGCGGGACCTCGGGAGGCGGCGAGAGCAACTTCGTCCTCGGCAAGGACGGCGTCGACACCGTGGCCAAGAGCGAACGGCACGACGCGCCCGACCTGTCCGGCAAGACCGTCGACGGCAAGCAGCTGGACGTCGCCGACTACAAGGGCAAGGTCGTCGTCATCAACGTGTGGGGCTCCTGGTGCCCGCCCTGCCGCGCCGAGGCACCCGGCTTCGAGAAGGTCTACAAGGACGTCAAGGGCCAGGGCGTACAGTTCGTCGGCATCAACACCCGCGACACCGGCACCGGCCCCGCACTCGCCTTCGAGAAGGAGTACGGGATCACCTACCCCAGCCTGTACGACCCGACGGGCAAGCTGATGCTCCGCTTCGAGAAGGGCACCCTCAACCCGCAGGCCATCCCGTCCACGCTCATCATCGACCGGGACGGCAAGATCGCCGCGCGCACCCTCCAGGCCCTCACCGAGGACAAGCTGCGCGCCATGATCAAGCCGGTCCTGGCGGAGAAGTGACGTGACCGTCACCACACTTGCCGCGGCGGGCTACAACGGCACGGTGCTCAACGGCGCCCTGCTCGTGGCCCTGCCCGTCGCCCTGCTCGGCGGCCTCGTCTCGTTCTTCTCGCCGTGCGTCCTGCCGCTCGTGCCCGGCTATCTGTCGTACGTCACCGGCGTCACCGGCACCGACCTCGCCGAGGCCCGGCGCGGGCGGATGGTCGCCGGCGCCTCCCTGTTCGTGCTCGGCTTCACCGCCGTGTTCGTCTCCAGCGGGGCCCTGTTCGGGTACTTCGGCCAAACGCTCCAGGAGGAGCGGGGCGTCATGTCCAAGGTGCTCGGCGTACTCATGATCGCCATGGGTGTCTTCTTCATGGGGCTGATGCCCTGGTTCACCCAGCGCGAGTTCCGCCTCCACAAGCGGCCGGTGAGCGGCCTGATCGGTGCCCCGCTGCTGGGCGCGCTGTTCGGGATCGGCTGGACGCCGTGCATCGGCCCGACCCTCTCCTCCGTGCTGATGCTCTCCTCCAACCAGGGCAGCGCGGGCCGCGGGGCCCTGCTGACGGTCGCGTACTGCCTGGGCCTCGGCGTGCCCTTCGTGCTCGCCGCCGTCGCCTTCCGCAAGGCGCTCGGCGCGTTCGGCTGGGTCAAGCGCCACTACGTCTGGGTGATGCGCGTTGGCGGCACCATGATGATCGTGACCGGTGTGCTGCTGTTGTCCGGCGCCTGGGACCGCATCCTCGAGCAGATGCAGACCTGGTCCAACGGCTTCACTGTGGGGATCTGATCCATGAGCAAGACCACGACACCGGAGACCTCGGACACGACGTCGGCTGCCGCCGAGGACCGGGACCTGAGCGCCGCCGGCTCCGAGCTCTCCACCGCACCCAAGGAGGAGGGGCCGAACCTCCCCTCCCTCGGAGTCATCGGCTGGGCCCGCTGGTTCTGGCGGCAGCTCACCTCCATGCGGGTCGCGCTGCTGCTGCTCCTGCTGCTCTCCCTCGGCGCCATCCCCGGCTCGCTGATCCCGCAGGAGGGCACCGACGCGACGAAGGTCGCCGCGTTCGTCAAGAACAACCCCACCCTCGGGGAGGTCTACGACAAGCTCGGCATGTTCCACGTCTACAGCTCGGTGTGGTTCTCCGCGATCTACATCCTGCTGTTCATCTCCCTCATCGGCTGCATCATCCCGCGCACCTGGCAGTTCGTCGGCCAGCTCCGCGGCCGCCCCCCGGCCGCGCCCCGGCGCCTGACCCGGCTGCCCGCCTACACCACCTGGCGCACCGAGACCGAGCCCGAGCAGGTCCGCGAGGCCGCGCTGGCCCTGCTGAAGAAGCGCCGCTTCCGCGCCCACCTCGCCGGTGACGCCGTCGCCGCCGAGAAGGGCTATCTGCGCGAACTCGGCAACCTCGCCTTCCACATCGCCCTGATCGTGATGCTGATCGCCTTCGCCTGGGGCCAGTTGTTCAAGGCCGAGGGCTTCAAACTCGTCGTCGAGGGCGACGGCTTCTCCAACACCCTCACCCAGTACGACGACTTCAAGTCCGGCAACCTCTTCACCTCCGACGACCTGAACCCCTTCAGCTTCAACCTGGAGGACTTCAAGGGCACGTACGAGACGAGCGGGCCCAACCGGGGCACCCCGCGCACCTACCAGGCGACGATCGACTACAGCGTGGGCGCCTACGGCAAGGAGCGGAAGACCACCATCAAGGTCAACGAGCCGCTCACGCTCGGCGACACCAAGGTCTACCTGGCCGCCCACGGCTACGCCCCCGTCGTCACCGTCCGCGACGGCAAGGGCAACGTCGTCTACCACGAGCCCGTGCCGCTGCTGCCGCTGGACTCCTTCGCCACCTCCTCCGGCGCGGTCAAGGTCATGGACGGCTACCGCAACCCCAAGGGCCAGAAGGAACAGCTGGGCTTCCAGGCCTTCTTCGTGCCGACCTACCACGGCGGCGCGATGATCTCCCAGTTCCCGGCGCTCGACAACCCGATCCTCGCGCTGAACGCCTACCACGGCGACCTCGGCGTCGACTCCGGCATCCCGCAGAGCGTGTACCAGCTCGACAAGTCCCACCTGAAGGAGTTCAAGGACTCCAAGGGCCAGCTGCTGAAGAAGCTGCTCAAGCCCGGCCAGACCATGCAGCTCCCGAACGGCGCCGGCTCGATCACCTTCGAGAAGAACATCAAGGAGTGGGCGCAGTTCCAGATCACCCAGCAGCCGGGCAGCGGCTGGGCGCTGGGCGGTGCCATCGCCGCGATCTTCGGTCTCGCCGCCTCCCTGTTCATCCAGCGCCGCCGGGTCTGGGTGCGCGCGGTCAGGGGCGCCGACGGCATCACCGTCGTCGAGATGGCCGGCCTAGGCCGCAGCGAGTCCGCCAAGGTCCCCGAGGAACTCGGCGACCTCGCCGGAATCCTCTACGACCAGGCCCCGGGCGCGCCCGACCCGGACGACGACCCCACTCCCGACGACCCCACCCCCGACCCCCAAGCCGTACCTGCCGAAGGGGCTGAGCAGCAATGACTCTCGCCGCCGCCACCAACGAACATCTCGCGAACATCAGCAACGTGCTGATCTACTCCGCGATGGCCGTCTACACCCTGGCCTTCTTCGCCCACATCGCCGAGTGGATCTTCGGCAGCCGCAGCAAGGTCGCGCGGACGGCCGCCGCGCTCTCCGGCAAGCAGGAGGCGAAGAAGGCGGCCCCGGCCGTCACGGTCAACAAGGCCGGCGGCACCGCCGTACTGGAGCGGCCCAAGGTCGTCGTACGGGCCGCGGCCGGGCAGCGGGACGTGCCGGACGGGCCCGGGGCGCACGGCGGGGACGCGCAGGGCGACCTCTACGGGCGCATCGCCATCTCGCTCACCGTGCTGGCCTTCCTGATCGCGCTCAGCGGCGTGCTCACTCGCGCCCTTTCGGTGCAGCGGGCGCCGTGGGGCAACATGTACGAGTTCAACATCACCTTCTCCACGGTCGCCGTCGCCGTGTACCTGTTGCTGCTGGCACTGAAGAAGAACGTGCGGTGGCTCGGGCTGTTCCTGGTCACCACGGTCCTCCTCGATCTCGGCCTCGCCGTCACCGTCCTGTACACCGCCAGCGACCAGTTGGTTCCGGCCCTTCACTCGTACTGGCTGTACATCCACGTCTCCACCGCGATCCTGTGCGGCGCGGTCTTCTACGTCGGCGCGGTCGCCACGATCCTGTACCTCTTCAAGGACTCGTACGAGAACAAGCTCGCCACCGGCGGCACGCCCGGCACCTTCGCGACCTCCGTCCTGGAGCGGCTGCCCGCCTCGTCCTCCCTCGACAAGTTCGCCTACCGCGTCAACGCCGCCGTCTTCCCGCTGTGGACGTTCACGATCATCGCGGGCGCCATCTGGGCGGGCGACGCCTGGGGCCGCTACTGGGGCTGGGACCCCAAGGAGACCTGGTCCTTCATCACCTGGGTCGCCTACGCCTGCCACCTGCACGCCCGCGCCACGGCCGGCTGGAAGGGCCGCAAGGCCGCCTACCTGGCCATGCTCGCCTTCGGCTGCTGGCTGTTCAACTACTACGGCGTGAACATCTTCATCTCCGGCAAGCACTCGTACGCCGGGGTCTGAGACCCTCATGCTGTTCAAGGCCGGTTCCTGTGACCTGAGTCACGGGAACCGGCCTTCGTCGTACCCGGCTCACCGGCGACTGGGCGAGCGCCGAGGACGTCGTCTCACTGACCTTCCTGGACGCCTGGCGGCTGCGCGGAAAGCTCGACGAGGAGGGGGCCTCCCTGCGGGTCGGCGACCTGATCCAGTCGGCGATCGTGCCGCCGGCGCAGCGGGCGGCCCGCTACCGGGCGGTCGCGCGCATCCCCGGCGTGAGCGTGGTGGAGGACGCAGTCGACGCCGTCGGCCGACGCGGCGTGGCGATCACCCGCCAGGACCCCGACAACCACAGCCGCGACGAGTGGATCCTCGACGCGCGGACCCACGAGTTCCCCGGCGAACGCAGCGTGGCCACCGACGACTACTTCAACATCGAGGAGGGCACCGTCACCAGCAACACCGCCGTCCTGCGCCGGGCCGTCGTGGACAAGCCGGGCGAGCGCCCGTAGCGCGTGCACGACACCCTGCGCGGAGTCAGGCTGGTGTCATGACCGGTTCCATCGAACAGGGCGCCAGCCAGACCCGCGGAAGCACGCACATCCTGCACTTCCTCGTGCGGCTTCCCCGGCCCATGGAGGCGGTCTGGCCGGCGTTCTCCACGCCGGACGGGCTCGCCGCCTGGTTCACCCCGGCCGACGTGCTCGAACCCCACCTCCATGGCGCGGTCACCCTGCGTGACCTCGGCAGCGGGCAGATCACCGCCTGGGACGTGGACCGGGTCGCCGAGTACACGGTCGAGGGCGGCGGCCGGATCCGCTTCCACCTGGAACGCGACGGCGAGGAGGGCTCCGCCCTCCGCTTCACCCACGAGTTCCGGGGGGAACAGGAGTCCGAGCAGCGCTGGCGGAATCGTTTCGAGCGGCTGATCGAGCTGCTGGAGAGCAGACAGGATCCCGCGCGACCGCCACGATGACGTCCCGCAGCCGGTCCACGTACAGTCGCAGGTTCTTGTGCGCGACATCGGTGTCCGGGTAGCGGCTCGCGAAGCACAGCCCCTCGTGCAGCCGGGGCACCCACGCGCACACCTGGTACGCCGGCGGCCGGGAGTCCTCCGGCGTGCGTCTCGCCGCCGCGACGGTCGCCGGACTGAGCGTCCACTCGACGAGCCGTCCGGGCAACGGAGATCAGTCGGCCTCCAGTCGGAGATCCGCCGACATCGACGGAGGCGGACCGGCCGGACCGCCACCGGTCCGCGGTCCAACGGCCCATCAGACCACCGACGTTGACCTGGCCCGAGCCCCGCCGAAACCCCCTCTGTACGCTGGCCCGATCATCGCCGCGCGTGCGGCAGTTGCCCGGGTGTGGAGGAACGGTCATGGGTGCTGCTCCGGTACTGGAGGAGCTGCGGGAGGTCTGCCAGCCGCAGGCCAAGCTGGCAAGCCGGAACGGCGAACACTGGGCGGGCCGCCTGTACATGCGGAGGATCTCGCTGCGCTTCACCCGGCAACTGGTCCGCACCCCCGTCACCCCCGACCAGCTGACCTGGACCATGGTCGTGTGCGGCGTCGCGGCCGGCGCCGCACTGATGATCCCCGGCCTGACCGGCGCCGTCCTGGCCGTCGTCCTGATGCAGCTCTTCCTGCTCTTCGACTGCGTGGACGGCGAGGTCGCCCGCTGGAAGGGCCAGAACAGCGCGGCCGGCATCTACGTCGACCGCCTCGGCGCCTATCTGGCGGACGCCGCGCTCATGGCGGGCGCCGGATACCGCGCTGCCGAGTCCGGGTTCGGCGGCTGGCTCTCCGTCGGCATCGCCACCGCCCTCGGCGTCGTCCTGCTCAAGGCCTCGACCGACCTCGTCGACGTGGCCCGCGCCCGCCGCGGGCTCGCCGTCGCCGACGACGAGTCGACCCGCCCGCGCTCGCAGGGCGTGGCCGCCGTGCGCCGGATCGCCGCCGCGTTCAAGATCCACCGCGTGACGAACGGCATCGAGGCGTCGCTGGTCCTGCTGGCCGCTGCGGTCGCCGACAAGGTGACGGGCGGCATCGAACCCACGCGCTGGGTGCTCGCCGCGCTCGCCGTGATCACGTGGGTGATGGTCCCGGCCCACCTGCTGTCGATCCTGTCGTCGTCCCGGCTGCGCTGACGGGGCTTACCACGCCGAGGTAGTCGTGCAGGGCGCCCGCGCCCTCCAGCATCTCCCGGGTACGGCCCGCCAGCGCCTCCCCGCGTGCCGCGATCGCCGCCCGCAGCGCCTCCGTGCTCCCCTCGCGGCGCAGCTCGTCCAGGACCGGCCGGATCTGGCCGAGCAGGTAGTGGCTGCGGCGCAGCGTCTGTACGAACCGGGCGTCGCGCACGTCGGCCGGGTCGTACACCCGGTATCCCGTGCCGCGCTCCCGGCGCGGCGCGAGCAGCCCGGCCGCCTCCCACACGCGCAGCGCGGACGGCCGTACGCCCAGCAGCGCGGCCACCTCGCCGACGCGCAGGCCGCCGGAGCGGGGGAGCGGAGCGGGCGGCTGCCCGGCCAGGACCTCCAGGGCCTCGCTGGCTGCGTGCAGGGAGACCCGCTCCTCGTGCAGCGCCGCGTGCGTGGCATCCACGACCGCGAGCGCGCCGGATACGTCCCCCTCGTGCACGGTCCGCATGATCCGCGTCGCCGTCACCGGCCCGTACCCCTTCATCAGCGTGCGATAGGCCAGCAGCGCACGCCGGTGCACCTCCTCGAAGACGCGGTAACCGGACGCGGTGCGGGCGGCCGGGGGCAGGATGCCGGCGTCCTCGTAGTTGCGGATCTGCTGCGTGGAGACCCCGGCGAGGCGGGCCAGGTCGACGGGGCGGAGGCGGCGGGCATTCATCATCGATTTGAAGGTTACGTCAGGTCGCATCAGCCAGGTCATCGATGGTCGCCGTAAAAGTCTCAACAAAGCACTTCAATGGAAAACTTGAAGGCATGGACGACGACCGCATACACATCACCGGCGCTCGCCTGCACAACCTCAAGAATGTCTCCCTCAGCCTCCCGAAGAACAGTCTGGTCGTCCTGACCGGCCTGTCCGGCTCGGGCAAGTCCACACTCGCCTTCGACACGCTGCACCGGGAGGGCCAGCGCCAGTACATGGAGTCGCTGGGCATGGTCACCGGCTTCGTCAGCCGCCCCTCCGTGGACTCCATCACCGGCCTGTCCCCGTCGATCAGCGTCGACCAGCACCTCACCAACCGCAGCCCGCGCTCCACGGTCGGCACGGTCACCGAGGTGTTCACCTACCTGCGCCTGCTGTGGTCCCGGATCGGCGCACGCCCCTGCCCCGGCTGCGGCGGCACGGTCCCGCCCGCGCACACCTACGCCTACGACGATGACGAGGACGCCGAACCGGAGATGGCACCCTGCCCGCACTGCGGCACCCTCGTGCCGGAACTCGTGATGGGCACCTGCGGCTGCGAATCGAAGCTCTTGCTCCCGGACCGGACGTAGACGTTGTAAACGTCAGCCTCGCCATCGTCGACGACGGTGAACCATGCTCGGGCGAGGCATTCGTCATTCATATTGGTCAATGTCCCCGTGACATAGGCCCAGTTCGTAGGTCTCGTAACACGATCTTGGCATCATCGTGGCTCCGGTCACGGATACGCCGTGACCGGAGCCCCAGGATCAGCTACCGCGGAAGGTGCCGACCGCCGCCTAGTTCCGGTACCGGAACACGATCCGGCCGCGCGTCAGGTCGTACGGCGGGAGCTCCACCAGCACCCGGTCCTCCAGCATGATCTTGATGTAGTTCTTGCGGATTTTCCCGCTGATGTGCGCGAGCACCTGGTGGCCGTTCTCGAGCTCCACGGTGAACATGGCGCTGCGCAGGCACTCGACGACCTTGCCCTCGACTTCGATGACGTTCTTGTTCTTCGTCATCGCACCAGCTCCAGGTTGCTGCTCATCGGCCGGGCGCCGATGCCCTCGAACAGCGCCGAGGCTGCTTGGTTGGACTCGTGGACTTCGGTCCAGGCCGCGGCGAACCCGGAGCGGTGCAGCGTCCCCAGCGCGTGGGCCAGCAGCGCCCGCGCGATGCCGCGGCGCTGCTCGCCGGCCCGGACCGCGACCAGCCCGATGCGCGGCCGGTTCACCGTCACCACCCGGATCAGACCCAGGTAGCCCTCCGGCGCCGCGGCCACGGCGTACTTCGACGGGTCGACGATGGTGTCGCCTTCGGGGCGGGGAATTACCTCCGCGGGCATCGACTGCCACCCGACGGTCGCCTCGACTTCGTCACGGATCGCGCGGTCCACCGCCCGCAGCAGACTCTCGTCCGCCTGACCGGCGGGCACGATCGTCACGCCCGAAGGCGGCAGGACTTCGTCGAGCCCTGTGACCCGCGGGTCGGTCGGCACGACGTACTCCCACTCGCGACGCCGGATCGTGAAACCGGCCCGCCGCCAGCCGGCCGTCAGCTCGACGGCGGCTTCGTCGACCACCGTGTACAGCGGCGCCGGCAGTTCCGCCAGCATCGCCTCGGCGAGCCGGTCGAAGGTGGCGTCGTGCCAGGCGTCGATGCTGACGAACAAGCGTCCGTCGGGCCGGTGCTCCGCATGCCCGCGGCCGACCACCAGGTCGTCATCCAGTGCATGCCACTGCCTGTCCGCGACGCGCGTGATCATCACCGCGTTCTCGCTCAGGCCAGATGTGAAAGGCTTCGTGTTCATCGGAGTCTCCTTCCAGGAGAGCCTCGATCTCAGGCGCTCCTGGCGACACCGAACGTCAGCCGCCGGACCGTGACGGGTTGAGGGAGCACCCATGGGTAACTGTGTTCACGGGGCTCACCTCCATACGACGACTTCACGGTCCACCACGAAAGTAGCAGCGGGGCGCCGCCTCGCTCCAATCCTTTTCCTATGGCTCGTAGCGCGATCATGATCCGGTCTTCTTGAGCCTTCGAGCCGTACGCCTTGTCGCCCAGAAGGCACTCCGGCCGCCGCCGGGGCCGGGCCGGGTCGTCCGGCGACGGGCGGGAGGCCGTCGACGAGATGGAGGGTCTGGCTGATGTCGTTGACGTCGACGGTCACCTCACAGCCGTTCCAGTACCGCGGAGTCCGCGAACGTACGGCGATACCGGGTGTGCCGCGTCTCCTGGGTGCGCCTGCGCTGCCACTCCTCCACCTGCGCCGGATCCGGGTGCCGTCCTGACGCCGCCCCGCAGGCGCAGGGCCAAGATGGACGCCGAGGCGGTGGAACTGTGCGCATATCAGGAGCGGGTCATTCCAGGTCTGTTGCAGACGCCTGACTACGCGTGGACGCTGTTCTCGCGTGTCATGAGCGACGACGAGGCCGAGGAACGCGTCCGTGCCCGGCTGAGCCGACAGCAGCGCTTCCTGGCCGACGGCGGCCCCCTGTACGTCGTTCTCCACCGTCAGCCCGCGAGTCCGCCGTTCTGATCAGCGACGCGATGGAGGGGTATGAGCAGCATGAACAGGTACGAACTCAGCGCGGCGACCTGGGTCAAGAGCAGCTACAGCGGCGACAACGGCGGCGACTGCGTCGAAATCGCCCCCGCTATCCCCGCCGTCGTCCCCGTCCGCGACAGCAAGACGGCCCCTGACGGCCCCGTCCTGACCGTCAGCCGAGCCGCCTGGGCCGCGTTCACCTCGTCGTATCGGCGTCACCGATAGGCCCATCGAGGAGACGCCCCACTGGCGCGTAGCCCCGCAGGTCAGAGCCTCCGTACCGTCCTGGGCATGATCTCGGATTACAAGGGCACCGCCCAACTCACCGCCGCCATGGTGCTGTCCGGCACGCTCGGCGTGTTCGTCGTGGAGTCGGGTGCGTCGCCGTTCAATGTCGTCTTCTTCCGTGTGCTGTTCGGCGCCCTCGCCCTTGGCGCCTATGTCGTCGCGCGGGGCTGGCTGCGCGGCCACGGCTTCACTCCACGCACGCTCGGGCTCACCGTTCTCGGTGGGGTGTTCATCGTCTTCAACTGGGTGTTTCTGTTCGAGTCGTACGAGAACACCTCGATCTCGGTGGCCACGGTCGTCTATCACACGCAGCCGTTCTATGTGGTGCTGCTCGGCGCGCTGCTGTTCCGTGAGCGGTTGACCGGCGCCAAGGTCGGGTGGATCGTCGTGGCCTTCGCGGGGTTGATCCTGGTCTCCGGGGTCACGCCCGGCGACTTCGCGAGCGGGGGTGGCTATCTCCTGGGTGTTGGTCAGGCCCTGCTCGCCGCGCTGTTGTACGGGCTGTCCACGCTGGTCACCAAGCGCGTCACCGGCGTACGTCCGCATCTGATCGCCCTCGTCCAGGTGCTCGTAGGCATCCCGCTGTTGCTGCCCTTCGCGGAGTTCGGAGCGATGCGGGGCACCGGGGCCGACTGGGGCTGGCTGGTCGGGCTCGGCATCATCCACACGGGGCTGATGTACGTCCTGATGTATGCCGCCTACGCCCAGCTGCCGACATCGAAGATCGCTGTGCTGGCCTTTGTCTACCCGGCCGTCGCGATGGTCATGGACTGGGCGGTGTACGGCCACCACATCGGGCTCGTCCAGGCCCTCGGCGTCCCGCTGATCGTGACGGCGAGCCTGAAGGTGACGCTGGCGAAGTCACGGGTCGTCACCGCTCGGCCGACGCCTGCTCCCGCATCACCCGTAGCGTCTCGTCGATGAACAGCCGTAGGTGGCGCGGCAGCCGCTTGCCCTCGCGCCAGGCCAGCTGGGTGTGGAGCTGGAAGGGGGGCTTCCAGTCCAGTTCCGCCAGCTCGCCGGAGGCAAGCTCGGTCCGTACGGCCATCCGCGGCAGCAGCGCGACGCCGAGGCCGCCCGCCACACCGCGCTTGGTGGCCTCGATCGTGCCGAACTCCATGAAGGGCGGCGACTGGCCGTGCACGCCCTTGAGTTCGGCCTCGAACAGGTCGCGGTACGGGCAGCCGGGCTCCGTGCCCACCAGCTGGGCCGCCGCCAGGTCCTCGGTCGTGAGCGTGGGCCGGCCGGACGCCAGGGGGTGGCGCGGCGCGGCGACGAGTACGAGCGGTTCGGGGATCAGCACCGCCGTCTCCAGGCCCGGGTGCTCGGCCATCGGCTCCATCAGGAACCCGACGTCGTACGTCCCGTCCCGCAGCGCCTGCCGGGTCTCGTCGCCCAGCGTCGGACGCATCGACAGCCGGATTTTGGGATAGCGGTGATGGAAGAGCTCCAGCAGCGGGGGCAGCCGGTACGACGTCAGCGACTCCATCGTGCCGACCGTCAGCGAACCGGCCGGTTCCTCGGCCCCGGCCACCGCCGCCCGCGCCTCCTCGTTCAGCTCGATGATCCGGCGGGCGTACGGCAGCAGTCGCTCGCCCGCCTCCGTCAGGCGGATGCGGCTGCCGAGGCGGTCGAACAGCTCGGCGCCGAGGGAGGACTCCAGGGCGCGGACCTGGCTGGTCACGCTGGACTGCGCGTACTTCAGCTCGGCCGCGGCGCGGGTGAAGCTCAGCAGCGTGGCGACCTTCTCGAAGGTGACGAGCAGCCGCAGCTCCATGTCAGGTCTCGTCCCGCTTCCGGTCGTCCTTGTCGTCGTTGTCGGGGTCCTCGTCGAGGGACTTCAGGAAATCGGGGTTGTCGTCCGGCGCGACCCACTGCTGCGAGCGGCTGCCGCCGCTGCGGACGCCGGACCAGCCCTCGGCGGCCGGGCTGCGCTTCTTGCCCGCGATGATCCAGGAGATCGAACCGACGAGCGGGAAGACCAGCACGAGGATCGCCCACAGCGGCTTCGGCATGTGGCGGACCTCGTCGTCCTTCGTGCTGATGCAGTCGATGAACGCGTACACGCTCAACGCCAGGGGGATGAGGAACATCAGCACCCGGAGCATGGGCCTCTCCAGCGACAGGGGGGTCGGGGCCGCGGTCACAGCCCCCAGGTACAGGGCAAGGGTAGCCGCTCGGGGATACTTGACCCCATGGCTTACGACGATCTTCGCTCCCTGCTCAGGGCGCTGGAGCGCGAGGGTGACCTCAAGCGCATCAAGGCCGAGGTGGACCCGTATCTGGAGGTCGGGGAGATCGTCGACCGGGTGAACAAGGCCGGCGGTCCCGCGCTGCTCTTCGAGAACGTGCGCGGGGCGCGCATGCCGCTCGCCATGAACGTCTTCGGGACCGACCGGCGGCTGCTGAAGGCGCTCGGCCTGAAGTCGTACGACGAGATCTCCGGCAGGATCGGCGGGCTGCTCAAGCCCGAGCTGCCGCACGGGTTCGTCGGCGTGCGCGAGGCCTTCGGCAAGCTCGGCGCGATGACGCACGTACCGCCGAAGAAGGTGAAGGACGCGCCGGTGCAGGAGGTCGTGCTGCGCGGTGACGACGTCGACCTGGACTCCCTGCCCGCGCTGTTCACCTGGCCCAAGGACGGCGGCTCCTTCTTCAACCTCGGGCTCACGCACACCAAGGACCCGGAGAGCGACGTACGGAACCTCGGTCTGTACCGGCTCCAGCGGCACGACCGCCGCACGATCGGCATGCACTGGCAGATCCACAAGGACAGCCGGAACCACTACCAGGTGGCGGCCAGGAGGGGCGAGCGGCTGCCGGTCGCGATCGCCTTCGGGTGTCCGCCCGCGGTGACGTACGCGTCCACCGCCCCGCTGCCCGGCGACATCGACGAGTACCTCTTCGCCGGGTTCGTCGCGGGCAAGCGGATCGAGATGGTCGACTGCAAGACGGTGCCGTTGCAGGTGCCGGCGCAGGCGGAGGTTGTCCTGGAGGGCTGGCTGGAGCCCGGCGAGATGCTGCCCGAGGGGCCGTTCGGCGACCACACCGGGTTCTACACGCCGCAGGAGCCGTTCCCGGCCCTGACCATCGACTGCGTGACGATGCGGAAGCGGCCGCTGCTGCAGTCGATCGTCGTAGGCAGGCCCCCGACGGAGGACGGACCCCTCGGCCGGGCGACGGAACGCTTCTTCCTCCCCCTGCTGAAGATCATCGTCCCGGACATCGTGGACTACCACCTGCCGGAGGCCGGCGGTTTCCACAACTGTGCGATCGTCTCGATCGAGAAGAAGTACCCCAAGCACGCGCAGAAGGTGATGCACGCGGTCTGGGGTGCGCACATGATGTCCCTGACCAAGCTGATCGTGGTCGTCGACGCCGACTGCGACGTGCACGATCTGCACGAGGTCGCGTGGCGGGCCCTCGGCAACACCGACTACGCCCGTGACCTCACCGTCGTCGAGGGGCCGGTCGACCACCTCGACCACGCCTCCTACCAGCAGTTCTGGGGCGGCAAGGCGGGCATCGACGCGACGAAGAAGTGGCCCGAGGAGGGCTACACGCGCGACGGGGGGTGGCCGGACATGGTGGAGTCCGACCCGGAGACGGCGGCGAAGGTGGACCGCCGCTGGAAGGAGTACGGCCTGTGAGTTCCGCGTCCGCTGCGATCCCCCAGCCGGGGCGCACCAGGGCCTTCCTGCGCCTGGTCATGATCGAGCACTCGGTGTTCGCGCTGCCCTTCGCGTACATCGCCGCGCTCACCGCGATGTTCCAGTGGGACAAGAACATCCACTGGGGGCGGCTGCTCCTGGTCACCATCTGCATGGTCGGGCTGCGCACCTTCGCCATGGCGGTCAACCGGATCATCGACCGCGAGATCGACGCCCGCAACCCCCGTACGGCGCACCGCGAGCTGGTGACCGGCGCCATGACGGTGAAGCACGCCTGGACGGGTGCGCTGGTCGCGCTGGTGATCTTCCTGGGCGCGGCGGCCCTGCTGAACCCGCTGTGCCTGGCCCTGGCCCCCATCGCCGTCATCCCGATGGTGGTCTACCCGTACGGCAAACGCTTCACGAACTTCCCGCAGGCCATCCTGGGCCTCGCCCAGGCGATGGGCCCGATCGGCGGCTGGCTGGCGATCACCGGCTCGTGGTCCTGGGACGCGGTGATCCTGGGCCTGGCCGTCGGCATCTGGATCGGCGGCTTCGACCTGATCTACGCCTGCCAGGACGTGGAGACGGACCGCGAGATCGGCGTCATGTCGGTCCCGGCGCGCTTCGGGGTGCCGGCGGCGATCTGGGGCGCGCGGGTCTGCCACACCCTCACCACGGTCCTGTTCGTCTGGTACGCCCTCACCACCGGCGCCGGCGCCTTCTTCTGGCTCGGCCTGCTGATCGTCGCGGGCGCCTTCCTGTACGAGCACTCGATCGTCCGCCCGCATGACCTGTCCCGCGTGAACAGGGCGTTCTTCAGCGTCAACGGCTTTATCGGGATTGCCCTGTTCGTGTGCGCGCTGCTGGATCTGTCGGTGCGCGGGCTCACGGTCTGACCGCAGGGCACCCGGTCCGAAAAGGTCGCGGTCCGGATCTTGGTAGCCGACGGATAGGCTCGTCCCCATGAAGCCAGGACAGACGCAGCGCACACCTTGGATCTTGGGGGTGTCCGGGGCTTCCGGAACGCCCTATGCCGCCTCCGTGCTGCGTGCGCTTCTGGCGGCGGGGGAGAGCGTGGACCTGATCGTCTCGCGGGCTTCCCGGCTGACGCTGCTCGACGAGACCGGGATCTCCTTCCGGGACGCCCACTGGCGGGACGACCTGCGCGAATGGCTGTCGCGGGGGGCCGACGGGAAGCCGGGGGCCTGCGACATCGGCCTTACCGACGTACGGCACTGGAGTCCCGGGGACCTGGCGGCGGGGCCGTCCTCGGGGTCGTATCCGGCCAAGGGCATGCTGATCGTGCCCGCGTCGACGGCCTGTGTCGCCGGTGTGGCGCTGGGGCTGTCCAAGGATCTTCTGCAGCGGGCGGCGAGCGTGACCCTCAAGGAGCGGCGCCCGCTGGTCGTGGCCGTGCGCGAGACCCCGCTCAGCGGCCAGACCCTGCGGCATCTGGTCGCCCTCGACGACGCGGGCGCGGCCGTCGTCCCGGCCTCACCGGCCTTCTACGCGGGCGCGACGCACATCCAGGACCTGGTGGACTTCGTCGCCGGACGCGCTCTCGACTCGGCGGGGGTCCCGCATCGGCTGTACCGCCGGTGGGACGGGGAGCTCGGGGGCGGGTCCCGAGCCACCTGAGCAGCCACTTCATCTTCCGGAACTCTTCAGACCTCTTCAGACCTCTTCAGCGGAAGGCTTCGATCGCATGGACGCGGTGGACAGGCAGCTCATCCAGGCCCTGAGGGAGAACGGCCGGGCCTCCTATGCGGAGCTGGGACGCCTCGTCGGCCTGTCGGGGCCCAGCGTCACCGACCGCATCAACCGGCTGGAGGCGGCCGGTGTCATCACCGGCTACCGGGCCACCGTGGACGCGGCCTCGCTCGGGCTCGGCGTCACCGCCCTGATCGGCATCTCGCTCTCCGACGCCACCGACCACGAGGACGTGGCGGGGCGGCTGCGGGAGCTCAACGAGATCGAGGACTGCTGGTTCATCGCCGGTGACGACTCCTACATGCTCAAGGTGCGCGCGGCCGACGTGGACGGGCTG
Source organism: Streptomyces sp. TRM68367 (assembly GCF_014495685.1). Taxonomy (GTDB): domain Bacteria; phylum Actinomycetota; class Actinomycetes; order Streptomycetales; family Streptomycetaceae; genus Streptomyces. Next base: position 18,460 of record NZ_JACTVI010000040.1, on the reverse strand, counting down.
GAGAAGATCATCCGGCGGTTGAGCGGTACCAAGGGTGTCTCCCGGACCCGTACGACGATCGTGCTCTCCACGAAGTGGGAGAACCGGGTGGGTGAGCTGCCGGAACAGGTGTAGGCCCGAAGGGCCGCAGGGGCATCTCCCGCCCGAGGGGTGGGGGAGTACGGTCTTTACTGGTCAAGTGTCGGAGAAAGGTGTGGGCATGGACGTCGGGCTCAAGCGCGAGCTGGAGGAGAAGGTCCGTTCCGGTGAGCGGCTGACCCGCGAGGACGGCATCGCGCTGTACGAGTCGGACGACCTGGCCTGGCTGGGCGGCCTCGCGCACGAGGTGCGCACGCGCAAGAACGGTGACGTGGTCCACTTCAACGTCAACCGGCACCTCAACATGACCAACGTCTGCACGGCTTCCTGCGCGTACTGCTCCTTCCAGCGCAAGCCGGGGGAGAAGGACGCGTACACGATGCGCATCGAGGACGCCGTCAAGCTGGCCAAGGCGATGGAGAGCGAGAACCTCACCGAGCTGCACATCGTCAACGGCCTGCACCCGAACCTGCCGTGGCGCTACTACCCGCGTTCGCTGCGGGAGCTGAAGGCCGCGTTGCCGGACGTCTCGCTGAAGGCCTTCACGGCCACGGAGATCCACCACTTCGAGACGATCTCCGGGATGAGCGCCTCCGAGATCCTGGACGAACTGATCGACGCGGGGCTGGAGTCGCTCACCGGTGGCGGTGCGGAGATCTTCGACTGGGAGGTCCGGCAGCACATCGTGGACCACCGGACCCACTGGGAGGACTGGTCCCGGATCCACCGCCTGGCGCACGAGAAGTGTCTGAAGACCCCGTGCACCATGCTGTACGGCCACATCGAGGAGCCCCGCCACCGCGTCGACCACGTCCTGCGCCTGCGTGAGCTGCAGGACGAGACGAACGGCTTCCAGGTCTTCATCCCGCTGCGCTACCAGCACGACTTCGTCGACATGAAGGACGGCAAGGTCCGTAACCGCCTCCAGGCGCGGACCCAGATGGCCACCGGCGCCGAGGCTCTGAAGACCTTCGCGGTCTCCCGCCTCCTCTTCGACAACGTCCCGCACGTCAAGGTGTTCTGGGTCATGCACGGCGTCAACACCGCCCAGCTGGCCCTGCAGCACGGGGCCGACGACATGGACGGCTCGGTCGTCGAGTACAAGATCACCCACGACGCGGACGACTTCGGCACGCCGAACAAGCTGACCCGCGACGATCTTCTCGACCTGATCAGGGACGCGGGCTTCCGCCCGGTGGAGCGGAACACGCGGTACGAGATCATCAGGGAGTACGAGGGTCCGGACCCGGAGCGCCGGGAGTCGCCGCAGCCGATGCGGGTGTGACCGCCAGTTGGTGCGGGCCGGGGGTGGGTATCTCTTGCCCGCGCTGGCGGGGTGCCTCCCCCACGCTCGAACGAGCTCGCGCGGGGGCACCCCCATCGCCCACCCGTGCCGCCCCAGGCGGCACGGATGCCCGCAGCTGTGTCGACGGGAGTGTGCCGGCCTAAAAGGGGCGCGGGGAACCGCGCGACCAGCCCCCACCCACCCGCACCCGGCCACGAACTGAACCACCCCGCCCGTTCTCCGCCCCGAACCCGGGGTACCCGGCGAGCATGGTGAGTACCAAGGCGCCCGAGGACGCCTACACCGCCGAACCCTTCGTCCCCGACCGCGGCGGTCTGACCGCCCTGCGCAAGGCCGCCGCCGACTGCCACGGCTGCCCCCTGCACCGGGACGCGACCCAGACCGTGTTCGGCGCCGGCAACAAGGACGCCCGGGTCATGCTGGTCGGCGAGCAGCCCGGCGATCAGGAGGACCGGCAGGGCAAGCCGTTCGTGGGCCCGGCGGGCCGGCTGCTGGACCGGGCGCTGGAAGAGGCCGGCATCGACCCCGGCGACGCCTACGTCACCAATGCCGTCAAGCACTTCAAGTTCACGCAGACAGAGCCCCGCAAGCGCCGCATCCACAAGGCCCCGACCCTGCGCGAGATGACGGCGTGCGGCCCCTGGCTCGCCGCCGAGCTGGCCGTCGTGGAGCCGGAGTTGATCGTCGTACTCGGCGCCACCGCGGGCAGGGCGCTGCTCGGCTCGTCCTTCCGCGTCGGCCAGGCACGCGGCGCGGTGCTGGAGCGGGAGATCCACGGGCGGCAGGAGAAGCTGGTGGCGACCGTGCATCCGTCGTCGATCCTGCGTGCGCAGGACGACGAGGACCGGAGGGCGGCGTACGAGGGTCTCGTGTCGGATCTGAAGGTGGCGGCGCAGGTGCTCGCGGCCGCCTGACGTCCGGTTGCTGGAGTATTTTGGGGCGGGCGCGTCGTAATGCGTACGCTCCTCCCATGCCCCTTACCTTCACCCTCGACCCTTCCGTGACCCCCGACCTGCGTGACGGCCTCCTCGACCTGTGGACCGACGTCTCCAACGCCGACGGAGCCGTCGGCTTCGTGCCGCCGGTGATGCGGGAGGACATCCGGCCGGAACTGGTGAAGCACTTCGCGGCGATGGCGGAGGGCCGGGTCCGGCTGCTCGTCGGGCACGACGAGGACGGTCGGGTGGCCGCCACCGCGTTCCTCACCTTCAACACGCACCGGCTGATGACCCACTGGCTCTGGCTGTACACGGTGATGGTGCACCCCCGGCACCAGGGCATGGGCTACGGCCGCGACCTGCTCGCCGCCGCCGAGAACGCGGCCCGTTCCCTCGACGGCATCGAGGCGATGCGGCTCACCTGCCGCGGCGGCGTCGGCCTCGAGCGCTTCTACGGCTCCTGCGGCTACAAGGAGGTCGGCCGCATCCCCGCCGCGATCCGCGTGGCGCCCGGCGACGACCGCGACGACATCCACATGCTGCTGCCGCTGACCTGACCCCCCTGCAAGATCCGCAGCCCACCGTGCTTCACTGGACGGTGCCCCTTTGGGAACATTCGGACCGTTACGGAAGAGTGGATTGAGATGCTCCGCTACACGCTGATGCGCCTCGGGATCTTCGTGGGCTGCCTCGCCGCTGTCTGGGGCCTCGTCTACTTCGGCGTCTTCCCGCGTGGTCTCGGCGAGTCCAACGGCATGTGGATCGTCCTGCTGTCGCTGGTGATCTCGGCCCCGATCAGCTTCGTCGTCCTGCGCAAGGAGCGGGACCGCGCGTCCGTGCGGATCGTGCAGAGGGTCGACCGCATGAAGGCCAACCTGGATGCGAGCCGCAGCCAGGAGGACGAGGCCGACGACTCGGCGCGCGCGCAGGGGCAGACCTCGTAGCGCGCGCCCAAGGGCTGCGTAAGGTTCGTCACAGAACGTACGGCGCCCTGGTTTCCGGGGGTTTCAGAAACCCCCGGAAACCAGGGCGCTTTGTGATGTGTGGGTCATTCTGCCGCCCAGCCTCTCAAAGCCAGGCTATGGGTTCCCTAAAGCTACGGTGTTAAAGTCGTGTGCATGAAGCCAGCAGTCGTGCCCTCCACGCCCCGGAGCGCTGTGCTCGTGGCGCGCCTGCACGTGGACCTCTGCCGGTGCGCGTCCGCGAAGTGTCGCCCCTGACGTTCCTCCCACCCGTTCTCCACGTCAGCCCCTACGCGTCCCCAACGGAGCCTGTCCGTGTCCACGAACACGAAGTCCGTCAAGCTGCCCAAGGTGCCCTTCTGGGCCCAGATACTCGCCGGTCTCGTCCTGGGTGTCCTGCTCGGCTGGACAGCCCGCAGCCAGGACGTGTCCTGGCTGGTGACGACCCTGGAGAAGGTCGGCGACACGTTCGTCGGCCTGCTGAAGCTCGCCGTCGCCCCGCTCGTCTTCTTCGCGATCCTGGTCTCGGTCACCAACCTGCGGAAGGTCAACAACGCGGCCCGCCTGGCCTCCCGCACCCTCCTCTGGTTCATGATCACTTCGCTGATCGCGGTGAGCATCGGCCTGGTCATCGGACTCCTCACCAACCCGGGCGCCGGCACCGGCCTCACCCCGCAGGACGGCGCGAAGCCCAAGACGACCGGTTCCTGGATCGACTTCCTGACCGGCATCATCCCGACCGACGTGATCACACCGTTCACCCAGCTGAACGTGCTGCAGATCGTCTTCATGGCCGCCGTCGCCGGTATCGCGGCCCTCCAGCTCGGCGAGAAGGCCCAGCCGATCCTCACCCTGAGCGAGTCCGTCCTTGAGCTGCTCCAGAAGGCCCTGTGGTGGGTCATCCGGCTCGCCCCGCTCGGCACCGTCGGCCTCATCGGCAACGCCATCGCCACCTACGGCTGGGACCTGATCGGCAAGTACGCCACCTTCACCGCCGACATCTACGTCGGCTGCCTGATCGTACTCTTGGGGGTCTACCCGACGCTGCTCGCCACCGTCGCCAAGGTCAACCCGGTCCAGTTCTTCAAGGGCGCCTGGCCCGCGATCCAGCTGGCCTTCGTCTCCCGCTCCTCGGTGGGCACGATGCCGCTGACCCAGAAGGTCACCGAGCGCCTGGGCGTGCCGCGCGAGTACGCGTCCTTCGCCGTCCCGTTCGGCGCGACCACGAAGATGGACGGCTGCGCCGCGATCTACCCGGCGATCGCCGCGATCTTCGTCGCGCAGATCTTCGACCTGCGGCTCGGCATCGGCGACTACCTGCTGATCGCCTTCGTGTCGGTGGTCGGCTCCGCCGCCACGGCCGGTCTGACCGGCGCGACCGTGATGCTGACGCTCACCCTGTCCACGCTCGGCCTGCCCATGGAGGGCGTCGGCCTGCTGCTAGCCATCGACCCGATCCTGGACATGATCCGCACCGCCACCAACGTTGCCGGACAGGCCCTGGTACCGGTCCTGGTCTCGGCCCGCGAGGGCCTGCTCGACCGGAAGGCGTACGAGGCGGTCGCCGCGTCGCCGGTGGAGGAGCCGCAGCGGGTGGCTGCCGCGACCTGATGCTCCGCGGCGTGGGACGGAAGCTGACGGGCTGACAGGGCCGCACGGACCGTACGCTGATCCGCATGGGTGCCGTCAAGACCAAGCGGATGCCGCGTGCGGTCCGTGAGCAGCAAATGCTGGATGCCGCCGTGCAGACCTTCGGCCAGCGGGGGTACATGGCCGCGTCGATGGACGAGATAGCCGAACTGGCCGGGGTGTCCAAGCCGCTGGTCTATCTGTACCTGAACTCCAAGGACCACCTGTTCACCGCGTGCATCCGCCGTGAGGCCAAGGCCCTCACCGAGGCGGTGCGCACGGGCGTACGGCCCGGACTGCCCGCCGACCGCCAACTCTGGGACGGGCTCACGGCGTTCTTCACGCACACCGCGCAGAACCCGGACGGCTGGTCGGTGCTGCACCTCCAGGCGCGCACCCACGGCGAGCCGTTCGCCGCCGAGGTCGCCGCGATGCGCGAGGAGATCGTGGCGTTCGTGACCGAGCTGATCCTCGCCGCCGCGCGCGCCGCACACCGCGACCCCGAGATGCCCGAGCGGGAGGTCGCCGGGCTCGCCGAGGCCCTGGTCGGTGCGGCCGAGTCGCTCGCCGACTGGGCCAACGCCACGGAGGGAGTCAGAGCCAAGCAGACGGCGGCGACGCTGATGAACTTCGCGTGGGCGGGGTTGGGGAGCCTGATGGACGGGCGGCCGTGGTCGCCGCCGGCGGATGGCGCCTGAGGCTCAGCCCCGGTCGAAGGTCCCTGAGACCAGCGGGTTCACGTGCCCCGTCACGTGAATTCTCCCCCGCCCGCCCCGCAGCTCGAACCGCGCCCCCTGAGCCGCGTACGTCACCGTCCCCGGCAGCAGCACCGGCGCCCTGAAGTCGGCTCGCACGAAGCAGGCCGCGGGTGTGCCGTGTGCGGCGAGACAGTGGGCCACGGTCCACATGCCGTGCGCGATGGCGCGCGGGAAGCCGAACAGGCGGGCGGTGAGCGGGTGCAGGTGGATCGGGTTGCGGTCCCCGGACGCGGCGCCGTAGCGCCGGCCCACGTCCCCGGCGAGCTGCCACTCGGCGACGGGCGGCAGCGGCTCCCGGTCTTCCGCCGGCGTTGCCGGACGGCCGTGGGTGCGGTGCCGGGCCAGATACGTGCTGCGCGACTCCCACACGACCTCCCGCCGTCCCGCACCTCCGTGACGACCGTCGCCTCGGTCCCGCGCCGGTGCGGCGCCAGCCCCTCGACGTACACGGTGAGTTCGTACGTCCAGTCCGTCCGGGAGGGCCTCGGCGATCCGCTCGCCCGCGTCGGCGGCGGTGATGTCGAGGGCAAGGGCGCAGGCGCCGCCGCCGAGCCGGCCGGCCACCCGCTCGGCCGCTTCGAGAGCCGACGGCACGTCGAGGACGACCAACCGGGCGCCGTCCCTGGCCAGCGTCTCGGCGACGGCCGTACCGATGCCGCGCGCGGCGCCGGTGACCAGGGCGGTACGGCCGGCGAGGGGACGGTCCCGGTCGGCGGGGGCGTCGACCGTGTGGGCGGCGACGTGGATCACCTGGCCGCTGACGTGGGCGGACTTGGGGGAGAGCAGGAAGCGGAGGGTGGACTCGGCGGCGTGCGCGTCGGTCAGCCGGACCAGGTTCACGGTCCTGCCCCGGCCGATCTCCTTGCCGAGCGAGCGCGTGAAGCCCTCCAGGGCCTGCTGAGCGGCGGCCTGATGGTGGTCGGCGGGGTCCGGCGGGGCGCCCAGGACGACGACCCGGCCGCTCGCGGCGATCGACCGTACGACCGGATGCAGGGCCGCGTGCACTTCGGCGAGGTCCTCGGCGGTCCGCACGCCGGTGGTGTCCAGGACGGCGGCGGCGAGGGCATTCTCGGAGACGGCCGAGGTCAGACCCGGGAACCCGAGGTCCAGGTCGGACGTTCCGGCGGTGCGGTGGAGGAGGTCACCGCCCAGGTCGGGATGCTCCGGTGACCAGCGTTTCAGCGCGGCCGGCTGGGGCAACCCGAGGCGGCGGGTCAGGAACCGGCCAGGAGCCGTGCCGGTGAAGCGCAGATAGCGGTCGACCATGTCCGACTCCCGGGCCCCTCAAATTCTGACCCTGGAGTAAGGTGTTACCGGAGGTAAGCCTACGTCAAACGTGAGGAGTGGGTCGAGGTGAGCCCTGTGAACCCGCAGGAGACACGCCGGGTCGCGGTCATCGGCGGCGCCCGCATCCCGTTCGCCCGCTCCGACGGGCCGTACGCCACCGCCTCGAACCAGGAGATGCTCACGGCGGCCGTCAACGCGCTCGTCGAGCGCTACGACATCCAGGAGCCCGGCGCCGTGGGGGAGTTGGTCGCCGGTGCGGTGCTCAAGCACAGCCGCGACTTCAACCTCGCCCGCGAGACGGTCCTCGGCTCGGCGCTGGACGCGCGCACTCCGGCGTACGACATCCAGCAGGCCTGCGGCACCGGGCTCCAGGCCGTCATCGCCGCCGCCAACAAGATCGCCCTCGGGCAGACCGAGGCGGCGATCGCGGGCGGCGCGGACACGGCGAGCGACGCGCCGCTCGGCGTGAACGACTCCCTGCGGCGGATCCTGCTTCAGGCGCGGCGGGCCAGGTCACTGGGCGGCCGGATGAAGGCGCTGGCCCGCGTCCGGCCGTCCCACCTCATCCCCGACATCCCGCGCAACGCCGAGCCGCGCACCGGCCTGTCCATGGGCGAGCACGCCGCCGTGACCGCCCGCGCCTGGGGCATCGGCCGCGAGGCCCAGGACGAGCTGGCGGCGGCCAGTCACCAGCGGCTGGCGGCGGCGTACGAACGCGGCCTCTTCCAGGACCTGGTCCTGCCCTTCCGGGGCCTGGCCCGCGACCAGAACCTGCGTCCCGGCTCGACCCCGGAGAAACTCACCGCCCTGAAGCCGGTGTTCGGCCTCGACGGGCCCAACCCGACCATGACGGCCGGCAATTCGACGCCGCTGACGGACGGGGCGGCGGTCGTGCTGCTGGCGAGCGAGGAGTGGGCCTCCCGGCGGGGTCTGGAACCGCTGGCGTATCTCACGGCGTACGAGACGGCGGCCGTGGACTTCGTGCACGGCGACGTGGCCGACGGCGAGGACGGGCTGCTGATGGCGCCGGCGTACGCGGTCCCGCGCATGCTGGAGAAGGCCGGACTCGGACTGGAGGCCTTCGAACTCGTCGAGATCCACGAGGCGTTCGCGTCCCAGGTGCTGGCGACGCTGGCCGCCTGGGAGAAGCGGGGCCTGGCCCCTGTGGACCGCGCCCGCATGAACGTCGCGGGCTCGTCGCTGGCGACCGGCCACCCCTTCGCCGCGACCGGCGCCCGGATCGTCGCGACGCTGGCGAAACTGCTGGCCGAACGGGACGTGCCGGCACGGGGGCTGGTCTCGGTGTGCGCGGCGGGCGGACAGGGTGTGACGGCGATCCTGGAACGCACATGAGCGCGCGTGACGGTGGCCCGGGAGCGTGCGTGACGGCGGCCCTGGCACGCACGTGACGGCGATCCCGGAGCGTACCTGAATGACCCTCACGTAACCGCCGAGATTGCACATACCCGGCTCCCTACCACCCCCGAACACGCACAGGCCCCTCACGCGGCGGCCGTACGATCCCCTACCTAACCTGCGGTAACGCCTCTTTCCATGGCCCGCGGGTGAGCGCCTCGGTGCGCGAGGCACGTATGTCATGCAGCAAGCAGTTCTTCGCTGCACGCCCCAGGAGCCGCCCGTGTCCACTGCCTATCCCTCCTCCGCCTACGGCGACGCGTACGGAGAAGGACCGGTCCTCGTGGAGCCCGAGACGCGCCGGCTGGACGGAGTCGTACGGGAGGCGGCCGTACCGCCGCTCGCGCCGCCGTGGACGCACGGCTCGCTCGCCGACCTGCCGTTCGACAACGCGGCCGCGGCACCGGATGCCGTGGTGCTCAGCCGCAAGGGGCCGGACGGGAAGTGGTGGGACGTCACGGCGGCCGAGTTCGCCGAGCAGGTGCTGGCGCTCGCGCGGGGACTGGTCGCCGAGGGACTGATGCCGGGCGACCGGGTCGCGGTCATGTCGCGGACGACGTACGAGTGGACGCTGCTCGACTTCGCCGCGTGGGCGGCCGGCCTGGTGACCGTGCCCATCTACCCCACCTCGTCCGTCTACCAGGCCCGCTGGATCCTCCAGGACTCCGGCGCGGTGGCCCTGCTCACGGAGACCGCCGGCCAGGCCGCGGCGCTCGGCCCCGAGCGGGAGCGGATACCGGACCTGCGGCACCTGTGGGTGATGGAGAAGGGCCACGTGGAGCGGCTGATGGAGCTGGGTGCGCAGGGCGCCCGGGACCAGGAGGTCGACGTACGCCGCGGGATGCTGGGCCCGGGCACGCTCGCGACGCTGGTCTACACGTCGGGCACGACGGGCCGCCCGAAGGGCTGCGTCCTGACCCATGGCAACTTCTTCGCCGAGGTGGACAACGCGATCGAGCTGCTCTACCCGGTCTTCCGGGCGCGCACCAGCGAGGAGGCCTCGGTCCTGCTCTTCCTGCCCATGTCGCACATCTTCGGCCGCATGGTGGCCATCGCCTGCATCCGCGCTCGGGTGCGGCTGGGCCACGCGCCGAGCATCAAGGCGGACGAGCTGCTGCCGGACCTGGCCTCCTTCCGGCCGACGTGCCTGCTGGCCATCCCGTACATGCTGGAGAAGGTCTTCAACACCGCGCGAGCCAAGGCCGAGGCGGGCGGCCGGGTGACGTCGTTCGACCGGGCGGTGTCGGTGGCGCGGCGGTACGGCGAGGCCGTGGAGGCCGGGAAGACGGGCACCGGCAGCGGCCCCTCCCGCGCCCTGAAGACGGCTCGCGCCTTCTACGACCCGCTGGTCTACCGCCGGATCCGCAACGCCATGGGCGGCCGGGTCCGTTACGCCATCTGCGGCGGCTCCCCGCTGGGCGTTCGGCTGGCCGCGTTCTTCGCCGGCGCCGGCATTGAGATCTTCGAGGGCTACGGCCTGACCGAGACGACCGGCGCGTCCACGGTGACGCCCCCGCTGAAACCCCGCCTGGGCACGGTGGGCTGGCCGATGCCCGGCACCCGGGTCCGCATCGCCTCCGACGGCGAGATCCTCATCGCCGGCGACAACGTCCTGCGCGGCTACTGGGACCCCTCGGCGGGGGGCGTCGTCCCCGCGGCCCCCGACGGCTGGCTGCCCACCGGCGACATCGGCGAACTGGACGAGGAGGGCTACCTCACCATCACCGGCCGCAAGAAGGAGATGCTGATCACCGCGGGCGGCAAGAGCGTGGCCCCCGCCCCGCTGGAGAACTGGCTGCGCTCCCACCCCCTGATCTCCCAGTCCATGGTGCTCGGCGACGGCCGCCCCTACATCACCGCGCTGATCACCCTCGACCCCGACGGCATCACCCACTGGCGCCGCATGCACGGCAAGCATCCGGTGCCGCCGACACTCCTCGTGGACGACCCGGAACTGAGGGCCGTGCTGCAACGAGCGGTGGACGAGGCCAACAAGCTGGTCTCCCGCCCGGAGTCCATCCGCCGCTTCACCGTCCTCCCCGTCGACTTCACGGAGCACTCGGGCCACCTGACCCCGTCGATGAAGCTGCGGCGCCAGCAGATCATGCGGGACTTCGCGGAGGACGTGGAAAGGCTGTACGAGAGGTAGGGGCCAGGGCTTCGTCGGCTACGGCGAGGGGCCCGGCCCCGGCTACGACGCCGGTTTGCGGGCGGGCTTGCGGGCGGGCTTGTGGGCGAAGAGGTACGCCTGCGGAGTCGACTCGGTGGTCCCCTCCTCGGGTTCGCGGACCATCCGTGCCCGTATGCCGAACCCGGCCTCCTCCAGCAGCGCGGCGACCTTGTCCGGTTGCCGCCGCTGGAAGTCGAGGGAGACGGGGTGGCCGTAGGGCCGTTCGTGGCGCTTGGGCTGGTCGCCGACCTGGAAGGCGACCAGCAGATGGCCGCCCGGGGCAAGGACCCGCCGGAATTCGGCGAAGAGCTCGGGCAGCCGCTCCTCGGGGGTGTGGATGATCGAGTACCAGGAGAGGACGCCCGCGAGCGCACCGTCCGGGAGATCCAGCTCCAGCATCGAGCCCTGCTCGAAGCGCAGCCCCGGATTCTCCCGGCGGGCGATCGCGAGCATCGACTCCGACAGGTCGACACCGAAGACGGACAGCCCCAGCGAGTCCAGGAACGCCGTCACCCGACCGGGCCCGCACCCGAGATCGGCCACCTGGCCGCCGTCCGCCCCGACGAGGCCGGCGAAACCGGTCAGCACCGCCCGGTCCAGCTCCCTGCCGGCGAATATGTCCCGGAACAGGTCGGCGTAGGTCTCGGCGAAGGAGTCGTAGAACGTCCTGGTCGTGATCAGAAAGTCGGAGTCGGTCATGAGCGGGAACCCTACCGACGCCCACTGACAACGCACCGGGTTCACGCCTCCCCCGGCGGCTCGCAGGACTGCGGTGGCGCCCCGGCCAAGCGCGCGAGCCGTCCCCGGCCGATGATCTCCGCGACGGTGAGGCTGAAGACCGCAGTACGGGTGTTGAGCAGCAGCCCGGTGGCCGCCGCGGCGACCGGACCGCCCCCGGCCAGCCTGGACTGGATCGCCGCCTGCCTCCGGCGGGTGCTGGTCATGCAGCACGTCTGAGGGAACTCGCTGCCAGAACTCGCTGTCCGGCGCTTCCCGAAAGGCAGGAGCCCCGATTGCCTGGACGGCACGGGGCTCCTTGGGTACTGCTCTCAATCCGCAGGATCAGATACTGATCAGATACTGACTGGATCAGATACTGATCCGAGGGCCGGATCCGTGAGGATCAGACCGGGGTGACGTTCTCCGCCTGCGGGCCCTTCGGGCCCTGGGTCACGTCGAAGGTCACCTGCTGGTTCTCTTCGAGGGAGCGGAACCCGGTGGCGTTGATCGCGGAGTAGTGGACGAAGACGTCGGGGCCGCCGCCTTCCTGGGCGATGAAGCCAAAGCCCTTTTCGGCGTTGAACCACTTAACGGTTCCGGTAGCCATAAGCCCTCCTTGGGCCCAAAGGGTTGCCCTGCTCCAGAACCTGCAAGTGTGAAAACAAGTCCATGCCGCACAACTGCATTCGTCTGAAAACGACTAGAGCCCGCGGTCACATGCTCCGCAGGCTCTGCACTGCAAGGGAAACCAAACTGCAACTTGCGACGAGCCTAGCACGCGGGCAGCCGAAAGCAAGAGAGGTCAAGATCACGTCACCCGAATGTTTGAAGATTCCGAAAGGAGGTGGCATCGGGTCGGTCGCTGAGTCGGCCGCCGGGCCGGTGCCGGAATCACCGGGATCGGCGGGGGTCGGAGCCCGCAGCGTACCCGCCAGGGTCTAGCCTCACGATGTGGACAATCCTCGCACCCGGCCGCGTGTCGGCCACATCCAGTTCCTGAACTGCCTGCCCCTGTACTGGGGGCTTGCGAGAACGGGCACGCTCTTCGACTTCGAGCTCACGAAGGACACCCCCGAGAAGCTGAGCGAGAAGCTGGTGCAGGGCGACCTCGACATCGGGCCGATCACCCTGGTCGAGTTCCTCAAGCACGCCGACGATCTGATCGCCTTCCCGGACATCGCCGTCGGCTGCGACGGCCCCGTGATGTCGTGCGTGATCGTCTCGCAGGTCCCGCTGGACCGCCTGGACGGCGCCCGGGTCGCCCTCGGCTCGACCTCCCGCACCTCCGTCCGCCTGGCCGAGCTGCTCCTGGCCGAGCGCTACGGCGTACGGCCCGACTACTACACCTGCCCGCCCGACCTCAGCCTGATGATGCAGGAGGCGGAGGCGGCCGTACTCATCGGGGACGCGGCGCTGCGCGCGAACCTGCTGGACGGCCCGCGCTACGGCCTCGACGTGCACGACCTCGGCGTGCTGTGGAAGGAGTGGACGGGCCTGCCGTTCGTCTTCGCGGTGTGGGCGGCGCGGCGCGAGTACGCGGAACGCGAACCGGTCATCACCCGACTGGTGCACGAGGCCTTCCTCGCCTCCCGCAACCTCTCCCTGGAGGAGGTCGTCAAGGTCGCAGAGCACGCGGCCCGCTGGGAGGCCTTCGACGAGCAGACCCTCGCGCAGTACTTCACCACCCTCGACTTCCGCTTCAGCGGACCGCAGCTGGCGGCGGTGGCGGAGTTCGCGCGGCGGGTGGGGCCGACGACCGGGTTCGCGGCGGACGTGAAGGTGAACCTGCTGGAGCCGTAGACGGTGTACGGCACGGGCCCACTCCCCTGCTGAGAGTTGCCCCCTGTCAAGATCGTGCACCCGCACCTCGCGCTCGACGAGGACTTCCGGACCCGTTTCCGGCGCGAGGTGGAGGCCGCGCGCCGGGTGTGCGGCGCGTGGACGGCACCGGTCCTGGACGCGGACTGCGACGCACCGGTGCCGTGGGGCGCGACGGCCTACGCCGCGGGCCCCTCCCTGACAGCGGCGGTCACGGACACGGCCCGCTCCCGGTCCACACGGTACGGGCGCTGGGCGCGGGCCTCGCCGAGGCGCTGACCGCCGTCCACGGGCGTCTCGATCGGTTTCCCCTGGCTACATGTCGCCCGAGCTGCCGCCGGCGAGCCGCCCTTCCCCGGCGACTCCTCCGCCGCGCTGCTCTACAAGGTCGTACACGAGGAGCCCGAACTGGGCTCTCTGGGAGGTGGCTTGCGCTCCCTGGCTCACGCCGCAGACTTCGAGGCCTACGCCCTGCCCGCAGTATGAGCTGAGACGGCAACGGGTCACGGAATACTGACGATTCCGTGACCCGTACGTCGGCGTCCGTCACCTCTACACCGGCGTCGTGACCGTGAGGTGGTCCCCGGTGCCCAGGTGCAGCAGGCCCTTGCCCGGCGTGACCGGGCCGCCGACCATGCTGCGCGTCGTACGGATGCCGATCAGCTCGCCCGAGGACGTCTCCTGCGGGGAGAGCAGCACACCGCGGCGGGCCTTCTTCGCATCGACCTGCCAGCCGGAGAAGCCGTCGCAGATCTCGTCCTCGTCGCCGGCGATGACAACGGCCAGGCCCTCTTCGGCGCCGCGCTCGATGATGCGCTTGAAGACGTCCTCGGCGTCGCAGTCCTCAAGGATCTCGGCGTCGTCGACCAGGACGACGACCGGATCCTCCGGCTTGGCCGTGCCGACGAGCTCCTCCAGCTCGTCCTCGTCGATGTCGCGGCCGGTGAAGACCTCCAGGACGCCGTCCTGGCCTTCGAGTTCGCGCAGCGGGGACTGGCGGGGCGCCGCGAGGACCAGGCGGGTGCCCCGGGTGAGGTAGGAGCGGGCGAAGTTCAGCAGCACCGTGCTGCGGCCGGACTTGGCCGGGCCACCGATCACGAACGCCGGTACGCCCTGCGCCAGGTCCGGGCCGAACCCGGTGAGTTCGTCGCCGCCGACGCCGACGAGACCCCACAGCGGCGAGGCCGTCGTGGCCGGGTCGCGCATCTCCCAGGCGTCCGCGAAGGAGATCCGCCTGGGCAGCACGTCGACCCGGAACGGGCGCCGGGAACGCGGTACTCCGGCGTCCCGGGCCTGCGCCGCCTCGCCGATAGCGACCAGTGCAGCGGCCTGACCCTGGCCGGTGGTGTCCTCGGAGAGCAGCGCGAACTGCGTCTCCGTGGCCGTCTCGTTGCGGAAGGCACGGCCCGGCGGGATCTCCTCGGGGACCTTGCGGGCGTTGATGTCCAGCGACGAGAAGTCGCTGCGGTCGGCGAGCCGCAGGCCGTACTTGTCCTCTGTGAGGGAGGCGATCCGCCCGACGAGGACCTGGCGGTCACCGGTGATGATGACGTGGATGCCGACGCTCGCGCCCTCGCGCATCATCGCCATCAGCTGGTCGGTCAGATCGCCGTGGTCGTACTCGCCGAGGGTGGGCAGCCAGCCCTCCCAGCGGTCCAGCAGCAGCACCATGTGCGGCAGCCGCTCGTCCTCCGCGACCGCGGCCCGCTGCTCGCCGATGTCGGCGTAGCCCTTCTCGGCCAGCAGATCCTGGCGGCGGGTGAGTTCACCGGACAGGCGGGTGAAGAGGCGGACCACGCGCTCGGTCTGGTTACGACCGACGACCGCGCCGCAGTGCGGCAGCCGGGTCAGCGCGTTGAGGGCGCCGTTGCCGCAGTCGATGCCGTACAGATGGACATCGGCGCACGAGTGCGTACGGGCCAGCGAGCCGGCGATGGTGCGCAGCACCTGCGAGCGGCCGGTGCGCGGAGCGCCGCCGACGATGAGGTGACCGAAGGTGGCGAAGTCCACGGCGACCGGGCGGCGGGCCTGGTCGGCGGGCAGATCCTCGATGCCGTACGGGGCAGCGGGCAGCGCGCCCTGCGCGCGCAACGGCGGGACGTCGTCCAGGAGCAGGGTCTCGTCCAGCGCGGGCAGCCAGGGAGAGTGCTGGGCGGGGATACCCAGGGCCTGGTTGGCCTCCCGTACGGCGTCCACGAGCACCTTGAGGTCGGTGATCTCGTCGTCCTCGCGCGCCTCGGTCTTGGGCTTCGCCAGCGCCGCCCGCCCCAGATCCTGCCAGGCGAGCTGCCCGGCCCACGGCGCAAGCGTCTGCGGATCGGCGGCGCCGGGGCGGCGGCCGCCGACGCGGCCGGACTGGAAGGGGATGAGGGAGGCGTGGCCGAGGCGGACGTACGCGCGTCCGGGCGTGCTCTTGGAGATGTGGCCGGCGTCGGGCGCGTCGATGACGTCCGTCGACTCGCCGGCGTCGGTCACGCGCAGCGCGATGCGCAGGTTGGTGTTGGCGCGGATCTCCGGGGAGACGACACCGCTGGGCCGCTGGGTGGCGAGCAGCAGGTGGATGCCGAGGGACCGGCCCCGCTGGGCGATGTTGACCAGACCCGTGACGAAGTCGGGCAGGTCGCGGACCATGGACGCGAACTCGTCGATGACGATGAGGAGCCGGGGCACGGACGGGTGCGAGGGGTCCCGGCGCACCAGGTCCTGGTAGTCCTCGATGTCCTTGGCGTCGGCGGCGGCGAGGATGTGCTCGCGCCGTTTCAGCTCGGCGCCGAGGGATTCGAGGGCGCGTTCCACGAGGTGGGCGTCGAGGTCGGTCACCATGCCGACGGTGTGCGGGAGTTTGACGCAGTCCTTGAACGCCGAGCCGCCCTTGTAGTCGACGAGGACGAAAGTCATGTTCTCGGGCGTGTTCGCGACCGCGAGAGCCGCGACGATGGTCTGCAGCAGTTCCGACTTACCGGAACCGGTCGTACCGGCGATCAGGCCGTGCGGACCGTCGCGCCGGATGTCGATGCCGAACGGGCCGTCGTACGACTCGCCGATGACCGCCATCGTCGACTGGCCGCCCATCCGCCAGCGCGCGGCGATCCCGTCCCGCGTGGGCGGCTCCAGCTCCAGCACGTCGAGCAGCCGGCTGGCCGAGGGCAGCGCCGAGTCCTCGGTCTCGCCGCTGATGTCGCGCAGCGGGGACAGCGACCGGGACAGGCGTGCGCACCAGGCGGCGGAGACGAAGTCGGGCCGTACGCCGGTCCGGCGGCGGGTCCCGGTCTGCTCGACCCGCAGCCGGATGTGCAGGTCCTGTTCCGCTTGCTGCTGCGTCTGCTGGGAGCTGTGGTGCCAGGCCTGGAAGGAGGGGAAGGCGCCGGCGGCGGCCTGGGGTGTCATCGACGCGGGGGTGTCGTCGGAGCGCCGCTGCGGCTCGGCGACGACGACAGCCTGGCACTCGCCGGGCAGGAACCGCTCCTCCTCGTCCAGGCAGATCGCGTACATGGCGACACCGGGGCCCTCGCGCAGCAGCCGTACGACACCCGGCAGCGAGCGCAGGCGCCGCGAGCCGTCCCACACGACGACGACATCGGGGTCGCTGAAGGCGGGTCCGTCCGCTCGGCGGTTGTTGTTCTCGTTCAGCGCCTTCTGCCGGGCGTCCAGCAGCTGGGTCAACTCCCCGACCCGCGCGCCCACGGTCTCGGAGTCGGTCCCGATGAGGACGTTGACGTCCTGACCGTTCGACGGGCGGGAGTGCGGCAGCCAGCGCACCCAGTCCCAGCGCGGGTGGGCGTCGTTGTCGGTGAGGACGTAGAACTGCACGTCCATGGGGCTGTGCAGCACCGCGGTCTGGGCGACGGCCCACCGGCCGAGGGCCTGTGCCGAGTCGCTGGGCCCGGCGATGCCGATGACTCCGAGGTCCTTCAGCGGCAGCGACACCGGGGAATCCTCGATCTTCCAGGTGACCTGGCGCTTGTGCTCGTCCTGCTCCGGGTCGTCGAGGACGACTTCCGAGGGAACGCGGCCGGTGCCGACCCGGACGAGCAGGTGGTCGGCGTCGGTGCGCCGCCGCTCCCACAGCCGGGTGCGCGGCCCGGTGCCGAAGGCCAGCACGGAGGCGGGGTCGGGAACGGCGGTGCGCCGGTCGACCCGCTCGATGCGCAGCGCCTCCTCGGCGTCCTTCTCGATCCGCTCCTTGGTTTCCTTGTACTCCTTGACCTGCTTCGCATGGGACTTGCGCCCGTGCTTCTTGTCCATGAAGTAGTTGCCGAAGAGCATGATCGGGCTCATCAGAGCCATGATCATGTAGTACCACTTACCGAAGACCACGACGGATACGACGGCGCCGA
Organism: Streptomyces sp. TRM68367; assembly: GCF_014495685.1. Taxonomy (GTDB): domain Bacteria; phylum Actinomycetota; class Actinomycetes; order Streptomycetales; family Streptomycetaceae; genus Streptomyces. Next base: position 1,041 of record NZ_JACTVI010000040.1, on the reverse strand, counting down.
CCAGCGGCAGCAGTGCCATGAGCCACGGCAGCGGCCGGGCCTCGTAGTCCCCGGGCTTGCTCGGCAGCCGGAAGTGCGTCTTGCGGTCGGCGGGGCGCAGCCGCGGGGGCCGGTTGTAGTCGAGCCCGGCGCCGTCCTCGGACCACTTCAGGGCCGCGTCCGGCGGGGTGTAGCCGGTGATCTCCAGCAGGGTGTTGCCGAGGGCGAGCTGCGAGCCGAGGGGCCAGCCACCGCCGTCGAAGTGCTCGCCGTCGAGACGAGGAGAGTCGGCATCCCCGTCCTTGTCCTTGCGGTCGCTCTTCTCGCTGCCCGTGCCGGTGTGGACGGTGACGTCGCAGGTGCCGTCGATGGCGATGGCCAGGGTGGCCGCGCGGGCGGCGAGTTCAGGGTCGTCGATACGGATGTGGGCGGCCGGGCCGCTGCCGATGTCGTATCTGCCGACACCGAGCCGGTGCACGGCACCGGCACCGGGCCCGCCGGCCACCCGGAACTCCACGAGGCCGGTGGGCTCCCCGAGCAGGCAGCCGGCCGGATCGTGCAGGCTGACGAGGGCGCCTTCGCGCAGCGGGGACCCGACGATGTTGGCGGTGGGATCGAGGGCGTACCCGTCGACGAAGGCCTGCGACGTGCCGTCAGGCGCCCGATGCCCCCCGATGGGGATGATCTGCGCACCGCCGGTCTCACCGAGCCTTCCGAGGCCGACGTATCGCGCCAACTCCCGAGTGATGTCGCCGACCGACGACTCCGGATCGACGTCGAGCACCACATCGGCGCTGGCGCCGCCGACGGGGTCGACGACGGTCAGACTCAGGCGCACGTTCGTCCTCCTCGCTGGTTTGAGGCCGCCCCCGGAACGCTGAACACAGTGTGAGTGACCTTAGCCGCCGCACCTTTACTCTGCGCAACGGGATGGAACGAGATACACAGGAGGTTCACGGACCAGGGGGCGCCCGCCGGCCTCACGAATTCACGGCACCAGGAGCTTCAGTGACAGCCAGTCACTTCATGGAGGAAGGGTGCTTCCGACCTGCGATGATTCAG
>NZ_JACTVI010000004.1 GCF_014495685.1 Streptomyces sp. TRM68367 | reverse complement strand
ACGGCCGAGCCGGGTTCCCCTGCTCCGCCACCGCATCCTCCTCCAGTGAATCACTACACAGCGCTACCACCGATTACCGGACAGAGCCGCTCGCCTTTACAGACCCCAAGGACACGAAGAGCGCCCGCAGCCAGTCAAAGTGGCTGCGGGCGCCGCCGTTTCACTGCAGATGGGGGTGCCGGTAAGAACCGTGTCACGAGCCGCAAAGGGTCAGCAGGCTCGCTCCGCCCTCGCGAGGTGCGTGAGCACGGAGTGCCGCCGCTCGTGCAGGTATGACGGAGCGCGAGGCGGTGTTCCGGTTCGTCGACGGGATGCGGGACTGGATTCGGGGGAAACCTGACTGGGGGATCGCTTCGGGCAGCTACGGAGGGACGGGTCCGACCGCGCGTACATGCCTTATCGACGCCGTCAGCAATTGCACCGGGTTGCCCGCCGCGCCACACAGCCCGGCCGCCGGCCCAATCCGGCTGGGCGCCACCGGGACGGCGCACCCTTACCGCCGACCTCACCGGCCGCCGCCCGGCCGGTCCTCCCGCCCACACCCCGCACCGACGCCACCGGCGAGCCAGAACGGGGCGGTGCCCCCTCGCCCCGCCAAGGGCTGGACTGGGCCCGCCGCACCGAACTGGCCGCCATCGTGCTCGGCGTCCTCCTCTCACCCCTCATCGCGGCAGCCGGCATCTGGTACGCCAACACCCAGGTCCGCGACCAGCTCACCATCACCCAGGAAGGACAGATCACCGACCGGTACACCAAAGCCGTCGAAACCCTCGGCGACGACGCCATGGACGTCCGTCTGGGCGGCGTCTACGCCCTGCAGCGCATCATGGAGGACTCCCCCCGCGACCACCCCACCGTCGCCAACGTCCTGGCCACCTACGTCCGCACCCACACCAGCAAACCCCCTAAGAAGGGCGGAGAGGTGCCGGCCGACGTGCACGCCGCCCTGACTGTCCTCGTCCAGCGCGACGCCACCCGCGACAAGTCCTTCTCCCTCGACCTGCGAAACACCCACTGTCCGGCATCGAACTCCCGCCTCGCTACCGTGACTCCGACCCCTACGCAGCGCCCACCGACGTTCTGACCGGCGCGGACATGTGGATCGGCGCGAACCTGGCGGACGCGGACCTCACCCGCGCGGACCTGGCCCTCGGGGAGCATCGATGATCTTGATTCCGGTTCGGTGACGTGCCCGTTTTGCCTGGTCAGCGGGCTCTACGCGCCCGCACCCGGGGCCGGGTTGGCGGACGCCGGCCGAAGCTCACCGAGGACCAGGCCGCGCTCGCCCAACGGCTCTACGACGAGCGGGAGAAGACGGTCCAGCAGATCGCCGACATGTTCGGCGTGCCGCGGTCGACGGTGTACGGGCACCTCGACAAGACCAGGACCGTGCCTCGCCAGCCGAAGAAAACCGCGGTCACGAAGCCCTGAAAGCTACCGGTGGGCTACTTGTTCCCTGGTGTCCGGGCTAGGACTCCGGGGCCGAACAGGGCTTACCAATCTCCCAAACGTCTCAATTTCGCCTCCACCACACCTTGGGAACCATCCCCCACGTATGCTAGCTTCCCCGTTCGATTCCGAACTGCCGTGACACAACGGCAGCTTCGAGACAACAGGCATGTCTTCAGACATGGCTTCAGACATGGGAGGCCCCATGAACAGAAGCGCCGCCGTGCCCCTCGGCGCGGCCTTACTCCTTCTCCTCGGCACGGCCGTGCCCGCCGCCGCGGGAACCCCCGGCGACGGCGCGGCCACCGACGGGGCGACGCTCTACCGCGACAACACGGTCGACGTCTCCTACCGCCAGGTCGCCCCCGGCGACGCGGCGTGGAGCCAGGTCCCGGCCGCCCTCCGCGGCAGAGCGACGGAGGGCTCGTACGTCGCCCGGCTCCAGCTCGAGAACGTCTCCGATCACCCCGTCTCCAAATGGTCGCTGACCTTCGAGCTCTCTGACCGCATCACGGACACCTCCGCCGCGAAGCTCGCCGCCCCCCAGGACGCGCGCACGACGCTCCAGGGCGTCGGCCCCACGAACACCCTCCAGCCGGGCAGGACCGAGACCGTCTGGTACCGCGCCGAGCCCGGCGCCAACGCCGATACCCCGACCTGGGCGTCCTTCGCCAAGCACGGCATCTCGCCGACGGAGGACACCGACGGCGACCGCCTCCCCGACGACCTGGAGGTGCGCGCCAAGCTCGACCCCAAGTCCGAGGACACCGACGGCGACGGCCTCTCCGACTTCGCCGAGCTCGGCTACCGCTTCAGCACCCCGCTCAAGGCCGACACCGACGGCGACGGCACCAAGGACGGCGCCGAGGACCCCGACAAGGACGGCCTCACGGCCGCCCGCGAGCTCAAGCTCCGCACCACGCCCACCCGCGCCGACACCGACCAGGACGGCCTCGCGGACGCCCGCGAGCTGAAGCTCCGCACGGAGCCCACCAAGGCCGACACCGACGGCGACGGCGTCGAGGACGGCGAGGAGACGAGGCTCAGCGCCTCCCCCCGCGCTAAGAACTCCGCCTTCGACGTGACCCGCCGCGCGGACGGCGGCGCCACCGCCGCCGAGGCCACGCTCAAAGGCCTGCGCGCCAAGCAGGTCGGCGGCTTCCAGGTCACCAGGCTCCCTGCCAAGCAGCGGGAGTTCCCGGAGTCCACTCCGGGCTACCTCGGCAACGGCTTCCAGGTCTCCGCCCCCGCGGACAGCGCCGCAAGGCTCACCTTCCGCCTCGACCCCGACCGTACGGAGGGCACCGCACCGGCCCTCTACCGCTACGACGAGAAGGCCCGCCACCTCGTCAAGCAGTCGGGCCAGCAGCGCAGCGGCAGCACGATCACGGCCACCGCCACGGCCGACGGCTCCGCCAAGTACGTCGTCCTCGACAGCCACGCCTTCGACAAGGCAGGCCCCAAGGCCCCTGGCAAGCGAATCCTCTCCGACGGCCCCGGCGACGGCGGAGACCCGGGTGACCCGGGCGACCCGCTCCCGACCGACATGCTGATCCACCAGTCGTCCTTCCGCGAGGGCCGCCGCAAGGCCCCCGACCCCCAGCACCCGCCCGTCCCGGCCGACCCGCGCGTCGCCGACGACCTCACCTTCAATGACTACAACTTCGACGAACTCACCGACCTCGGCTGGGAGTTCTGGGTCGCCCGCATCACGCCCGAGTCCTGGATGTGGGCCGAGTTCAACGACATCATGAACTTCGGCAAGCTCGGCGCCGACGCCGACTACGCCCAGTCCGTCGACGACCTCCGCAACGCCTTCCGCTACGGCCGCGGCGGCCAGAGCGCGGGCACGGTCACCGTCGACGACAACTTCGACCCCGGCCGCTACCTCTACCGCGGCTCCGGCACGGCCCTCTCCCGCGCCGTCGGCGCCTCACCACAGGAGAAGACGTACACCGACAAGGCCGGCCAGATCATCAAGCAGTCCCTCATCGACAACAAGGGCCGCACCGATCAGCTCAAGGTCCAGGAGGACCTCTCCAAGAACTTCCTCTTCCAGGAGTTCCTCCGCCAGGACGTGAAGTACCCGGTGTACGACTTCTCGCTCTGGGACGCCAACCAGCGCGCCCTCTCCATCGCGATCCACCAGTTCCACGGCCACACGATCGCGCTGAAGGACTACAAGGTCGAGGGCAACTCCTTCTCCGGCAAGCTCGTCTTCCACTCCTACGACCACTTCGGTCTCGACCCGGACGACGAGATCACGGAGTACGGCTTCATCGACTGGTTTACGCTCCAGCACTATGACCGGTTCGACGGGAAGTACCCCCCGCCGATCGCGCAGGCGGACATCGAGATCCCCATCAGCGGCACGTTCTGACCTCGCCGACCTGATGCCCCACAGGCGCTCGCCGGGCCGGGTCCTGGTCGTCACGCTGCTCGTCGTGACGGCCGGGTACCTGGCCTGGCGGGTCGCCGTCCTCGCGGGCCTGGAGGCCCACTTCGGCAGCGGCTTCGACGAGCAGCGCTTCAACCGGCTGCAGCAGGAGTACGACCGCCGCGAGGACGCCTTCGCCCGGGCCGACGCCCGGATGCGGAAGCTGATCGCGGAACACCCCCGCGCCGAACGCATCGACTGGAGCCGGTACCGGACCTGCGTCCGCGAGCCCGGCCGCCCCTCCGACACGTGCACGACGACGCCCCCGCGCGACCAGAAGGTGTACGACGCCCTCTGGGGCGTCAGCGTGATCCTCTACCAGCCCAAGGACGAGGGCCGCACGTTCTACCGCTTCTACCACGAGGACCCCCCGCGCTACACGATCATGCGCGCCCCCGAGGACACCGCGGAGGAGGCCGAGGAGTACGCGGACGCCCACGGCTTCCGCTCCACCCGCCCCCTCGGGCCCGGCTGGACGATCCTCGGCCCGATCGACGACATCGGCCGCGAGGAGAAGCAGTTCCCGTAGGAGGGCTCGCGGAACGCTTCGCCGGGAAGCAGCAGGCACGAGAGGAGACCCCCACCCCCGTGAACACGTTACTGATCACCGCCGACCGTGTCATCGCAGGCCCCGCGGACCGGGTGACCGCCGACGGCGCCGTGCTCGTCGACGAGAGCACCGGCGCCGTATCCGCCGTCGGCCCCGCCGCCGAGCTGGACGCGACGGTGGATGTGTTCGCCTACGCCCGGGCCGAGGGCATCGAGCTCCGCTTGGACGCCACCGAGATCCAGGTCCGCAGGCCACCGGCCGGCCGTGGCGGGCGGCGCGCGTTCATCTCGGGCAAGAAGAAGCAGAACACGATGAAGGCCACCGTGATCGCCGACCGGCGTGGCCGCACGTTATGGACTGATGCCCTGCGACCTGGACGTATGCACGACGTCACCAGCTGCCCGCAACGAAGGCGTCGCCGTCTGCTTCCAGCATTTCCCCGAAGTGGAGGTTCTCCTGGACGACGGCTACCTCGGCCTGGGACGGGATCACCCCGGTCAGGCGATCACCCCGCCGAGAAAGCCACGGCCCGGAGCACTGCCCGGACGAGTCGAACAATGGGAACGCGACCGCCACTGGCACTCCTCCGACCGCATCACCGTCGAACACGCCCTGGCAGATCACAAACGCTGGAAGCAACTGATGCGCTGGACCCACCGCCGCGACCGCCTGCCCGACACCTACCGAGCCATCGCCGGCATCGTCTCCGACCGCACCTCCAGCATCTGAAAACAGGCCACCCAGGCCGAACATGTCCCACCCGCCATCACGCACCAGCTCGTTAGCGCACGTCCTGACGTCGTTGTTCCTCAACTCTCAACTACTGCGAGAGAGGCCACCTAGCGTCCGACCGTGTCACGGTTAGTTCGTCTTGCCCTAGTTTTGTGCTTCCCGAACCGCGAGTTGGTTGATCGGTGGCATGCCGACGAACACCGGCGAGCTCTTCCGTCTCTCATTGGCCTCGATCTGGCTGATCTTGTCGTCGGTCGCGGTGAGGCTGACGGTCAGTTTCTCGACGTCGCCCAGCCATCCTTCTCGTTCGGCTTCGGCAATCCTGGCGTGGAGGTTCTCGCGGATCTCTTCCAGACGGGGCCGTTCGCCTGGCCCCACGATCAGTACCGGGCATCGGACACAGGCGTGCTCGTGGACGCAGCTGCTTCCGTATGCTCGGCCGCACTGTCCCACGGCCAGCTTGCGCCGCTCGAAGTGCCCGAGGAACTCTTGCCACTCCTCGTCGGTCACCGCCCGGTACTCCCCGGCGGGTCGTAGGCCGCGGCGCCGGGCGATGAAGGCTCGGTGGGCCTCGATGGCAGACCCGTCAGCTGGTCGGTGCTCGTGGTTTCGGGCATGAAGGGGCCTCGCTTCCCGATGGGTGTAAGGGGTGAGGTCCCCGGCCGGGGTGCGGTCCCTTGCGGGCCGCTGGTGTCGCCGGCGCGTGCGAATCGCGGGTGTTCCGGGTGGACGGGGCCGACGGCGTTGGGATCGTGGTGGTCGGTGATCCCGCGTGGCGGGTCGGCCGCGACCATGGACGCTCGGATGGGGCATGAAGTCAAGCGGCGGTCACGGATCGGTGTCGGCCACGTCGGAGGAGGTGTGTCGGGTGGCGTGCGGGCGGTGTCGAGCGAACGGCCGCGGATGCGCAGATCTTGACGCAGCCGCCGGAGGCTGACGGGGCGTCCTGCGTGCGCTGCACCGTCTGTCCGCCCCGGTCGGCGGGTACGCGGGGGATGCCAGCATGATCCGTACTCGCCAAGATCTCCGACAAATTGCGGGGGCAAGAAGGGGATCGCGGGTGCTCTGAGCCAGGAATGTTCTCTGACGATGAGATTTCACTGGTCGTAGCAGGACCGCCGGGCTTGCGGGTACGAGACCTTGGCAGCCGTACGAGTCAAGTCCGGTTCCGCAGGTCGAGCCGCCCTTGTGCCACCACGACCGTATCGTTAGTGGACAAGTCCCCCCTCGGACACAGCTTTTGCGTACACGTGAGGTGCCGGCCGGACATCGGTCGGCACCTCACGTGTTTTCGTGGTCGTAGGTCAGCGGCGACCCCAACAGAAGTGTCAGGTCTTCTCGTCGTCCGCGAGTGCGAGCAGCGGTCCCCGCTCGCTCTCGGGGACATGGCCGGCGTAGTAGTCGTAGAGAGTGCGCCGCGAGACGCGTGCTGCCGCCGAGCCGTCCCCTGCCCGGATCGCCTCGAGCACCTCCTGGTGGTGGTGGAGCGACTCCCGCATGAGCGCCTTGCTGTTGCTTGCCTGGGCGACCTTGTCCGAGATCAGCGAGAGGACAGCGCCCCGGACCACCTGGTTGCAGACCTCGATGAGGGAGTTGCGGCTCGCCCGGGCCACTGCCTCATGGAAGGCGACGTCGGCCTTGCTGAACTCGTCGTACCCCGCGTCGATCGCGTCCGACATGACGGCGAGTGTCCGCTCCATGGCGGACAGCTCCTCCTCGGACCGCAGCCGGGCCGCCAGCAAGCTCGCCGAGCCGTCGAGAATCATGCGGAACGAGATCAACTCGGCCATCGACACGTTGTCGAACTGTACGAGCCGGGTCATCTCCTTGGTCAGGCCGGCCGACGAGAACGGCAGGATCTCGGGGCCGTTCGGATCACCCGGGCGCGAGCGGACGAGGCCGTTGCTCTCCAGCACACGCAGGGCCTCCCGCACCGTGGGCCGGCTCGCCCCGAACTGCGTCACCAGTTCCCGCTCGCTCGGCAGCCGTTGACCGGGCTTCAGGTCGCCTCGCACGATCGCTTCCTCGATCTGCTCGACGATGCGCTGGTAGAGCCGTACTGGCGATACCTGCCGGAACTGTGCCCCGTTGCTCACGGCTTGTCCCCCTTCGAGTGTGGTCCCTGCGTCTTCTCCCCGGTGGGCGCCCCGAGGGCGCTGTCCGGCCAGCGCGGGACCGCCTCGGCAGGCCGGTTCCGTTCGTACCACGCCGCCGCCCGCAGAACGCCGAGGTCATCGAAGCGACGGCCCGCGATCTGCACCCCGACGGGCCGACGGTCGGCCGTAAAGCCGCAGTTGACGGTCGCAGCGGGCTGTCCCGACATGTTGTACGGCGCGGTGAAGCCGATGTGGGACATTGTCTTCCGGTCCTCCATGAACGGCATCGGCTGCTCAGCGGGAAACGCCGCCACCGGAGCCACCGGCGAGAGCACCAGATCGTACGGGAGCGTCGCCGCCACGGTCTGCGCCTGGATGCGCATGATCTGCTGGTAGCACTGGAGTACCCTCGTGCCCGGCACGTCCGCGCCACCCCGGCACCATCGGATGATGTGGGCGTGGACGCGCAGCCCGGCGTCGGGCGCCAGTGCGCGGAAGTCCTTCCAGGACCGTACCCGCCAGAACAGGTCCAGGTCGTCAAGGAGATCCTGGCTCATGAACGGCTCGACCGGCTCCACGACAGCTCCCGCCGCCTCGAAGAGCGCGGCGACACGGTTCACCGCGGCGAGGATCCCGGCGTCGCACGGCTCCCCGCAGCCGGCGTCCAGGTGCACCCCAACCCGCAGTCCGCGCACATCGCCGTCCAGCGCCGACCAGTCGATGTCCTGCGGCGGCAGGCTTGACCAGTCCCGGGGATCCGGCCGGCTCAGGACACGCATGAACAGGGCCGCGTCCGCCACGGTGCGCGTCATGGGGCCGGCGGTGCACCCCAGGTACGGGGTGTCCAGCGGGATCCTGCCGTAGCTCGGCTTGAGCGTGGCGAGACCCAGCCAGGTGCCCGGCAGCCGGATCGACCCCCCGATGTCGGTGCCGACGTGGAGCGGGCCGTAGCCCCCGGCGGCCGCGGCCCCCGCACCGGAGCTGGAACCGCCCGTGGTCCAGGCCGCGTTCCAGGGGCTGCGCGAAATGCCGTGCCGGCTGGAGACCCCCGAGGAGAGCATGCCCCAGTCCGGCATCACGGTCGACCCGAGGATCACCCCGCCGGATTCGGCGACCCGCGCGGTGACGGGCGCATCCGTCTCGGGGACGACTGGCTCGGTCCCCGCGTTGCCCGAGGACATGGGGACGCCCCGGCGGGCGACGTTCTCCTTCAGCGTCACGGGCACGCCGTCGACGGGCCCGAGCGGTTCCCCCGCCGCCCATCGGGCTTCGCTGGCCAGGGCTGCCTTGCGGGACTCGTCCGGATCGCGTACCCAGAACGCGTTGAGCACTCTCTCGCGCGCCTCGATCACCGACTGCACGGCGTCGTGGACCTGGACCGGCGACAGCGTGCGGTCAGCGAATCCGGCCACCATCTCGACGGCCGGCATGGCGGCCAGGCCCTGTTCCGTGAGCACCCGCGCTCTCCTTCGCTCGCGTTCCCCGGGTATTCCGACCCTTGACAAGAACCGCTTCAGTCGCCACGGTACCTGACAAGCGAGCTTACTGGTCAGGCCAGTTACAGCGAAAGGTGGCGTCCATGGCGTCCATGGCGCGGGACACCAAGATCATCAGAACGGTCGCAGCCACAATCGTGTGCCTGCCGCTGGCGGCCTGCTCGGCCGGGTCCACGGTGGCCGGGAACAGCGGCGGGAACACGCTGCAGATCGGCCTCACCGCCGAGCCGGCCAACTTCGACTTCACCAAGACCGACGGTGCCGCCATTCCGCAGGCACTGCTCTACAACGTCTACGAGAACCTGGTGAAGCTCGACCAGTCCGGGAAGATAGGGCCCGGTCTGGCCACGTCGTGGAGCCTGTCCAAGGACCGCAGGACGTACACGTTCCAGCTGGTGAAGGACGCCAGGTTCAGCAATGGCAAACCGTTCACGGCGGAAGACGCCAAGTTCTCCGTCGAACGCGTCAAGTCCGCCTGGACGGTGGCGCAGAAGTCCCAGATGGACGTCGTCGACACGGTGCGGGCGGTGTCGCCCACCGAACTCAGGGTCACCCTGAAGAGGCCGAGCAACGACTGGCTGTACCGGATGACCACCCGCCTCGGCGCGATGTTCAGCCGGACCGGCGTGAGCAAGCTCGCCACCGAACCGGTGGGCACCGGCCCGTACGCGGTGAAGAAGTGGAACCGCGGTGACTCCATCACTCTGGTCCGCCGTGACGACTACTGGGGGCGCGAGCCGCACTTCGCGTCGGTCACCCTCAAGTACTTCAAGGACCCGACGGCCATGAACAATGCGCTGCTCACCGGCACCATCAACGTGATCGGCGCGATGCAGTCCCCCGATACGCTGTACCAGTTCGAGAACAACTCCAAGTACAAGGTCATCGAAGGCTCGACCAACGGCGAGGTGGTCCTCTCCCTCAACAACGGCTCGGGCCCGCTGCGGAATCCGAAGGCCCGTCAGGCGGTCCGCTACGCCATCGACCACAAGGCCCTGATGGACACCTGCTGGGGAGGCCGCGGCCAACTCATCGGCAGCATGGTCCCGCCGACCGACCCGTGGTATCAGAACCTCACGAACCTGTATCCGTACGACCGCGGCAAGGCCAAGAAGCTTCTCGAGGAGTCCGGCGAAGCCGGCCATGCGCTGCGGCTGCGCATTCCGACGCTGCCTTATGCCACCGCGTGCGGCACCGTGGTCAAGAGCCAGCTCGAACAGGCCGGATTCAAGGTCAGGCTCGACCAGTTGGAGTTCCCCGCCGCGTGGCTGACCACCGTGTTCAAGAACGCCGACTACGACATGTCCATCATCGGCCATGTGGAACCCCGCGACATGCAGACGGTGTTCGGGAGCAAGACCTCCTACACCCGCTACGACAACCCCGAATTCCGCGCGTTGCTGCAGAAGGCGGACGAGGGCACCCAGAAGCAGCAGATCACCTACATGCGGGCGGCTGCCCGGCTGCTGTCCGAGGACGCCGCGGCCGACTGGCTGTTCCTGCTGCCGAACCTGATGGTGGCGGACAAGGACATCACCGGCCTCCCCGTGAACAACGTCTCCGAGTCACTGGACCTCACCGGCCTGGGCCGGTCATGAAAGGCGGGCTCAACCGATGATCGTCCGTCTGATCCAGCGGATCGCGGTCTTCCTGGCCAGCCTTGCCGTGAGCTCCGTGGTGGTGTTCGCGTTCATGGCGGTGCTGCCCGGAGACCCGGCCCGCGTCGTCCTCGGGACCAGCGCGTCGGACTCTGCCGTGGCGCAACTGCGCGGGGAGTTCGGGCTCGACCGGCCGCTCGTGGACCAGTACCTGAGCTGGGTGCACGGACTGGTGACCTTCGACCCGGGGAACTCCTACATCTCACACACGCCGATCGGCCCGCAGCTCGCCGACCGCCTCCAGGTCACCCTGTGGCTCGTCGCCACGGGGATGGTGATCGCCTGCCTCCTGGCGATCCCCATGGGCACGCTCATGGCCGTGCGGCACCGCAGGCCGTCCGGGTTCGTTCTGTCGGCCCTGACCCAAGTCGGCGTGGCCGTCCCGGCGTTCCTCGCCGGCATCCTCATGATCACCGTGTTCGCGGTGGGGCTCGGGTGGCTGCCGGCGAACGGCTGGACACCCCCGGTGGAGGATCCGGTTCTGTTCCTCAAGCAGTTGGTGATGCCCGCGCTGTCCCTCGGAGTGGTGCAGGCGGCAGTGCTCACCCGCTATGTCCGCAGCGCCGTGCTCGACGTCCTCCGGGAGGACTACCTGCGCACCGCTCGCGCCAAGGGACTTCGCCCGACGCAGGCGCTGCTGCGGCACGGCCTGCGGAACGCGGCGGTGCCCGTGGTCACGGTCCTGGCGTTGCAGCTCGCCACGCTGCTCGTGGGCGCCGTCGTCATCGAGCGGGTCTTCGTCATCCCCGGGCTCGGGAGCCTGCTGCTGGACAGCGTCTCCAACCGGGACCTCATCGTGGTCCAGGACGTGGTCATGATCATCGCCATGGCGGTGCTGCTCGTGAACTTCCTGGTGGACATGGTCTATCTGATGATCGACCCGCGGCTCAGGGGAGGTGCCTCATGAGTGTTCCGGACACCGAAGCCGCCGTCACGTCCGCGGTGCCCGACGGCCGCCGGCGCCGCCGCCCGATGCCGGGCAGCCTCCTGGTGGGCGGCCTCATCGTCATGGTCGTGCTCGGCATGGCGCTGCTGTCCTTCGTGTGGACCCCGCACGACCCGACCCTGGTGAACCCCGCGGCGCGGTTGCAGAAGCCGTCGCCGGAGTACTGGTTCGGCACGGACAAGTTCGGCCGCGACGTGTTCAGCCAGATCCTGACGGGCTCGCGCACCACGCTGTTCGTCGGCTTCGTGGCGGTGGGGGTCGCCGCCCTGGCCGGAGTGCCCCTCGGCATCGTCGCCGCAATGGCGCCCCGCTGGCTCGGCGAGCTGCTGATGCGCGGCAACGACCTGGTTCTCGCCTTCCCGGCGCTCCTGCTGGCCATCATGTTCGCCGCCGTGTACGGCGCCGGCACGCTGGTCGCGATGGTCGCCATCGGCATCGCGTCCATTCCCCACTACGCGCGGCTGATCCGCGGCGGCACGCTGCAGGTCATGAAGACCGAGTACGTCACCGCAGCGCGCGCCGCGGGCCGCGGGCCGTTCGCGATCGCCCTGCGGCATGTCCTGCCCAACGTCAGCAGTCTCGTCATCGTGCAGGCGTCGGTCGGTTTCGCCATCGCCGTACTCGCCGAAGCCGCGCTGTCCTTCCTGGGCTTCGGAACCCCGCCTCCCACACCGTCCTGGGGCCGGATGCTTCAGGAGAGCCAGGAGATGCTGTCGATCGCCCCCAGGCTCGCCGTTTTTCCGGGCGTCGCGATCGCGGTGGCGGTGCTCGGATTCAACCTGCTCGGTGACGGCCTGCGCGACCGTTACGACCCCAAGCTGGAGGACCGCCGATGACCCCGGCACCCGACTCGGCACCGGCCCAGGTATCCGGCACGGCACCGGCATCCGGGCCGGGCTCCCCCGGCTCCCCCGACGATGTTCTGGCCGTGCGGAATCTCGACGTCGCGGTGGGCGGCCGGGGGCTCGTCGAGGACGTCGGCTTCACCATCCGGGCCGGTGAACGGGTCGGCCTGATCGGTGAATCGGGGTCGGGCAAGTCGCTGACCGCGCTGAGCGTCATGGGCCTGCTCCCCGAAGGGCTCCGGGCCACGGGGTCGGTGCGGCTCGCCGGAGTCGGCCACGACCTGGTGGGCGCCGACGAGGCGCGGATGTCCCGGGTGCGGGGCAAGGAGATCGCCATGGTCTTCCAGGAGCCCATGACCGCGCTGAACCCCACCATGAGGGTCGGGCGGCAGATCGCCGAGGTGCTGCTGATCCACCGGACCAGGCCCGACCGCGCGTCCGCGCAGGCCGCCGCCGTGGAACTGCTCGACCAAGTGGGGCTTGCCGATCCCGCGGCCGCCGCGCGCGCCTACCCGCACCAGTTCTCCGGCGGACAGCGGCAGCGGGTGGTGCTGGCCATCGCCCTCGCGAACGACCCCGCGCTCCTGGTCTGCGACGAACCCACCACCGCGCTCGACGTCACGGTGCAGGCGCGGGTGCTCGACCTGATCGTGCGCGGCGTGCGGGACCGCAGGTCGGCCATGCTCTTCATCACCCACGACCTGGCAGTGGTGGCCACCGTCTGCGAGCGGGTCATGGTCATGTACGGCGGACGGCTGGTCGAGTCCGGCCCGGTCCGGGAGGTGTTCACCCGCCCCCGGCACCGCTACACCCAGGGCCTGATCGGCGCCTCGGACCTGACCGTCGTCGACGACCGCGGACGGCTGGCCACGATCGGCGGGTCGGTCCCGCAGGCGGGCCGGTTCCCCGCCGGATGCGTCTTCAGAAACAGGTGCGCTTCTGCGACCGAAGAGTGCGCCACCAGGCCGGAATGGGTCCCGACCGGGCCGGACTCCGGCTACGCCTGCTTCCACCCGGTGCCCGAGAACGGCGCACGCGGGTCCCGCATCCCCACGAACCAGGAGGCCGGCCGTGACTGAGCAGCCGACCAGCGCCCCCCTCGAACCCGGGTCGCGGACCGGATCCGTGGACCCCGCCCCAGCCATCAGCGTCCGCGACGTCACACGCGACTACCGACGGCCCCGTACCTCACTGCGCCACCCCAGCCCGCCCGTGCACGCTCTGCGCGGCGTCAGCTTCGCCATCCCCCAGGGGCAACGGTTCGGCATCGTGGGCGAGTCGGGGTGCGGCAAGTCGACCCTGCTGCGGATCCTGGCCGGGCTCGACCGCCCCACCGGCGGCAGCGTCGCGATCGACGGCCGGGACATCACCGGGTTCCGCGAGCGACAGCTCCGGTTCGTCCGCGAGCGGCTCCAGCTCGTGTTCCAGGACCCGATGAGTTCCCTGGACCCGCGCATGCGCGTCGGCGACATCGTGGCCGAGCCGCTCGTCGCGCAGGGGCACCCGAACCGCGAGGAGCGGGTGGCCGAGTTGCTCGACGCCGTCGGCCTGGGAGCCGACGCGGCGGACCGGTATCCGCACCAGTTCTCCGGCGGACAGCGGCAGCGCATCTCGATCGCGCGCGCTCTCGCCCCCCGTCCGAAGATCATCGTGGCCGACGAGCCGGTGAGCGCCCTGGACGTGTCCGTACGGGCCCAGGTGCTCAACCTCATCGCCGACCTCGTCGAGGAGTTGTCCCTCACCCTGGTCTTCGTCTCCCACGACCTGTCCGTGGTCCGCCATGTGTGCGACCGGGTGGCGGTCATGCATGCCGGCCAGATCGTGGAGAGCGGGCCCACGGAGCAGGTGTACGAGGAACCGCAGCACTCCTACACACGCAGGCTCATCGCCGCCGTTCCGACACTGGGCAGGGCACTGTCCGGAGTGTCGGCGGCCGACCTCAACCGGGAGTAGCGACCGTGACCACGCACGTCGAAACCGCCGGCGGCGACAGCCCCTGGGTGACGGAGTTTCCCGAGGGTCTTCCCATCGGCGACACCTGGGTGGCGGCACCCGCCGCCGAGGACGTCCGCTTTCCCTACGACGGGACGCTCGTCGCGCGGGCACCGGTCGGGGACACCGCCCTCGCGCGCCAAGCCGTGGACGCGGCCGTCGCGGTCCGCGCGCACGTCGGCCGGCTCCCCTCGCACACCCGCAGGGCGGCGCTGCTCGCGACGCACGAGGCGGTCGCCTCCCGACGCGCGGACTTCGAGCGGCTGTTGGTCCTGGAGACCGGAAAGCCGTTGGTCGACTGCCGTGTCGAGGTGGACCGCACCCTGCTGACCCTGCTGACGGCGGCCGAGGAAGTGGCCCGGCTGCACGGGGAGACGGTGCCGCTGGACCTGCTGCCGTCGGGTGAGGGCCTGCTCGGCTTCTGGACCCGCAAGCCGATCGGCGTGGTCGTGGGAATCGCGGGCTTCAACTACCCGCTGCTGCTCGCCGCGCACAAGATCGCGCCCTCGCTGGCCGCCGGCTGCCCCGTCGTCGTCAAGCCCGCCCCGCAGACGCCGCTGGCCACCCTGTGGCTGGTGCACCTCCTCCGCGAGGCCCTGCACGCCGGCGGCGCGCCGCGAGCCGCGGTGCAACTGGTGACCGGGGGCCCCGAGGTGGGCGTCGCGCTGACCACCGACCGCCGGATCGGGGCGGTGTCCTTCACCGGTTCCGCCGCCGTGGGCCACCGGATCGCCCAGGACGCGGCACCCACCAAGGTGCTGCTCGAACTCGGTTCCAACGCCGCCCTGGTGGTGGCCGCCGACGCCGACCTCGACGCCGCCGCCGACGCGGTGGTGCGCGGCGGGTACTACGCCTCGGGCCAGGCGTGCATCAGCGTGCAGCGGGTCATCGTGGTGGACGCCGTGCGGGAGGAGTTCGTGGCCCGCCTGACGGAGCGAGTGGCCCGGGTGGTCGTGGGCGACCCCCGCGATCCGGCGACGAGAGTCTCGGCACTCATCGACAAGCGGTCGACCGAGCGGGTGTGCGCGTGGCTGGGAGAGGCGGTGGAGGCGGGGGCGTCGCTGGTGGCCGGAGGCAGGGTCACGGACGGGGTGATCGAGCCCGCCGTGCTGCTCGACGCGGACCGCGGCCTCCCCGTCTGGGACGAGGAAGTCTTCGGTCCCGTGGTCGCCGTACGGTCCGTTCCCGATCTGGAGACGGCCCTCGACCTGGTCAACGACTCGCGCTACGGACTGCACGCGAGCGTTTACACCAGCGCCCTCGATGCAGCGTTCACCGCCCTCGACCGCCTGGAGGTGGGCGGAGTGGTCGTCAACGAGGTTCCCGGCTTCCGTTCCGACGTCATGCCGTACGGCGGCGTGAAGGACTCCGGGGCCGGAAGGGAGGGCCCGAGGTTCGCCATCGAAGAGCTCACCGTGACCCGTATGGCAGTGATCCGTCCGACGACAACGAAGCCGTGAGGACCATGCGAGCAAAGGACCGCACCGATGCAGTGGAAGCGTACTCCCGCCTGTTCCGGCTCGACGGCCGCAGGGCCGTCGTGGTGGGCGCGGGCAGCGGAATCGGCCGCGAGAGCGCCCTGGCCCTCGCCGCGCACGGCGCCACGGTGGTGTGCGCCGACCGTGATCTGACGGCGGCCACGGCGTCGGCGTCGATGGGGCCGGGCCTGTCGGCGTACGCCCTCGACGTGCTCGACGGCGAGGCGGTCGCGCGGGCCGCCGAGGAGCTCGGACCCGTCGACGTACTCGTCTTCACCGCCGCGACGAACGTGCGCAAGTCCCTGCTCGACTACACGGCGGAGGAATTCGACCGGGTCGTGGCGCTGAATCTGCGCGCGTCCTTCGACCTGGTGCGGGCGTTCGGCCGTGGCATGGCCGAACGCGGCAGCGGAACCATCATCGGCTTCAGTTCGATTCGCGCGGTGGCCGTCGAGCCGGGACAGGGGGTGTACGCGGCCACGAAGGCCGGCCTCGTCCAGCTGCTGCGGACCGCGGCGGCCGAACTCGGCCCGTCGGGCGTGCGGGTGAACACCATCGCCCCGGGCGTCGTGGACACACCGCTGACCGCGCAGATCAGGGCTGTGCCGGAATGGTCGCAGGCGTACGCGACCAAGAGCGCCCTGGGCCGCTGGTCCCGGGCCGACGAGCTGGCCGGCGCCGTCGTCTACCTCGCGTCGGACGCGTCGTCCTTCGTCACGGGGAGCCAGCTCTTCGTGGACGGAGGCTGGACGGCGATCGACGGCCGCTACACACCGCCCAACTGAGTCGCGTCGATCAGGAACGGAGACAGTCCTTCTAGTCTGCGTCCGTCTCTCTGAGCTGGTACAGCTCGGGCACGGAGATCTTGATCGGCTCCTGCGTGGTCCGGGCGATCACGACGACCGCGGCCTCGTTCGGGTCGGGATTCTCCTCGCGGTGCGGGACGAACGGGGGGACGAGGAAGAAGTCGCCCGGTTCGCCGGCGAGCCGTACCCCCTGGGTGCCGTCGTGGAAGACGAACACGGGGTGACCGCTGACCACGTAGATCCCCGCCTCCGAATCGCCGTGGTGGTGGTTGTCCGTCGAGCTCAACGGCGGGTTCTCGACCATGCCCATCCAGAGCTTCTTCGAACCGACCGTGCCGTCGCTGATGGCGGCGTACCCGTCCAGCTCGCCGGACCGGATGCGGTGGACGCGGTTGTTCATCGTGCAGCCTCCTGGTTTCTCGATTGGCCTGCCTAGGAACAAGGCTGCGACTCCCGTGCCGGTACGACAACTGGTGTTGCCGTTATGGCAAAGCGCAACGCGACCGGGGAACCACGCCATGAGGCCGGTTGTGGTGCTCACACGTGAACCGGAAAGGCCCGGGCCGCCTCGTCGGATGCGGCCCGGGCCGGGCGGGAAGGAGCGGCGGAAACCGTCAGCGAGTCCTGCGGCGGTGCAGGGCGAAAGCCGCGGTCGCCGCTCCCGCGGTGAGGAGGCCGGCGGTGAGGGCGACCGGCAGGGTGGGGGAGATGGAGGCGGCGTCGGCGGCGTTCTGCGCGGCGAGGTCCTGGACGTACGGGGCGTACGGGGCCCGGGACGGGGCAGACGCGGCGGCGGTTCGGGTGTAGTGCGGGATGGTGCCCACCGACTTGACCGAGCCGTCCGGATTCAGCAGCACCTGCTGGTCGTTGGGGTGGCGGAAGTCGAACATGCCGCCCAGGCTTCCGGCTCGCTGGTCGAAGGAGGCGTCACCGATGCGGCCGGTGTGCCAGTTGTCCTCGATGAACCGGGTGATCGACGCCTGCTCGGTGGCCGCGTGGTCGACCGCGTTGACCTTGCTGTAGGGGGAGATGACCAGCAGCGGCTGCCGGGTGCCGGGACCGCAGCGGTCCGCGTAGCCGCCCGCGGCGGCCGGGCCCGACTGGCAGGCCGGGCCGTCGAGCGCCTTGCCGTCGGAGCCGGTGGTGGAGTCCTTGGAGCCGTTGAGCACCTTCGAGGTGACGTGGTCGTACCAGCCGTCGGAGTCGTCGTAGGCGACCACGACCGCCGTGGACTTCCATTCGGGGGACTGCTGCAGGGCGTTGATCTCCTTGACCAGGAAGTGCTGTTCGTCGACCGGGTCGGAGTAGCCGGCGTGGCCGTCCTGGTACTCGGCGGCCTTGAGGAAGCTCACCGCCGGGAGGTCGCCGGCCTTGAGCGCGGCGTCGAAGTCGGCCAGGTCGTAGTTGTGGTTGGCGCGGCCGTCGTGCCCGATCTCGGCCACGCTCTTCGGTGCCAGGTGGTGCGGGTTGGACGTCGACTTGTAGTACTCGAACGGCGAGTGGTGCGGGCTGTAGTCCTCCACCGCCGCGCCGCCGACGTTGGTGTGCGTGGTGCCCCCGCACTTGGCGTAGTCGCCCTGCTTGCCGTCCCAGGGGGTACTGGGCCGGAAGCCGCCCTGGAACCAGCCCCAGCTGACGCCCTTGGCGTTGAGCAGGTCACCGATGTTCTTGCCCTGCATCGCGGCGAGCGCGCTGGTGCTGGTGTGGTCCTTGTCGGAGCAGTCGTCGTAGGCCGGGTCCGGGTCGTTGACCACCGTGCCGACGCCCTGCGCGTCGGGGGAGGTGACCGTGTACGAGTCGGGGGTCTTCGTCTGCTTCGGGTTCTCGGTGCCGGAGGACGGGTCGACCGAGACGACGCCGTGGGTCTGCCCGGAGACCAGGTCGAGCGCGCCGGGGGTGGAGGGGCCGTAGACCGAGCTGAAGGAGTGGTCGCCGAGGGCGTAGTGCTGGGCGTAGTTCCAGAGCGCGGTGACGGTGTTGCCGTCGTAGTAGTCCATCACCAGGCCGGGCTCACCGAACAGGCCGGTGCACTTGTTGACCTCGGTGTTCTCGACGTACTTGTCGGCCTTCCCGCCGTCGGCGGCGTACTGCTCGGGGCCGTAGGAGTGGTTCTGGTCGCAGGTCATGGCCTGCGCGCTGCTGAGCCGCTTGGGCGTGTACAGGTTCGGGTTGTGCCGCAGCAGCCCCGCGGTGAGGAGGTTGTCGGTCTTCGGGGTGTGTGCCGCGGCCTTGAACTTTGTGCCGTCGGTGCCCGCGGCCTTGGGGTAGGTGGCGAAGTAGTGGTCGAACGAGACGTTCTCGTCGTAGATCACCACCACGTGCTTGATCGGCGTCGCCGTGTGCGTGGCCGGGTGACCGTGCCCGCCGCCGGCCGTGGCGGCCGACGCGGGGGCGGCTCCGCCCGCTGCCGCCAGTGCTGCCGCGCCGAGCAGGGCGCCGATGCGCGTCAACCGGTGCCGGGGACTTGCGCTTGTTCCTCTGACCGTGCCGAACATGTGTCTCGCCTTCCGGGAATGCCCAGAGAGTTGCTCTGGCCGTGGCGTCCACGGCCGAATCCTCGGCAATCGTGGAGGAGCGCCAAGACGGGTGAGCGAACGTCCGGTCAGGAAAGCCCCATGGTCTTCCAGGAAACCCCCATGGACATTTGGCCTGTCCTTGACCGGTGCCGGCCGTCGGGATCAGGCCAGCAGGCTGCGTCCCAGCCAGTCGGAGCCGTCCCGTACGCCGGGCAGCGCGAAGAAGTAGCCGCCGCCGAACGGGGTGATGTAGTCCACCAGCGGCTCCCCGGCCAGCCGCTTCTGCACGGTCTCGAACTGCCGGACCAGGTCCTGCTGGTAGCAGCAGAACAGCAGGCCCATGTCGAGGTTGCCGTTGAGGTCGGTGCCCCGGTCGTAGTTGTAGGCGCGACGCAGGATGCGCTGGCCGTCCGTCTTCGGGGTGCGCGGGTTGGCCAGGCGTATGTGGCTGTCCAGCGGGATGACGTCGCCCTGGGGGTCCTGCGCGTAGTCGGGGCTGTCGGTCTCGTGCCGCCCGTCCAGGGGCGCGCCGGTGTCCCGGGCGCGGCCGAACATGCGCTCCTGCTCGGTGATCGAGACCCGGTCCCAGAACTCCACCAGCATCCGGATCAGCCGGACGACCTGGTAGCTGCCGTCGGCCGCCCACTCCGGCTCGCCGCTGCCCCCGCCCACCCACACGAGGCGGTTCATCGTGCGGGTGTCGCGCACGTCGGGGTTGGCGATGCCGTCCTTGAAGCCCATGTGGTTGCGCGGCGTGCCCGCCGGACGGGGCGGGCTGACGAAGCCGTCCATCCGCCAGCGCACCTGCATCGCGCCCCGGGTGTGGCGGGCGACGTCGCGCAGCGCGTGCAGCACCGTGTCGGTGTTGCCGGCGCAGAACTGCACGCTCAGATCGCCGTGGCACCAGGCGGGTTCCAGGTCGTCGTCGGGGAACGACGGCATCGCGGTGAGCCGGTGCGGCCTGCGGGCGGCAAGCCCGTAGCGGTCGTCGAAGAGCGAGGCACCGACGCCCACCGTGACGGTCAGCCCGTCGGCCGGGATGCGCGGGCCGAGGGTGCCGGAGTCGGCGGGCGGCGCGGTGATGCCGAGCGGCGCGGGGACCCCGCCGGCGGTGAGGAAGCGGGCCCGGTCGGTGAGCGTGCGCAGCAGGCCGGCCAGTTCGCGGCGGCCGTCGGCGGTGACGTCGAAGGCGACGAACGCCGTGGCGCGCTGGGACGGGGTGGTGATCCCGGCCTGGTGAGGGCCGTGGAAGGGCACGCTCACGGCCCCGGGCGCGGCCGAGGCGGCGGCGTGGTCGGCGGCCACCAGCGAGGTGCCGGCCACGGCCGCCGCACCGGCCAGGAAGCCCCGGCGTCCCACCTCGTGCACCCGCTTCACGCGGTCCTCCGTACGTCGGTCAGGGCGGCCACGTCGGCGAGCCGCTCGACCAGCCCGCCCATGTCCGCGTCGAGCTTCTCCCGCTGGGCGCGCGGCAGTTCGCGCAGCGGGGTCCAGCGCCCGTCGTGCTCGAAGCGGTCGAGGACGCGCAGGGTGCGGGTCATCCAGGAGTCGATGCCGGGCAGGCCGGGGTCGCGGGACTTCAGCAGCGGGCGAAGGTATCCGAGCAGGACGCGGGTGCCGTCGAGGTTGGCGCGGGCGGTGGCCAGGTTGGTGCCGCTGCCGTAGTCGGTGCGGCCGGTCAGCTCGAACTGCACGGTGTTCTCCAGGATCTCGTGCGCGCGCAGGCCCACGTCGGCCGGGTCCATCCGCTGGTCCGGCCAGCGGTCGCGCAGCGCGTGTACGGCCGTGGCGAGCCGGTCGGCCGGGCCGCGCAGGCTGCTCGCCGGCTCGCCGTGCCACAGCCCGTACTCGACGCGGTGGAAACCGGCGAAGTCCTTGTCGTGGACGCCGCCCGGCAGACCGGCGGTCGTGCCGTTGATCGCCGTGTCGGCGTCGCCGAACGTGCCGTAGGCGGCGCCCATCCGCTCGTACACCAGATGCGCGGGCAGCCACGCGGCGCGGGCGGCGGCGAGGTCCCCGCGGTCCACGGCGTCGCGCAGCACGTCCGTCCTGCGCGCCAGCTCGACCGTGCGGGCCTGGATCCACTTCTGGTAGGCGAGGGTCGGCGCGATGAGGTCCTGCTGGGTCACCGGCACGGCGGCCGGACCGCTGCTCACCCGCGCGCCGCGGATCCGCACCGTGGGCCCGGTGACCGCGTCCGCGTCGTCGGGCAGGCACCTGAAGGCGAACGAGCCGTTGCCGAGGGTGACCTGCAACGGGCGGACGGTCCCCGGGCCCAGCCCCTCGACTTCGCCGTAGACCGCGCCGCTGTTCGCGTCGGTCAGATACACCTCGGCCGCCGTGCCGGAGGTGTTGTGCAGGTCGAACACCTGACGGCCCGGCACCGGGTGGGTCCAGCCGTGCCCGCAGCCGGACTGCGCGACCTCGACGGAGGTGTGCGGCAGGCCGTCGGCCGGGCCCGGCCTGGGTGCGCCCTCCCCGGAACTCCGCGCCGCCAGCACACCCGCCGTGACCGCCCCGGCGGCCAGGAGAGCGCCGGCCGTGAGCAGCGCGCGACGGCGGCGGACAGCCGCACCGGTCAGCGACGGCAGGGGACCGGCTGCGGCACCGGGTTCGGCTACGGGCACGCCGGGCTCCAAGGGGGTCGTGTGGGGCAAGGGGTCAAGGGGCCAAGGGGGTCGTACGGAATCTGGCGGCGCAGCCGATGCTAAGCAGGCCGCGAGCCGCACAACCGCGTTCCTGACCAGGTCCTGACCAGAGCCAAAGCCAGAATTCGCCCGCCGTTCATCGGGAGCCGGAGCCGGAGCCGGAGCCGAGAGCCGGGATCCGCGGGCCGGGAGCCAGGCGCCGGGGTCCGGGCGGAGGCGCAACCCCGCCCGGGGAGAGCTTGTGCCGCCGGGGGACCACCTGTTCCGTGCGGACGCCTCACCGCCCCAGACCGGCCGCCTTGAGCGCGCGCCGCGCGAAGACGTCCTCCCGGCGGTCCTCCATCTGCCGCAGGGCGTCCCTGCGGTCCCGCTTGCTGAGCCGGTCGAGATACGTGTGGCCGAGGACGTGGTCGGTCTCATGCTGCAGACACCGGGCGAAGTACCCCGACCCCTCGACGACGAGCGGGTTGCCGTCCTTGTCGAACCCGCGGACGACGGCACGGTCTGTGCGGGGCACCGCCATGGCGGCACCGGGCACGGACAGGCGGCCCTCGAAGTCGTCGACGAGCCGCCGGCTGCCGGAACCGGGCAGCTCCGGAACCGGGTTGACGACATGCCCGACATGCCGGACCCCGTCGTCGTCCGGGCAGCCGTACACGAAGAGCCGCAGACCGACGCCCACCTGGTTGGCGGCCACGTGACTGAAGACGACCTCAACGCCCCGGGCGATCGGGCAGCCGGCGCCGGCGAAGAACTGCGCCCGCACGAAATCCGCACCGCCATGCTCGACCTGCTCGCCGCAGTCGGCACCGTCACGGCGACCGAAGCCGCCTCCCGGCTGGGCTACAGCTCCGGCCTCTGCGGTGGCAGGCTTCATCTCCTCGGCACCTTCTGAGGCGCCGAGGCGCTCCAGCGGGGTGGCAGGACGTTCATCATCTACTCCGCCAGCCACTGCTCCACCCCCGACTACAGACTGAGGATGCCCACTTACAACGGCGGCGACCCGCTCAACTCCTCGTCCTGGGTGAAGTCCCCGAACCCGGTCTTCCAGCGGTCCGACGCCAACGGCGTGTACGGGCCCGGCCACAACGATTTCTTCAAGTCGCCCGACGGGACCGAGGACTGGATGGTCTACCACGCCAACAGCTCCGCGAGCGGCGGCTGCAGTCGAGACGGCGCCGCCGTCGATGGCCGCCAGCCGCTCCCGCACCTCCTCCGGTGAGTTGTGCACCGGCTGCCCCGTCGACGATCATGCAATTCTCCCCGCGGGCCGAGCCGTTGGCGACTGCCGAACCGGGGATCGGCTACCGCTTCGAGGCGAGGCCGATCGCGCGGTGGGCGAGCCGCCTGGCCCAGCCCCGCAGGTGGGGGCAGAGCGGGCCGGCGGCGGGGAAGTCCGTGTCTGTCTCCTCGGCCATCGCCGTGAAGAAGGCTCGGCCCGGCGCCGACTGCAGGGTGGTGCTCCACCGGCGGCCCGGGTGGATGCTGAGCAGCGTGTGAAGGGCCTCGCGGCCGAGCCCCTCCCGCTGCCAGGGATCACTTATCCAGACGTCGAGTATCCGGCCCGTGCGGCAGTCGGCGCAGACGCGATAGCGCAGCCGCCCCACCACCTCGTCCCGGCTGTCGAGGAGAACGATCTCGGCGGGGCGGGAGCGATCGCTCCGGTCCCGCGAAGGCCGGCGGTCGTGGCGCACGCTGGTCGTGACCCGTGACGGCTGCACCCTCGCATCCTGGCATGCACGTCTTCTTCACGCACCGTCCTTTCTGCGGTTACACCGTCTCTGTGGTTACACCGCCGCCTCGCGTGACGGGCAACGACAACGCCCTCGTCGCCGGTGTGCGGCTGTGCGGGGGACGGCATCGAAAACGCCGCAAAGATTGCCGGAAGCAGGCAATGTCCCGTGCGGAGCCGCCGTGTGAACATGCCTGTGCCGACGGGGGAGCGCAAGGAGAGGCGGTGACGGTGCAGATGGCCTGGTTTCTGGGTCTCGGCATGACGGGGGTCGCCCTCCTTGCCCTGGCGCTCCTCTTCGACGGAGTGCTCGAAGGGCTCTTCGGCGGCGTCTTCGACGGCTGGCTGTCGCTGCCGGTCGTTGCCGGGTTCGTGTCCATGCTCGGTTTCTCCGGCGCGATCGTCATGGGCACCACGGGGCTCGGTGCCGTCGGGGCCACGGCGGTGGGCGTGCCCGCCGGTGTGGTCACGGGCTGGCTCGCCTACCGCCTGAGCCGGGCGCTGATGAGCGACCGGTCCGGCGCGGCGCCCCGTGACGACGACCTGATCGGCGCCCCGGGGTCCGTGGTGACCGCGATTCCGGCCGGCGGCTATGGCGAGGTGCTGGTGCACCTGGCGGGGCAGCCGGTGAAGCTCGCGGCCAGAAGTACGGGCCCGGTGGCCCGCGGCAGCGAGGTCTGGGTGGACGAGGCACTGTCGTCCACAGCCGTCTCGGTGCGCCGCGTCGAACGCTGAGCGCCCGGCTGGCCGTCGCTCACCGCACGGCACGGGCCGAGCCGGTGCCGTGCACCGGCGTGACATCTACCGATTCGCCGTCCTCCGGGGGAGGGCTGAGGGGAAATCATCATGAGTTCAGTCGCCATCGCCGTTGTAGGAGTCGTCGTACTCCTCGTTCTGATCGCGCTGGTCGTCGTCACCCGCTACAAGGTGGCCGGTCCGAGCGAGGCGTTCATCGTGACCGGGCGGCGCGGCAAGAAGGCCACCGATCCGGAGACCGGACGGATCTTCACCGACAACAGCGGGCAGAAGGTCGTGGTCGGCGGCGGCGTGTTCGTCGTGCCGTTCGTGCAGCAGAAGTTCACCCTCGATCTGTCCTCGCGGCACATCCCGGTCGCGGTGCGCGGCGCGGTCACCCTGCGCGGGGTCAAGGCCCACCTGGAGGGCGTGGCGATCGTCAAGGTCGGCGGCACCGAGGACTCCATCCGGGCGGCCGCGCAGCGGTTCCTGATGCAGCAGGACGGCATCGTCGGCTTCACCCAGGAGGTGCTCTCCGGCGCGCTGCGGGCGATCGTGGGCCGGATGTCGGTGGAGGACGTCATCCGGGACCGGGCCGCGTTCGCCGGGCAGGTGGCCGAGGAGGCGGAGGCGAGCCTGTCCGGACAGGGCCTGGTGCTCGATGCCTTCCAGATCCAGGACATCACCACCGAGGGCTCCTACCTGGAGGACCTGGGCCGCCCGGAGGCCGCGCGGGCCAAGCAGGAGGCGGACATAGCCGAGGCGGTCGCCCGGCGTGCCGCCGAGCAGGCCCGGCTCAAGGCCGAGGAGGAGATCGCGGTCGCGCAGCGGACCTTCTCCCTGAAGCAGGCCGAGATCAAGGCCGAGACCGATGAGGCCGCGGCCCGGGCGGCGGCTGCGGGACCGCTGGCGGAGGCGGCCCGGCAGCAGGAGATCCTCTCCCAGCAGGAGAAAGTCGCCGAGCGGCAGGCGGCGCTGACCGACCGTCAGCTGGACACACAGGTCCGCAAGCCGGCCGACGCCCAGCGGTACGCCGCCGAACAGGAGGCGGAGGCCAGGCGGGTGGCCCGGGTGAAGCAGGCCGAGGCCGAGCGGCTGGCCGGGATCGCGGCCGCGCAGGCGGAGGCCGAGCGGGCGCGGCTGACCGGTGAGGGTGAGAAGCAGCGCCGCAGCGCGCTGGCCGAGGCCGAGGCGATCGAGGGCCTGAAGCAGGGTGAGGCGGAGCGGTCGCGGCGTGCGGCGATCGCGCAGGCGGTGCGGCTGGAGGGCGAGGCCGAGGCGGCGGCGATCGGGGCGAAGGGCGCGGCCGAGGCCGAGGCGATGCAGAAGAAGGCCGACGCGTTCGCGCAGTACGGCGACGCGGCCGTGCTGCAGATGCTCGTCGAGGTGCTGCCGCAGGTGGTGGCCAAGGCGTCCGAGCCGCTGAGCGCGGTGGACAAGATGACGGTGATCTCCACGGACGGGGCGAGCCGGCTGTCGCGCGCGGTCGCCGACAACGTCGCTCAGGGCGTCGAACTCCTCGGCTCGACCACCGGAGTCGACCTCGCCGAGCTCCTCAAGGGCCTCACCGGGCGGGCTGGCGCCACCCCGCCCGCGGGCACCGCGCCCGCCGAGGCCAACGGACAGATTGAGATCGCCGGCTGACAACGTCGCCGGACGACGGTTTCACGGGAGCCGGGGCGGGCATCGAACCGCCCCGGCTCCCGGCCGGGGAACGCGGCGGCCCGTTCCCGAATCACGACGGCTCCTCGGCGCATACAGGGCGATCGCTCACGGCACTGACGAGGACGACCGCCCGGCCGGCTCAGGAGTCGGCGGCCAGGAGTTCGCTGGAGCAGGTGCGCGGCGGTGATGACGCCGAGCAGTCGTGCTCCGGCCTTGTCGCGGTCCACGACCGCCACGAGTGGGACCGCGGCGAGCGTGGGATCGTCGATGACGTACTCCGGCACCAGCGCCTTGATCATCTGGGAGGCGGGCAGCCGGTGCTCGGCCATCAGCCGCGCCACGTCCAGGGCGTCGGTGTCGATGCCGACCGTCTCGTACTCCACTGCCGGGTCATGTGCCCGCACCATCGGCTCCCGTCCCACTGTCACGTCCCACTGCACGGGCTTACAGTTCAGAATTTACTGAATCCAGGATGCCGTGTACTGTCGCCGGGTGTGCTGACTGTTGCCTCCGACATCGAAGTGCTGGTCCGGTTCGGCCGCGCGCTCGCCGACCCCATCCGCTGCCGCATCCTGCTCGCCCTGCGCGAGGCCCCCGCCTACCCGGCCGACCTCGCCGACACGCTGGGCGTCTCGCGCACGCGGCTGTCCAACCACCTGGCCTGCCTGCGTGACTGCGGTCTGGTCGTCACCGTGCCCGACGGGCGCCGTACGCGCTACGAGCTCGCCGACGAACGCCTCGCCCACGCGCTCGACGACCTGCGCACGGCCGTGGTCGCCGTGGAGGCCGACCGCACCTGCCCGGACTCGGCGACGAAGGAGTGCTGCTGACCATGGCCACGCACGCGTCCCTCTCCCTCGGCCCGGGCCCCGCCCGGCGTGACGCGCTCGCCCGCCGGATACGGGTGCTGGTCGCCGTCACCATCGCCTACAACGCCGTCGAGGCGGCCGTCGCCCTCACCGCCGGCGCCCTCGCCTCCTCCACCGCCCTGATCGGCTTCGGCCTGGACTCCGTCATCGAGGTGTCCTCCGCCGCCGCGGTCGCCTGGCAGTTCTCCGCCCGCGAGCACGCCGTACGGGAAGCGCGCGAGCGGACGGCGCTGCGGATCATCGCCGTCTCCTTCTTCGCCCTCGCCGCATACGTCGCCGTGGACGCCGTACGCGCTCTGGCGGGGCCCGGAGAGGCCGGAACCTCCCTGCCCGGCATCGTGCTCGCCGCCCTCTCCCTCGCCGTCATGCCGCTGCTGTCCGCCGCCCAGCGCCGCGCCGGACGCGAACTCGGCTCCGCCTCCGCCGTCGCGGACTCCCGTCAGACCCTGCTGTGCACCTACCTGTCCGCCGTCCTGCTGGCCGGGCTGGTCCTCAACGCCACGGTGGGATGGTCCTGGGCCGACCCGGTCGCCGCCCTCGTCATCGCCGCCGTCGCTATCAAGGAAGGCCGCGACGCCTGGCAGGGCAAGGGCTGCTGCGCACCCTCCGCCGCTACGGCGGCCCCCGACGGGACGGCTGCCTGCGCCTGCTGCCACGGTTAGAGTGCGGCCAGCGACTCTCGTCGCCGTGTCGGCAGGGCACTGACCGGGAAGGACCAAGGCGTGATCATCTTTGGCACCAAGGGATACCTCTACCAGCTCGCGATACTGACGCTGCTGTGCGGCAGTTGCGGCAACCCCGCCGCGCACACGCTCAGGAAGCGCGTCACGAAGTTCACGCTGTTCTTCGTACCGCTGATCCCCCTCTCCACGAAGTACACGACTCAGTGCACCTTCTGCGGCGCGGAACAGAAGGTGACGGCGGACCAGGCGGAACAACTCCAGGCCCAGGCCGCCGGCGGCCACCCGCAGGGTCACCCGCAGCAGCAGCCGTACCAGTCCTGACGCCGAAGTCCCGTTCGTGCGGGACGTCTTGACTCCGCATCCGCCACCTGGATACTTGCTGGGCAGCGAGTATCCGCCACGTGCGGAAAGTCCGTTCGACGCATCCCCGCACGCGGATTTCCGGGACGCGCGCACCACCCCCTGTTCTTCTGCGGCACCCCCGTGTGTTCGGCATGTCGAACATTGTGCGGAGTGTCGCTCGCCCCCCACAGGAGGAACCCGCAATGAGTCGCAACAAGGCGGTCGTAGCCGCACTGGCCGCCGCACTGCTGGCCGGACCCGGCATCGCGCAGGCCGCCCCGCAGACCGCACCCGCAGCCGCGCCGCAGGCGCGGGTGGGGGCTGCCGACATCACCTGGCGTCTCGAACGGGCCGGCAGCCCCACCGAGGACCAGCGGACCGCCTACGACCAGATCACCCGGGCCATGAACGCCGCCGTGGCCCGCTACAACAACCTCAGCGACCTGGGCAAGGCCATCACCGTCCGCTACGAGCCGGGCGTGCCCACCGCCGACGCCAACCTCAACGGCACGATCCGCTTCGGCAGCAACCGCAGCTACATGACCGAGCGGACCGCCCTGCACGAGATAGCCCACACCGTCGGCGTGGGTCTGAGCTCGGGCTGGAACTCCCTCGCCGGCGGCGGCACCTGGCGCGGTGCGCAGGCCACGGCCCTGGTCCGGCAGTTCGACGGCCCGAACGCCAAAATCTCCACCGGCGGCCAGCACTTCTGGCCCTACGGCCTCAACTACGAGAACGAGTTCTCCAACACGGCGGCCGACCGCCACGTCCAGATCGTCGCCGCCATGAAGCGGGACGGCATGTAGCAGACGGGCAGTTGGTGCCCGGGGCGGCCACCGCTGCGGGCACCGGCCGTCTGCACGGGCGGGCGCCGCGTCAAGTGCCGATTGTCAGTGGCGGATGTGAGACTGCCCGTCATGACTGAACCGAACCTGAAGGCGGAGCTGGTCCGTTACCTGCAGGACGGCCGTGACGCCCTGCTGTGGAAGCTCGACGGCCTGTCCGAGTACGACGTGCGCCGCCCCATGACGCCGACCGGGACGAACCTGCTGGGCCTGGTCAAGCACCTCGCCGGAGTGGAGCTGGGGTACTTCGGCGACGCGTTCGGGCGGCCGTACTTCGACAAGGAGCCGCAGCCCGGGTGGTACGGGGAGAACGGCGAACCGGGCGCGGACATGTGGGCCACCCCCGACGAGTCGCGCGAGGAGATCGTCGGGCTGTACCGCCGGGCGTGGGAGCACGCGAACGGCACGTTCGAGGCGCTGCCGCTGGACGCGATCGGCCACGTCCCGTGGTGGCCCGAGGGCCGGCGGGCGGTGACACTGAACCACGTCCTGGCGCGCATGATCGCCGACACCCACCGGCACGCCGGCCACGCCGACATCCTGCGCGAGCTGATCGACGGCAGCGTCGGCATGCTGCCGGGCAACACCAGCCTGCCGCCGGGGGACCGGGCGTGGTGGGAGCGGTACCGTGACCGGCTGGAGCGCGCGGCGCGAGAGGCAGACGCCCGTGACTGACCTACCCCGGACGCGTCGCGCAGCTGCACATCGTCGCCCCATTCGCCCCCTCACTTCACAGAATCCGCACAGAACCCCGTCAGCTCTTTAATTCTCAAGCGTTACGCTCACCGGCAATCGAGTGGCCGAGGGCGGCCCTGCACCCGCCGCGGCACTCGCACCCCCCACCAGGCACAGGAGAGCGGCGTGCGTGACGGCGACGTAGTGGTGATCGGCGGCGGCTACGCCGGTGTACGGCTGGCGAAACGGCTCGACGCGACGGCGCGGGTCACACTCGTGGACCGCAAGGAGGTCTTCTTCCACCGCATCGCCTCCCTGCGCGCGGGCGTGCATCCGGAGTGGTCGACGACCCCCTTCATCCCGTACGACCGGCTGCTGCCCAACGGCAGTGTCGTGATGGGCAAGGTGGTCCGCGTCGACACCGCCGAGCGGCAGGTGGTCCTGGCCACGGGCGACCGGATCCCGTACGACGTGGTGGTGATCGCCACCGGCGCCGACTACCCCGAACCGGCCCGCTTCACCGGCACCACCGTCGAGGAGGCGGCCAAGTCGTTCGCCGAACACCAGCGGAACATCGCCACCGCCGGTCACGTACTCGTCGTCGGCGGCGGCCCCTCCGGCGTCGAACTCAGCGCCGAGATCCGCCTCGCCCGGCCCGAGGCCAAGGTCACCCTCGCCCACTCGGGGCCGGTCCTGCTGCACTCCACGGGCAGCGAGCGGGCCGGCCGCAAGGCCCGCGCCTGGCTGGAGTCGCACGACGTGGAGGTACGGCTCGACGCCTTCATGTCCCCCGGCAACGACTTCGGCACCTACCGCGACGCCCACGGCACCGTCATCGAGGCCGACGCCTCCTACTGGGCGACCGGCACCACCCCCAACACGCTGTGGCTGCGCCTGGCCGGGCAGGGCGACTGGCTGAACGCGTCCGGGCACGTGAAGGTCGACCGGATGCTCCGGGTCGACGGCCGGCTGGACGTGTTCGCGGTGGGCGACGTGAACGACATCAGCGAGCCGAAGATCACCCCCGCCGCGATCGCCCAGGCGGACCTCGCCGCCCACAACATCCGTGCCTTCCTGACCAGTTCCGGCCGGCACCGCAAGCAGCCCCGCTCCTACCGGCCCCTCCACCGCAGCCCGCTCATCGTGCCGTTCGGCTCCGCCGACGGGCTGACGGTCGTGCCCGTGTTCGGCGGCGGTGCGGTGCTGGGCGGCCGTACGACGACCGTTGCCAAGGCGAAGACCCTCATGACGCCGTACATGCGGCGGCAGTTGGGTTACACGGCGGCCTGAGCCGCGTCAGCGCTCGGCGACGATGGGGCGGACGCGGTCCGCCTGGGGGCCCTTCGTGGTCTGCGGGCGGGGGCTGCGCGTACATGCCGTCTCGTACCGCGTGGTGGAACCAAAAGTCACCCGGCACGAGGACGCCTGAAACCGCCCTGACCCGTTTGTCGCGAACGCCGTCCGCCGGGCGGGTGGCGTCGGCACCGTCGGCGTCCCCGGGGCCGGCGGCCGTTCGGGGCATGAGGAGATGGCGGCCTTCATGGCGTGCGCCCACGCCAAGTTCACCGGCGAGGTCGGCTGCTGCGTCGCCACGTCGGGGCCCGCCGCGGTGCACCTGCTCAACGGACTGTACGACGCCAAGCTGGACCATCAGCCCGTCGCCGCGGTGGTCGGCCAGCAGAAGCGGCTGTCACTGGGCGCCTATTACCAGCAGGAGATCGCCCTCCAGCAGCTGTTCGCGGACGTCTCCGAGTTCTGCCAGACGATCGTGCACCCGGCGCAGGCCCGGCACGTCATCGACCGGGCGTTCAAGACCGCGCTCACCACCCGCGGCGTCGCCACGGTCATCGTCCCGAACGACGTACAGGAGGAGGACGCCCAGCCCTCGCCGCCGAAGAAGCACGGCTCGGTGTTCTCCAGCGTCGGCTGGAGCCGTCCGCGCCTCCTGCCCGAGGCGGGGGAGCTGCGCAGGGCGGCCGGCATCCTGAACGCCGGCAGCAAAGTCGCCATGATCATCGGGCAGGGCGCCCACCTCGTCGGGGACGCGAAGGAGACCCTCAAGGCTCTTGTGCCGCTGCTGCACCGCAAGGAGGACCGCGGCTGGCGGGAGAAGATCGAGAAGGACGTCGCCGAGTGGGACGCGATCTGCGAGAAGCGGGCGGGCCAGCACTTCGGAAGGACGATCAATCCTCAGGCGGTGGCCTCGCAGCTCTCGCCCCGGCTGCCGGACGACGCCATCGTGACCGCCGACTCCGGCTCCGGCACGCACTGGTGGGCGCGGCATCTGAAACTGCGCAAGGGGATGCAGGCGTCGTTGTCCGGGACGCTGGCCACGATGGGCCCCGGCACGCCGTACGCGATCGCCGCCCGGTTCGCGTATCCCGACCGGCCGGTCATCGCCTTCGTCGGGGACGGCGCGTTCCAGATGAACGGTATGAGTGAGATGATCACCGTCAAGCGGTACCTGGACCGGGAGAGGGCGTGGTCGTCGATCAGCCGTGCCGGGGCCCGGGGCCCGGGGCCTCGTGGCCGCGATGGCGATGACGGGCAGCCGCACGGTGGCGGCCGGTCTGGCACCCGGGGAGAGGACTCCGCCGGAGGCGATCGTGGAGAAGCATGCGCCAGGTCCGTTCTCGCGCTTGGACGAGCACCATCGCCGAGCCGTGACCGAGCTCCTCCACTGGGCGTACGGTGCCGGTGGAGGCGTGGCTTTCGGCCTTCTTCCCGCACGGATCCGTCGATTCCCGGGGACAGGGGCGGTCTACGGACTGGCAATCTGGCTGGGTTTCGAGATGGGGCTCGCTCCGCTTCTCGGCATCGAGCAGGCGCAGCAGCGGAAGGTGCTGTGGCGCGTTGTCATCGCGCTTGACCATGTGCTGTACGGGGTGGTCGTGGCCGGCCGGCTGGCCCTGGAACCGGCGGTGGACGCAGACCGCTTCGCCGTACGTCTACTCGACGCGGCAGGCGTCGAGTAGACGTGTGGACGTGTGGCTCAGCAGTCGCGGAACTCCGGGGACTGGTTGAGCACCTGGGAGCGCACCGAGGTGAACTTCGCGTACGTCTCGCTCTCCCGGGACTCGGGGCGGAAGGCCGCCACCCGGTGGCAGTTCTGGAAGGCCAGCGTCACGCCGAAGTGGCGCTCCAGGCTGCCGCGGATCGCGTCGCTGGCGAGGGCGCGCAGCAGCTGGCCGCGCTCCTTCTCGGACGGGGGAGGCGTCTGGTTGTCGGTGAACTCGGCCTTGCCGTCGCGCAGGCCGGCCGCGAGGGAGGCGATCAGGTCGTAGGCGTAGGGGAGGGACGTGCGGACGGTGTCCACGAAGTCCTCCTCGCGGATGTCACCGTGCTCGGCTTCGGCGAGGAGCGTCGGGGAGACGTCGAGAGACATGGGTAAGGGGTGTCCTGTCTTGCGTTGGTGCTTGGGCAGGTGCTGAAGAGGTGTGCTGAAAGCGGGGGACAGCGGTGTGGTCAGGTCAGCGCCGCCGGGCCCGGTACGAAGTCGGGGTCGACCTGGCCGGCCAGGTCCTGGCCCGTGCGGTCGTCGGCCCAGGCGCGGGCGTTGCGCAGGTGGAACTCGACGGCGTGGCGGTGCAGGCGCTCCCAGTCACGGGGGTGGGAGTCGACGGCCTCGCGCAGCACGTTCAGGGCGTGCCGGTTGTGCGGCTCCAGGGAGTCCAGGGTGTCGAGGCCGCCCTCGGCACGGCCCTGTTCGGCCGCGCGCACCCAGGAGGAGTGCACGAGGTGGGTCAGGAGGTCGTCCCCCACCTCCTCCTTGAGGAAGAGCAGATCGTCCTCGCAGGTCACCTTGTTGCCGATGACCGCGATCCGGATGCCGAACTGCTCGGCGTGGTCCCGGTACTGGCGGTAGACGGAGACGCCCTTGCGGGTGGGCTCCGCCACCAGGAACGTCATGTCGAAGCGCGTGAACAGGCCGGAGGCGAACGCGTCCGCGCCCGCCGTCATGTCGACCACCGCGTACTCGCCGGGGCCGTCGACGAGGTGCCCGAGGTACAGCTCGACCGCGCCCAGTTTGGAGTGGTAGCAGGCCACGCCCAGGTCGCTTTCGTCGAACTCGCCCGTCACCATCAGCGGCACACCGCCCGCCCGGCCGACGTGCCGCGCGTGCAGCTCGTCGTCGCCGAGCAGCCGCAGCAGGCGGGAGCCGCGGCCGGGCGGGGTCGTCTTGATCATCGCGTCGCGGGAGGTGATCCGCGGGTTGCTGCCGCGCAGGTGGTCCTTGATCTCGCCCAGGTGCGCGCCCAGGGGAGGAGAGGTGAACGGTTCCTCGGCCTCGGGGGCGAGCGCCTCGGACAGGTGCTGGTTGATGTCGCCGTCGATGGCGAGGACCGGCGCGCCGGACCGCGCCAGATGGCGGGAGAAGAGCGCCGACAGCGTCGTCTTCCCGCTGCCGCCCTTGCCGACGAACGCGATCCTCATGACCGCTCCGCGTTTTTGAAAATGGATGTCATGTGGCTAGGTTTAGGGGGTGCCGGGAGCGGTGTCAAATCGTCTGAGGAGCACGTCATTTGGGGTGTGGCGGCCCGGTCGTCGATCACCCTGCGATCAGCGGGTTCCGCGGCCGGGTTGATCGACCGGTTCTACTTAATGCATATGATGTGCAAGTGCGTGACTACAGCATCAGGGCGGCGAGCCCGGAAGACCTCGACGGTGCGCGGGCCGTGATGCTCGACACCGTCTACCGCGACTTCGGTACCGGCTACGTGCCCCGCTGGCACGCCGACATCATCGACCCGGCCGCCGTCTACCTCGCCCCGCCCCGCCACACCCTCCTGGTCGCGTGCGACCCGCGCGACGGGGAGATCGTGGCCACCGCCGCCCTGGACTCCCGCGGCCCGGCGCACCCGCCGAACCCGCGCCACCTCGCCGAGCGCTACCCCTGCGGCGAGACCGCGCAGCTGCGCCGCGTGTACGTCCGTCCCGGGCACCGCAGGCGGGGCCTGGCCCGGCGCATGGTCGACCGGCTGCTGGAGTTCGCCGCGGCCGACGGAGGCTACCGCGCCGTATATCTGCACACCGACCCGTCCGTCCCGGGCGCCGAGGACCTCTGGCGGTCGCTCGGCAAGGTCGTGCACGACGAACGCGAGGACCCGGACGGCGGAAACGGCGTCGTCCACTTCGACATACCGATGGAACGGTGACCGATGCGCTCTCTCAGCCGCCGCCTACTCGCCGCGCTCGCCGCCGCCCCGCTGCTCACCGGCTGCTTTGCCTCCGGCGGCGAGGCGTCCTCGGGTGACGGCGCCCAGGGCGGCTCCCGGCTGCGGGTCGCCCTCGCCTTCCCGCCTGCCGAGGGGCTCTCGCCGTACGGCGCGGACGCCACGCTCCTGAGCCGCCTCGGCGTCACTGAGGGTCTGACCGCCCTGGACGCCAACGGCGCCGCCGCCCCCGCACTCGCCGAGTCCTGGCGCCGGGAGAACGCCCGCACCTGGGAGTTCACCCTGCGCGAGGCCACCTTCCAGGACGGCACGGCCGTCACCCCGGCCGCTGTGTCCGACTCCCTCGCCCGGGCCACGCGGGCCAAGCCCGTGCCCGCCGCGCTCTTGGGCGTCACCCTCACCGCGAAGGCTGACGGCAGCCGCGCCGTACGCATCACCACCGGTGCACCCGACCCGGTGCTGCCGATGCGCCTGTCCAGCCCGAGCCTGGCGATTCTCGCGCCGAAGGCCTACGACAAGCAGGGCGACGCCGACCCCGCCGGCACCGCCACCGGACCCTTCGAACTGACCGAGTTGAACGGCGCCACGTCCGCCGGCCTCGACCGCTACGACGACTACTGGGGCGGCCGTGCCCAGGCCCCCGGCATCGACGCGCGCTTCATCAAGGACGGCACGGCCCGCGCCAACGCCCTGCGCACCGGCGAGGTCGACATCGCGGAGGCGATCCCCGTCGCCCAGGCCGCCGCCCTCGACAAGTCCACCCTGAAGGAGACCGCCACCACCCGCACCACCAGCCTGCAGCTCAACACCGCCTCCGGCCCCTTCAAGGACCCGAAATTGCGCGCCGCCGCGCGTACGGCCGTCGACACGTCCGCGATCGCCGAGGACGTCTTCGAGGGGTACGCCGACCCCGGCGCCGGCATCTACGGGCCCGCCGTGACCTGGGCCGAGGGCAAGCGCGCCCGGCCCGCCGGACGCGCCCGGCCCGCCCGGCCCGCCGGCACGACGATCACCCTCGCCACCTACGACAACCGGCCCGAACTGCCCGAGGTCGCCCAGGTCGTGCAACAGCAGCTCCAGAAGGCCGGCTTCAAGGTCGAGCTGGAGGTGCGCGAGTACTCGCGGCTCGAGAACGACGCG
The DNA here is from genome assembly GCF_014495685.1 of Streptomyces sp. TRM68367. GTDB lineage: Bacteria > Actinomycetota > Actinomycetes > Streptomycetales > Streptomycetaceae > Streptomyces. The sequence continues at coordinate 226,920 of NZ_JACTVI010000004.1, read as the reverse complement.
CTGGACGGCAGGTTCGACGCGTTCATCGGGGCCCGCAACAGCCTGGTGGACACCGGCGACCCGGTCGGCGTGCTCGCCGGCGACTACACCTGCGACGGCGGCTACAACCTGGCCCAGCTGTGCGACAGGAAGGTCGACTCGGCCGTCACGAAGGCCGAGGGCACCGACGACACCGGCAAGCGGCAGGACGCCGCCATGGCCGCCGAGGCGGCGATCCTCGGCACCGACGCCGTCGTGCCGCTGGCCCACCAGGGGATCATTGTCGGCGTCTCCACCGGGGTACGGGGCGTGCTCCTCGACCCGTACGAGCGCGCCCTGGTCGGCGCCGGAACGCGACGCTGACCCATGCGGCACCACTCGGCCACGGTCCTGTGGCGTGCACTGCTCGCGGCGGCCCTGGTGTGCGGGATCGGCTTGCTGCCGTGGCTCACGCACACGGACCCGGCGCTGACCGTGCTCAAGGCCCGGTCGGCCGACCGCGATCCCACGCCCGAGGTCCTGGCCGACATCCGTGCCCGACTGGGGCTGGACGACGGCCCGTTGCACCTGCTCGGGCAGTGGCTGACCGGTCTGGCGCGCGGCGACGCCGGACGGTCGTGGCTCTCCGGCAGCGAGGTCATGCCCGCGGTGCTCCAGGCGCTGGGCGTCTCGCTGCTGCTGATGGCGGTGGCCCTCGTGGTCGCCGTCCTCACCGCCGGACTCGTGTGCGCCCGCACCCTCCGGACGGGCGGACAGTCCCGCAGGAGCGGCAGCGGCTCCGCGGCCATCGCCGCACTGCCGGAGTTCCTCGTCGCCTCCGTGCTGGCCACCGTCGTCGGCGTCCAGCTCGGCTGGCTGCCCGCCCTCGGCTGGTACGGCCCGAAGTGGACGGTGCTGCCCGCGCTCGCCCTCGGCCTGCCCGCCGGGGCCGTGCTCGGGCGGCTCCTCGACGACCTGCTGCCCTGCGCCTTCGCCGAGCCCTGGGCGGCGGCCGCCGCCGCGCGCGGACTGCCCGGCCGGGCCATCGCCCGAAAGTCGCTGCGCCGCTGCGTGCCCGCGCTGCTGCCCAACTTCGGGCTGTTCGTCATCGGCCTGACGGGCGGTTCCGTCGCGGTGGAGCAGATCTTCGACATCCCCGGTCTCGGCCGCACCACCCTCCAGGCCGCCCTCGCCCAGGACCTGCCCGTGCTCCAGGCGGGCACCCTCCTGCTGGTCCTGCTCGCCGCCGGGACCTCGGCGCTCAGACGCCTCGCGGCCCGCCTGCTGATCGGCCCCGCCCTGCGCGACGGCGCCCTGCCCACCCTGCACCGGCCCATGCCACCGGCCCGCGGGATCCTGCCGTTCGTCTACGGCGGACTGCTCATCGTCGTCATCGCCCTCGGCCTGCCCCGCGACCCGCACACGCTGAACACCGGCGCCCGCCTCGAAGCCCCCGCCTGGGAGCACCCCTTCGGCACCGACGCGCTCGGCCGGGACATGCTCGCCCGGGTCGGCCACGGCGCCCTCGACACCCTGCTGCTCGCCCTCGCGACCAGCGCCGCGGCCCTGGTCGTCGGCGTCCTGCTGGGGCTCGTACCCCGGCTGTCCGGGCCGCTCGCCGACACCGTCAACGCCGTACCGCCGGTCCTGGTCGCGCTGCTGGTCACCGCGGTCGCCGGCAGCGGACCCGGCACGCCCGCGCTCGCCGTCACCGCCGTCTCCTGGGCCGCGCTCACCGCGCACACGTCCTCGCTGCTGCGCCAGGAACGCGCCGCCCTGCACCTCACCGTCACCCGCGGCCTGGGCGCGGGCCGCTGGTACCTGCTGCGCCACGAACTGCTGCCCGCCGTCCTGCCGCCGGTCACCCGCCACGCCCTGCTGCGGGTGCCCGGCGTCGCCCTCGCCCTCGCCTCGCTGGGCTTCCTCGGCCTCGGCGCGCAGCCGCCGTCCCCGGAGTGGGGCCTGCTGCTCGCCGAGAACCAGCCCTACGCCGAGCGCGCCCCCTGGTCCGTGCTCGCCCCCGCCGCCGTCCTCGCCCTGCTCGGCGCGCTCGCGGTGACGGCGGCAGGCGGGATACGGCTGCCGCGGCGGGCCCGCCGCGCCAAGCCCCTGGCGGAGTCCGACGGTCCGTCACCTGCAAGGAAATTGGTGGGAGCCCGATGACGTCCCTGACGACCGGACTGCGCAAGGAGTCGCCCGGCCGGAGTCGCCTGTCACCCCTGCTGCGGCTGCTGATCCTCACCCAGCTCGCCTTCAACGTCGGCTTCTACGCCGTCCTGCCCTTCCTGTCCGAACACCTCGGTCAGGCCATCGGCATGGCGGGCTGGCTGGTCGGCTTCGTGCTCGGGCTGCGCACCTTCAGCCAGCAGGGTCTGTTCGTGGTGGGCGGCGCGCTGGCCGACCGGTACGGCATCCGGCCCGTCGTGCTCGCGGGCTGCGTGCTGCGCATCGCCGGGTTCGGCTGGCTCGGGTACGCCGACGAGACCTGGTCGGTCATCGGGGCGGTGCTGCTGATCGGGTTCGCCGCCGCGCTGTTCTCCCCGGCCGTCGAGTCCGAGGTCGCCCGGCAGGCCGTGGTCTGGGAGGAGGCCGGCGGCGGCTCCCGTACCCGGGTGCTGGCGCTGTTCACGGTCGCGGGGCAGGCGGGGGCGTTCGTCGGGCCGCTGCTCGGCGCGCTGCTGCTGGGGGTCGACTTCCGCGTGGCGTGCCTGGCCGGGGCCGGCATCTTCGTGCTCGTCCTCGCCGGACACGTCTGGCTGCTGCCGCAGCACATCCCCGGCCGGCCGCGCACCAGGGCCGGGGGCGGGCTGCGGCTGCTGCTGCGCAACCGCCGCTTCCTCGCGCTGTGCTGCGCCTACGGTGCCTATCTGCTCGCCTACAACCAGCTCTACCTGGCCCTGCCCGACGAGGTGGAGCGTGCGGCGGGCTCGCAGGCGCCGCTGGCCTGGCTGTTCGCGCTGTCCTCGCTGCTGGTGGTGACCGCGCAGCTGCCGGTCACGCGGTGGGTGGGGGAGCGGCTGGAGCTGCGCCGGTCCATGGTGGCGGGGCTGCTGCTCATCGCGGCCGGGTTCGCGGTCGTCGCGGCGGCTCGCCCCGCGGGCTGGACCGGTACGGCCGGGCTGCTGCCGGCGGCCGGGTTCGTCGTCCTGCTCACCTTCGGCCAGATGCTCGTCGCGCCGGTCGCCCGGGCCTGGGTGCCCGATCTGGCCGAGGAGGGGCGGCTCGGGCTGTACACCGGGGCGCTGTCCTCGGTCTCCGGTCTGATCGTGCTGCTCGGCAGCTCGGCGAGCGGCACGCTGCTCGACGCGGGGCTGCCGCCGGCCGTGCCGTGGCTGGTCCTGGCTGCCGTGCCTGCCGCGGCGGTGGTGCTGCTGCCGCGCGGTCGATGACAGTGCGGTGTTCACCGGGTGCCCGGTGTTCCTGCGGGCCGGGGGTTGGGTGCGCAGCCCGGCGCTGACGGGGTGCCGCCGCGCCCACCATGCCGCCCCAGGCGGCACGCACGCCCGCGGTTACGGACACGGTTGCGCGCCGTCGTTGGGTGCGGGTGGGTGGGGTGGGGTATGCGTGCCTGCGGTTGCGGACGTGGTTGTGTGCTGTCGTCGGGTGCGGCCCGCGCAGGTTGCGGTAGGTGTGCCGCGGCTTGCGGCAACGTTGCGCGCCATCGCCGACTGGCGGGGCAACGGCGGCCGGCTGGCGCGCCGACTCGGATCTCCCGGCGACTCGCTCGCGTACGAGCCGATGTCACCCGGCGACCAGCTCGCGTACCTTCTCCGCGGGTACCCGCAGGACTCGGGACGTGCGCCACAGCCACAGGACGTCGCGGCCGAAGGACCACACCAGGAGGGCCAGGGCCAGGGCCGCCACCGCGAAGTTGGCCGCGTGGGGCAGGAGCTGGGCGCCCGCCAGCAGCAGGAGTACGCCCTGGAGGGCGGCAACCGTCTTGCGGGCGGTGCTGGGCGGCAGCGGGGTGTTGAGCCACGGCCACGCGCGGGCCGCGGCGACGAAGACGTACCGCATCGAGCCGATGAGCAGCACCCACGGGCCGAGCTGCGTGGCCACGTACACGCTGAGCACCAGGATCAGGAACGCGTCGACCTCCATGTCGAAGCGCGCCCCCAGCGGCGTCGACGTCCCCGTGCGGCGGGCGACCTTGCCGTCGACGCCGTCGAGGATCAGGGCCACGGCCGTCAGGCCGACCAGGAGCGAGACGGGCGGCGAGTCCTGGAAGGAGTCCGCGACCAGCGCCGTAACGCCGCCCACCAGGGTGGCGCGGCCGAGGGTGACCCGGTTGGCGGGGCCGAAGGAGCGCAGCCGGGAGCGGTGCAGGGCCCGGGAGAGCACCGCCCAGGTGGCGATCGCGAACGCGAGCCCGGACAGCCAGCCCGCCGGCCCCATGCCGATCGCCGTGCCGAGCAGGGCCAGCAACAGGATCTGCACGCCCGCCCCCAGGGCGGTCTCCTGCTGTACGAGCCTTGCGTCGTAAGTACTGTTCAGGGCCACCGAACATCCTCCGGCCGTGTGACAGAGTCGATCAACGCCGCTACCTTGTGCGCGGCCTGTGCACCCCTCGGTACGTGTGCAGCTTCCCGATCGTTCAGGAGGATTCCGATGAAGCGCACCGCACGTGCGTTCTGGCTATACTCGCCTGGCCGAGGCGGGATCCGCGACGCGGACCTGCCCGGACCCGGCCCGGACGAGGTGCTGGTCCGCACCCTGTTCTCCGGCGTGAGCCGCGGCACGGAGACGCTCGTCTTCCGCGGCGGCGTCCCCGAGAGCCAGCACGCGGCCATGCGCGCACCCTTCCAGGAGGGCGAGTTCCCCGCCCCGGTGAAATACGGCTACCTGAACGTCGGAGTCGTCGAAGAGGGCCCCGAGGCGCTGCTCGGCCGTACGGTCTTCTGCCTCTACCCGCACCAGACCCGCTATGTCGTCCCGGCGAGCGCCGTCACCCCGGTGCCGGACGGCGTGCCCGCCGAGCGGGCCGTGCTGGCCGGCACCGTGGAGACCGCCGTGAACGCCCTGTGGGACGCCGCGCCCCTGGTCGGCGACCGGATCGCGGTGGTCGGCGGCGGCATGGTCGGCTGCTCGGTCGCCGCCCTGCTGGCCCGTTTCCCCGGCGTACGCCTCCAGCTCGTCGACGCCGACCCGGCCCGCGCCGAGACCGCGAAGGTCCTCGGCATCGACTTCGCCGTGCCCGCCGACGCCCTCGGCGACTGCGACCTGGTCGTGCACGCCAGCGCCACCGAACAGGGCCTGAGCAGGGCACTCGAATTGCTGGCCGCTGAGGGCACCGTCGTCGAACTGAGCTGGTACGGCGACCGCAGGGTCAGCCTCCCGCTCGGCGAGGCCTTCCACTCCCGGCGGCTGACCGTGCGCAGCAGCCAGGTCGGTACCGTCTCCCCGGCCGGCCGCCCCGGTCGCGGCTACGCCGACCGGCTCGCGCTCGCCCTCGACCTGCTCGCCGACCCTGCCCTCGACGCCCTCGTCACCGGAGAGTGCGCGTTCGAGGACCTGCCGGTCGTGCTGCCCAAGCTGGCGTCCGGCGAGATCCCCGCCCTGTGCCACCGGGTGCGGTACCCGGGCAACGGTTGACGATTCGCTCAATCCGGTACGTTCAATCCGGTACGACAAGAGCGCCTGACCTGCGCGTTTCTCCGCCCACTCTCCGTAATTCTCCGGGGGTGAAGAGTGGCGGATGGAGGGGCCGGAAGGTCCCCGAGGGGTGGACGCGCGAGGACGTCGAGCGCGGTTACCGGTGGGTGAACGACGTCAAGCGCGGCCCGTCGGCATGGTCCATCGACCGCCTCGACAACGAGTAATCGAACGCGAACGCTCACTCTCGATCCGCTTGTCCAACGCCTCGCCCGCCAGTCGCCCCAGATTTCGAATAGTGAGAGAGGGCAATCATGGGTCTGCCGCGCGCCGAGTCGAGCATCATGAGCAACAACGATGCGCGAGTGAGGGGGCCCGCCATGTTCGAGTACCGGTGCAAAACTGTGCGGGGCGACCGAGCCCGCCGCTACCAAGGCCGAGGCGCGGGCCGTGCGCGCCGCGCACCGCGACGAGTTCCACGGGCCCGACGAGATCGTTGAGGTGGGGCGGATGCGGTTCGTGGACCTGCCGCGCGAGCAGAAGATCGCGACCGTCGTCGTCGCCCTGGTCCTCCTCGTCGCCAGCCTGGTTCGCTTCGGCTGACGGCAGCTCCATTGGGCCCTGCGGCGGGGCCAGCCGATCACCAAAGCCACCCGGCGCCGTGTCCGGACATCCGTGTGACCCGCCTCCGGACACCCCGGCATCCGGACGTGCGTCCGCGTCCGGACATCCGCCGACGTCCGGGCATCCGCGTCCGGACGCCCGGAGACGCATCTGGGCACGACAAAGCCCCCCGAACGCGACGAACACAACGGGGGGCGGCCTGCTGAGTAGCACTAATACTGCCAATATAGGTGGTATGACCGATTTGTTTAGCGGTGGAGGCTTCACCGCCCCCACTGTGTGCGGGTGAGCAGGAGGCGCGGTGACGGCTGACAAGGCTGGCCCCGTGAGCGACGCAGAGCCGCCCGAGCTGCTGCTGTTCGGCTCCCCGGCAGCCCCTGGCGAAGACGCCTGGGGGGAAGGAGCGCCGGTCACGGAGACGCTGGACCTCGTCCTCCACCATGCGACGACATGCCTGGACGGCCTGGGCGCCCTGGTGCACCGGCATGATCCTGCCGCCGGTCGGCTGCGCCTGGTCGCGGCCAGTGGGCTTGCCCGGGCAGGCGTGGGAAAGTGGGCGGATCTGCCCGACGAGCAGGACGTGGCGCCCGCGCACGCCGTGCGGCGTGGTGCCTTCGTCTGCGTTGCCGGGGACAGCCTGGGGATCGGCGCGGCCGGCACGGCGGCAATGCCTCTCCCCGGCGCCGATGGGCCGGTCGGTGTGCTGTCCGTGCTCACGGCAGGGCCCGGTGAGCCAGATGAGGCGCAACGGTCCCTACTGCATGCGTTGGCGGCGTGGGCCGGTGCGCGCCTAAGCAGCGGGGCGGCCACGTCGCGCGGCCCTGGTCCGGTGGCCGGGGCCAAGCGATCTGTACGCATGGGTGAGCTGACCGCCGCGCTGGCTGAGGCCGTAACCTCCCACGACGTTGTGCAGGCAGTGGCTGAGTTCGTCCTGCCCCCGTTCGGTGCCGACGGGCTGGTGTTTCAGATGCTGGAAGGCGGCCGCCTGAATGTCGTCGGCGCCGCCGGATATCCGCAGGAATTCCTCAGACTGGTCGACGGGATCCCGCTCGCCGCCCATGCCTCTTTCCACGATGTGGTGGAAACTCGTACTCCTCGGTTCATCGAGTCGACGGCCGAGGCTTCCGGACGCTATCCGACGCTGAGGCATCTGCACGAGGCGTCACCGAAGGAAGCGTGGGCATTGCTGCCCATGATGGCCTCCGGACGCGCCGTCGGCTTGTGTGTGGTGTCCTTCAGTGAGCCGCGTTCCTTCAGCGACGAGGAGCGCACCTTGCTGACGGCTCTGAGCGGCCTGGTCGGTCAGTCCGTTGAGCGGGCCCGCCTCTATGACCTGGAGCACGCCCGGGCCCAGGAACTGCAGCGTGGACTGCTGCCCAGGACGCTGCCCCGCCTGCCCGCCGCCAGCGCCGCCGCCCGGTACCTGCCCGCGGGCCGGGGCGAGGAAGTGGGTGGCGACTGGTACGACGTGATTCCGCTGTCCGCCGACCGGGTCGCCATGGTGATCGGCGACGTCATGGGGCACGGCATCACCGAGGCGGCCATCATGGGTCGGCTGCGTACCGCCGTACGCACCCTCGCCGACCTGGAGATGCCCCCCGACGAGTTGTTCAGCCGTCTCAACGACCTGGTCTCCGAGCTTGGCGAGGACTTCTACGCCACCTGCTTGTACGCCATTTTCGACCCCGTCGCGCGCACGTGCACGTACTCCCTGGCCGGTCACCCCCCGCCGGTCGTCGTCCACCCCGATGGCACCGTACACAGCCCCGACTGGACCCCCGACCCTCCGCTGGGGGCCGCCAGCCCGCCCTTCGCCACTCACCAACTGCACTTGCCAGAGGAGAGCCTTGTCGTCCTGTGCACCGACGGGCTCATCGAATCCGCCACCCGCGACGTCGACCAGGGACTCGCTCAACTGCGGCAGATCCTCTCCCAGGGCACGGCCCACACCGCCTGTTTCGAGGCCGCTGACGAGGACGACGATGTCCGATGCCTGGAGGAGCTGTGCGATAGGGTCGTCTCGGCTCTGCTGCCCGACCAGGGGCAGACCAATGACGACGCCGGCCTCCTCGTCGTCCATACCCGGTGCGCCGCCGCCCGTGATGTCGCCTCCTGCAGCCTTCCCGACGATCCCCGGGCAGCCGGACAGGCCCGCGAATACATCGGCAAACAGCTCGACACATGGGGGCTGGGCGATCTCGCGCTGACCACGGAGCTACTTGTGAGCGAGCTGGTCGGCAACGTCGTCCGGCACGCCAAGGGCCCCATCCGCCTGCGCCTGCTGCGCAGCCGCTCACTGATATGCGAGGTCTACGACGGCAGCCTCACCACCCCCCGCATCCGCCACGCCAGTTACACCGACGAAGGCGGACGCGGCCTGCAACTCATTGCCGCCCTTTCCCGGCGTTGGGGCGCCCGCTATCTCCAGGACGGCAAGTGCATCTGGACGGAGCAGGACCTCCCGCTTGCGCATGCCTCCGGGGAACCTGGGCGCACAAGCGTTCTCGCGTAGCGGCAGTCAGTGTCCCTCGAAACAGTTATCCGGGCAGGCGCCCGGCCGGGGCCCCGGGGCTGCTTGGTGTGTTCAGCAGTCGATGGCGATGGAGGCTCCTGCGACGCGGGAGGCGCACGCGCACATCGTTCGGCCGTCGGCGTTGACGTTCCGAGAGGAACACGTCCCGGTGGTCGACCTTGCCGGCCACGTCGAGTATCGAGAACTCTGCACAGGCCGCATTCGCCGCGGCGGCAGTCGTACATCATCTTCCCTCGACCCCGGCGAGGTGGTGGTGAGCATCGAGACCGACCGCGGCCCGTGGGACCGCCTCGACGCGTTGCAGACCCAGGCGTTCTCCGCCCTGAACGCCTCATCCGGAGCCCGCCGCTACTACGACAAGCAACGCGCCCGCGACGTCGACTACAACCCCGCACTGCGTCAGCTCGGCAACAGGCTCGTCGGCATCCTCCACGGCTGCCTCAAGACCCGAACCCTCTACGACGAAGCGACCGCGTGGTCACACCACGCCCAGCCCTCACCCCATGCCGCTTGACCTCAAACGACACGGGGTGTCTGACCTGAGAAAAGAGGTACCGGCGGCTGAACAAGGGAAGGCAAAGAGCCGTACTACACGGCATCCCCGGCAGCGATCAGCGGGGAGCAGACGCGCCGCACCTGGAGGGTCGTCCGTTGTTCAGCATCACCGTCCGCGATCACATCATGATCGCCCACAGCTTCCGCGGCGAGGTATTCGGACCCGCGCAGCGCCTGCACGGAGCCACGTTCCTGGTGGACGCGACCTTCCGGCGCGAACAGCTGGACGAGGACAACATCGTCGTAGACATCGGTCTGGCGACCCAGGAGCTCGGTGCGGTCGTCAGCGAGCTGAACTACCGCAACCTCGACAACGAGCCCGACTTCGCCGGTGTGAACACCTCCACGGAGTTCCTCGCCAAGGTCATCGCCGACCGGCTCACCGAGCGCATCCACAAGGGCGCGCTGGGCGAGGGCGCCAAGGGCATCGCGGGGCTCACGGTCACCCTGCACGAGTCGCACATCGCCTGGGCGAGTTACGAGCGTGCGCTGTGACCGACACGACCATCGAACGGGCCGGGCAGGCCCCGACGACGACTGAGCGGGCGACGCTGGGCTATGTGCCCGTGCAGCACACCGCCCTGAAGAACGCCGAGATCATCCCCAGGTCCCTGCGTACCGTGCACTTCGTGATGCCGGCCGGCGTCGACGACCTGGCCACGCCGAGCGGCGGCAACGCCTACGACCGGCGGGTGAGCCTGCACCTGCCCGGCTTCGGCTGGCAGGTGCACAAGCAGCTCGTGGACGGCGACTGGCCCCGGCCGGAGGCGGACGCCCGGACGGAACTCGCCCGCAAACTGCGGGAGTTGCCGGACGGCACGGTCGTCCTGCTGGACGGTCTGGTGGCGTGCGGCGTCCCCGAGATCGTCGTGCCGGAGACCGAACGGCTGCGCATGGCCGTCCTCGTCCACCTCCCGCTCGGCGACGAGACGGGGCTCGATCCCGCCGTGGCCGCCGACCTGGACGCCCGGGAGCGCACGGTGCTGCGGGCGGTCCCGGAGGTGATCGCCACCAGTGCCTGGGCGGCCCGCCGCCTCGTCGCCCACCACGGCCTCGCCCCCGACCGCGTCCACATCGCCGCCCCCGGCGCCGACATCGCGCCCCTCGCGCCCGGCACCGACGGCGTGTCCCGGCTGCTGTGCGTGGCCGCCGTGACCCCGCGCAAGGGGCAGCACCGGCTGGTGGAGGCGCTGGCCACGGTGACCGACCTGCCGTGGAGCTGTGTGTGCGTCGGCTCGCTGGAACAGGATCCCGAGTACGTCGCGCACCTGCGGCGACTGATCGCGAAGTACGGCCTGCGGGACCGGCTGGAGCTGGCCGGACCCAAGGCCGGCGCCGACCTCGACGCCCGTTACGCCGCCGCCGACCTCATGGTCCTCACCTCCTACGCCGAGACCTACGGCATGGCGGTGACGGAGGCGCTGGCGCGCGGCATCCCGGTGCTGGCGACGGACGTCGGCGGCCTCCCGGAGGCGGTCGGACGCGCCCTCGACGGCGGCGTGCCCGGCATCCTCGTCCCGCCGGAGGACCCCGCCGCCCTGGCCGCCGAACTGCGCGGCTGGTTCGGCGAGGCGGACGTACGGCGCCGACTGAAGGCCGCCGCCCGCCGCCGCCGCGCCGCCCTGGACGGCTGGGCGACGACAGCACAGAGCCTGGCCGGAGTACTGCGCCGGCTGCCCAGCGAACCCCGGAGGGCCGCATGAGGAACACGGCGACGACACAGCAGGGCGGGCGCATTCCGGCGCAGCCCGGTCCGCGGAACACCACGGACATGCCGATGCCGCCGGCGGAGTGGAGCGCGACGGCCGTGGCTACGGCTGCCACCCCCGCCGCGCAGTCGGTCATCCCGGGTGCCGGGCCCGCGCTGCGTCCCGGTGAGTGGGCCACGCTGAAGCTGCGGGAAACCGGGGAAACAGGGGAAACGGGGGAGGCCGAGGGCGAGGAACCGCCGCGGTACGCGCCCGAGTGGCTGCAGTTGCGGGAGGGCCCCGACGCCGCCGCGCGGGCGCACGACCTGCTCGACCCGCTGCGCATCCGGCTCGCCAACCTGCCGGGCCGGGCCGACGGGCTGGTCGTGCACGACCTGGGCTGCGGCACCGGTTCGATGGGCCGCTGGCTGGCGCCGCTGCTCGACGGCGCCCAGCAATGGGTCCTGCACGACCGCGACCCCTACCTGCTGCACTTCGCCGCCGTCGCCTCCCCGCGCTCGGCCGCCGACGGCAGCCGGGTCACCGTCGAGACGCGGCGCGGTGACGTCGCCCGGCTCACCCCGGACGTCCTGCGCGGCGCGTCCCTCGTCACCGCCTCGGCGCTGCTCGACGTGCTGACCCGCGAGGAGATCGACACCCTCGCCGCGGCGTGCGCGGGCGCCGGCTGCCCGGCCCTGCTGACGCTCTCCGTGGCCGGACGCGTGGACCTCACCCCCTCCCACCCGTTGGACGCGGAGATCGCCGAGGCCTTCAACGCCCACCAGCGCCGGGGAGACCTGCTCGGACCGGACGCGGTCACGGCGGCGTGCGAGGCATTTTCGGAGCGTGGTGCGACGGTACGGGTGCATCCGAGTTCCTGGCGGCTCGGGCCCGCCGAATCCGCGCTCACCGCGCAGTGGCTGCGCGGCTGGGTCGGCGCCGCCGTCGAACAGCGCCCGGACCTGCGCGAGCGCGCCGACCGCTACCTGGAGGAACGCCTCGCCGCCTGCGCGGCCGGCGAGCTGAGCGCCGTCGTCCACCACAGCGACCTGCTCGCCCTGTGCCGCCCGACGGGCGGGGCGGCATGAGCGCGCAGACGGTGGGAGCGGAGGCGCGACCGCGCACGGTACGGGCCACCGTCCGCGCGGGCACCCGCAAACGCCGCGCCACCACACGGCCCCGCGTACCCGGCACCCCGAACCCCCACGCCCCCGGCACTCCGCCCGCCCGCGCACCCGGCCCCTCGGCGACTGAGGACCCGTCCACGCAGCCCCGCGTGAGCGACCGCGGCGCCCCGCACCTCTCCGCGCCGGCCGATTCCAACACCCCGTATCCACCTGCCCAGTCCACCCCCGCCACACCACCCTGCCGCGCCCGCCGCCTGTTCTCCCGGCTCGGGGACCGCAAGCTCCGTACCCACATCGGTACGGTCGCCGGTGTCGTCATCCTCGCCGTGCTGGTGTGGCGCATGGGGACCGGTGTGTTGCGGGACGGGCTGCGCCGGATCGACGCAGTGACGCTGCTCGCGGCGGTCGGGATCGGGATCGTGACCACGGTGTTCAGCGCGTGGCGGTGGGCCCTGGTGGCGCGGGGGCTGCGGATCCGGCTGCCGCTGGGGCCGGCCGTGGCCGACTACTACCGGGCTCTGTTCCTGAACGCGGCGCTGCCCGGCGGCGTCCTCGGCGACGTGCACCGGGCGGTGCGGCACGGGCAGAGCACCGGGGACATGGGCCGCGGCGTGAAGGCGGTGGTGTTCGAACGGGCCGCCGGACAGGTCGCGTTGGTCGCCATCGGCGCCGTGGTGCTGCTGACCATGCCGTCACCGGTGCTGACCGAGGTCCGCGGTGCGATCCCGCTCGTCGCACTCGCGACGCTGGGCGCGCTCGCGGTCGTCGTCGCCGTGCGCATGAACCGGGCGCCCGCGCGGCGGGGCCGTGACCTGCGGGCGAGGTTCGGCGAGGCGCGGGAGGGGCTGCTGTCCCGCCGTAACTGGCCGGGGATCCTCGTCTCGTCCGTCGTCGTCCTGGCGGGGCACATCACCATGTTCGTGGTCGCCGCCCGCGTCGCCGGGGCCACCGCCTCCGTGGCCGTGCTGCTGCCGTTGGCCGTGCTCGCGCTGCTCGCGATGGGCCTGCCGCTGAATGTCGGCGGCTGGGGCCCCCGAGAGGGCGTCACCGTCTGGGCGTTCGGCGCCGCGGGACTCGGCGCGAGCAGCGGGCTCGCGGTCGCCGTGGTGTACGGCGTGCTCAGCCTGGTGGCCAGTCTGCCAGGTGTCCTCGTCCTGGCCGCCCGCTGGTGCACCGGCCTGCGCGCCGGGTCCCGGACCGTTGCACCCGGCCCGAAACGCCATCACGCGCCCGACGGGCACTACCCGCGCTCGTCCCCGGCCGCCGCCGTACCGTCCGCGGACGTCAGCACCGAGAAATACGCACCGAAGGAATCCGCCAGGCTCGCCAGCAGTTCCTTCCCCTTTTCCACGGAAGCCCTTGAGGGACGGCCGATGACACCCGAATCGGTATAGCCGGACATACCGAGGGCGAGCAGTTGACGCCGGTCGTCCGCGACGAAATCGGAGGTCTCATAACCGGGTCGGACCAATTCGGGATGAGCGTGCAGAAGGACGGAGGTCTCGATTTCCCCCGCGTGCATGTCGGTGAGCAGCGAGGTGACCACACCCGCCCGCTCCCGGGCCGCCTCCCAGTCCTCCGGGGCCGGGAACAGTGCCATCCGCTCGCCGCGGGCGGAGGATTCCTGAACGACGTTGCCCAGGACGTAGTTCCCGCCGTGCCCGTTGACCAGCACCAGCGCGTCGACGCCCGACCGGCGGAGCGAAGCCGTGATGTCCCGTATCACCGCATGAAGGGTCACCGACGAGATGCTGACGGTCCCCGGCCAGGCCGCATGCTCGTGCGAGCAGGAGATGGTCACCGGAGGAAGGAGGTGCACCGGGTACGCCGCGGCGACCTCCCGCGCGATCGCGCACGCCATCAGCGTGTCGGTCGCCAGCGGCAGGTACGGGCCGTGCTGCTCGAAGCTCCCGACCGGAAGAACAGCGACCTGTCGTGAGACGCCCGCCCCCCGCGTCCGTACGTCTTCAGTGGTGTCCGCCGGCACCAGACCGTATGCCGCCGACCGCGTCCCCGAACCACTCATTTCCTCACGGCCTTTCGTCTCTGCTTAGGAACTCAAAGAATGATGACAGAAAAAATTGGCGTACTCGGCGCGAAGTCCGCGCAGCGCACCGGTGTGGAACGCGTTGTGAATGCCCCGCTGCCCACCATGTACGGGAAATTCCAGGCGGTCGGCTACCTCGATCACGACCGCGGCGACGAACAAGTGGCCTTGGTCTACGGCGAGATCGGCACCGACGACGTGCTCACCCGGCTGCACTCGGAGTGCCTGACCGGCGACGCGTTCGGCTCGCAGCACTGCGAGTGCGGCGACCAGCTGGCCTCCGCGCTGCGCGCCGTCGCCGCCGAGGGCGCCGGTGTCGTCGTCTACCTGAGAGGGCACGAGGGCCGTGGCATCGGCCTGCTCGCCAAGCTGCGCGCGATGGCCCTGCAGGCGGAGGGCCTGGACACCGTCGAGGCGAACCTCGCCCTCGGCCTGCCGGTCGACGCCCGCGACTACGGCGTCGCCGCCCGCGTCCTGGACGACCTGGGCGTGAAGTCCGTACGCCTGATGTCCAACAACCCGCGCAAGCGGGAGGCGTTGCTCAGCCACGGCATCAAGGTCGCCGAGCAGGTGCCGCTGCTGATCCCGCCGTGCGACGACAACATCACGTATCTGCGCACCAAGCGGGAGCGCCTCGACCACCACCTGCCCCACCTGGACGCGGTCGCACACGGGTCCTGAACGCGGTACGTCGCGAGCGGCCCCGGTATCCGTGCCGGGGCCGCAGCCGTGAGGCCCGCGGTCAGTCCGTGACGGCCTCGTGGACCAGCGTCTTGAGGTCCCGGAAGATCGTGTGCGAGGTCCTGGGCCGTACCTGGGTCATGAACTGCACCGTCAGGTCGCGGCTCGGGTCGACCCAGAACGTCGTCGTCGCCACGCCGCTCCAGCCGTAGGTGCCGAGGCCGGACGGGGCCAGGGTGCGGGCCGGGTCGATGACCACGGACACGCCGAGGCCGAAGCCGACGCCGTCGTTGCCGGACTCGTCGTGGGCGGGGCGGCTGCCGTAGGCGCGCAGGTCGGCGCCGCCGGGGAGCTGGTTGGCGGTCATCAGGTCCACCGTCTGCGGGGTGAGGAGGCGGACGCCGTCGAGTTCCCCGCGGCGGCGCAGCAGCTCCATGAAGCGGTGCATGTCGTACGCCGAGGCCACCATGCCGCCGCTGCCGGACAGGAACCGCGGCCGGCCCCGCAGTGGCAGCCCCGGGATCGGCTCGATACCGCCGTCGCCGGTCTCGCCGTACAACTCGGCCAGCCGGACCGCCTGTTCGCCGGGTACCTGGAATCCGGCGTCGGGCATGCCGAGCGGGCGGAAGACCCGCTCGGCGAGGAACACGTCGAGCGGCTGCCCGGAGACCGCCTCGATGACCCGGCCCAGGACGTTGCTCGCCACGGAGTAGTTCCACTGGGTGCCCGGCTCGAACTGCAGGGGCAGGCTCGCGTACACCTCGATCGTCTCGGCGAGGTCCGCGCCCGGCGGCACCGACGACTCCAGGCCGGCCGCGCGGTAGAGGGCGTCGACCGGGTGCGTGTGGTAGAAGCCGAAGGTCAGGCCCGCGGTGTGGGTCATCAGGTGCCGGACGAGTATCGGCCCGGTGGCCGGACGGGTCGTCAGGTCATCGGCGCCCGAGCCGCTGACGTACACGCGCGGGTCCGCGAAGGCGGGCAGGTGGCGGGCGACCGGGTCGTCGAGCGAGAGCCGGCCCTCCTCCACCAGGATCAGCGCGGCGACCGCCGTGACCGGCTTGGTCATGGAGTAGATCCGCCACAGCGTGTCGGCCTCGACGGGGAGGCCGGCCGCGATGTCGCGCCGGCCGTGCGTGGTGAGGTGGGCGACGTGTCCGCCGCGGGCCACGGCCACGACGAAGCCGGGCAGGCGCCCGTCGTCGACGTGGTGGGCGAGGTGCTGGTCCAGTCGGTCCAGCGCCTTCGGATCCAGCCCGGCCTCATCCGGGTCGATCTCCTGCCGCAGCTGTGCCATCGCGTGCCTCCGTCGCGTTCGTCGAGGTGACGTCCGGCATACCCCGCTCGGCGGGCCTCAGACCTCATCGTCGCGCGGGAACAGGCGAACGGCCGCCTTCGGGAATGAGCGCTTCCTCCCGCCGGTTGACCGAGGCATGACTCAGGACGCCACCCGGGACACACTGCTCACCCTGCTCGCCGAGAGCCACGGCGGGGTACTGGTCACCCTCAAGCGCGACGGCCGCCCCCAGCTGTCGAACGTCAGCCACGCCTACTACCCCGACGAGCGCGTCATCCGCGTCTCCCTCACCGACGACCGCGCCAAGACCCGCAACCTGCGCCGGGACCCCCGCGCCTCCTACCACGTGACCACCCCCGACCGATGGGCCTACACCGTCGCCGAGGGCACCGCCGACCTCTCACCCGTCGCCGAGGACCCGCACGACGAGACGGTCGAGGAACTGATCCGCCTCTACCGCGACGTCCAGGGCGAGCACCCCGACTGGGACGACTTCCGCGTGGCCATGGTCCGCGACCGCCGTCTCGTGCTACGGCTCCATGTCGAGCGGGCCTACGGGATTCCGAAGGGCTAGCGGCGCATGGAAACCGGTACGTGGCGTCCGTCCGCGGAGACACCAGCAGCACCGGCGCGAGCGTGCCGATCTGCGCGCGGGTCGGCAGACAGCCGATGAGGAACGTCGGCAGGCCCATCAGGATCCTCGGGAAGGGGGCCGCCGATCAGGGGACGGGCACTAATGAACTCACTGGTTGGCTCTTGAGCGGTTGGCCAGGGATGTTGCGCCGCTGTTTCGGCAGACGTCAAGGCGGTGCGCCGAAGATTTCCGCGGCGCTCAGTCCGCGGCCCGCTCCGCCGTCAGGTAGGCGATCACCATGTCGCCCAGCATGGTGCGGTAGCGCTCCCGCTGGGCCGGGTCGACCAGGTCGCGGCCGAACAGCGCGCCGAAGGTGTGCCGGTTGGCGACCCGGAAGAAGCAGAAGGAACTGATCATCGCGTGCAGGTCGACGGCGTCGACGCCGGCCGTGAACAGGCCCGACTCCTGTCCCGACGCCAGGATGCGGCGGATCACGTCCAGCGCGGGCGAGCCGATCCGGCCGAGCTTCTCGGAGGCCGCGATGTGCCGGGCGCCGTGGATGTTCTCGATGCTCACCAGGCGGATGAAGTCGGGGTGCTGCTCGTGGTGGTCGAAGGTCAGCTCCGCCAGGCGCCGGATGGCCGCCACCGGGTCCAGGTGCTCGACGTCGAGCCGCTGCTCGGCCTCGCGGATCACGCCGTACGCCCGCTCCAGCACGGCCGTGAACAGCTGCTCCTTGCCGCCGAAGTAGTAGTAGATCATCCGCTTAGTGGTGCGGGTGCGGGCGGCGATCTCGTCCACGCGGGCGCCGTCGTAGCCGGCCCGGGCGAACTCCTGTGTCGCGGCGTCGAGGATCTCGGCCCGGGTGCGGGCGGCGTCACGGATGCGCTCGCCGGGGCGTGCCGGTTCTTCGACGCTGGGCATCGGGTTCCTTCGGGTTCCTTCGGGCGCGGTGCCGGTGCCGGTGATTCTAGAAGCAGGCCCGCGAGTCCCGGCCCGGTCTTTTCCGTAGGTCCGCGATGCTGAGTGGGCGACCTGGTGCGCGCCGCGCGCGATCTCGGTTTCGACGGGCTCAACATCACGCACCCGTGCAAGCAGCTCGTCACCGAGCACCTGGACGCGCTCGCCCCCCGGCGGGCGCGGCCCGGCGCGCCGAGGCCCTGCTGGCACCGGTACTGCCGCGCCGCCGCGCACCCGAGGACGCCCCGCTGGAGGCGGTCGCCGCCCCCGACGGCACGGAGCTGTTCTTCTGCGCCACGGACCGGTCCGGACATGCCGCGGACCGGCCCGGACTCCCCGGCTGGCGGGCGGACTTCACGGACGTCGAGCACACCGCTGCGGCCACGGACGTGCGGCGCATCGACCACCTCGCCCTGACCCAGCCCAACGCCGACGGCAGCGTCCGGATCGCCCTCACCGTCGGGGCGGCCCCCACGGACGACACCGTCCACGCATGCGGGCGCCGCGCAGGCCGACCCGGCCATCGGCACGCAGCCGCCGCGCCAGCACGTTGGCGCCCACGTTGAGCGCCTCGGCGACGATGACGTGCCCGCCGCGGCGGACGAACTCGGCGTCCTCCAGGTTCACCGAGACGGCCACGGTGGCGCCGTTGAGCCGGGTCAGGCCGTGGACGCGCAGCCCGGGTGCCCACAGGTCGTCGCCTAGGGTCACATGGTTGAGCTGAAGCGCCGGTTCCTGGGCGTCCGGGGCGGCGATCCGCGCCCGCTCCATGAACAGCGCCGCGGAGATCTGCGCTCCGCCCAGCCGCACCGGCCCCTGGAACCGGCATTCCGTCAGCCGCAGCACACCGTCCACGCGGGTGCTGCCGAGGCTCACGCCGGGCAGCGCGGAGCCGGCCAGGTTCAGCTGGCGCAGCCGGGAGCCGTACAGCTTCGGGGCCTCGTCGAAGCGGCACTGGCTCAGGCGGACGGCATGGTCGATCTCCGCGTACATCAGGTTCAGCGACCCGGCGATCCGGGCCCCGGCGACCTTCAGTACGGGTATCTCGCCGTCCTCCTGCGGGGCGCCGACGAGCAGCGCCCTGAGCACCGCGGCGCGCAGCGTCCGCTCCGGTCCCCAGCCGGTGCCCTCCGCGGGGTCGTCGTCCCCCGCGGCGCGGAAGTCCACGGCCTCTCCGCGCGGGTAGGCCCGCCACACCCGCAGTTCGGCCGCGGTCAGATTGTCGATCTCCATCAGCGGGGACTCTGACGCGACTGGCAGCGGGTGACAACTGCGGGTGGGGCGCAGCCTCGCCGCCCCCCGGCGCATGTCGGCCTCGAGCGGGAGCCACTCGGCTCGCCGTCCACGGCCGAGTGTCCCCGGGCGTGTCGCCGTCAACGGCGAGCCGGACGGCTGGCCGCCTACGGCCGGGTGTTCCACTCCGCGATGACCGGCCACCCGTGCTCGGTCGACAGCCGGCTCAGCGTCCCCGTCTCCAGCCGGAACAGCCGCCCGTCGGACGGCGGCAGGCCCAGCCGGCGGGCCGTCAGCACGCGCAGGAAGTGGCCGTGGGCGACGAGCATCACGTCACCCTCGGCGAGCGCCGGGGCGAGGCGGGCCAGCACCCGGTCGGCGCGCTCGCCGATCTGCGCGGGCGACTCGCCGGGCTGCCCGGCGTCCCCGCGCGGCGCCCCGTCGGTCCACAGGTCCCAGCCGGGCCGGGTGCGGTGGATGTCGGCGGTGGTGATGCCCTCGTAGCCGCCATAGTCCCACTCGTGCAGGTCGGGGTCGGTCTCGGCACCGGCCAGGCCCGCGAGTTCGGCGGTGCGTATGGCGCGGGCGAGGGGGCTGGTGAGTGTACGTCGGAGGGTCCGGCCGGTGAGGAGCGGGGCGAGGGACTTGGCCTGTTCCTCGCCCCGCGGGGTCAGGGGCAGATCGGTGAAGCTGGTGTGCTGTCCCGATCTGCTCCACTCGGTCTCACCGTGGCGGACCAGCAGGAGATCCCCCACGGCCCGCTACTCCTTCGCCGACTCGATGGCGTGCCCGCCGAACTGGTTGCGCAGGGCCGCGACCATCTTCATCTGCGGGGAGTCCTCCTGGCGGGAGGCGAACCGCGCGAACAGGGAGGCGGTGATCGCCGGGAGCGGCACCGCGTTGTCGATGGCTGCCTCGACCGTCCAGCGGCCCTCGCCCGAGTCCTCGGCGTAGCCGCGCAGCTGCTTCAGGTGCTCGTCCTCGTCGAGGGCGTCGACCGCGAGGTCCAGCAGCCAGGAGCGGATGACCGTGCCCTCCTGCCAGGACCGGAACACCTCGCGGACGTTGTCCACCGAGTCGACCTTCTCCAGCAGCTCCCAGCCCTCGGCGTAGGCCTGCATCATCGCGTACTCGATGCCGTTGTGGACCATCTTCGCGAAGTGCCCGGCGCCCACCTTGCCCGCGTGGACATAGCCGTACGGCCCCTGCGGCTTGAGCGCCTCGAAGATCGGGTGGAGCCGCTCCACATGCTCCTTGTCGCCGCCGACCATCAGCGCGTAGCCGTTCTCCAGGCCCCACACGCCGCCGGAGACGCCCGCGTCGACGAAGCCGATGCCCTTGGTGCCGAGCTCGGCGGCGTGCTTCTCGTCGTCGCTCCAGCGGGAGTTGCCGCCGTCGACGACGGTGTCGCCGGGCTGGAGCAGCGTGGCCAGTTCGTCGACGACGGACTGGGTGGCGGCGCCGGCCGGGACCATCACCCAGACCGTGCGCGGGGCTTCGAGCTTCTCGACCAGCTCGGTGAGGCTGCTGACGTCGGAGAGCTCGGGGTTGCGGTCGTAGCCGATGACGGTGTGGCCCGCGCGGCGGATCCGCTCGCGCATGTTGCCGCCCATCTTGCCGAGCCCGATGAGTCCCAACTGCATGTCAGTTCACTTCCTTCAGTTCGCGGTAGGCGGCCACGAGGGCGGTGGTGGAGGGATCGAGGCCGGGAACGTCCGCGCCCTCGGTGAGGGCGGGTTCGACGCGCCTGGCGAGGACCTTGCCGAGCTCCACGCCCCACTGGTCGAAGGAGTCGATGTTCCAGACCGCGCCCTGGACGAACACCTTGTGTTCGTAGAGGGCGACGAGCTGGCCGAGCACGGACGGGGTCAGTTCGCGCGCGAGGATCGTGGTCGTCGGGTGGTTGCCCTTGAACGTCTTGTGCGGCACCAGCTCCTCCGGCACTCCTTCGGCGCGTACTTCCTGCGGCGTCTTGCCGAAGGCCAGCGCCTGCGTCTGGGCGAAGAAGTTGGCCATCAGCAGGTCGTGCTGGGCGGCGAGCTGCTCGCTCAGCTCGTCGACGGGCCGGGCGAAGCCGATGAAGTCCGCAGGGATCAACTTGGTTCCCTGGTGGATGAGCTGGTAGTAGGCGTGCTGCCCGTTGGTGCCGGGCGTGCCCCACACCACCGGCCCGGTCTGCCAGTCCACGGGGTGGCCGTCGCGGTCCACCGACTTGCCGTTGGACTCCATGTCCAGCTGCTGGAGGTAGGCGGTGAACTTCGACAGGTAGTGGCTGTAGGGCAGCACCGCGTGCGACTGCGCGCCGAAGAAGTTGCCGTACCAGACGCCCAGCAGGCCCAGGATCAGCGGGGTGTTGGCCTCGGCGGGGGCGGAGCGGAAGTGCTCGTCGACGATGCGGAAGCCGTCGAGCATCTCCCGGAACCGTTCCGGGCCGATGGCGATCATCAGGGACAGGCCGATCGCCGAGTCGTACGAGTATCGGCCGCCGACCCAGTCCCAGAACTCGAACATGTTGTCCGGGTCGATGCCGAAGGAGGCGACCTTCTCCGCATTCGTCGACAGGGCCACGAAGTGCTTCGCGACCGCCTTCTCGTCGCCCCCCAGACCGGCGAGCAGCCAGGAGCGCGCCGAGGTCGCGTTGGTGATCGTCTCGATCGTGGTGAACGTCTTGGACGCGACGATGAACAGCGTCTGAGCCGGATCCAGGTCCCGGACCGCCTCGTGCAGGTCGGCGCCGTCCACGTTCGACACGAAGCGGAACGTCAACTCCCGTGCCGTGTAGGGGCGCAGCGCCTCGTACGCCATCGCCGGGCCCAGGTCCGAGCCGCCGATGCCGATGTTGACGACGTTGCGGATGTGGCGGCCGGTGTGCCCGGTCCACTCGCCGGAGCGCACCCGGTTCGCGAAGTCCGTCATCTTGTCCAGGACCGCGTGCACACCCGGCACGACGTTCTCGCCGTCGACCTCGATCACCGCGTCCCGCGGGGCGCGCAGCGCGGTGTGCAGCACCGCCCGCCGCTCGGTGACGTTGATCTTCTCGCCGCGGAACATCGCGTCGCGCAGCGCGAACACGTCGGTGGCGGCGGCCAGTTCGAGCAGCAGGGCGAGCGTCTCGTCGTTGACCAGGTTCTTGGAGTAGTCGATGCGCAGGTCGCCGACGCGGGCGACGTACCGCTCGGCGCGCGACGGGTCCGCCGCGAACAGCTCACGCAGGTCCGGATGGAGCAGCGTCTCGGCGCGGTGGTCCTCCAGGGCGGTCCACTCGGGGCGCCGGGTCGGCCTGGCAGAGCCGGAGGGGGAGTCAGACATGGGCAGGGGTCTCCTTGTCGCTCAGGGGGGCGACGTCGCCGCGCAGGGCGATGGCGTACATCTCGTCCGCGTCGAGGCGCCTGAGTTCCTCGGCGATGAGTTCGGAGGTGGGGCGCACCTTCAGCGCGAGGGTGCGCGAGGGCTGGCCCGGCAGGGACAGCGTGGCCAGCGGGCCCTCGGGGCGGTCGATGACGATCTCGCCGTTCGCGGTGCCCAGGCGCACGGCCGTGACGACCGGGCCGGCGGTGACCACGCGGTCGACGGCGACCTTCAGCCGGGCCTCCAGCCAGCGGGCCAGCAGCTCGGCGGCCGGGTTCTCGGCCTCGGCCTCCACGGCCGCCGAGATCACCTCGACGCGGGCCTGGTCCAGGGCCGCCGCCAGCATCGACCGCCACGGCGTGAGCCGGGTCCAGGCGAGGTCGGTGTCGCCGGGCGCGTACGAGCGGACCCGGGTCTCCAGCATCGCCAGGGGGTCCTCGACGGCGTACAGGTCGGTGATCCTGCGCTGCGCCAGCGCGCCGAGCGGGTCCTTCGCGGGTACCTCGGGCGCGTCCACCGGCCACCACACCACGACCGGCGCGTCCGGCAGCAGCAGCGGCAGGACCACGGAGTCGGCATGGTCGGACACCTCGCCGTGCGTCCGCAGTACGACCGTCTCGCCGGTGCCGGCCTCGGAGCCGACCCGCACCTCGGCGTCCAGCCGGGACCGGGTGCGCTCGCGCGGGGTGCGGGCGTGCCGCTTGATGACGACCAGGGTGCGCGAGGGGTGCTCGTGCGAGGCCTCCTCCGCCGCCCTGATCGAGTCGTAGGCGTTCTCCTCGTCCGTGACGATCACCATCGTCAGCACCATCCCCACGGCCGGCGTGCCGATGGCGCGGCGGCCCTGCACCAGTGCCTTGTTGATCTTGCTTGCCGTGGTGTCGGTCAGGTCGATCTTCATGGCCTGCGCCAGCTCCGTCCGTCTCGTGCGAGCATCTCGTCGGCTTCCCCGGGTCCCCAGCTGCCCGCGGCGTACTGCGCGGGCCTGCCGATCTTCGCCCAGTGCTCCTCGACCGGGTCGAGGATCTTCCAGGACTCTTCCACTTCCTGGTGACGGGGGAACAAATTGGCGTCGCCGAGGAGTACGTCCAGGATGAGCCGCTCGTACGCCTCCGGGCTGGACTCGGTGAACGACTCGCCGTAGGCGAAGTCCATCGTCACGTCCCGGAGCTCCATCGAGGTCCCGGGCACCTTCGAGCCGAACCGGACCGTCATGCCCTCGTCGGGCTGGACCCGGATGACGACCGCGTTCTGGCCCAGCTCCTCGGTGGCGGTGGAGTCGAAGGGGGAGTGCGGGGCCCGCTGGAAGACGACCGCGATCTCGGTGACGCGGCGGCCGAGCCGCTTGCCGGTGCGCAGGTAGAACGGCACGCCCGCCCAGCGCCGGTTGTCGATCCCCAGCTTGATCGCGGCGTACGTGTCGGTCGTCGAGGCCGGGTCGATGCCGTCCTCCTCCAGGTAGCCGCGCACCTGCTCGCCGCCCTGCCAGGCCGCCGCGTACTGCCCGCGCACGGTGTGCCGGCCCAGGTCCTCCGGCAGCTTCACGGCCCGGAACACCTTCAGCTTCTCGGTGAGCAGCGACTCGGCGTCGAACGCTGCGGGCTCCTCCATGGCGGTGAGCGCCATCAGCTGCAGGAGGTGGTTCTGGATGACGTCGCGGGCGGCGCCGATGCCGTCGTAGTAGCCGGCCCGGCCGCCGATGCCGATGTCCTCGGCCATGGTGATCTGCACGTGGTCGACGTACGACCGGTTCCAGATCGGCTCGTACATCTGGTTGGCGAAGCGCAGCGCCAGGATGTTCTGGACGGTCTCCTTGCCCAGGTAGTGGTCGATGCGGAAGACCTGCTCCGGGTCGAAGACGTCGTGCACGATCGCGTTCAGCTCGCGGGCGCCGGCCAGGTCGCGCCCGAACGGCTTCTCGATGACCGCGCGCCGCCAGGAGCCCTCCGGCGCGTGGGCCAGGCCGTGCTTCTTCAGCTGCCGCACGACCTTCGGGAAGAACTTCGGCGGTACGGAGAGGTAGAAGGCGTAGTTGCCGCTGGTGCCGCGGGCCTTGTCGAGCTGGTCGACGGTCTCGCGCAGCTGCTTGAACGCCGTGTCGTCGTCGAAGTCGCCGGGGATGAACCGCATGCCCTCGGCGAGCTGGTGCCAGACCTCCTCGCGGAACGGGGTGCGCGCGTGCTCGCGGACGGCGTCGTGCACGACCTGCGCGAAGTCCTGGTCCTCCCACTCCCGGCGGGCGAAACCGACGAGCGAGAAGCCCGGCGGCAGCAGTCCGCGGTTGGCCAGGTCGTAGACGGCCGGCATCAGCTTCTTGCGGGACAGGTCGCCGGTCACACCGAAGATGACCAGCCCGGACGGGCCCGCGACACGGGGCAGACGGCGGTCGCGCGCGTCGCGCAGCGGGTTGTCCCACCCGGACGCGGGGGCCGTCGGTTCGAGGGGCGGGGTCGCAGTCATTCGGCGTCAACTCCCATGCTGTTGAGGGACTTCGTCACCGCGTCCAGCAGGTCCTGCCAGGCCGTCGCGAACTTGGCGACACCCTCGTCCTCCAGCTGCCGGACGACCTCGTCGTAGGAGATGCCGAGCTGTTCCACGGCGGCCAGGTCGGCGCGGGCCTGCGCGTAGCCGCCGGTGACGGTGTCGCCGGTGATCTCGCCGCGTTCGGCGGTGGCGTCGAGGGTGGCCTCCGGCATGGTGTTGACCGTGCCGGGCGCGACCAGTCCGTCCACGTACAGGGTGCTCTTGTATGCGGGATCCTTCACGCCGGTGGAGGCCCACAGCGGACGCTGCTTGTTCGCCTTGGCCCCGGCCAGGGCGGTCCAGCGGTCGCCGCGCTGTGTCGGACTTCCGGCAGAGTCGAACACGTCTTCGTACGCCGCGTAGGCGAGCCGTGCGTTGGCCAGCGCGGCCCTTCCCTTGAGCGCCAGGGCCTCGTCCGTGCCGAGCAGCGTCAGGCGCTTGTCGATCTCGGTGTCGACCCGGGAGACGAAGAAGGACGCCACGGAGTGGATCTGGGACAGGTCCAGGCCCCGGGCGCGGGCCATCTCCAGGCCCGCGAGGTAGGCGTCCATGACCTCGTGGTAGCGCTCCAGCGAGAAGATCAGCGTGACGTTGACGCTGATGCCGGCGCCGATGACCTCGGTGATCGCCGGAAGTCCGGCCTTCGTCGCCGGGATCTTGATCATCACGTTGGGGCGGTCGACCAGCCAGGCCAGCTGCTTGGCCTCGGCGATGGTGGCCGCGGTGTCGTGCGCGAGGCGGGGGTCGACCTCGATGGAGACCCGGCCGTCCCGGCCGCCCGTCGCCTTGTGGACGGGTTCCAGAATGTCGGCGGCGGCCCGCACGTCGGCGCTCGTCATCATGCGCACGGCCTCGTCGACCGTGACGCCCCGCACCGCGAGATCGGCGAGCTGCTCCTCGTAACCTCCCCCACTCTCGGCTTCGCTCGAGCGGGGGGACCCCCACGCCGCAGAGCCGATGGCGGCCTGGAAGATGGACGGGTTGGTGGTGACGCCGACGACATGCCGGGTCTCGATCAGCTCGGCGAGGTTGCCGGACTCGATCCGCCGGCGCGACAGGTCGTCCAGCCAGATCGACACGCCCGCGTCGGACAGGCGGGCAAGCGGCTGAGCGGCCGCGCTTGCTTCGGTCACAGTGATCAACTTCTTTCTGGCGGTCGGATCAACCGCGCGCGGCGGCGAGGGATTCCCCGGCCGCGGCGACGACGTTCTCGGGGGTGAAGCCGTACTCGGCGAACAGCGTCTTCGCGTCGGCAGAGGCGCCGAAGTGTTCGAGGGAGACGATGCGTCCTGCGTCACCCACGAACCGGTACCACGTCAGCCCCACTCCGGCCTCGACCGCGACACGTGCCTGCACGGACGGCGGAAGGACCCGCTCGCGGTACTCGCGCGGCTGCTCCTCGAACCACTCCACGGACGGCATGGACACCACCCGTGTGGGCACACCAGCGGCCTGGAGCTGCTCGCGCGCCTCGACGGCGATGTGCACCTCGGAGCCGGTGGCGATGAGGACGACCTGCGGCTTGCCGCCCTCGGCCTCGGACATGACGTACCCGCCCCGCGCCGCGTCGGGGTTCGGCTCGTACGTCGGTACGCCCTGACGAGTGAGCGCCAGGCCGTGCGGAGCCGGGTCGCTGGCGTGCCGCTTCAGGATCTCGGCCCAGACGATCGCGGTCTCGTTGGCATCCGCGGGGCGGACGACGTTCAGGCCGGGGATCGCCCGCAGGCAGGCGAGGTGCTCGACCGGCTGGTGGGTGGGACCGTCCTCGCCCAGGCCGATCGAGTCGTGCGTCCACACGTACGTCACCGGCAGCTGCATCAGCGCCGACATACGGACGGCGTTGCGCATGTAGTCGGAGAACACCAGGAAGGTGCCGCCGTAGACGCGGGTGTTGCCGTGCAGGGCGATGCCGTTCATCTCGGCGGCCATCGAGAACTCGCGGATGCCGAAGTGGATCGTCCGGCCGTACGGATCGGCCTCCGGCAGCGGGTTGCCCTTCGGCAGAAACGAGCTGGTCTTGTCGATGGTGGTGTTGTTCGAGCCGGCCAGGTCGGCGGAGCCGCCCCACAGCTCGGGGATCACCGCGCCGAGCGCCTGGAGCACCTTGCCGGACGCGGCACGCGTGGCGACCGCCCTGCCGGGCTCGAACACCGGCACGGTGTCCTCCCAGCCCTCGGGCAGCTCGCCCTTGCTGACGCGCTCGAACGTGGCCGCCCGCTCCGGGTGGTCGGCACGCCAGGCGCCGATCCGCTTGTCCCAGGCGGCGTGCGCCTCGGCGCCCCGGTCGAGGGCCCTGCGGGTGTGGGCCAGCACCTCCGGCTCGACGACGAAGCTCTGCTCCGGATCGAAGCCGAGGACGCGCTTGGTGGCCGCGACCTCGCCCTCGCCCAGCGCCGAGCCGTGCGCGGCCTCGGTGTCCCGGGCGTTCGGGGCGGGCCAGGCGATGATCGTGCGCATCGCGATGATCGAGGGGCGCCCGGTCTCGGCCTGTGCCGCCTTCAGGGCCGCGTACAGGGCGTGCACGTCGACGTCGCCGTTCTCCTCCGGCTCGACGCGCTGCACGTGCCAGCCGTACGCCTCGTACCGCTTCAGCACGTCCTCGGAGAACGCGGTCGCGGTGTCGCCCTCGATGGAGATGTGGTTGTCGTCGTAGAGGAAGACCAGGTTGCCGAGCTTCTGGTGGCCGGCGAGCGAGGAGGCCTCGGCGGAAACGCCCTCCTGGAGGTCGCCGTCGGAGACGATCGCCCAGACGGTGTGGTCGAAGGGCGAGGCACCGGCCGGGGCGTCCGGGTCGAACAGGCCGCGCTCGTAGCGGGCGGCCATCGCCATGCCGACCGCGTTGGCGACGCCCTGGCCGAGCGGGCCTGTGGTGGTCTCCACGCCCGCGGTGTGGCCGTACTCGGGGTGGCCGGGCGTCTTCGAGCCGTGCGTGCGGAACGCCTTCAGGTCGTCCAGCTCCAGCTCGTAGCCCGCGAGGAACAGCTGCGTGTAGAGGGTCAGT
This sequence comes from Streptomyces sp. TRM68367, assembly GCF_014495685.1. Classification (GTDB taxonomy): domain Bacteria; phylum Actinomycetota; class Actinomycetes; order Streptomycetales; family Streptomycetaceae; genus Streptomyces. Next base: position 199,182 of record NZ_JACTVI010000004.1, on the reverse strand, counting down.
GAGGTGTGGCCGGGGGACAGGACGAAGCGGTCACGGCCGGTCCACTCCGGGTCGGCCGGGTCGTGCCGCATCAGCTTCTGAAAGATCGTGTAGGCGGCGGGGGCCAGGCTCATCGCGGTGCCGGGGTGCCCGTTTCCGACCCGCTGTACGGCATCGGCCGCCATGAGGCGGGCGGTGTCGACGGCACGCCGGTCCAGTTCGGTCCACTCGAAGCTGCCGGGTGTGTGCGTGCTCATCTTCAAGAAGTCCTCGATGGGAGCGAAGTATCAGGGCTGGCGCGTTCAAAAGTAAAAGTCTGACTTTTCCGAGGGAAGGTCGTGGTGTGTCAGTCTGTGGTGAAAGTGGGACACCCCGGTCGGCGGGGCGCGCGAGCGGGACGGCACGAGAAGGACATGGCGGACAGTACATCCCAGGCCGGCGACGCATCCCGGGACGGCGACGGGATCAGAACCTTTCCCTTTCCGGTCGATCTGAGCGTTCTCGGCGTCGGCATGCAGGTCGGCCCGATGGGCACCGGCCGCACCTGGCACGCCGACGCGCCGCTGGAGCGGGTGCATCGCATCGACTTCCACGTGGTGATGCTCTTCAGCGACGGTCCCGTACGACACATGATCGATTTTGCCGAGTACGAGGCGACGGCCGGCGACCTGTTGTGGATCCGGCCCGGACAGGTGCACCGCTTCTCGCGGACGAGCGAGTACCGCGGAACCGTCCTGGCCATGCAGCCCGGCTTCCTGCCCCGTGCCACGGTGGAGGCCACCGGCCTGTACCGCTACGACCAGCCGCCGCTGCTGCACCCGGACACGGCGCAGCTCGCCGCGCTCAGAGCGGCGCTCGCCCAGCTGCAGCGTGAGTACGAGGACACCACGACGCTCCCGCTGACCCTGCACACGGCCGTGCTGCGGCACAGCCTGACGGCGTTTCTGCTGCGCCTGGGCCATCTCGCGGCGAGTTCGTCGGAGGCGGCGCGCGGGCAGGCCGACACCACTTTCACCCTCTTCCGGGACGCGGTGGAGAAGGGATTCGCCACCAACCACAGCGTCAGCGCCTACGCCGACGCGCTCGGCTACTCCCGCCGCACCCTTGTGCGCGCGGTGCGCGCCGCCACCGGCGAGACGCCCAAGGCGTTCATCGACAAGCGCGTCGTCCTGGAGGCCAAACGGCTCCTCGCCCACACCGATCTGCCGATCGGCCGGGTCGGCGCGGCTGTCGGCTTCCCGGACGCGGCGAACTTCTCCAAGTTCTTCCATCAGCACACCGACATGACGCCGGCGGCGTTCCGGGCGGAACTGCGCTGAGGGAACTGTGCGCCCACTGTGCGGTGCATGTACAAGGGACTTCCCTGAGTCCGGCGAGAATTTCCGCGAAAGCGGTCCGAGCGGCGTCACCGGCCCGCGCGGTGTCGAAGACTGCTGGGCATGGCTACCACAGTCCCCGCCCCGAACGTCCCTTCCGGTGCCGGCCGTCGCGCACCCTGGAGATCGCCGGTGGACCAGCCCGCGTACGCGCGCCCGGCACTGCTGTTCCTCACCGTGCTCGCCGCCGTGCTCTATGCCTGGGGGATCAACCACAGCCAGTACCACACGTTTTACGCGAACGCCGTCCGCAGCATGACGGAGAGCTGGAGGGCGTTTTTCTACGGCTCATTCGACCCGGGAAATTCCATCACGCTCGACAAATTGCCGGGATTCCTGTGGCCGCAGGCCCTTTCCGCCCGGGTCTTCGGATTCCATCCGTGGGCGGTGACGATGCCCCAGGTGCTCGAGGGCGTGGCGAGCCTGCTGGTCCTGCACCGGGTGGTGCGCCGCTGGGCCGGGGCCGGCGCGGCGCTGATCGCCGCCACGGCGTTCCTGGTGACCCCGGTGGCCGTGGGCCTCTTTCGCACCGCGGTCGAGGACCCCGCCTTCACGCTGTGTCTCCTGCTGGCGGCCGAGGCCACCCAGCGTGCCGCCCGGGACGGCCGGCTGCGCCCGCTGTTGCTCGCCGGTGTGTGGGTCGGCCTCGGCTTCCAGGCCAAGATGCTGGAGGCCTGGGCGGTGCTTCCCGCGCTCGCCCTCGTTTACCTGATCTCGGCACCGGTCCCGCTGCGGAAACGGCTGGCGCACTTGGGGGCGGCCGCCGTCGTGACGACCGCCGTGTCGGCGTCCTGGATGCTCGCCGCCACCCTCACCCCGGCCAGGGACCGGCCCTATATCGACGGCACCACCGACAACTCCGCGTTCAGCATGGTGGTCGGCTACAACTTCCTCGACCGTTTCCCGTCGCTCGGCGTCAGCGCGGCCGATACGGGCAGCGTGAGCGCCACGCAGGGTGGCGGAGGCGGCCGGCACCCGGCATCGGGCGCCGGCGGACCGGGCCAGGGCGTTGCGGCACGCGCACACGCTCCCCGGCACGCGCACGCCCCCGGAACCCGGACGAGTGCCGCGCGGCAGGCCGGTGCGGTCCACGGGCGTGGCGGCTGGGGCGGCGGCCAGAACGGCTGGTCGAAGATGTTCGGCACGTCACTCGCCTCGCAGACCGGCTGGCTCTACCCGTTCGCCGCCGTCTGCGTCGTCTGCGGCCTGGTATGGCGCCGGGGCAGGCCACGCACCGACCGGATCCGTTCCGGCTTCGTCCTGTGGGGCACCTGGCTGGCCACGTTCTTCCTGGTGTTCAGCGCGGGCAGCGTCGGCGGTCACACGTACTACATGGGCGTGATCGCGGTGCCGCTCGCCGCGCTCACCGGTGGCGGTCTCGCACTGATGTGGCGCGCCTACCGGGCAGGCGGCCGTCGCACGTGGGCGCTGCCGGGCGCGGTGGCGGCGACGGCGGTGTGGAGCGCGTATCTCGCCGGGCAGTTCCCGTCGTTCCTGCCGTGGCTGGCACCCGTGGTGGGTGCGCTCGGTCTCGCCGCCGTCGTCCTGCTCGTACTGGCCCGCACCGGTCGCGCACCGTCCGGTGGCCGGCTCGCCCTCGCCGGGCTGGCCGCGTCCCTGGCCGCGGTGCTGGTCGCGCCGAGCGCGTGGGCGGTGCAGGTCTTCATCCCGTCGTACCGCAGTTCCGGCATGGGCGCGGTCGGCCCGTCCGGCGCGAACCGCGGCCACGGCCTGGTCACATCGGCGGGTTCCCGGACGGCACGCGTGCGCTGGGGTGGCGGCACGGCACGCGGAAACGGGGCGGTCCACGGCGGCACAGGCGGCTTCGGTGCCCTCGGCGGATACAGCGAGGACGGCCGACTCACTGCGACGCAGCGGAAGTTGCTCGACTACACCACCGCGCACCAGGGCCCGGCCGCCTACGTCTTCGCCACCACCGGCTGGAACAGCGCGTCCCCGTACATCCTCGCCACCGGCGCCCATGTGCTCCCGCTCGGCGGCTTCAGCGGCAGGGTGCCGTTCCCGACGCAGACGCAGTTCCGTCAGCTGGTCGACAGCGGCAGGCTGCGCTACGTGCTGCTGGGCGGTGGCCGTGGCACGGGCGCCCTGTTCGGAGGCAGCGGCGGGGCGACGGCCACCGTGCAGATCACCGACTGGGTCGAGTCCGCCTGCACCCGCGTCCCGGCCTCCGCCTACGGTGGCACGGACTCGTCCCACGGCGGCAGGGACTCCTCCGCCGCCCCTTCCGGCCTCAAGGGCCTCGCCGGTCCGACCGGCAACAGGACCATCCCCCAGACGTTGTACCGGTGCGCCCCCCGCCGGTGAGGGACCGGTCCGGCGCGTCTCCCGTCCGGGCACCGGGGCGCCGCCGCTTCAGTCCGACGTTGGGCGCAGCACGAGGCAGACGAAGCCGAAGCAGTCCCGGTAGCCGCGCAGCCACTGCGTGCGGTGGGTGTCGGCCGCGGCGAGCGCCTGCCCGCTGTCCGGGTCATCGGGATGGTCCAGGGCCCAGGAGGCGAGCGACCCCGTCCAGGACCACTCGTAGACGTCGAGTTCCTGACGGGTGCTGAGGTGCCCGTGGACCGGCGTCCACCCGCCAGCGGCGACCCGGTCCAGCGTGCTGGGCAGGTCGGCGAGGTCCCCGAGCATCTCGGCGGCCTCAGGGGAGGGGTCGGCGGCCCAGTAGCCGTCGCCGATCAGGAAGCGCCCGCCGGGAGCCAGGTGCTCGCGCGCCGCGGCGAGGGTGGCGACGAGGCCACCGAAGGCGTGCGTGGCCCCGACGCACAGGACCAGGTCGTAGGCGTGCGAGGCGGGAAAGCCGGCGGCGCTGCGGTGGTGCAGGACGAGCCGGTCGTGGACGCCGCGCTGCCGCGCGGCCTGCTCCGCGTGCGCGAGGGCGAGTTCGCAGGTGTCCACGCCCTCGGCGAGCAGCCCGGGACGTGCGGCCAGGGCGCGCAGAAGCCACTCACCGCCGCCGCAGCCCAGGTCGAGCACACGTGACTCGGGGCGTGGCAGGGCGTACTCGAGCAGGACTCGCACCGAGTTGTCCTCGAGCGGGGCGGCGATCGGGTGGTGCGTGTGGGCGATGCGGGAGATCTGGTCGCGATTCACCGGCGGATCGTGGCACGGGCAGCGGCCGTGCGCATCCGTTTTCCCGGGCGGTGAGAGCGACGCGTTCTGTTTCGGTGGCGGGCCGCGCAACCCGTGCGGCCCGCCACCGAAGCCGCCGGTCAGCGCCCGAAGTTGAACCAGTTGACGTTCACGAAGTCAGCGGGCTGACCGCTGGTGAAGGTGAGATACACATCGTGTGTGCCGGTCACCTGGCTGATGTTCGCCGGGATCGTCCGCCACGACTGCCAGCCGCCCGTGTTGCCCACCGAGAAACTGCCGACGGGCGTGCTGGTACGGCTGTCCAGCCGCACCTCGACGAGCCCGCTGACGCCGCCCGCCGCGCCGCTCGCCACCCGGGCGTTGAACTGCCTGGCCGGCGTGGAGCCGAAGTTGACGCCCTTGTAGTGCAGCCAGTCGCCGTTCGCCAGCGAGCCGACGTTCTGGCCACCGCCGGAGTCCGCCGTCGGCTCGGTGCGCACGCCGGACTGGCCGTCGTAGGACTCGGCCTGGATGGTGCCGTAGGCGTCGCGGTTGCCGGCCGGTGGGGGTGTGGTACCGCTCCCACCGGCCGACAGCACCTGGACGTAGTCGACGACCATCGGATGGCCTGGCTGCGTGCCGGCGTCCGGGCCGCCGCCGAACGCGTCGGGGAAGCCGCCGCCCATCGCGACGTTCAGGATGATGAAGAAACCGTGGTCCGTGGCGTTCTTCCAGGTCGTTGCGTCGACCTGGTTCGCCCGCACCGTGTGGAAGTTGGTGCCGTCGAGGTAGAACCGGATCTCCTGCGGGCTGGTCGAGCGGTCCCACTCCATCCGGTAGGTGTGGAAGCCGGCCTGGCACGTGGTGCCGGGACAGGTCGTGGAGCTGCCGATGCCGCTGTTCTCGTTGCAGGGCCCGCCCGGGGCGGTGCCGCAGTGCATCGTGGCGAACACCGTGTTCTGGCCCTGGGTGTTCTCCATGATGTCGATCTCGCCGACGCTGGGCCAGTTCCAGTAGTTGCCGCGGTAGGGCGAGCCCAGCATCCAGAACGCCGGCCAGTAGCCCTTGGCGGCGGCGCCGGTGACGTCCGGCACCTGGATGCGGGCCTCGACGCGGAGTTTGCCGCCGGCCGGGGGCTGGAAGTCGGTGCGGTTGGTCTCGATGCGGCCCGAGGTCCAGTTGCCGGAGGCGTCGCGGCGCGGGGTGATGCGGAGGTTGCCGTTGCCGTCGAGGGAGACGTTGCTGGTGCTGTCCGTCATCGTCTCGATCTCGCCGGTGCCCCAGTTGGCGGGGCCGCCCGGGTAGCCGGTGCCGGTTGCGTACTGCCAGTTGTCCGCGTCGACCTTGGAGCCCGCGGCGCCGTCGAAGTCGTCGAGGAAGACCTGCGTCCAGCCGGACGGGGGCGGCGGCGCGGTGGCGCTCGCCGACGAGGAGGTGGCCGTGGCGGCCACTGCCGCGAGACCGAGCGTGCTGACGACGGCGACGAACGCGAGCCGCAGGGGCCTGCGTCTGTGGCGCGCGGCGGAGATTTCGCTCATGTGGGGGCCTCTCGTACGGAGTTGGGGTGCGCGGGTGCCCTGCACGCCTGAGAGCGCTCTCAAGGGTGCGGTCAATGTGCTCCACGTCACTGTCGCCGTCAAGAGGTAAAGTCGAGAAAAGTCCCCTGGCGCAGATGACTGCACAAGCTGAACGAGCCGGGGACACAGGGGCGGAGAGGGGGCGGGCCGTGGGCCCGCCCCCTCGTGTGGGGGGTGGGCACGAGTGCTTCCTAGCCGGCCGCCTGGAGGACCCGGACGTAGTCGACGACCAGCGGGTGGCCGGGCTCGGTGCCGGCGTCCGGGCCGCCGCCGTGCGCGTCCGGGAACGCGCCGCCCATCGCGACGTTGAGGATGATGAAGAAGCCGTGGTCGGTGGCGTTCTTCCAGGTCGCCGCGTCGACCTGGTCCTCCTTCACCGTGTGGTAGTGGGTGTCGTCCACGTAGAAGCGGATCTCCTGGGGGCTCGTCGAGCGGTCCCACTCGACCGCGTAGGTGTGGAAGCCGGCGTGGCATGCCGCGCCGGGGCAGGTGGTCGAGCTGCCGATGCCGCTGTTCTCGTTGCAGGGCCCGCCCGGGGCGGTGCCGCAGTGCATCGTGGCGAACACCGTGTTCTGGCCCTGGGTGTTCTCCATGATGTCGATCTCGCCGACGCCCGGCCAGTTCTGGTAGTTGCCGCGGTAGGGGCCGCCGAGCATCCAGAACGCCGGCCAGTAGCCCTTGGCGGCGGCGCCGGTGACGTCCGGCGTCTGGATCCGTCCCTCGACGCGGAGTTTGCCGCCGGCCGGCGGTTCGAAGTCGGTGCGGTTGGTCTCGATGCGGCCCGAGGTCCAGTTGCCGGAGGCGTCGCGGCGCGGGGTGATGCGGAGGTTGCCGTTGCCGTCGAGGGAGACGTTGCTGGTGCTGTCCGTCATCGTCTCGATCTCGCCGGTGCCCCAGTTGGCGGGGCCGCCCGGGTAGCCGGTGCCGGTTGCGTACTGCCAGTTGTCCGCGTCGACCTTGGAGCCCGCGGCGCCGTCGAAGTCGTCGAGGAAGACCTGCGTCCAGCCCGACGGGGGCGGCGGCGCGGTGGCGTTCGCGGACGGGATGGCGACCGTGGCGGCCGCCGCCGCGAGGCCCAGGGCGCCGACGACGGCGACGAGTGTCCGTCGGCGGGGGCGGCTCCTGCTGCGGTGTGTGCCGGAGGTGCGGCTCATGTGGGGGTTGCCCTCTCGGTGTACGGAATCGACTGTGCGGGGGTCTTCGAGAACGGCCTGAGAGCGCTCTCAAAGTGCGCCCAATGTGCTCTCAGGGACTCCGGACGTCAAGAGCTGAAACCGTGAAAGTCTCTTCCGGCGCCGCGGAGCTCACCGTGTGAAGGCCGGTGCATGCGGCCGGGACGTCCTCGTCAGTCCCGTACCACCCGCTGGTTTTCGGACGACTCCGGCCGATGCCGGTATGAACACGGGACGGCCCGTCACACTCGGTACGTGCCAGAACTCAAGCTGCGGGTGACGAGGTGACCGCGTCCTTCACCCTGCTGGGTGAGATCGCGATGCGGGTGGGGACACGGCCGGTGAACCTCGGCCCGGCGCTGCAGCGAGCCGTGCTGGCCGCGCTGCTCGTCGACGCCCCGCACGCCGTGCCGGTGGACCGGCTCGCCGAGCGCGTCTGGGGAGAGCGGCTGCCCGCCAGCTTCCGCGACTCACACACCGCCTTCGCCGCGAACCACGCGCTCGACGGCCCCGACACACCCTTCCGCCCTCGCCTCGCCCCGCCGGTTCCCGGCTGTGTCCCGATGGACCAGGCGGGCGGCGGCGCCGCGCTGGAGTGGTTCGCCGCCGAACACGCCTGCCTGCTCGCCGCCCAGCGCACCGCCCTGGCCCGGGGCCGGCACGACGCCGTGTGGCAGCTGGCCTGGACGCTGATGTCGTTCCAGCCGGGCGGGCACCACCTGGCAGAACCGCGCGGCCGGCGCCGAGCGGATGGCACAAATACTGGACACGGAGGCGGGAGTGGGCGAGGCCGCTCCCCCGTGAGGGCCCTCCCCGCACCCCCGCCGGATCGGTGCGTCAGCGGCCTCGCCAGTACTCGTAGCCGACGTCACCGGTCAGGCCGCCCTTGCCCGCGCAGTAGGCGTAGGACCAGCCACCGGTCGCCCACTTGGTGGTGCCGTACACCGTCTGCCCGTTGCGGCACACGGCCGTCGCACGGAACTTGTAGTTGCCGTTGCCGGTGCACATGCCTCCGAAGGTGTTGCCGGCGGGGTCCCGCCACACATCGGCGGGGCAGTCCAGCACCGCCACCCCCGTGGTGCCGGACTGGCCGGGGGAGGGCGCCGCGGCGGCCGGCAGGACGGGGTGCCGAGCATCACGGCGGCGGCTCCGGCCGCACCGACCAGCATTCGACGTGTACGCATGGGTCAACTCCTCGGCTCGGGAAGCCAGGACCCGGATGCCCCGCATCCGCGCCCTCTCGTCTGCCGGTAACCAAGGTCTCCGACCGGCCCTGGCGGAACCTTGGACAGACCTTGGACCGCCCGGCAGCGACCCGATGACCTCCCGTGAAAGCGACCGATGACGCCACGACTGAAGCCCGCCCGGTGGCGTTACGACGACGGCGCCGCCCGACGCGCTACGGGACCGGACGCCCCGGCGTCAGGCTGCTCCGGATGCCACCCCAGCGCGCGCGAGATACCGCGTGCCGCGAGCCGTACCGCCGGGACCAGCACCGGCACCTGGGCGCCGGCCTGGGGCACCACTACCGACACCGCGGCGACCACCGCGCCGCCCGGCCCGCGCACCGGCGCCGCCACGGACAGCGCGTCGTCGGTCACCTGACGGTCGCTCACCGCGACCCCGCTGCGCCGCACCTCGGCCAGCACCCGGCGCAGCCGCGCCGGATCGGTGAGGGTGTACGGCGTGAACGCGGCGAGCGGGCCGGCGCAGTACTCCTCCTGCACACCGGCGTCGCTGTGGGCCAGCAGCACCAGACCGACCCCGGTGGCGTGCAGCGGCCAGCGCCCGCCGACGCGGATGTGCACGCCGACCGACGACCGGCCCGCCAGCCACTCGATGTAGACCACCTCCGGCCCGTCCCGCACGGCCATCTGCACGTTCTCATGCGTGGCCTCGTACAGGTCCTCCAGGTACGGCAGCGCGACCTGACGCAGCGGCAGGCCGCGCGGTGCGAGCGCGGCGACCTCCCACAGCCGCAGCCCGACGTGGTACACGCCCTCCTCGTCCCGCTCCAGGGCGCCCCACTCGGTGAGGACGCCCACGAGCCGGTGGGCGGTGGTCAGGCTGAGCCCGGCCCGGCGGCTGATCTCCGTCAGGGACAGGGCCGGGTGTTCGTGGTCGAAGGCCGCGAGCACGGACAGCAGCCGGTCGGGCGCGGAACGGGCGGTCATGGCCGGGCGTCTCCCGGGTGGGCTGGGAGGTGTCTTCTGGATCAGGTCGGCGGGAAGTGACGGTGCAGGTCGTAGGGGCGGGGGTAGGGGGCGGGCCGGTAGGCGGTGTACCGCACCTCGGCCGCGGGATCCTCCTGTCGGCGCGGGAGTTGAGGGCAGCCGGTGAGGTGTCCCAGCGGCCGGTGTCCACGCGGTGCTCCACGGTGTGCAGGGCGGCGAGCATCTCGCCCGGGGTGAAGGCGCAGTGCCCCGGTCCGTCGACGTACGCCTGGCGCGGCAGCGGCCCGGACCCCGCCGCGGTGGCCGCTCGCCGGTGGGCGCTCTCGGCCTGCACGGGGATCAGCGCGTCGCCGGTGGTGTGGATGTTCAGCTGCGGGTCGGCGAGCCGGCCGGTCAGGACGCTGGTGTGCCGCATCCACCGTACGGCCGCGGGGTCGGCGGCGACACGCGGCGCGCGGCTCAGGGCCGTGAGGTCGGCGCCCAGGGACAGGCCCGCCTTGCGGTACAGCTCGCTGACCTTCTTCCTCGGGGATCGGAGGACGGTTGAGCGGCGGAGGGGCTTGGCTGCACGGGGAGCTCCCTGGGGGCGGGGGTTCGGTTGTCCCGTGAAGTCAGGCATGTCCCTGTGGCCGTCAGTCATTTGCACAACATCACGTGAGGCCGTCCTCTGCGATCCGCAGGAGCAGGGCGTGCAGGGTCTCCCGTTCGGCGGGGTTCAGCGGGCCCAGCAGTTGGTCGGTCGCCCGCAGGCCGGCCTCGTCGCTGTCCCGCAGGAAGGCGCGGCCGGCCTCGGTGAGGACGACGATCCGGCTGCGGCGGTCGTCCGGGGAGGGCCGGCGCTCGGCGAAGCCGAGCTTCTCCAGGTCGTCGACCAGGCCGACGATCGCGCTCGGGTCGTAGCCGAGGGAGGTGCTCAGCTCACGTTGCAGCGCGCCCCGGGAGGTGGCGAGGAAGCGGAGCAGCGCGTAGTGGCGCATGCGCAGGCCCGATTCCTGGAGGAAGGCGTTGAACAGCTGCCCGGAGCGCAGGCCGAGCCGGTAGAGGAGATAGCCCGAGTCCGCGTGCAGCCCGCGCATCCACGGCTCGTGCGCGTCGATCGGGGCGGGGTTCTTGACGTCTGGCTGGCGGGCGATGGCGGGCTCCCTGGTCGAGGCCCCGTCAGGGGCGGCCGTGCGTGCTGGGTTCAGTCTGGCGCACCGGCCGGTTGGCAACAACTATTGACGTCACCAATTATTGCTCTTAACTTCGATCTCGAAGCCGTCACCGCATGTGAAGGGATCCGCCCGTGCCCAGCATCGATCTCACCGGCAAGGCCGCCGTCGTCACCGGCAGCGGCCGGGGCCTCGGCCTCGCCTACGCCCACGCCCTGGCCGCCCACGGGGCCTCGGTGGTCGTCAACGACGTCGACGAGGCCGTGGCCGAGGCGGCCGTGAAGTCCATCACCGAGGCGGGCGGCACCGCCGTCGCCGAGGTCGTCCCGGTCGGCACCTCCGAGGCTGCGGACCGGCTGGTGAACCGGGCCGTCAGCGAGTTCGGGCGGCTCGACGTGCTGGTCACCAACGCGGGCATCCTGCGCGACAGGGTGCTGTGGAAGATGACCGACGACGACTTCGACGCGGTGATCACCACCCACCTCAAGGGCACCTTCACCTGCGCCCGCGCCGCCGCCGTCCGCATGCGCGAGCAGGGCGAGGGCGGCACGCTGATCCTGGTCGGCTCCCCGGCAGGGCAGCGCGGCAACTTCGGCCAGACCAACTACTCCGCCGCCAAGGCCGGCATCGCCGCGATGGCCCGTACCTGGTCGATGGAGCTGGCCCGCGCGAACATCACCGTCAACGCGATCGTGCCGGTCGCCGCGACCGCGATGACCGAGACGATCCCCGCCTTCGCCCCGTACATCGAGGCGATGAAGCAGGGCGAGCCGCTGCCGGACTTCCTGCGCAAGGGCGAGGGCTTCGGCACCCCCGAGGACTGCGCCGCGCTCGTCCCCTTCCTTGCCTCGAAGGCCGCGCGCGGCATCACTGGCCAGGCCGTCGGCATCGGCGGCGACAAGGTGGCACTCTGGTCGCATCCGCAGGAGATCAGGGCGGCGTACGCCGACGGCGGCTGGACCCCCGGCGCCCTGGCCGCCGCCTTCCCCACCTCGGTCGGCGCGGAACTCCAGACGGTCGGCGTCCCGGCGCCGAAGTTCCCGGAGGCATGATGGACCCCGCCATGAACGTCGAGGACCTCGTAGCGATCGACGTCCACACCCACGCGGAGGTGTCCTCCAAGGGTCACTCCTCCCTGGACGACGACCTGCACGACGCCTCCTCCGCGTATTTCAAGGTCGAGGGCAAGCGCAAGCCGACCCTGGAGGAGACCGCCGCGTACTACCGCGAACGGAAGATGGCCGCCGTGATCTTCACGGTCGACGCCGAGTCCGCCACCGGCACCGAGCCCGTCCCCAACGAGGAGGTCGCCGAGGCGGCCGCCGCCAACCCGGACGTGCTGATCCCCTTCGCCTCCATCGACCCCTTCCGGGGCAGGGCGGGGGTGCGGCAGGCCCGGCGGCTGGTCGAGGAGTACGGGGTGAAGGGCTTCAAGTTCCACCCCAGCATCCAGAGCTTCTTCCCCAACGACCGCGCGGTGGCGTACGACCTGTACGAGGTGATCGAGGAGACCGGCACCATCGCCCTGTTCCACACCGGGCAGACCGGCATCGGCGCCGGCGTGCCCGGCGGGGGCGGGATCAGGCTCAAGTACTCCAACCCCCTCCACGTGGACGACGTCGCCGCGGACTTCCCGCACCTGAAGATCATCCTGGCGCACCCGTCCTTCCCCTGGCAGGACGAGGCGCTCGCCGTCGCCACGCACAAGCCGGGCGTGCACATCGACCTGTCCGGCTGGTCGCCGAAGTACTTCCCGCCGCAGCTCGTGCAGTACGCGAACACGCTGCTGAAGGACAAGGTCCTCTTCGGCTCCGACTTCCCCGTCCTCACCCCCGACCGCTGGCTCGCCGACTTCGAGAAGCTGACGATCAAGGACGAGGTCAAGCCGAAGATCCTCAAGGAGAACGCCGCCCGCCTGCTTGGGCTGACGAGACCGTAAAGGGGCGCGAAGATGCGCAATGAGGGACTGGGGTCGTGGCCCGCACGCCGGGCCCGCAAGACCCCGCACCGCACCGCCCTGATCCACGGCGACACCACGTACACGTACGCGCGGCTGTACGACCGCACGACAGGCCTCGCCCACGCCCTGCGCGCCCGGGGCGTGCGGCGCGGCGACCGGATCGCCTACCTCGGGCCCAACCACCCCTCCTACCTGGAGACGCTGTTCGCGGCGGGCACGCTCGGCGCGGTCTTCGTGCCGCTCAACATCCGCCTCGCCGGGTCCGAGATCGCCTACCAGCTCGCCGACTCCGGTGCCAAGGCACTCGTCTACGGTCCCTCGCACGCCGGACTCGTCGCGGGACTGCCGGGCGACACGGACGTCCGGACCTACATCGAAGTGGGCGCCGAATACGAGGCGGCGCTCGGCGACGCCGCCGAGGAGCCGATCGACGCGCCGGTCACCGCTGACGACACCTGCATCATCATGTACACCTCGGGGACCACCGGCCGCCCCAAGGGCGCGATGCTCACCCACGGCAACCTCACCTGGAACGCGATCAACGTCCTGATCGACCACGACCTGATCGCCGACGAACGCGCCCTGGTCTCCGCGCCGTTGTTCCACACCGCCGGCCTGAACATGCTCACCCTGCCCGTGCTGCTCAAGGGCGGCACCTGCCTCCTGGTCGAGGCCTTCGACCCGGACGCCACCTTCGACCTGATCGAACGGCACCGGATCACCTTCATGTTCGGGGTGCCGACGATGTTCGACCAGATCGCCCGGCATCCGCGCTGGCCGGACGCGGACCTGTCGTCCCTGCGCATCCTGACCTGCGGCGGCTCCCCGGTGCCGACCCCGCTGATCGCCGCCTACCAGGAACGCGGCCTGACCTTCCTGCAGGGCTACGGCATGACCGAGGCCGCGCCCGGCACCCTGTTCCTGGACGCCGAGCACGCCGTGCACAAGGCGGGTTCGGCGGGCGTACCGCACTTCTTCAGCGACGTACGGGTCGTACGGCCGGACCTCGCACCGGTCGACGTCGGTGAGACCGGCGAGGTCGTGGTGCGCGGGCCGCACGTCATGCCCGGCTACTGGGGGCTGCCCGAGGAGACGGCCGCCTCCTTCGCGGACGGCTGGTTCCGCAGCGGGGACGCGGCCCGCGTCGACGAGGACGGGTACGTGTACATCGTCGACCGCATCAAGGACATGATCATCTCCGGCGGCGAGAACATCTACCCCGCCGAGATCGAGGACCAGCTCCTCGCCCACCCGGACATCGTCGAGTGCGCGGTCATCGGCGTGCCCGACGAGCGGTGGGGCGAGGTGCCGCGCGCGGTCGTCGTGCCCCGCGAGGGCGCGAAGCTCGACTGCCGGGAGGTGCTCGCCTCGCTGGCCGGACACCTCGCCAAGTACAAGATCCCCAAGTCGGTGGTGGTCGCGGACGAACTGCCGCGCACCGCCTCCGGAAAGCTCCTGAAGTCCCGGGTCCGCTCCCGGTACGGCACTCCCTCCAGCTAAGGACATCTGCATGAGCATCACCGTCAACGGCCTCGACGAACTCAAGAAGCTCGCCGGGAGCGACCTCGGCACGAGCGAGTGGATCGAGGTCACCCAGGAGCGCATCGACACCTTCGCCGACGCGACCGGAGACCACCAGTGGATCCACGTGGACCCCGAGCGCGCCAAGGAAGGGCCGTTCGGCGCCCCGATCGCACACGGCTATCTCACGCTGTCCCTCTTCATCCCGCTGTTCACCGAGCTGCTGGACGTCCAGGGCGTCACCACCAAGGTCAACTACGGCCTGAACAAGGTGCGGTTCCCCTCGCCGGTGAAGGTCGGCTCCCGCATCAGGCTGGCCGGGAGGCTGGCGGACGTGGAGGATGTGCCGGGCGGCGTGCAGATCACCGTCGACGGCACGATCGAGATCGAGGGCGGCGCCAAGCCGGCCGCCGTCCTGCAGAGCCTGTCCCGCTTCTACGCCTGACAGCGCTCAGCCGCGTACGGGCACGAGGTCGAGCAGACGTTCCGAGGCGTTCTGGGCAGGCGGCGCGAGCCGGTCGTACACCGCCCGGAACGTCTTCTCGGCCTGCTCGGCCGGCCAGTCGTCGGGGAGGTGCTTGACCGGCAGCCGCGGATCGCGCCGGATGATCTGGAGCCACTCGGCCTGGAGCCGCAGCCGCAGGACGAGAGCCTCGTCGCTGTCCGGCTGCCGCCGCTCCCACGGCTGCCAGCGGCCGTACGAACGTCTCGTAGCGCGCGGCCAGGTCGGACAGCTACGCGGGGAGGCCCAGCTCGGCCACCAGCGCCGACACGTCCACCTCGCCCGGCGCGATCCACAGGCCGCTGAACAGCGGGCCGAAGCCGCTCCAGGTGAGCTGGGAGCGCAGGTCGTGGCGCTGGCGCTGCCAGGCGGGGGATGTCAGCGGGGGCAGCAGGGGCGCCGGCGGGGGTGTCAGAGAACGCGCAGCGTCCAGCTCCAGCGGTGGACCCCGGGCGGGACGAGGTACGACGCGGAGGTGTCGGGCCCGCACGACGCCGTGCCCAGCCCGCGGTGCGCCGCGTCGAGGTGCACCACGCACCCGGCGCGCGGCACCAGTTGGTCGTGGTGGGCGGCCGCCGCGAGGCCGGCGGCCCGGTGCCGGGTGACGGACACCTGCCGCGGCTCGTCCAGGCGTACCGCCAGGCCGGTGGCGTCCGGCGCGGACAGCGTGAAGTGCCGTACGCCGTGCCGCCCGCCGCTCTCCTGCGGCCGCAGATAGGGGGTGAACAACTCGTCCACGGGGACCGAGTGGTGGCCGACGGGCGCGCCCGCGGCGCGGTCCGGATACGACTCCCAGGGGCCCTGCCCGAACCACTCCAGCAGGTTCAGCCCGGCCACCGTCTCGAACACCGAGCCGACCCGCGCCACGTCGTTCAGCACCTCGGGCAGGTCGGCGCCCTCCTCGACCAGGATGCCGCCCTCGACCGCGGTGAACACCTGCTCGTGACGGACGGTCCCGGCCGGGCAGACGTAGTCGGCGAGGACGGTCACCCGGCCGCCCGCGCGGTGCACGTCGACGATCTTGCGCTCGGGAGCGTCCAGGCCCCACTCCCGCCAGCGTGCCGCCATGCCGCCCAGCTCGTCGTTGTCGGTGGGCGCCCGCCACAGCGACAGCGTCGGGGCGGCCGTCAGCAGCGGATGGACCAGCAGCCCGTCCGTGTCGACCTCGACGGAACGGTTCCGCACCGGTACCGGGTCCCTGCGGGCCGGTGACCGCAGCCGCACCTGCGGCAGGCACACCACCGTGCCGCGCGGCGCCCACGGCTCGTCCGCCGCGGTGGTCACCCGCAGCGTCAGCCAGGCCTCGCCGCCGTCCCGGGGCAGCTCGAACGGCAGCGGCACCGCCGCCGACTCGCCCGGACACAGCGTGGGCAGTTCGGCCGGGGCGGTCAGCCTCCGGCCGTCCTCCAGCGCCAGCTCCCATTCGGCGGACAGCCACTCCAGACCGCGGAAGTGCTGGTGGTTGCCGAGCACGATGCCCTCGTGCCGGAAGCACTCGATCCGCACCGGAGCCGCGATCTCCCGGTGCTCGAACAGAACCGGCTTGGGCGCGCGGTCCGGGAAGACCACACCGTCGGCGATGAACGCGCCGTCGTGGACCGTCTCCCCGAAGTCGCCGCCGTACGCCCACCGGTGGCCCGGCGCGGCGACCCCTCCCTGGTACAGCCCGGCGCCCCCACGCCCGGCCGGTCTTCCGTCGTTCACACGCTGGAGGATGCCGTGGTCCCAGAACTCCCAGATGAAGCCGCCCTGAAGACCCGGGGTGGACTCGATGGCCGCCCAGGTGTCGGCGAGGGTGCCGTTGCTGTTGCCCATGGCGTGCGAGTACTCGCACTGGATGAGCGGCTTGGTCTGGCTCCCGGACAGCGCGTGCGCGACGCAGTCCTCGATCGGCGCGTACATCGGGCAGGCGATGTCGGAGGCGACGTCCGGGTCCGCCCAGCCGCGTTTGGCGGCGCCCTCGTACTGGAGGGGCCGGGTCGGATCGTGCCGGCGCACCCAGCCCGCCGCCGCGTCGTGGTTCGCGCCGTAGTCGGACTCGTTGCCCAGCGACCAGACGATGACCGACGGGTGGTTCTTGTCCCGCAGCACCATCCGCGCGACCCGGTCCACGAAGGCGTTCAGATAGCGCGGGTCGTCGGCGATCTCGTGCGCGTGGTCGTGGGACTCGATGTCCGCCTCGTCGACGACGTAGAAGCCGAGCTCGTCGGCGAGGTCGTACAGCGCCGGGTCGGACGGGTAGTGGGAGGTGCGGATCGCGTTGAAGCCGAACCGCTTGAGCAGGACCAGGTCCGCGCGCAGGTCGTCGTACGACACGGTCCGTCCCGTCAGCGGATGGAAGTCGTGGTGGTTCACACCACGGATGAACACGCGCTCGCCGTTGACGAGCAGGTCCCGGCCCACGATCTCCACGTCGCGGAAGCCGATCCGGTGCCTGGAGGTGTCGGCGACGGTGCCGTCGGCGTGGTGCAGGCGGACGGTCAGGCCGTACAGGCCGGGCGTCTCGGCGGTCCAGGGGCGCACGCCGGGGACGGTGGCCCGCAGCCGGGCCTCGCCGAGGAAGTCGGAGACACGGTCGTCCTCGGCGTTGATCCGGTCGAACTCCGCGTCCTGCGCCAGCAGATGCCCGTCCAGATCACCGGTGACGTACCAGCCCTCGGGGAGGGCACCGCGGGTGTCCCGCACGTGACAGTCGACGCGCAGGTCCCCGTCGTACCGCGCCCGCACGGTCACGTCGGCCAGGTGCAGCGGGTCGGTCGCACACAGCAGCACCGAGCGCGTCACGCCCCCGTGCCACCACTGGTCCTGGTCCTCGATGTGCGAGGCGTCCGACCACTTCACGACCGTCAGCCGTACGACGGCCCGCTCGCCCGGCGTCACCAGCCCGGTGAGGTCGAACTCGGCGGCCAGGTGGGAGTCCTTGGAGATTCCGGCCGGCCGCCCGTCCACGTGCACCAGCAGCACGCTCTCGGCGGCGCCGACCTGAAGCACGACACGGCGGCCGGACCACTCGGCGGGGACGTCGACCGCGCGCTCGTAGACGCCCGTCGGGTTGGCGGGTGGCGACGCGGGCGGGAACTCGGGGAACGGCATACGCACGTTGGTGTACTGCGGCAGGTCGTCCGTGTCCTGCATGGTCCATACGCCCGGCACGTGAGCCGACGACCATGCACTGCCGACCGGCGCGTCCGGAGCGGACAGCAACTGGAAGCACCAGTCGCCGTCCAGGGAGAGCGCTCCAGCGCGCCGGTCGACGGCGTTCATCGGCAGCCGCCCCCAGGAGGTGACCTCGGGTGCCTCCCAGGGGCGCAGGGCGATCAGGGGATCGGCGGGGTGAGGGCTGCGGAGTGCGTCGGTCATGACCGTTCCGGAGTCGGTGGTGACGTGGGGGACGTTGAGCTGTGCCCCAGGGCGCGGCCCTGCAGGCCCCAGCCGGGGTCGACGGGGATGCCGAGGCGGTCCAGGACGGTGGGGGCGATGTCGATGAGGCGGGGCGTGTCGAGCCGGGTGCCGTCAGGCCTGCCGGGCTCGGCGAGGATGACGAAGACCTCCCGCTCGACACGGGTGTCGCCGCCGTGGCCGCCGGTGTCCAGGTGACGTGCCGGTCACCCCGTGACGGTCGGGCCACACCCCGGTCAGCACGCTCGACCAGCCGGGCCCGGAGTCGGTGTAGGCCACGCTGGTCGACGGCCCGTCCTCGGCCTGGCCGTCCGCCTCGCCGTAGGGCAGCAGGCTGGTGCCGTGGGCGCCCGCGGCCATCAGGCCGTGCAGCACGGGTGCGGTGGATGGCTCGCGGGTGAGCAGGTCGAAGCGCAGGCCGTCCATGCCGACCACGAGCACCTTGCCGTGCGCGGTGCTCTCGGTGTCGATGTCCGCCACTGGTTGCCTCTCTCGTTGCTCGTGCCTGCTGCACCGGCCCAGTACCAAGAGCTCGGGACCGACCGCCGGTTCTTGGCTGCGGGCCCGCTGTGGCTGGTCGTGCAGGTCCCCGCGCCCTTTCGGGGCGCGTCTCTTCGGGTCAGCTGCCCTGCACTGCTCCCTCGGTGGCGCCCGCGATGAAACCGCGGGCGAAGATGGTGAAGACCACGATCAGCGGGATGGACGCCATGAGCACGCCGGCCATGACCATGCTGTAGTCGGTGGTGTGGCCGACATGGAGCTGGGCGAGCTGCACCTGGAGAGTGACGTGGCTGGGGTCGGTGAGCACGACGAGCGGCCAGATGTAGTCGTTCCAGGCACCGACGAAGGCGTAGATGGCGAGGAACGACAGCGCGGGCTTGATCATCGGCAGCACGACGTTCCGGTACTGGCGGAAGAACCCGGCGCCGTCGATGCGCGCGGCGTCGAGGAGTTCGTCCGGCACGCCGTTCTCCACGTACTGGCGCAGCCAGAAGATGCCGAAGGCGTTGGCGAGGGCGGGCGGGATCAGCGCCTTGAGCGTGCCGACCCAGCCTATGTCGGACATGAGGATGAACTGCGGAAGGACGGCCAGCTGGAGCGGCAGCATCATGAACCCCACCAGCGTGGCGAACAGCACCCGGCGTCCGGGAAAGTCGAACTTGGCGAAGGCGAAGGCCGCCAGGGAGTCGATGAACAGGACCAGGACCGTGGTGACGGACGCGACGACGACCGTGTTCAGCATCGAGCCGAAGAAGTCGATGGTGTCGAGCACGTGCCGGACGTTCTCCAGCAGGTGGGAACCGAAGGTCAGCTTCGGCGGGCTCTTGTAGATGTCCTGGGTGGTGTTCGTCGCCATGACGATCGTCCACACGAACGGGAAGACCGAGATCAGGACGGCCAGGACGAGGACGATGTGTGCGGTCAGGCCCTTGGGGCGCCGGGACCGCCTCGTGACCGCTGCGGTCATGACTTCCTCCCGCGCTGCACGATGCGCCAGTTGACGACGACCAGCACCAGGATCAGCACGAAGAAGGCCCACACGATGGCTGCGCCGTAGCCGTAGTCGTTGCTGAGGAAAGCCGACTGGTAGAAGTACAGCAGCGTGGTCAAGCCCGCCTGACCGGGGCCGCCGAGGTTCTGGTTCGCGGCGTTGTTGGCGAACAGGACCTGGGGTTCGCTGAAGCTCTGCAGGCCGTTGATGGTCGAGATGATGACGGTGAACAGGATGATGGGCCGCATGATCGGCATGGTGATCTGGAAGAAGGTACGGACGGGCCCCGCGCCGTCCATCCGGGCCGCCTCGTAGATCGACTTCGGGATGGCCTGGAGACCGGCCAGGTAGATGATCATGTTGTAGCCGGTCCACATCCAGGTCATCAGCAGCGCGATGACCAGTTTGATCAGCCACGGATTGCTCAGCCACGGGACGGGACCGATGCCGACCGTGCCCAGGATCGCGTTGACCAGGCCGAAGTTGTTGCTGAACACCGCGCCGAAGAAGATCGACACGGCGACGATCGAGGTGACGTTCGGCAGGTAGAGGGCGATGCGGTAGAAGCCCTTGAAGCGGCGCACCGAATGCAGCAGCGCCGCCAGCACCAGGGCGCCGAACAGCGTGGGAACGGTGGACAGCACCCAGATCACCAGCGTGTTGCGGATCGACAGCCAGAAGACCGGGTCCGACCACAGGAACCGGAACTGCTCCAGGCCCACGAACTGCATGGTGCCCAGGCCGTCCCAGCGCTGGAAGGCCAGATACAGCGAATAGAAGACCGGGAAGAACGAGAAGGCGATGAAGATCAGGAAGAAGGGCGAGATCGCCAGGTACTGCCGCCAGTAGGACAGCACCCCGCGACGCCTGGGCCGCAAGGTGCCCGCGGGCGGCGTGCGCCGCGGGCGGAAGCGGGCCCGGCCCGGCCCGCCGAGGTGCTGGGGCACCCCGGCGGAACCGGTGACCGGAGGTGACGACACCTCAGTTCACCCCCTGTCGCCGGGCGATCTGCTTGGCCTGGCTGACCGCGTCGTTCCAGGCGTCCTCGGGCTTCTTGCCCTTGGCCTCGATGCTGCTCAGCTCGGTGAAGTAGGGGGCCATGACGGCGGCGTCGGCGGGCGCCTCGTAGTTGGAGGGGATGGCCTTGGCGGCCGGGCCGAACACCTCGATGACCTTCTGCCCGCCGAAGAAGGGGTCGGGCTGCGTCATCGCCGGCATGGAGTACGCCGCCGGAGCGGCGGGGAAGATGGCGGCGTCGGTGAAGCCGCGGGCGTCGTTGGCCGGGCTGAGAATCCAGCTGATGATCTTGAAGGCCTCTTCGGGGTTCCGGCACTGCTTCGGCAGGGCCAGGTAGGAGCCGCCCTGGTTGGCCGGTCCGCCGGGCGTCGCACAGACCCGCCACTTGCCCTTGGTGTCCGGGGCCGCCTGCTCGATGTCCAGCGCGTGCCAGGCCGCGCCGAGTTCGGTGCTCAGGCTCTTGCCGATGGCGGCGTTCCAGGTGTTGTCGTTGATCTTGGCGTCGATGCCCAGGGTGTAGGGGCGGAGCGCGGTGCTCCACGCGGCGCGGATGTGGTCCTGGTCGCCGATGAAGTGGTTGTCCTTGTCGATGAACCGCTCGGTGCCCTGGCCGACCGCGATGTTGAACACCGAGCTGATGTTGTTGACCAGGTGGGTGCCGGGCACCGCCTTCTTCAGCTCGGCGCCGAGCGCGAAGTAGTTCTCCCAGGTCCTGGCCTCGGCGGCGACCTTGGCCGGGTCGGTGGGCAGCCCGGCCTTGGCGAACATGTCCGCGCGGTAGAAGAGTGCGGTGGGGCCGATGTCGATCGGGAAACCGATCTGCTTGCCGTCCTCGGTCTGCGCGAGCTTGGTCTTCCAGTCCAGGTACTGGGACGAGATCTTCTTGAAGCCCAGGTCGTTCAGGTCGAGGAAACGGCCGGCGTTGGGCAGGAAGGACGCCATGTCCTCGCCCTTGATGCCGGTGATGTCGGGCACGGAGCTGCCCGCCGCGAGGGTGGTGGTGAGCTTCTGCTTGAAGTCGCCGCCGATGGAGGCGACGGTCAGCTTGACCTGGCTGCTGAAGTGCGTCCTGGCCTCCGCGACCACCTTGTCGCTGAGCGCGCCACCCCAGTACCACAGGGTGAGGTTCTTGCCGTTCTTGGTGCCGCCCGATCCTGAGCCGCCGCCGCATGCGACGGTCAGGCCGGAGGCGGCCGCGGTGAGCGCGGCGGCCTGGAGGAAGCCTCTACGGGAAAGGTCCACGGGTCACTCCTGTTGTTCCTGTTCGACGTGCTGAGGGGTTGTGCGGGGTACTGCGGGGTTGTGCGGGGTACTGAGGGGTGGTGAGAGGTGCCGAGGGCTGTGAGATGCGCTGAGGGCTGTGAGAGTCAGCGGCCCCGTCCGGGGCGCATGGGCCGACGGGTCAGTGACGGGCCGGCGGAGTGACCGGGGCGTGGTGCACGGGCGGGCCGACGTAAGCCGGGATGCGGTCGGCCAGAAAGCCGTACGCGCGTCGCAGTTCGGGGTCCTTCAGCGTCCGCCACCAGCGCTCGACGCCGTACCAGCCGGGGGCCGCCAGCGCGCCCCCGTGGCGCCGTACGGACAGACCGGCGGCCAGTGCCGCGAACCGTAGCCGCTCCGCCAGCGGCCAGCCGCCGAGCGAGGCCGCGACGAAGCCCGCGCCGAAGACGTCCCCGGCGCCCGTCGCGTCCACGACATCGATGTCCAGCGCGGGGACGTCCGCGTACTCGCCGGTCGTCTGGTCGACGGCGACCGCGCCGGCGCCGCCGCGGGTGACCACGACGACCGGCACCAGCTCCGAGAGCGTGCCGAGCGCCGCGACCGCGCTGTCGGTGCGGGTGTAGGCCATCGCCTCGGTCTCGTTCGGGAGGAAGGCGTGGCACAGGGAGAGCTGGTCCAGCAGGCCGGTGGACCACTGCTGGGTGGGGTCCCAGCCGACGTCGGCGTAGATCTGCGTGCCGTTCGCGGCCGCCTTGGCGAGCCAGGCGCGGGGTTCGGCCTCGATGTGCACGAGGGCGGTGCGCGCCTCGGGAGGGTCGCCCACCAGCGCGTCCTGCGAGTACGGGGGCTCCTGTCCGTGGGTCACCAGGGCCCGGTCGCCTGCGTGGGCGATGGCGACGGTGACCGGGGTGGGCCAGCCGTCCGCGGTGCGGGACAGGGAGAGGTCGACGCCCTCCTGGTCGTCGAGGACGTCCCGGCAGTACTCGCCGTAGAAGTCGTCGCCGAAGACCGTGGCCAGGGAGGTCCGCAGGCCGAAGCGGGCGGCGGCCACCGCCAGGTTGGCGATGCCGCCCGGGCCGCAGCCCATCCCCGCCGTCCAGACCTCCTCGCCGGGCGTCGGCGGCTTCCCGAGCCCCGTGAGGACGAGGTCGTAGAAGAGCAGCCCGGTCAGCAGCACATCGGGCCGGTCGTCGTCCACGGATGCGTCCTCTCGTCTCGGGACTCCCGTTCGGGAGAGCTCGTCAAAACTCTTCAATACGGTGAGCGGAATCGTGCGCTGCTCGGCGAGATTGGTCAATACCCGAGCAGAATCGAGCATGGAAATGATTGAAGATGACGAGTAGTGTGCACGCCGTGCTGGCAGAACGACGACATCAACTCATCCTCCGGGCCCTGCGCTCCGGCGGCCCCGCGGCCGTGACCGATCTCTCCGAGCAACTGGGTGTGAGCCCTGCCACGATCCGGCGTGACCTGGTCAAACTGGAGGAGGAGGGCCTGCTCACCCGGGTGCACGGCGGCGCCGTCGTCGACGAGGGCGACCAGCCCTTCGCCGAGGTGGCCGAGATGCGGGTGCCCGAGAAGGACGCCATAGCCGCGCACGCCGCGGCGATGGTCGCCGACGGCCAGTCCGTGCTGCTCGACATCGGCACCACCGCCTACCGGCTGGCCCGCCAGCTGCACGGCCGCCGGCTCACAGTGATCACCAGCAACCTGGTGGTCTACGAGGAGCTGGCCGACGACGAGGGCATCGAGTTGGTGCTGCTCGGCGGCATGGTCCGCCGCGAGTACCGCTCCCTGGTCGGCTTCCTCACCGAGGACAACCTGCGCCAGCTGCACGCCGACTGGCTCTTCCTCGGCACCAGCGGGGTGCGGCCGGGCGGGCAGGTGATGGACACGACGGTTGTGGAGGTGCCGGTCAAGCGGGCCATGATCAAGGCCGGTGAGAAGGTCGTTCTGCTCGCCGACTCGGCGAAGTTCCCGGGTACGGGGATGGCGAAGGTCTGCGGTCCCGAGGACCTGGACGTGGTGGTGACGAACGCGCCGGTCGGCGCGGCGACCCGGTCCTCCCTGGAGGAGGCGGGCGTCGAGGTGATCGTGGCAGGAGAGGTGCAAGCGTGAAGCTGACGATTCTGGGCGGCGGCGGGTTCCGGGTGCCGCTCGTGTACGGGGCGCTCCTCGGGGACCGCGCCGAGGGCCGGGTGAGGCACGTCGTCCTGCACGACCTCGACGCCGGGCGACTGGATGCGGTCACCCGTGTCCTGCGGGAGCAGGCGGCCGGGGTGCCCGACGCCCCCGAGGTCACCGCCACCACCGACCTCGACGCGGCACTGCGCGGCGCCGACTTCGTGTTCTCCGCGATCCGCGTCGGGGG
The DNA here is from genome assembly GCF_014495685.1 of Streptomyces sp. TRM68367. Classification (GTDB taxonomy): domain Bacteria; phylum Actinomycetota; class Actinomycetes; order Streptomycetales; family Streptomycetaceae; genus Streptomyces. Next base: position 175,180 of record NZ_JACTVI010000004.1, on the reverse strand, counting down.
CCTGGAAGGCCGCGCCCACGACGAGCGGGTGGCGCTCGCCGAGGGCGTCCTCGGCCAGGAGACGGTCGGGGCGGGCGGCATCGCCTACGGCCTGCGGACCGTGCCGGTCGCCGTGGACATCGCCCGGCGGGTGGCCCGGCTCGCCCCCGACGCCTGGGTGATCAACTTCACCAACCCGGCCGGCCTGGTCACCGAGGCCATGTCCCGCCACCTCGGCGACCGAGTCATCGGCATCTGCGACTCGCCGGTCGGCCTCGGCCGCCGTATCGCCCGGGTGCTCGGCGTGAAGAACCCGGGCGAGGCCTGGATCGACTACGTCGGCCTCAACCACCTCGGCTGGGTGCGCGGCCTGCGCGTCGCCGGCCGCGACGAGCTGCCGCGCCTGCTCGCCGACCCCGACCTGCTCGGCTCCTTCGAGGAGGGCAAGCTCTTCGGCACCGACTGGCTGCGGTCCCTGGGCGCGATCCCCAACGAGTACCTGCACTACTTCTACTTCAACCGCGAGGCCGTCCGCGCCTACCAGCAGGCCGAGAAGACCCGCGGCGCCTTCCTGCACGATCAGCAGGCCCGCTTCTACGCGCGGATGAAGGACCCGGACGCCCCCGCCCTGGAGATCTGGGACCGCACCCGCGCCGAACGCGAGGCCACCTACATGGCCGAGAACCGCGAGACGGCGGGCGCCGGCGAACGCGACGAGGACGACCTGTCCGGCGGCTACGAGAAGGTGGCCCTCGCGCTGATGCGGGCCATCGCCCGCGACGAGCGCACGACGCTGATCCTCAACGTCCGCAACCGCAGCACCCTGTCGGTCCTCGACACCGAGGCCGTCATCGAGGTCCCGTGCCTCGTCGACGCCAACGGCGCCCACCCGGTCGACGTGGACCCGCTGCCCGGCCACGCCACCGGCCTGGTGTGCGCGGTCAAGGCGGTCGAGCGCGAGGTGCTGGGCGCCGCCGAGTCCGGCTCCCGTACGACGGCGGTGAAGGCGTTCGCGCTGCACCCGCTCGTCGACTCCGTGAACGTGGCCCGCCGCCTCGTCGAGGGCTACACCTCCGTCCACCCGGGCCTGTCCTACCTTAGGTAAGCGCCGTAGCAAGCGCTTCACCCCGCTGTCTGCCTCCCTGGATTCCTGGAGACTCTTCATGCACGACGAACGCCGCCGGATCGAGGAGCGCGTCGAGCGCGTCCACACCCAGCGCATCAAGCCCGCGATCTACGCGGCCACCGTCCCCCTCACTGTCGAGGCCTGGCAGGCGCCGGGGGAGCCGGTCCCCTTCGAGGAGGCGGCCGCGGCCCCGTACGAGCCCTTCGCGACGGGCACCCCGTGGGGCCCGCCCTGGGGCACCACCTGGTTCCGGATGCACGGGCAGGTGCCCGCCGACTGGACCGGCCGGCGCGTCGAGGCCGTCATCGACCTCGGCTTCGTCGGGGACTGGCCCGGCAGTCAGGCCGAGGCCCTCGTCCACCTGCCCGACGGCACGCCGCTGAAGGCCGTGAACCCGCTCAACCAGTACGTGCCGATCGCCCACCCCGCCGCGGGCGGCGAGGAGATCCGCTACCTGGTCGAGGCTGCCTCCAACCCGGACATCCTGGCGAACAACTTCGCCGGCCCCACGCTCATGGGCGACGTCCTGACGGCCGGCGACCGCCCGCTGTACACCTTCCTCCGCGCCGATCTCGCCGTCCTCGACGAGCAGGTCTGGCACCTCGACCTCGACCTCCAGGTGCTGCGCGAGCTCATGGTCCACCTCGGCGAGCACGAGCCGTGCCGCCACGAGATCATGCACGCCCTGGACCGGGCCATGGACACCGTGGACCTCGACGACGTCTCCGGCAGCGCCGCGGCCGTCCGCGAGGTGCTCGCGCCCGTCCTGGCCAAGCCCGCCCACGCCAGCGCCCACACCGTCTCCGGCGTCGGGCACGCGCACATCGACTCCGCCTGGCTGTGGCCGATCCGCGAGACCAAGCGCAAGACGTCGCGGACGTTCTCCAACGTCACGTCCCTGGCCGACGAGTACGACGACTTCATCTTCGCCTGCTCGCAGGCCCAGCAGTACGAGTGGGTGCGCGACAACTACCCGCACGTGTGGGCGCGCATCCAGGAGTCGGTGAAGAAGGGTCAGTGGGCGCCGGTCGGCGGCATGTGGGTCGAGGCCGACGGCAACCTGCCCGGCGGCGAGGCGATGGCCCGCCAGTTCATCCACGGCAAGCGGTTCTTCATCGAGCACTTCGGCATCGAGACCAAGGGCGTGTGGCTGCCGGACTCCTTCGGCTACACCGCCGCCTACCCGCAGCTGGCCAAGCTCGCCGGCAACGAGTGGTTCCTGACCCAGAAGATCTCCTGGAACCAGACGAACAAGTTCCCGCACCACACCTTCTGGTGGGAGGGCATCGACGGCACCCGTATCTTCACCCACTTCCCGCCGGTCGACACCTACAACGCCCGGTTCAGCGGCGAGGAGATGGACCGCGCCGTGCGCAACTACTCGGAGAAGGGCGGCGGTACCCGCTCCCTCGCTCCCTTCGGCTGGGGCGACGGCGGCGGCGGACCCACCCGCGAGATCATGGAGCGGGCCCGCAGGCTCGCCGACCTGGAAGGCTCGCCCAAGGTCGTGGTCGAGCACCCCGACGAGTTCTTCGCCAAGGCCCGCGAGGAGTACCCGGACGCCCCGGTCTGGAACGGCGAGCTCTACCTGGAGCTGCACCGCGCCACCTACACCTCCCAGGCCCGCACGAAGCAGGGCAACCGCCGCTCCGAACACCGGCTGCGCGAGGCCGAGCTGTGGGCGACGACGGCCGCGCTGCACGCGCCGGGCTACGCCTACCCGTACGAGAAGCTCGACCGCCTGTGGAAGACGGTCCTCCTGCACCAGTTCCACGACATCCTGCCGGGCTCGTCGATCGCCTGGGTGCACCGGGAGGCGGAAGCCGAGTACGTCCGCGTCGCCCGCGAACTGGAGGAGCTGACGGCCGAGGCGGTCGCCGCACTGGGCGGCGGCACGGCCCGCGTGTTCAACACCAGCCCGTACGACCGTGCCGAGGTGGTCCGCACGGCCGAGGGCGCACCGGTGTACGTGGAGGTGCCCGCGAGCGGCAGCGCGCCCCTGACCGCCGCCGCGCAGGCACCGGCCCCCGTGACCGTCACCGGCCGTGTCCTCGACAACGGGCTGGTCCGGGTCGAGCTCGCCGAGGACGGCACCCTGTCGTCCGTCCGCGACCTGCGCGCGGACCGCGAAGTCCTCGCCGGCCAGGGCAACCTGCTCCGCCTGCACACGGACCTGCCCAACTACTGGGACGCCTGGGACATCGACAAGCACTACAAGAACCGCTTCACGGACCTGCTGGACGCCGAGTCGGTCACGGTCGTCGAGGAAGACCCGCTGGTCGGGGCGATCAGGGTCGAGCGGGCCTTCGGCAGGGGCTCGCGCATCACCCAGACGATCACCCTGCGCGCCGGCAGCCCCCGCATCGACATCGAGACCGACATCGACTGGCACGAGGCCGAGAAGATCCTCAAGGCGGCCTTCCCGGTGGACATCCGGGCGCCGCACTCCTCCGCCGAGATCCAGTTCGGCCACATCCAGCGGCCCACCCACACCAACACCAGCTGGGAGGCGGCCCGCTTCGAGGTCGCCGGCCACCGCTGGGTGCACATCGGTGAACCCGGCTACGGCGTCGCGGTGATCAACGACTCGACGTACGGCCACGACGTGAGCCGCACGGTCCGTGAGGACGGTGGCACGACCACCACGGTCCGCCTCAGCCTGGTCCGCGCCCCGCGCATCCCGGACCCCGAGGCCGACCAGGGGCGGCACCGCTTCACGTACGCGCTGCTGCCGGGTGCGAGTATCGCGGACGCGGTCGCCGAGGGCTACGCGCTCAACCTCCCGCTGCGGGTGGCGGACGCGGCGGGCGCCCCGGAACCGGTCGTCTCCGTCGAGGGCGAGGGCGTGACCGCCGAGGCGGTCAAGCTCGCCGACGACGGCTCCGGCGATGTCGTCGTACGGCTCTACGAGTCCCGCGGTGGCCGCGCGCGGGGCGTGCTGCGCACCGGCTTCCCGCTGGCCGGTGCCCAGGCCACCGACCTGCTGGAACGGCCGCTTGAAGACGTGCAGCTCACCGGCGAGGCAGCGGTCCCCGTCGCGCTGCGGCCGTTCCAGGTCCTGACGCTGCGCCTGCGGAGGGGCTGACGCATGCCCAGCCAACCCTGGTTCACCGACGCCAAGTTGGGGATCTTCATCCACTGGGGCATCTACGCCGTCGACGGCGTCCAGGAGTCCTGGTCGTTCTACGACGACATCGTCCCCTACGACCAGTACATGTCCCAGTTGGACCGCTTCACCGCCGCCCGCTACGACCCGCGCGCCTGGGCGAAGCTCTTCGCGCGGGCCGGCGCCAAGTACGCCGTGCTGACCAGCCGCCACCACGACGGTGTCGCCCTGTGGGACACCGCGTACGGCGACCTGAACATGGGCCGCGACCTGATCGCGGGCTACACGGACGCGCTGCGCGAGCAGGGCCTCAAGGTCGGCCTGTACTACTCCCACTCGGACTGGAGCCACCCCGACTACGCCTCCACGCGCAAGCCGGGACGCCCACCGGAGCAGGAGGACAACCGGTACTCCGAGGTCGCGGCCGAGGACGAGGACCTGGCGGCCTGGGAGAGGTTCCTCGCCTACCGGGACGGCCAGATCCGCGAACTCACCAGCCGCTACCGGCCCGACCTGATGTGGTTCGACGGCGAATGGGAGCGCAGCGAGGAGCAGTGGCGCATCCGTGAGCTGGCCGCGCTGATCCGCTCCGAGGTGCCGGACGTCGTCCTCAACGCCCGCATGCTCAGCGAGGGCGACTACGCCACCCCCGAACAGGGCGCTCCCGTCGTGCCGCCCGAGGGCCCCTGGGAGCTGTGCCTGACGCTCAACGACTCCTGGGGCTTCCAGCACCACGACCGCAACCACAAGTCGGTCGACCAACTGGTCCGCTACTTCACCGAGACGATCGGCGGCGGAGGCAACCTGCTGCTCAGCGTCGGCCCGCGGGAGGACGGCACGATCCCGGCCGAGCAGGCCGCGCGGCTCGAAGGGCTCGGCGACTGGATCGCCAAGCACGCGGAGGCGGTGTACGGGACGGTGCGCGGGCTGCCCGCCGGCCACCACTACGGCCCGAGCACCCTGTCGGCGGACCGGCGCACCCTGTACCTGATGCTCTTCGACGCCCCGCGCGCCGAGATCAACGTCCGGGGCCTGCTCGGCTCGGTGCGCCGGGTCTCGGTGCTGGGCAGCGGGAGCGAGCTGGCTCACCGGGTCACCGGCGGCCTGCACGAAACCCCTGGAGTGCTCTGGATCGAACCGCCCCCAGCGGCGGAACTCGACCCGCACGCCACCGTGCTGGCCGTCGAACTGGACGGCGAGCTGGAGCTGTACCGCGGCTCGGGCCGCTTCTGACGGAGTAACTCTGCCGGAGGAATTCTGACGAACAATTAAGAAAACGGTAAGTCGGCAGGTCACGGCGGGTCTCTCCACCGTCGTGACCCTTGCCGGTCTCCTCCGCGACACCTGAAGTTCGCCCGGAACCCCTGTGATCCCAGGGGCAAGGCGAGAGAAAGGTGCCACCGTGCGAGACCCCCGTATGTCCGCGATCGGCAAGGGACTGAAGCGCCGCGGCAGACTGATGGTCCAGGCGGTGAGCCCGCCGAAGCGCACCCTGAACGCGATGCCCGCACAGCGGCCGGCCCAGGACGACTACGTGGCCCCGCGCGCCCCGCGCCTGGTCAAGTCCCCGGTCTTCGTGCTGTCGTCGGTGCGCTCCGGATCCACCCTGCTGCGCGTGCTGCTCAACAGCCACAGCCGGATCCGCGCCCCGCACGAGATGCATCTGCGCACGCTGCACGTCCACCTTTCCCGCGAGTTCACCGCGGAGGCCATGAAGGCGCTCGAACTCGACAAGGACGAGCTGGAGCACGTCCTGTGGGACCGGGTGCTGCACATCGAACTCAGCCGCAGCGGCAAGGACGTCATCGTTGACAAGACGCCGCCGAACACCCTCATCTGGCCCCGGCTGCACCGGTGTTGGCCCGACGCCCGCTATATCCTGCTGCTGCGCCACCCGGGCGCGGTCATCACGTCCCTCACCCAGCGCCGTACGGACCCCGACCCGGAGGAGATCCGCGCCGAGGTCCTGAACTACAGCGAGAAGCTGGAGGAGGCGCGGCAGAACCTCGACGTCCACGTGATCACCTACGAGGACCTCACCGCCGAGCCGGAGACGGTCACCCGGGGCATCTGCGCGTACCTCGGGGTGGACTGGGAGCCCGGCATGCTCGACTACGGCAGCAAGGACCACGGCGCCTTCCGCCCCCAGCTCGGCGACTGGTCCAGCACCATCAGGTCGGGCCGCATCCAGAGCGCCCGCGGGGCCGACACAGAGGTTGAACTCCCGCCGCGGCTCGCCGAGTTGGCGGAGGCCTGGGGCTACCCGGCCGGTTAGGGTTGCGAAAGCGGCGCCTGCCGCGACGCCACTTTCGCAACAGTTCCTACAGCGGCAGCGCCTGGGCCGCCCCGACCGAATCGGCCGGCGTGGCGGGCGTGCGCACCGCCGGCCGCAACGGTTCCGCCGCCTGCGCCCGCCGCTGGAGCAGCGACACCGGCCGCAGCGGGCGCGGCCCGGACACCACCGTGTAGTCCTGCCCCAGGAACGGCGGAGCCACCTCGCCCGGGTCCTCGCCCAGCGCCAACTGAACGGCGGCCCAAGGGGCGTTGACGCCGCACAGGGAGACCTGGTGCAGCCCTCCCGCCGGGCGCGTGTTGACGTCCATCAGCACCGGCCGGTCACCGAGCATGCGGAACTGGATGTTGGACAGGTGGTGCAGGCCGAATCCCTCCGCGATCCGCCGGGCCGGCTCCAGCCACTGCTCGTGCAGGGTGAAGCCCCGCCGGCGGCCGTTCTTGGTGCGCCCCACGGCCATCCGGATCCGGTTGTCCGGGCCGGTGAGACAGTCCACCGACACCTCGGGCTGCTCCAGCCGCGGCATCACCAGCCAGTCGACCGGCTCGTCGGCCGCGCGCACCGCCTCCAGCACCAGATCGAGCGGCACGTACGGGCTGGGGAACCCGCTCAGTTGCATGAGCGAGAAGGCGGAGCGCGTGATCACGCGGAAACCCACTCCGCCCGCGCCGGACGACGGCTTGAAGCACGCCTTGTGCCCGTGCGTCTCCAACTCATCGACGGCGGCGAGGAGTTCGTCGGCCGAGCGGACCCGCCACCACGGCGGCACGGGTACGCCGATCTCCCGGACCGCCTCGTAGGCGATCACCTTGTCCTGGAAGACGGCCACCGCCTCCGGCGGCGGCGCCAGCAGGGCCGTGCCGGCCGCCTCGAACTCGGTGCGGTGCGCTGCGATCGCCGCCTGGTGCAGCCGGGGCACGAACACGTCGATGCCGCGCCGCGCGCACTGGTCCAGCGCGTACTCCACGTACGCGGCCGGGGACAGGCCCTCCGGCTCCAGTTCGGCGGTGTCGGCGGCGGCCAGCACGGGGGAGTCGGGGTCGCCGTGCGTGGCATGGATGTCGACGGCCCGGTCGCTGGGATTTCTCCGCAGCTGATCCATGAAGAACACGTTCTCCGCGTACGTGCGGTTGAGCCAGACGCGTACGCGAGAGACCATGCAGGCCGCCTTTCACGGTTCGCGGGCAGGGCTCAGCGGCCCGTGCCCGGGCAGGGTTGAAGGGAGGAACACCACGGCGCCCCGCGGAAGGGGACGTTCGGGACGGTGGTGTTTGGGGCGATCATAGGGCCTCGGCGGGCTCCGGCGTGCAACACGCGTGTTACGGATTTTCCGATCATGCGCCCCGTTTGCCGCCGGTGCCCCACCCGGACCAGGTCCGTGCGGATCATGGCCCGCGATCACCGTACCGGCCGGTCCGGCCTTGTCCGCCAGGCGTGGATGTGATCTCGTGGTCCTTCGTTCGGGTGCACAAAGGGGGCGTGAGGTGACGTTGACGGCCGGTGGCGCCGCCCAGCTGTGGGGGATCAGCGATCTGCACATCGGCTACGCCGAGAACCGCGAGCTGGTCGAGCGGATGCACCCCGAGTCGGACGACGACTGGCTGCTCGTGGCCGGGGACGTCGCGGAGACCGTGGCCGACATCCGCCGGGCCCTCAAGACGCTCGCGAGCCGCTTCCGCAAGGTCGTCTGGGCGCCCGGCAACCACGAGCTGTGGACCCACCCGAGGGACACCGTCACCCTGCGCGGCGTCGCCCGCTACGACCACCTGGTCGAGATGTGCCGCGAACTCGGCGTGACCACGCCCGAGGACCCCTACCCCGTCTGGGACGGCCCCGGCGGACCGGTGGCCGTCGCCCCGCTGTTCCTGCTGTACGACTACTCGTTGCTGCCGGCCGGGTGCGCCACCAAGGAGCAGGGCCTCGAGTACGCGCACGGCACCGGGATCGTGTGCAGCGACGAGTTCCTGCTGCACCCCGACCCCTACCCGAGCCGCGAGGACTGGTGCCGGGCACGGGTCGAGGAGACCGCGCGCAGACTCGCCGCACTCCCGGACGGCCTGCCCACGGTCCTGGTCAACCACTATCCGCTGGACCGGCACCCGACGGACGTCCTGTGGCACCCCGAGTTCGCCATGTGGTGCGGCACCCGGCTCACCGCGGACTGGCACCACAGGTTCCGCGTCCACATCATGGTCTACGGCCATCTCCACATCCCGCGGACCACCTGGCACGAAGGCGTCCGCTTCGAGGAGGTGTCCGTGGGCTATCCCCGCGAGTGGCGCAGGCGAACTCAGCCACCGGGACGGCTGCGCCGCATCCTGCCCGGGGAGCCGGCGGCGGCGAGGAAGGGCGAGGACCGGTGATCGAGGAACTGCTGCCCGACGCGGTGGTCACCGTCGAGGCGTACGGCCAGGACGCCGCGGACGCGCCGCTCCACCCCGAGGAGGCGGAGCTGGTGGCGCGCGCGGTGTCCAAGCGGCGCCGGGAGTTCGCCGCCGTACGCTCCTGCGCCCGGCGCGCCATGGAGAAGCTCGGCGTGCCGCCGCAGCCGATCCTGCCCGGCGAGCGCGGCGCCCCGCGCTGGCCCGCCGGGCTGGCCGGCAGCATGACCCACTGCGACGGCTACTGCGCCGCCGCGCTGGTCCGGGCCGGCGACCTCGCCTCGCTCGGCATCGACGCCGAACCCGACGGGCCGCTGCCGGACGGCGTCCTGCCCTCGGTGTCCCTGCCGGCCGAGGCCGAGCGGCTGCGCCGGCTCACCGCGCACCTGCCCGGCGTCGCCTGGGACCGGCTCCTGTTCAGCGCCAAGGAGTCCGTCTACAAGGCGTGGTTCCCGCTCACCGGGAAGTGGCTGGACTTCATGGAGGCCGACGTCGAGATCTCCGTGCTCCCCGGCGAGCGTGCGCGCGGTGTCTTCCGGGCCACGCTCCTCGTACCGGGCCCGCAGGTCGGCGGCGAGCGCGTCACCCACTTCGACGGCCGCTGGACCGTGCAGCGGGGGCTGGTGGCGACCGCGGTGACCGTTCCCCACCGCTGACCCCGGGCCGCCGCGCGACGCGACCCGGGGTCGCCGCGGTCACCCCGCGGCGTCAGGGCTACGGGCACCAGCTGTGCAGCAGCCGGAAGAACGCCTCCTCGTTGCCGGTCAGGCCTGCCCGCGCCAGCGCCTGCTCCGCCTCGGCGAGCACGGCGGGCGGGACGACGGGCGGGTGGTGGGCGTCGGGCGGGCCGGCCGCGGTGTCGAAGGCGGCTCGGACCGTGTGCAGCAGCCGCAGATAGGCCTGGACGGCGGTGCGCTCACGGTCGGTCAGTACGGCGGTCGGCATGGGTCGGCTCTCCCCGTGTCGTCGACAAGGTCTGTCAATGGCTCCCGCGCCGGTCCGGCGCGCACGCCCCGCACAGCGGTGGCGCATCTCCAGCTTGCCGCCCACCACTGACAATCGGGCTTTGCTACGCGTCCGTTCGCCCGCTCAGCGGAGGCCGAAACCTCACCGGAACCTCCCGGGGAAACAGCCTTCTACGCCGGTGGGAAGGCTTTCGGCCGCCTTTGCGCGGCCACGGAAAAGCGAGGTGAGCCGGTGGTCGCTCGAACCGGCTTCGCTCGGCTCGCGCGGGGGCGCCCCCCATCGCCGCCGACGGGGCCCGCCCGGACCTCGCCTGCACCCACACCGTGATCGCCCCCGACCTGCTCGGCCACGGCGCCTCCGACAAGCCGCGCGCCGACTACTCCGTGGCCGCGTACGCCAACGGCGCGCGCGATCTGCTCAGCACGCTCGGCATCGAGACCGCGACCCTCGTCCGGCACTCCAACTGCTCGCCCTCGTCGAGGACTTCGTCGCGGATACGACCCAGGCTGACTGGAGCCGCGAGCACTGGCCCGGCCTGCTGCGCACGGGCCGTCCCGGCACCCCCGCAGGCCACCCCGGCGGCGCCCGCAGCCGGGCCGCGGAACGCGAGACCGTCGCGTGGAGATCGGCGGTGTCGTCGAGCAGCCGGGCGGCGACCGCGGCGCCCTCGACGTGGTGGGCGCAGTGCCCGGCCTTCATGTGCCACAGCTCGTGGCCGAGGATCACCAACTGGTGGTCGGGCGCGGTGCGTTCCTCGACGACGACGAGGCCTGACCGTCCATGTCGAGCCACAGACCGCTCGCGGTCCCGGGCGGGAAGGCGGCCGTACGGAAGAGCACCGGGCGGCCGCGGCGTCTGCTCATCGCGTCGCACAGCGCCGCGTACAGCTCGGCGGGCCGCGCCGGGGCGGGCAGCGTCAGCTCGGCGACCAACTCGCCGCACAGGCGGCGCATTTCCCTGCCGATGCCCACAGCTCTCCCCCTGAGTCAGAACTCGGGCCGCTTGACGCTCTCCAGGAGCATGTCCAGCCATTCCGCGACCTTGTCGCGGTGCTGGTCGGTGGGCAGCTGCGCGGCCCGCCAGGCGATACCGCGCACGCCGTGGTCCTGCAACAGCCGCTCCAGCGGGTCGTCGGCCGCGGCGGCGGCCGCCCGCTCCCGGTCGGCGAGCTGCTGCAGCAGCTCCTGCTCGGTGTGCTGCAGGGCGCTCGCCAGCGCCTCGGGGTCCTCGGCCGTGAGGAATCCGGCGTGCACCCGGAAGAAGCGCTGGATGGCGTCGCAGTGCTCCATAGTGGGCCGCCGGTCGCCGTTGATCAGGGCACCCGCCTGCTGCCGCGACATGCCCGCGCCGTCGGCGATCTCCTGCTGGGTGTACTTGCGTCCGTTCGGCTTCAGCCGGGTGCGCCGCAGCAGGTCCAGCCGCTGCACGAACCGGGCCTGCACATCGGGCTCGCCCGCGGGCCAGCCGCTCAGCAGGGCCTTGACCACGGACTCCGGGACGCCGGAGGCGGCGGACAGCCGGGCGACGTCGAAGACCTCGGCGTGCGGCACGCCGAGCCGGTCGGCGAGTGCGGTCACGCGGGCGACGACGGCCGGCAGCGCGGACGTCGGCACGGCACCCGGACTCTCGAAGCCACCCGTCACCGACAGATCTCCTACATCTCTCACGGGATTCTCACAAACGGATGCCACCAGTATCCCGGCGTGAACTTCCGGGAGAGTAGCCGGTGTTTCGAACTCACATCCAGGTCTCGCCACAACTGTGGCCAATTTCAGCCGTCAACCGTCATGAAATGCCACGATAGTTGACATGCCTCGCGTCCGAGCAGCAGGATCGGGGCGCCGCGTGAAAGCCGCAGAGGCATAAGGGGTGACCTCCCGATGGCGTATCAGGCAGGAGGGCAGCGGCCGGCACCGCAGCCCGTCCCCGGGACTCCCGAGGCCCGGGCGTACGTACAGGACTACGCCACGCTTCTGGAAGCCGTCCCCTTCCCCTCCTTCGTCGTCGACCACTGCTGGGACGTGGTCCTGGCCAACAGCGCGTTCCGGACGCTTTTCCGCGGCGTCGGCCCGCATCCGACGGCCATGCCGGGCGACAACTTCCTCAGGTTCGTGCTGTTCCACCCGGACGCCTGCGAGGTGCTGGGCGAGCACGAGTCGAGCTGGTGCCTGCCGATGCTCGCGGACTTCGCCGCCGCTGTGGAGCACCGCGGCCACGACCACGTGCTGCAGGCCATCCGCCGCGACATCGCCCAGGACCCGATCATGGAGGCCGCCTACCGGCAGGGCCTGCCGTACTGGATCCGCGCGGTCGGCGCGGAGGCCGCACGCCACGACGGCGCCGTACGGCCCATCCAGCACCCCGACCCGCGCTGGGGCGCCACCGACTGCCGCATCGTCGTCGAGTCCCCCGCGTCCCTGCACGACCTGGGATACACGCGGCTGACCCTGGTGCTGCGCGAGACGCGCCGCGCCCCTGCCCGGCGCCGTACCGCCCCCCACCTGAGAGTCGTCCCGGCCGCCGACTGACCGCCGCCGGAAGCCCTGCGCGCACCCTTTTCGCCGTCAGAGGTATGTGACATAGTACTGACTGTGAGTCAGTCTCTGACCTGCGATGTCGTGGTTGTCGGCGCCGGGATGGTGGGTGCCGCCTGCGCCCTGTACGCGGCCCGGGCGGGGCTGGACGTCGTCGTGGTGGACCGCGGCCACGTGGCCGGCGGCACGACCGGTGCGGGGGAGGGGAACCTCCTCGTCTCCGACAAGGAACCGGGCCCGGAACTCGACCTGGCCCTGTTGTCCTGCCGGCTGTGGGCCGAGCTGGCCGAGGAACTGGGCAAGGCGGTCGAGTACGACGCCAAGGGCGGGGCCGTCGTCGCCGCGACGCCCGAGGCGCTGACCGGGCTGACGGAGCTCGCCGCCGGACAGCGGGTGGCCGGAGTCGACGTGGAGCCGGTCGGGGAAGGCCAACTCCACGAGCTGGAGCCGTACTTGGCGCCAGGGCTCGCCGGAGGTGTCCACTATCCGCAGGACGCCCAGGTGATGCCCGCGCTCGCCGCAGCGCACGTCCTGCGCGCCTCGGGCGCCCGGCTGATCACCGGCCGGACGGTGACCGAGGTCCTGCGCGGCGCCGGCGGGGCGGTGCGCGGGGTGCGCACGGACCGGGGCGACGTGCACGCCCCGGCGGTCGTCAACGCGGCCGGCACCTGGGGCGGCGAGCTGGCCGACCGCGCCGGAGTCCGGCTGCCGGTACTGCCCCGGCGCGGCTTCGTCCTGGTCACCGAGCCGTTGCCGCCCCGCGTCCGGCACAAGGTGTACGCGGCGGACTACGTGGCGGACGTCGCCAGCGACTCGGCGGCGCTGCAGACCTCCCTGGTGGTCGAGGGCACGGCCGCCGGACCGGTCCTGATCGGCGCCAGCCGGGAACGCGTCGGCTTCGACCGCTCCCTCTCGCTCCCCGCGCTCCGGGCCCTCGCGGCGGGCGCGACCCGGCTGTTCCCCTTCCTGGAGCGGGTCCGCGCCCTGCGCACCTACGTCGGCTTCCGGCCGTATCTGCCCGACCACCTGCCCGCGATCGGCCCCGACCCCCGGGTGCCCGGCCTGCACCACGCCTGCGGACACGAGGGCGCGGGCATCGGGCTGGCCACCGGCACCGGGCACCTGATCGCACAGTCGCTGGCCGGCCGCCCACCGGACATCGACCTCACGCCGTTCCGGCCCGACCGCTTTCCCGGGGAGCCCGGCCATGTCGCCGAGGAGCCCGACCGCCTTCCCGAGGAGGCCGAGTGAACCCCCTGGAGCTGGCCGGGGCGCGGCCCGGCCCCGCCTTCACGGTCACCTTCGACGGCCGGGAGATCCGGGCGCTGCCCGGCCAGACCGTCGCCGCCGCGCTGTGGGCGGCCGGCGTCACGGCCTGGCGCACCACCCGGGGCTCGGGCCGCCCGCGCGGGATCTTCTGCGGGATCGGCGTCTGCTTCGACTGCCTGGTCACGGTCAACGGGCGGCCGAACCGGCGGGCCTGCCTCGTCCCCGTACAGCCCGGCGACGTGATCCGCAGCCAGGAGGGGACGGGCCATGCGGACTGACCTCGCGGTGATCGGCGCCGGACCGGCCGGGCTCGCCGCGGCACTGGCGGCCGCCGCACGAGGCGTACGGGTCGCGCTCGTCGACGCGGCGCCCGGGCCGGGCGGCCAGTTCTACCGGCAGCCCGCCGCCGCGCTGCGGGCCGGGCGGCCCGAGGCGCTGCACCACCAGTGGCGTACCTGGGAGCGGCTGCGGGACGGGCTCGCCACCAGCGCCGTGGAAGTGCTGACAGACCATCATGTGTGGTTCATCGAGCCGGGGTCCGGCGGCTTCACCATGCACGCGCTGCTAGGGCCCGAGCAGGAGGAACCGGCCGAGGTGCGCGCCGCCGCCGTACTGCTGGCCACCGGCGGCTACGAGCAGGTGCTGCCGTTCCCCGGCTGGACCCTCCCCGGTGTCGTCACCGCCGGCGGCGCGCAGGCCATGCTCAAGGGCGGACTCGCCGCGCCGGGCCGCCGGGCCGTCGTCGCCGGGACCGGGCCGCTGCTGCTGCCGGTGGCCACCGGGCTCGCGGCGGCGGGCGTCGAGGTCGCCGCGCTCGTCGAGTCCGCCGACCCGGCGCGCCTGACGCGCCACGCCCGCGCACTGGCCGCCAAGCTCCCCGAGGGCGCCGGATACGCCGCCCGGCTCCTGCGCCACCGCGTACGCCTCCTGTCCCGCCATACGATCGTCCGCGCGCACGGCGTCGACCGGCTCACCGGCGTCACCCTCGCCGCCCTCGACGCCACCGGACGCCTCCGCCCCGGCACCGAACGGCACATCGCCTGCGACACCCTCGCCGTCGGCCACGGCATGCTCCCGCACACCGACCTCGCCGAGAGCCTCGGCTGCCGCACCGACGGGCCGGCCGTCGCCGTCGACGACGAGCAGCGCACGGACGTACCCGGCGTCTGGGCGGCGGGCGAGGCCACCGGCATCGGCGGCGCGGCCCTCGCCCTCGCCGAGGGACACATCGCGGGCTGCTCGATCGCCGCCCGCCTGGAGAACACCGCCTGCGCCCCCGCGCCCGCGGCCGTCAAGTCCCGTACGAGTCTACGGCAGTTCGCCGCCGCCCTCGACGCCGCCTACGCCCCGCCCGCGCACTGGACGGACCAGGTCACCGACGACACCGTCGTCTGCCGCTGCGAGGAGGTCACCGCCGGTGACGTCCGTGCGGCCGTCGACCTCGGAGCGGGCGACGTCCGCACCGTGAAACTGCTCACCCGGGCCGGAATGGGCTGGTGCCAGGGCCGGGTGTGCGGATCCGCCGTCGCCGGGCTGGCCGGGTGCGCACCCGGCCCGTCGCGCCGTCCCTTCGCCCGCCCCGTGCCGCTCGGCGTCCTCGCCCGCCCGACCACCGAGGAAGGACCCCCATGACCGACCACCGCCCCTGGCGCGGCGTCCTCGTCGCCACCGCCCTCCCGCTGAACGACGACCTCTCCGTCAACTACGACCGGTACGCCGAGCACTGCGCCTGGCTGGTCGAGAACGGCTGCGACGGCGTCGTGCCGAACGGCTCCCTCGGCGAGTACCAGGTACTCACCCCCGAGGAGCGCGCCAAGGTCGTCGAGACGGCCGTCGCCGCGATCGGCGGTCAGCGCGTCATGCCCGGCGTCGCCGCCTACGGCTCCGCCGAGTCACGGCGCTGGGCCGAGCAGGCGCGCGAGGCGGGCTGCGGCGCGGTGATGCTGCTGCCGCCCAACGCCTACCGCGCCGACGAACGGTCCGTCCTCGCCCACTACGCCGAGGTGGCCAAGGCCGGGCTACCGGTCGTCGCCTACAACAACCCCATCGACACCAAGGTCGACCTCGTACCCGAACTCCTCGCCGAACTGCACGCGCAGGGGTCCATCCAGGGCGTCAAGGAGTTCTCCGGCGACGTCCGCCGCGCCTACCGGCTCGCCGAACTCGCCCCGGAACTCGACCTGTTGATCGGCGCCGACGACGTCCTGCTGGAACTCGCGGTCGCCGGCGCCAAGGGCTGGGTCGCGGGCTACCCGAACGCACTGCCCAGGGCGTCCGTGGAGCTGTACCGCGCCGCGGTCGGCGGCGACCTCGACACCGCGCTGCCGCTGTACCGTCAGCTGCACCCGCTGCTGCGCTGGGACTCACGGGTGGAGTTCGTGCAGGCCATCAAGCTGTCCATGGACCTCGTCGGTCGCCACGGCGGCGCCTGCCGTCCGCCCCGCATGCCGCTGCTGCCCGAGCAGGAGACCGCGGTCCGCGCGGCCACGGAAAAGGCCGCGGCGGCGGGACTCGCCTGAACGGAGGCCGGAACATGCGCAGCAAACTCGTCCTGCACGCCGTCGACTCGCACACCGAGGGCATGCCGACCCGCGTCATCACCGGCGGCATCGGCACCATCCCCGGCGCGACCATGAACGAGCGGCGGCTGTACTTCCGTGAACACCGCGACGACATCAAGCAGTTGCTGATGAACGAGCCGCGCGGCCACTCCGCCATGAGCGGCGCGATCCTCCAGCCGCCGGCCCGCCCCGACTGCGACTGGGGCGTCGTCTACATCGAGGTGTCCGGCTATCTGCCGATGTGCGGACACGGCACGATCGGCGTCGCGACCGTCCTCGTGGAGACCGGCATGGTCGAGGTCACCGAGCCGGTCACCACCATCCGCCTCGACACCCCGGCGGGCCCGGTGAACGCCGAGGTCGCGGTGGAGAACGGCGCCGCCAAGGCCGTCACCCTCCAGAACGTCCCGGCCTTCTCCGTCGCCCTCGACCGCAAGACCACGCTCCCCGACGGCCGCACGGTGACGTACGATCTCGCCTTCGGCGGCAACTTCTACGCCATCCTGCCGCTGGAGCAGCTCGGACTGCCCTTCGACCGCTCCCGTAAAGACGACATCCTCAAGGCCGGCCTGGCCCTGATGGACGCGATCAACGCGGACGACGAACCCGTCCACCCGGAGGACACCTCCATCCACGGCTGCCACCACGTCTACCTGGCCGCGCCCGGCTCGACCGCCCGCCACTCACGGCATGCGATGGCGATCCACCCCGGCTGGTTCGACCGCTCGCCCTGCGGCACCGGCACCAGCGCCCGCATGGCGCAGCTGCACGCCCGCGGTGAACTCCCGCTGCACACCGAGTTCGTGAACGAGTCCTTCATCGGCACCCGGTTCACCGGCCGCCTCCTCGGCACGACCGAGGTCGCGGGCCGCCCGGCCGTACTGCCCAGCTTCACCGGCCGCGCGTGGCTCACCGGCACGGCCCAGTACCTGCTGGACCCGGAGGACCCCTTCCCGGCGGGGTTCGTGCTGTGAGTCCCGGCCACACCCCCGACCTCCCCGTGCTGGGCGCCCGAAAGCCCAGCCACCGCGAGCGGGTCGCGGACGCGCTGCGGGCCGCGCTGATCGCCGGCGAACTCCGCCCCGGCGAGATCTACTCGGCCCCCGCCCTCGCCGCCCGCTTCGGCGTCTCCGCCACCCCGGTCCGCGAGGCCATGCTCGACCTTGCCAAGGAGGGCCTGGTCGACACCGTCCCCAACAAGGGCTTCCGGGTCACCGCCGTCTCCGAGAAACAGCTGGACGAGTACACCCACATCCGCTCCCTGATCGAGATCCCCACCACCACCGCCCTCACCACCACCGCCGACCCCGCAGCCCTGGAGGCCCTGCGCCCGGTCGCCCAGGACATCGTCACGGCCGCCGCGACCGGCGACCTCATCGCCTACATCGAGGCAGACCTGCGCTTCCACCTGGGCCTGCTGACCCTCGCGGGCAACGACCACCTGGTCGAGGTCGTACGAGACCTACGCCGCCGCTCCCGCCTGTACGGCCTGGCGACCTTGGCCGAGTCGGGTCGCCTGGAGGCCTCGGCCAAGGAGCACCTGGAACTCCTCGACGCCCTACTGGCCCGCGACCCGGAACAGGTCCACGAGGTGATGACCCGTCACCTCGGGCACGTACGGGGGCTGTGGGCTTCTTAGTCCGGCGGGGGCATGTTCACCTTGTCAGTCGGCGTTCCGCGCTTCGCCGCCTGGATCTGCTCGTACACATGCGTCCGCAGCTCGGCGAAGCGCGGGGCCACGCGGGTGTGCAGCTGGTCCCGTTCGGCCAGGAGGTCGACCTTCAGCTGTTCCTTCACGACCGTGGGGGAGGCCGACAGGACGATCACCCGCTCCCCGAGGTACACGGCCTCATCGATGTCATGGGTGACGAACAGGCATGATGGCGCGGTTGATCCGGCCGGTGAACTCTCCCCCAGCCTTCGGCCGGGAGGTGCCCCCAGCCGTATCCGGCGAGCGGAGACGCTCTTGAGGCTGTTGACCAGCTTCGAGACGGCGACCTTGGGCGGTCGGCCCCGGCTATCTCGCCTCGACGCCCGACCCGACCGGTGTCGCCTTCCGCCGGGAGGTCCCGCCACCCTGACCCCGCGGACGGACGCGGCCGTGAGGCCGACGAGCAGACGACGACGCATCAGCTGGACGCCCGGCTCGCCCGCACCGAGCTGCGCCCGATGACCGGGCGCACGATCGTCACGGCCCGCGCCCTGCGGGCCGAACTGCGCCGGGTGCGCCGGCAGGGCCACGCCCTGGTCGACCAGGAGCTGGAGGAGGGGCTCAGGTCGGTCGCCGCCCCGGTGCGGGACCGGGACGGCGCGGTGGTGGCCGGGGTGAACATCGCGGTGCACGCCGGCCGGCACTCCGTGGAGGCGGTCCGCCGCGATCTGCTGCCGCACCTGCTGGCGACCGTGGCGCGGATCGAGGCGGACGTGAGGATCAGCGCCCTGGTCACAGATCCAGGACGAGCCGCTTCCCCCGGCAGCGCGACACACAGATGAGCATGGTCTCGCCGGCCGCGCGCTCCTCGTCGGTGAGCACCGAGTCCCGGTGGTCCGGCTCGCCTTCGAGGACGTCGGTCTCACAGGTGCCGCAGGTGCCCTCGGTGCAGGAGTACAGCACCTCGACGCCGGCGCCGCGTACGGCGTCCAGCACGGAGACGTCCGCCGGAACGGTGAGCGTTTTGCCGCTCTGCGCGAGCTCGACCTCGAACTCCGTGTCGTCGCCGGTCTGTTGCCGCTCCTTCGGCTGGAACCGCTCCACGTGCAGAATCCCGGCCGGGCACCGCTCCTCGACCGCGTCCAGCAGCGGTCCGGGCCCGCAGCAGTAGACGAGCGTGCCGTCGGGCGGCCTGTCCAGCACGGAGGCCAGGTCCAGCAGCCCCCGCTCGTCCTGGGGCGCGATCGTCACCCGGTCCCCGTAGCGGCCCAGTTCCTCGGTGAACGCCATCGAGGTGCGGGTGCGTCCGCCGTACAGCAGGGTCCACTCGGCGCCCGCCGCCTCGGCCGCGGCGAGCATGGGCAGGACCGGCGTGATGCCGATGCCGCCCGCGACGAACCGGTAGCGGGGGGCGGGCTCCAGACGGAAGTGGTTGCGGGGGCCGCGTACCCGCACCTTGTCGCCCTCGCCCAGATGGTCGTGCACATGGGCGGAGCCGCCCCGCCCGTCCGGCTCCCGCAGCACCGCGATCCGCCAGGCGGAGCGGTCCGCCGGATCGCCGCACAGCGAGTACTGCCGCTCCAGGTCCGGGCCGAGGACGACGTCGATGTGGGCGCCCGGCTCCCAGGCGGGAAGCTCCTCGCCCAATGGGTGGCGCAGGGTGAGGGCGCGGACGCCGTCGGCCGCCGACTGCGCACGGTCGACGACGAGTTCGGCTTCGTACAGACTCATGAGCTGTTTCCTCGCGGCTCGGGTCGCGGCTCGTGCCCCTGCGGATGGGCGAGCATCCACTCCCACATCTCGACCGGATCCTGGGCGGTGTGCTGGCGGCCGCAGTGACAGGTGCCGTGCAGGATGTCGGTGCCCGGCAGCCAGTCGATACGGTAGATCTCGCGCGGCCCGTCAGAAATGAGCCTGGTCACTGCACCTTCTCCATGGGCTTCTCGCCCTCCTCGACGAGCCGGGCGAGGATGCGGCGGGCGGCCAGGCCGCCGGTGTCGATGTTGATGCTCAGCTCCTGGTAGCCGGTGCGCTCGGTGCCGAGCGTCTTCTGCAGCAGGTTGAGCGCGGTGACGTCCTGCATGACGACCGTGTGGTTGTTGCCCCGCAGGAACTCGGTGACCTCGGCGTCGTCCGTGGCCCAGTCCCGCGAGACCGCCCAGAAGTCGTACACCTTGCCGTCGCCCAACGGCGTGATGCAGTACGTGATCTCGGTGTGGAAGCCGCCCGGGTCGCTGCCGTCCGCCTCCGGCACCACGCCCACGGGGGCGACGCGGCTGTGCAGCAGGTACAGGCAGGGGGCGTGGTACTCGATGTCCTGCCAGCGCATGATCCGGCCGCTGATACCGGTCGACTTGGCGTAGAACGGCGGGCACTCCGCGTCGTCCATGTGCCGGCTCACCCGTACGATCCCGGCGCCCTCGTCGACCTCCGTCGTGATCGGCGTCTCGGCGACCTCGGGGGTGCCGATGTAGCCGCCGTGCAGATACGTCTCGTGAGACAGGTCGAGGAGGTTGTCGACGAGCAGGCCGTAGTCGCAGTCGATGGGCTCCATGCCGCGTACGGTGGTCCAGCCGGGGGAGTCGAGGTGACTGGCCCGCGGGATGGTCTGCGGGTCGGCGAGGTCCGGGTCGCCGATCCACACCCAGATCAGGGAGTCCTGCTCGACGACGGGATACGACGCGACGCGCGCGGTGCGCGGGACGCGTTTCTGCCCCGGCACGTACACACACGTCCCGGTCGTGTCGTAGGTGAACCCGTGGTAACCGCACACGATCCGGTCCCCGTCGAGCCGGGTCGGGGCCTCGGACAGCGGGTAACGCCGGTGCACACACCGGTCGTTGAGGACGACCGGCGTCCCCTCCTGCTCGGTCCGGTACAGCACGAGCGGCTCACCGAGGATGGTCCGCCCCAGCAACTCGCGTCCGACTTCCTGGCTGTAGGCGGCGACGTACCACTGGTTCCTGGCGAATGCGGTCATGTGAGGCATGGGGTTCCCGTCCCTGAAGCGCGGGGCACCTTCGCCCCGCGAGCCGTGGTTGGAATCAGGGTCGTGATGGTTGCGGTGGCTCGGCAAGGGGGCTTCTGTCAGGCGGAAGACGTTCCAAAAAACGCTGGTCAGGGCCATGTGAAGCCAAGAAGCGATGGTTTGCCGGAGGGCAGGCGGCGGTGGAACCCGCCGATACAGGCCGCCCGGCGTCAGCGGCGCAACTCCCGGTGGGCCGTCTCCGGAAGCCGCAGGTACACCAGCGAGGACAGCAGGCACAGCACGGCGACGTACCACGGGAAGAGCCCGGCGTGCCCGAGGTCCTTGAACAGGGTGCCGATGTAGGGGGCCGTGCCGCCGAAGAGTGCCACCGTCAGCGAGTAGGGGAAGCCGATCCCGGCCGCGCGCACCCGGGGCGGGAAGATCTCGGCGTTCACGGCCGCGCTGATCGAGGTGAACCCGGTCAGCAGGACCATGCCCGCGCACTGCACGAGCAGCAGCACGGCGAAGGAGTCGCGCAGGGCGTGCAGCAGGGGCACGGTCAGCAGGGCGAAGCCCAGGCCGAAGAAGAGGAGCAGGGGCCGGCGGCCGTACCGGTCGGAGAGGAGGCCGCCGAGCGGCTGGAGCAGGCCGAAGAAGGCCAGTGAGATCGTGCCGGCGAGCAGGGCGTCCGACTTGTCGATGCCCGCGTTGAGTTCGGCGTACGTCGGCAGGTAGGACGTCCAGGTGTAGTAGGCGATGGTGCCGCCCACGGTGATGCCGCCGATCAGCAGGGACTCGCGCGGATGGCGGCGCAGCGCCTCCAGCAGGCCGGGGCGCGGGGACCGTTGCTGCTCGGCGCTGCGGGTCTCCTGGGCGCCCTGCCGGATCCAGAAGCCGACCAGGCTGAGCAGCGCCCCGAGGACGAACGGGACACGCCAGCCCCAGCCGTTCATCGACCGTTCGGAGAGCGTGTCGACGAGCAGCGTCGCGATGCCGGACGCGACGAGCTGCCCGGCGGTCGTCGACACGTACTGGAAGCTGGAGAACAGCCCGCGCCGCCCCGGCCCGGCCGACTCCACCAGGAAGGTCGTCGAGGCCGCGAACTCGCCTCCCACGGACAGCCCTTGCAGCAGCCGCGCGAGGACCAGGACCACCGGCGCCAGCACGCCGGCCGCCGCGTACGTCGGCGTCATCCCGACCAGCAGGCTGCTGCCGCCCATCAGCAGGATGGTCACCGTCAGCGCGGTGCGCCGCCCGTGCCGGTCGGCTATCGCGCCCATGAGCAGGCCGCCGACGGGACGCATGAAGAAGCCCACCGCGAACACCGCGAAGGTCGACAGCAGCGGCACCAGGGAGTTGCCCGCGCCCTTGGGGAAGACCTCGGCGGCGATGTAGGTGGCCAGAAACGTGTAGGCGTACCAGTCGTACCACTCCACGGCATTGCCCACGGAGGCGGCGAGGAGCTGGCGTACGGGCCGTTTCGTCGGTGCGGTGGCCCTGTGCGTGTCTGTCATGATCGCGACCATCCCCTGGTGGCCGCCCCGGCACACCTCACGTACCGACGACTTTCACATGCGCGCCATCAGACCCTTCCCTGACGTTTGGTGCCCTTGGAACACTCGCTCCGCGCACCTTCGTCACGTTCCGGCCATTCGTGCGCAGGATAGAGGTCCCTCACTCATGCCCGAAGCCAACCGGCGCCGCTTTCTCCAGCTCGCGGGTGCCACCACGGCGTTCACCGCGCTGTCGGCCAGCATCCAGCGTGCCGCCGCCCTCCCGGCCAACCACCGCACGGGGTCGATCGAGGATGTCGAGCACATCGTCGTCCTCATGCAGGAGAACCGTTCCTTCGACCATTACTTCGGCTCGCTGCGCGGCGTCCGCGGCTTCGGCGACCCGCATCCGGTCACCCTGGCGAACGGCAGGTCGGTCTGGCACCAGGCGGACGGCGGCGGCAGGGACGTCCTGCCCTTCCACCCCGACGCCGACGACCTGGGCATGGCCTTCATCCAGGACCTCCCGCACGGCTGGAACGACGGACACGACGCCGTGAACGGCGGCAAGTACGACAAGTGGGTCCCGGCCAAGGGCTCCACGACCATGGCGTACCTGAACCGCGAGGACATCCCGTTCCACTACGCGCTCGCCGACGCCTTCACCGTCTGCGACGCCTACCACTGCTCGTTCATCGGCTCCACCGACCCGAACCGCTACTACATGTGGTCGGGCTACACCGGCAACGACGGCACCGGCGGCGGCCCGGTCCTCGGCAACGACGAGAAGGGCTACGGCTGGACGACGTACCCGGAGCGCCTGGAGAAGGCAGGGATCTCCTGGAAGCTCTACCAGGACATCGGCGACGGCCTGGACGCCAAGGGCAGTTGGGGCTGGATCGAGGACGCCTACCGCGGCAACTACGGCGACAACTCGCTGCTCTACTTCAACCAGTACCGGAACGCCGAGCCCGGCGACCCGCTCTACGACAAGGCCCGCACCGGCACCGACCACACCAAGGGCGAGGGCTACTTCGACCAGCTCAGGGCCGACGTGAAGAGCGGCAGGCTGCCGCAGATCTCCTGGATCGTCGCCCCCGAGGCCTTCACCGAGCACCCCAACTGGCCCGCGAACTACGGCGCCTGGTACATCGCCCAGGTCCTCGACGCGCTCACCGCCAACCCCGAGGTGTGGGCGAAGACGGCGCTGTTCATCACCTACGACGAGAACGACGGCTTCTTCGACCACCTGATCCCGCCGCTCCCGCCCGCTTCCGGCGCGCAGGGCAAGTCCACGGTCGACGTCGGCCCGGACCTGTTCAAGGGCGACGGCAAGGACGTCGCCGGCCCCTACGGGCTCGGCCAGCGCGTGCCGATGCTCGTCGTCTCGCCGTGGAGCAAGGGCGGCCACGTCTGCTCCGAGACGCTCGACCACACCTCGATCCTCCGGTTCATGGAGCGCCGTTTCGGCGTGCAGGAGCCGAACATCTCGCCCTGGCGGCGCGCGATCTGCGGCGACCTGACCGCCGCGTTCGACTTCTCCCGCACGGACACCCGGCCGGTCGCGCTGCCGGACACCGACGGCTACGAGCCCCCGGACCGCGAGCGCCACCCCGACTACGTGCCGACCCCGCCCGCCCACGGCGTCCTGCCGAGGCAGGAGCGCGGCCTGCGGCCCGCCCGCCCGCTCAAGTACGCCCCGTACGTGGACGGTTCCATCGACGCGGCGGCCGGGAAGCTCACGCTCACGTTCGCCTCCGGCGCACACGCGGGCGCCGCCTTCCTGGGGACCTCCGGCAACCGCACCGACGGCCCCTGGAGCTACACCACCGAGGCCGGCAAGACCGTCTCCGACACCTGGAATCCGGCGTACTCCCAGGGCACGTACGACCTGACCGTGCACGGCCCGAACGGCTTCCTGCGCGTCTTCAAGGGCGCGAACAAGGCCGCCGGTCCCGAGGTCACCGCCCGGCACACCGGCGACGACGTCGAGCTGACCTTCACCCACCAGGGCTCCGGCACGGCACGGCTGCAGATCGCGAACGGGTACGGCGGCCGGGCCACGACCGTCACCGTGCGCGCCGGTGCCACCGTCAAGCACACCGTCGACCTCACGGTGAGCCGGCGCTGGTACGACCTGACCGTCACCGCCGAGGCCGACCCGGCGTTCCTGCGGCGCTTCGCGGGGCACGTGGAGAACGGGCGGCCCGGGGTGAGCGATCCGGCGATCATCACCGAGTGATCACCGGGGGATCAGTGTCTGCTGCGGTACTAGAGGGGCGTGAGGTGTCCCGGTTCGGACCGGCGGTGTGCCGGTTTCGGCTGCCGGGGCACCAACGCCGGTTCGGGCGTCGCCGTTCCGGGCTCCAGGGCCATGACGGCGGCGACCGGATGGTCGTCGTGCACCTCGTCCCGGGCGGGCTCGTCGCCGTGGTGGGGTGCCGCGTGGCTCAGCAGCACCACGCCCCAGGACGCCAGTCCGGCCCCGGCGAGGGCGAGCAGGACGCCCGCCGGGCCGCCCTGGAGGCGTTCGCCGAGCAGCGTCAGCCCGATCACCGCGGCGGCCACCGGGTTGGCCAGGGTCACCACGGCGAGCGGGGCGCCGAGCCCGCCCCGGTAGGCGGTCTGCGCCAGCAGCAGCCCGCCGGCCGCGAACGCCGCCACCAGCACCGCCACTCCGATCACCTGGAGGCTCAGCAGCGGTCCGGAGCGGTCCGTCACGGCCACCGTCACAGTCTGGGTGAGCGCCGAGGCGACCCCGGAAGCGATGCCGGACGCGCCGGCGTGCCGCAGCCCGGGCCGTGCGCCCGGCCGCGCCAGCAGGCCGATCAGCGCAGTCGTCGCGCCCGCGACCGCCAGCGCCTCGGGCGCGCTCAGCACGTCGCTGGGCTCCGGCCCGGACGCGGTGACCAGGATCGCGGCCAGCCCGAGCAGCGTGAACGCCGTACCCCGCCACTCGACCGCGCTCACCCGCCGCCCGGCGAGCCGCGCCCCCATCGGCACCGCCGCGACCAGCGTCAGCGCGCCGAGCGGCTGGACCACGGTGAGCGGGCCGTACTTGAGGGCCACGACGTGCAGCAGCGCGGCGGAGGCGTTCAGCGCGACCGACCACCACCACGCCCCGCTGCCGAGCAGCCGCAGTGCGCCCGTGCCGGGGCTGCGGGAGGCCAGCCGCTCCTGGGCGACGGCGGCGGCCGCGTAGGCGACGGCGGAGACCAGGGACAGGGCGACGGCGACGAGGGCGGCGCTCATCGGCCCGCACCCACGAGCACCTGCTCGTCGTCGGGCACCCGCTTTCCTCCCGGCCTCTGGGCCACCACGAGGGTCCCGCGCGCGCCCGGCATCCACAGCGGCAGGCGGATCGCCGCAAGTGCCGTACCAAACAGGGCCGCTGCCACGATCGAGTCGAGGCCCGCCGCAGACCGACCAGCTGTCGAACCAGTTCGCGGCGATGCCGTCACCGCCTGCCCGGTGTCCACCAGGCCCGCCGCCGCCGGCATGCGCGGCGGGGCGAGCGGGAACGGCGGGTGCGGCACCAGTGCGGCGGGGAAGTGGACGGTCGCGTAGTAGGTGTTCGCGATGTGGATCAGCGTGTCGCCGTGCAGCAGGGGGGACTGCACCGCGCCCTCGCCGGGCAGCCGGAGGGCTCGTTCCAGGTCCCACACGCGGTGCGCGTTGGGGAAGGCCTCGCCGGTGTGGCCCGTCGCCGGCTCCCGGCCCAGTTTGTGGACGAGGAAGAGCGCTGCGACGAGCAGGAGCTCACGGACGAGCGGCAGACGCGCTACGGCGTCGGGCTCCGCCTCTGCAGGCACGGTGCGGGCATTCATCCCCCGGCCCCTTCGCTGACGGTGGTGCGTGGCGTGCGGAACACATCGATACGCGAGCGTACCGATACGGCATTGTACCGATACGACCCGGTACCGGTACACTTCCGTATCGATAGACGTACGACACACTGGACGCAGCCACCCCAGGCCCGGTTGAGCGAGGGAGAGCAGAGCCGATGACGTCGCAGGCCGCGGACGGACCGGAGACGGTCGCCGCCTCGCGCCGCTCCAAGATCACGCCCGAGCGTGAGCGGGAGTTCTTCGACGCCGTGCTCGAACAGATCCGCGAGTGCGGCTACGACGCCGTGAGCATGGAGGGCGTGGCCGCCAGCACGCGGTGCAGCAAGTCCACGCTCTACCGGCAGTGGAAGACGAAGCCCCAGTTCGTGGCGGCGGCCCTGCGCGCCAGCCGCCGGGCGCGCCTCGGCGGCATCGACACCGGTTCGCTCGCCGGGGACCTGCGCGAGGTGGCGCGGACCGCGGGGGAGCTGTCGGGCAACGACACCAGGCTGCACCAGGCGCTCGGCCACGCGATCCTGCAGGACCCCGAGCTCCAGAAGGCGCTGCGCGAGGCCCTCGTCGAGCCGGAGCTCGCCGCGCTGCGGGAGATCCTGCGGCGCGGGATCGAGCGCGGTGAGGTGCCCGCCGGTCATCCGGCGCTGGAATACATCCCGGCCCAGGTGTTCGGCGTGCTTCGCGTGCGGCCCATCCTCGAGGGCGAGTACGCCGACCCCGACTACCTCGTCCGGTTCGTGGACGCCGCCGTGCTGCCGGCGCTCGGGCTGACCTGAGGCCGGGTGGGGCGCCCGTTGAAGCGGAGGGGCGTTCCACCCGGCCGACCAGGCAGCGGGACGCCTGCCGGCGTGATCGGCCGTCCTGTCGGTGATCAGCCGACCCGGCGATGATTCAGACGTTCTGGCCGCTGCCACCGCCCTTCGCCGCCTTGATGCCCTGGGTGATCTCGTCGATGACGGACTGCGTCTCGCCGACGTCGACGCCGAAGCGGACGACGATCATCGCCTGCGCGGTGGTGGGGGAGGGGAAGGCGAGCGACTCGACGTAGCCGTCGGCGCCCTTGTTCGTGACCGCCTTCCAGCGGACGAGATAGCCCTTCTGCCCAGCCACGGTCACCGCCTTCGACGCCAGCACCTCGTGCGAGGTGATGCCGCCGTAGCTCTTGCCGCCGTAGGACTGCTCCGCGTTCTTGGCGATGTCCGCCTTGGCGACCTCCTCGGCGGTGCCGCCCCGGGTGCCGAGCGCCAGCGCGGGCGCCGAGTACGCCCCGCCCTTGCTGCAGTCCGCGGAGGGGTCCCCGGGGCACTTGTACGTCCCGTCCGCCGACACCTGCGCGCCGACCTGGAGCTCCTGGCCGTACCAGCCGTCCGGGATGGGCAGGCTGATCCCGCTGAAGGCGTCGGTCACCGACCCGCTGTCGACCTTCGGCGGCTCGGACTGCCCGGGCCCCGGCTGCTGCCCACCGGAACCACCAGATCCGCCGGACCCGCCACCGGAACCCCCCGAGTCGCCGAACGGCCCGCCCTGCCCACCGGAACCGCCCGGTCCGCCCTGGCCGTCCGGCCCCTGCGAGGTGGCGGAGTTGCTGCCGCTGTCACCGTTGGACAGCGCGTACACGCCGACACCGATACTGGCGAGCACCGCGACCGCCGCGGCCACGGCTATCCCGGTCCGCAGCCGGTTACGCGGGCGGGCGGCGGGCGGCGCGGGGTAGGCCGGATAGCCGGGAGGGGCGGGGTAGCCCGGAGCCGCCCGGTACGCGTGGCCCGGGTATGCCGGAAGCGCCCCGGCGACCGGTGGCTGGGCCCCGGCGGAAGGCGGCTGCGCCCCGGCTACGGGCGCCTGATCCCCAGCGGCTTGTGGGTGCGTCCCGGCTTCGGCCGGCCGGCCCGCGGCAGCTGACGGTTGCGCGCCTGCTTCGGGTGCCTGGCTTGCGGCAGCTGACGGTTGCGCGCCTGCTTCGGGTGCCTGGCTTGCGACAGCTGACGGTTGGGCCCCGGCTTCGGCTGGCTGGCCTGCGGTAACTGACGGTCGCCCCTCCGCTGCGGGCGCCTGGTCCGCGGCGGCCGACGGCTGTGCCCCGGCTTCGGGCGCCTGTTCCCCGGCGCCCGCCGACTGCGTTTCGCCCGCGGGGGCTCGGTCCTCGCCCGCCGATGCCTGTGCCCCCGCGTCCGGCGCCTGGTCCGCGGTGTCCGCCGTCCGCGGCGGGGGACTCCCCGCTGTGGGTGGCTGTGCGGGGCGGACCTGGGCCGTCCATGCCTTGCCGTCCCACCAGCGCTCGGTGGCGGGACCGTCACTCTTCTGTCCGGGGTCCGGGTACCACCCGGGAGGAGTCGCCTGCGTCATGTGCTCACCGTATGAGGCCTCGGTGAAAGCCGGATGAGAGGATCCGCGCCGCAGCCGCACCCCGACGACGGCGACACCCCTGATCCGCGGGCATGCGTGCCTCCCCCAGTGCCTCAAGGCCTGGGAGGTCCCCCCAGGGCGGCACGGGTGGGCGCGGGCGGCACTCCGTCAGCGCCGGGCTGCGCGACTCACCCCGGCCCACACCAACACCGCTGACCTCCCCACCTCTTGGTCGCACCCCCGGGCACGTCGTCCGCCTTTACCCGATGTCACTCCGTCGCAGCAAGAGCTCCGCGGAGCGTCCTCCGCGGCGGCGGCAGGACGGCTACGCTCGAGGTCTGAACGTCGTACGGCGACTTGGGGAGGGGAACGGGATGACGGAGGTACGGCCCCCGGCCGCCGCCTCGGCTTCCCTGTGGGAGCGCGACGCCGAGGTCGCCGCAGTCACGGCGGCGGTCGACACCCTGTGCGCCGACCACGCGTCGTCCGGCGGCCTGCTGGTGTTCCGCGGCGAGGCCGGCCTCGGCAAGACCGCGCTGCTGGCCGAGACCCGCCGGATCGCCGAGGCCCGCGGCTGCACCGTCTGGTCCGCACGCGGCGGCGAGACCCTGCGCTCCGTCCCCTTCAACGTCGTACGGCAGTTGTTACAGCCCGCGCTCGTGTCGATGCTGCCGGATGAGGCGCGCGAGTACCTCGGCGACTGGTACGACATCGCCGGCCCCGCCCTCGGCATCGCGGACCCCGGCGAGCGGCAGGCCGACCCGCAGGGCGTGTGCGACGGCCTGGTCGCCGCCGTACGCCGGCTCGCCCGCCGCGAGTGGCCCCTGGTGCTGATGGTCGACGACGCCCACTGGGCCGACCAGGAGACCCTGAGGTGGCTCGCCGCCCTCGCCGAACGCGTCGACGAGATGTCGGTGCTGCTCGTGGTGGCCCGCCGCCCCGGCGACATCAGCGGCTCCGGCACGAGCCACCTGGACGCGGTGGCCGCTACGGCGGACCGCTCCGTCGCCACCCTCAGCGCGCTGACCCCGCAGGCCACGGCCGGGCTCACCCGCGCCACCCTGGGCGAGCACGCCGACGCCCCGTTCTGCCGCGAGGTGTGGGCCGTCACCGGCGGAAACCCGTACGAGACCGTCGAACTCCTCGCCAAGGTGCGCGACAGCGAGCTGGAACCGGTCGAGGCCCGGGCCGCCGAACTGCGCGCCCTGAACCGCTCCGCCCGCGGCGGCGGACTCGTCGCCCGCCTGGAGGAACTCGGCATAGACGCGACGCGGTTCGCCTGGGCCGCCGCCATCCTGGGCACCGGCATCTCCGTGGAGCTGGTGGCCAGGCTCTCCACCATGAGCCGCGAGGACGCCGTCCGCTGCGCCGCCCTGCTGCGCAGCGCCCGCATCCTCACCGAACCCGGCCCCCAGTCCGGCGGCCGGGCCGACGGCGGCGACCTGGAGTTCGTCCACCCGCTGATCGCCACCGCTGTCTACAACTCCATCCCCGACGCCCTGCGCACCGCCATGCACGGCATCGCCGCCCGGATCGTCACCGACTCCGGACGCGGCGCCGCGGCCGCCGCCCGCCACCTGCTGGAGGTCCACCCGGACGACGACGAGGAACTGGTCGAGCAGCTGCGCGAGGCCGCCCGCGAGCACCTCGCCGTCGGCGCGCCCGATGCCGCCCGCCGCTGCCTGGAACGCGCCCTGGAGGAGCCGCCCCGGCCCGAGGTGCACGCGCGCGTGCTGTACGAACTCGGCTGCGCCACCATCCTGATCGTGCCCGTCAGGACGATCGGCCAACTGCGGACCGCGCTCGGCATGCCCGGTCTCGACGGCGACGACCGGGTGGACGCCGTCGTCCGCTTGTCCCAGGCACTGGTCCACAACGACCAGCTGGAGGAGGCGGTCGG
The DNA here is from genome assembly GCF_014495685.1 of Streptomyces sp. TRM68367. Lineage (GTDB taxonomy): Bacteria > Actinomycetota > Actinomycetes > Streptomycetales > Streptomycetaceae > Streptomyces. The sequence goes on along the minus strand of NZ_JACTVI010000004.1, from coordinate 144,765 downwards.
GATGGTCGAGGCGGAGGCGGCCCGGCTGGAACCCGGGCCCGCCCGGATGCGGCTGGAGGCCGTGCACATCATGTGGGAGGGGATCCACGGCGGCGAGGTCACCTCACCGGGCCGCTCCGAGCGCCTGGCCGAGCTCGCGCGGACCTGCACCGGACGGGACAACTCCGAACGCGTGCTGTTCATCCTGCGCGGCTTCGACGCCCTGCTGCACGGGGAGAACGCCGAGGAGGTCGTCGAACTGTGCGACCGCGCCCTCGTCAACGGCCGCCTGGCTCCCGGACTCGGCTGGACCGGCTCCGAGTGGGGCATCGAACTGCTTCTGATGCTGGCCAACGCGTACGCCTACACCGACCGCCTCGACCGCGCAGAAAGCCTCTACAACGAGGCCGTGCGCGCCTACGAGATCGCCGGCTGGACCGGCGGACACCTGGCTCTGGCGCACGCCTACGTCGGCGTCGGGCATCGCAGACGCGGCCGTCTCCAGGACGCGGAACGGTCCCTGCGCCAGGCGCTGCCCCTCGCCGAGCGCGTCGGTCGCGGACTGCCCGTGTACTGGACCGTGACCTGCAATCTCGTGGACACGCTGCTCGCCCGCGGCCACGTCGACGAGGCCTGGGACGTTGCCGAGCGGCACGACTTCGCCCCGCCCTACCCGTCGACCATAGTGCTTCCGTACCCGCGGGCGGTGCGCGGCCGACTGCTGCTCGCCGTCGGCCGCACCAAGGACGGCATCAACGAACTGGAGGCGGCCGAGAAGGCCGCGGCCGCCCGCGGCCATCACAACCCGGTGCTGGTGCCCTGGGCGGCCGACCTCGCCCGGGCCCTCGCCGCCGAGGACCCGGACCGCGCCGCCCGGCTCGCCGTCGACATCCGCCGACAGGCCGAGCGCTTCGGCACCGACTCGGCCAGGGGCGAGGCCCTGCGCTGTGCCGCCGCGCTGGAGACCGGCCAGCGCAAGGTGCGGCTCGCCGCCCGCGCGGTCGCCTGCCTGGAGGCCTCGCCCTGCCAGTACGAGCACGCGGCGGCCCGCGTCGAACACGGCATCGCCGCCCGTTCGGCGGCCGAGCTGGACCGGGGCCTGGCCCTGGCCCGTTCGTGCGGCGCGGACGGCCTGGTCGCCCTGGCCCAGGCGGAACTGCGGACGCTGGAGGCGGGACACGGGCTGCGCTAGCCAGGCCTGGGCGGCGCTCACACGGTCAGCAACTGCTCCGTGACCGCCGACAGCCGCCGCCGTACGTCCGCGTCGTACGTCGCCTCGTGTGCCCGCGCCGGACGTGTGCCGTCGAAGTAGCCGCCCGAGCCGCGCTCCTCGGTGGCCAGGGACAGTACGCCCGGGGCGCCGTCGGCGACCGTGTTCCACGGGGTGATGCCGCCCTCGCGGACCATCGTGGTGTCCATGTAGGTCGCGGGGTGCAGCACGTTCACCGAGACGCCGGTGCCGGCCAGCTCCTCGGCGAGCGTGAACGTGTGCGCGGCGAGCGCGAACTTGCTGCGGCAGTACGCCGAGACGCCGCTGTAGCCGTGGGTGAGTTCCGGGTCGTCGAAGTCGAGGGGCTCCTGGCCGGCGGAGCCGACGTTGACGATCCGCGCGGGGGCGTTCGCGCGCAGCACCGGCAGCAGGGCCCGGGTGAGCAGGACCGGCGCCAGGTAGTTGACCGCGAGCCGCAGCTCGTGCCCGTCGGCGCTCAGCTCCCGCCCGGAGCCCTGCGCGCCGAAGCCGATGCCCGCGTTGTTGATCAGCACGTCCAGTTCGGGATGCGCCTCGGCGACCGTCGCGCCCAGCTCGCGCACCTGCGCCAGCGAGGCCAGGTCGGCGACGAACCAGTCGGCCTCGCCCTCGGTGCGCAACTCCCCGGCCAGGCGCTCCGTCCGGCCCGGATCGCGCCCGTGCGCGAGGACGCGATGCCCCGAGCGGACCAGCTCGAGGGCGACGTACCGGCCGAGGCCGGAGGTGGCACCGGTGATCAGGATGGTGGACATGCCCCCACCGTAGGCACAGGGCGAGGACAACTGCGTGACGCCACTGAGGGTACGACCGTCAGGGGCACCCTCAGCTGTCGTCCTCCTCCAGCACCCGCTGGGCCACCGCGAACGCCGAGTTCGCCGCCGGGACCCCGCAGTACACGGCGGTCTGCAGCAGCACCGCGCCGATCTCCTCGGGCGTCAGCCCGCCCCGCCGCGCCGCCCGCACATGCATGGCCAGCTCGTCGTAATGACCGTGCGCCACCAGAACGGTCAGAGTGATCATGCTGCGTTCGCGGCGCGTGAGCGTCGGGTCGGTCCAGATCTCGCCCCAGGCGTAGCGGGAGATGAAGTCCTGGAAGCGGGCGGTGAAGGGGGTCTGCCGGGCCTGCGCACGGTCCACGTGCGCGTCGCCCAGCACCTCCCGCCGTACCTCCATGCCGCGCCCGGCGCCCCCGCCGAAGTGTGCCCGCAGTGCCGCCAGCACGGCCTGAGGGCACTGCGCGGGCGCCAGATGGGAGGCACCCGGGATCTCCACGAGCGCCGCGCCCGGCACCGCGTCGGCGATCTCCCGCAGGTGCGCGGGCGGGGTCGCCGGGTCCTCGCGGCCGGCGACGAGCAGGGTCGGCGCGGTGACCGAGGCCAGCCGGTCCCGCAGGTCGAACGCGGCCAGCGCGTCACAGCAGGCGGCGTACGCCGCCGGGTCGGCGTCGCGGTGGTCGGCGACCAGCTCCGGCACGGTGAAACCAGGCGTGAACCAGCGGGCGTTCGCGCTCTCGGCCAGCCCGGCCAGCCCCTCGCGGCGCACCAGCGCGGCCCGCTCCTCCCACGGCTTCGACCCGTTGAAGTGCGCCGACGAACAGATCACGGCGAGCGACGACACCCGCTCGGGATGATGCGCGGCGAGATGCAGCCCGACCGCGCCGCCCAGCGACACGCCCGCGTAGGCGAACCGCTCGATTCCGAGCGCGTCGGCGAGCGCCAGGACCAGCCCGGCGATATCCGCGACCGTCGCGCCGGGTCCGATCAGCCCGGGCGCCGACCCTCCGTGCCCCGGCAGGTCCCAGCGGACCACCCGGTGGGTGACGGACAGCTCGGGCGCCACCTTGTCCCACAGGGCGTACGACGTGCCCAGCGACGGGCCGAGCAGCAGCGGGGGCGCCGAAACGGGGCCCTCAGTGCGGTGGTTGAGCAGCTCCTCTTTCAATGTCGCTCCAGAGCACGGTCGGTGAGGGCTCCGGCGGAGCCGGTGTAGTGGGCAGGGTCGGTGTCGAGTGGCGTGTCCTTCAACTCGTGCTCCGCTGCGAGGAGTTCGCCCAAGACGCGTCCCTCGGCATACGTCCGCCCGGCCAGCTCGGTGAGCAGGGCCTTGGCCCGCGCCCGGCCGAGCACCGGCGCCAGCTCCGCGGACAGCCGTTCGGACACGATCAGTCCGTGGGTGAGACCGAGGTGTTCGCGCATGACGTCCGGCCGCACCCGCAGCCCCTCGGCCAGCTCAGCGGCGTCCCGCGCGGCACCTCCGGCCAGCCGCAGCAGCTCCCGCAGCGGCTCCCACTCCGCGTGCCAGGCACCGGCCGGACGCTCGTCCTCCGCCGCCAGCGACCCGTAGAGCGTGGCCGCGAGCTGCGGCGCGCGCCGGGCCGCCGCCGCGATCAGCGTCGCGCGCACGGGGTTCGCCTTGTGCGGCATCGCCGACGAGCCGCCGCCGCTGCCCTCGGCAACCTCGCCGATCTCCGTCCGGGACAGCACCAGCACATCGGCGGCCACCTTGCCCAGCGCCCCGGCCGTGAAGGCGAGGCAGCCGGCGAGGTCGGCGATCGGAGTGCGCAGGGTGTGCCACGGCAACAGCGGTGCCTGGAGGCCGAGTTCGCGTGCGTAGGCGGCGGGCAGCGCGGCGGCGTCGGCCGCGCCGTACGCGGTGAAGGCGGCCAGCGTCCCGGCGGCGCCCCCGAGCTGGGCGGGCAGTGAGCCGCGTACGGCCGTCACGCGGTCGCGCGCGTCGAGCACCAGCGACCGCCACCCCGCCGCCTTCAGCCCGAACGTGGTCGGCACGGCGTGCTGGGTGAGCGTCCGTCCCGGCATCGCCGTGTCCCGGTGTCCGGCCGCCAGCCCGGCCAGCGCCCGTTCGGTACGGGCCAGGTCGGCCAGGAGCGGGTCCAGGGTACGCGCGGCCACCAGCATCGTCGCCGTGTCCAGGATGTCCTGGCTGGTCGCGCCCCGGTGGACGTACGGGCCGTAGTCCGCACCGACTGCCCCGGTCAGGTCCGCGACGAGCGGAATGACCGGGTTGCCGCCGCCGCGGGCGCGCTCCGCGAGGGAGCGCACGTCGAACCGCTCCGGGTCGGCCGCCTCCGTCACGGCGGCAGCGGCCTCGGCGGGCACGAGCCCGAGCGCGGCCTGGGCGCGCGTCAGCCCGGCCTCCGCGTCGAGCAGCGCCCGCAGGTAGGCGGTGTCGTCGGTCGCTGACGCGGCCGGCGAGCCGGTCCACCCCGGGTCGAGCAGGGAATCGGCTGATGTCACTGGAACTCCAGGAAGACCGTCTCGCCTTCGCCCTGAAGGCGGATGTCGAAACGGTACGTGCCGTCGCCCTCCTCCACCGCGATCAGCGTGTCGCGCCGCTCCTGCGGCACCTGCGCCAGCAGCGGGTCGGCCGCCAGGGCCGTGGCGTCGCCCGGCAGGTAGATCCGCGTGTACAGGTGCACCAGCAGCCCGCGCGCGAAGACGCACAGGCTGAGGTACGGCGCACTGCGCCCGCGCGCGCCGGGCTGCAGCGTGCGCGCGTACCAGTGGCCGTTGGTGTCGGTCTGGACGCGTCCGAACCCGGTGAACTCCACGCCGTTGCGACCGAGGAAGTCACCCGACGCCGGGTCGCGCCGCATCGACCCGTCGGCCGTCGGCACGTTGCCGTCGGGGTCCGGCCCCCACAGCTCCAGCAGCGCGTCCGGCAGCGGGTTGCCCTCGCCGTCGGACACGTACCCGTGCACGGTGACCGTGTCCGGGTGCCCGAGCGGCGCGATGTCCTCGCCGCCGCGGAACGGCAGCGCGTACCCGTAGAACGGGCCCACGGTGTGCGAAGGGGTGGGCAGCACGCTCTCCGGCCTGCTCGTGTCGATCTTCGTCATGGCGGGTCAGCGTCCTTCTTCGATCCAGGTGGCGTGCGGGCCGTCCAGCACGATGTCCCAGTGGTAGCCGAGCGAGAACTCCGGCACCGACAGGCTGTGGTCGTACGTCGCGACCAACCGCTGCCGGGCGGCGTCGTCCGTGACGGACTGCAGGATCGGGTCGTACCCGAAGAGCGGGTCGTTCGGGAAGTACATCTGCGTCACGAGTCGCTGCGTGAACGCCGAACCGAAGACCGAGAAGTGGATGTGCGCCGGGCGCCAGGCGCCCACGTGGTTGCGCCACGGGTACGGGCCCGGTTGGATCGTCGTGAACCGGTAGAAGCCGTCGTCGTCGCTGAGCGTGCGGCCGACGCCGGTGAAGTTCGGGTCCAACGGGGCGTCGTGCTGCTCGCGCTGGTGGGCGTACCGGCCAGCCGAGTTCGCCTGCCAGATCTCCACCAGCTGACCGCGCACCGGGCGCCCGTCGCGGTCCAGCAGCCGGCCGGAGACGGTGATCCGCTCGCCGATCGGCTCGCCGTGGTGCTGCCGGGTCAGGTCGTTGTCGATCTCGGTGATGTCGCGCTCCCCGAAGGCGGGGGAGGACAGCTCCACCAACTCCGGGTCCTTGGAGACGTCGATGGTGACCGGCGGCTGCTTCGGGTGGCGCAGCACCGACGAGCGGTACGGCGCGTAGCCGCGGCGCGGGTGGTGCTCGACGGGGGCGCCGTCGGCGAGGCGCTTCTCGTACGCGGCGTGCTCGGCCGCGATCTCCTGGTCGATGTCGTGCTGGGTGAGAGTCATGGGGGTTCCCCGGAGGTCGTTAGCGTTCGAGGACGAGGGCGAGGCCCTGGCCGACGCCGATGCACAGGGTGGCGACGCCGATGCCGCCGCCCTTGCGGGCGAGTTGGTGGGCGACGGTGCCGGCGAGGCGGGCGCCGGACGCGCCGAGCGGATGCCCGAGGGCGATGGCGCCGCCCTGCGGGTTGAGGATCGCCGGGTCGAACTCGGGCCACTCGGCCACACAGCCCAGGACCTGGGCGGCGAAGGCCTCGTTGAGTTCCAGGACGTCGAGGTCGGCGAAGGTCCTGCCCGTCTTGGCCAGGGCCCGGTTGACGGCTTCGACGGGGGCGAGCCCGAAGTAGTGCGGGTCGACGGCGTTGACGCCGGTGGCGCGGATGCGGGCGAGGGGTTCGCGGCCGGTGGCGCGCAGTCCCTCCTCGTCGACGAGGAGGAGGGCGGCGGCGCCGTCGTTCAGGGGCGAGGCGTTGCCCGCGGTGACGGTGCCATTCTCGGGTCGGAAGGCGGGCTTGAGCCTGGCCATCGCGGCCAGGGAGGCGTCCGGCCGTACGCATTCGTCGGCGGCGAAGACGACCGGGTCGCCCTTGCGCTGCGGGATGGTCACCGGCGCGAGCTCGGCGTCGAACAGGCCCTTCGCCCGCGCCCGGGCGGCCTTCTGGTGGGAGGCGAGCGCGAACTCGTCCTGCCGTTCACGCGTGATCTTGTGCTTGTCGGCGATGAGTTCCGCGCTCTCGCCGAGGGGGACGGTCCACTGCGGGTCCATCTTCGGGTTGACCATGCGCCAGCCGAGGGTGGTGGAGTACAGCTCGGTGTGCCCGGCCGGGAACGGCTTGTCGCTCTTGGGCAGGACGTAGGGGGCGCGGGTCATCGACTCCACGCCGCCGGCCACGGCGATGGAGGCGTCCCCGACCGCGATCGCGCGGGCCGCCTGGATCACGGCCTCCAGGCCGGAGGCGCACAGCCGGTTGACGGTCACGCCCGGCACAGAGGTGGGCAGCCCGGCCAGCAGGGCGGCCATGCGGGCGACGTTGCGGTTCTCCTCGCCGGCGCCGTTGGCGTTGCCGAGGTAGACGTCCTCGATCCGGGCCGGGTCCAACTCGGGGGTATGGCGGAGGAGTTCATGGATGGCATGAGCGGCCAGGTCGTCGGGGCGGACGCTCGCGAGGCCGCCGTTGTAGCGACCGATCGGGGTCCGTACGGCATCGACGAGGTAGACGTCCCTCATGACTGGATCCCTTCGGCCACGCGCACCTTCGCGGCTGTCTTCTCGATGATGTCCTCGGCCGCGACACCCGGCGCGGTCTCGACGAGCAGCAGTCCGTCGTCGGTGACGTCCAGGACACCGAGGTCGGTGACGATCCGGTTCACGCATCCCTTGCCGGTCAGCGGCAGCGCGCACTCGGCGAGGATCTTCGGGGAGCCGTCCTTGGCGGTGTGCGTCATGACGACGATGACCTGGCGGGCGCCGTGAACGAGGTCCATCGCCCCGCCGATCCCGGTGATCAGCTTGCCCGGAATCGCCCAGTTGGCAAGGTCGCCGGTCTCGGAGACCTGCATGGCGCCCAGCACGGCGACATCGATGTGCGCACCGCGGATCATCGAGAAGGACAGCGCCGAGTCGAAGAAGGACGCGCCCGGCAGGACCGTCACGGTCTCCTTCCCCGCGTTGATCAGATCCGGGTCCACCTGGTCCTCCGTGGGGTAGGGGCCGGTGCCCAGGATGCCGTTCTCCGACTCCAGGATCACCTCCACGCCCTCGGGCAGGTAGTTGGGGATCAGCGTGGGCAGGCCGATGCCGAGGTTGACGTACTGGCCGTCCTCCAGTTCGCGGGCCGCCCGCGCGGCCATCTGTTCGCGTGTCCAGGCCATCAGCCGCTCACCGTCCGCTGCTCGATCTTCTTGTCGGCCGCCTGCTCCGGGGCCAGCGCCACCACCCGCTGCACGAAGATGCCCGGCAGGTGCACCGCGTCCGGGTCGATCTCACCGGGTTCCACGAGCTCTTCCACCTCGGCGATCGTGACGCGCCCGGCCATCGCCGCGAGCGGGTTGAAGTTCCTGGAGGACTTGTTGAACACCAGGTTCCCGTGCCGGTCCCCCTTCGCCGCCCGCACCAGCGCGAAGTCGGTACGGATCCCGTGCTCCAGCACATACTCCTCGCCGTCGAACTCCCGCACCTCCTTCGCCGGCGACGCCACAGCGACCCCGCCGGAGCCGTCGTAGCGCCACGGCAGCCCGCCCTCGGCGACCAGCGTGCCCACCCCGGCCGGGGTGTAGAAGGCGGGGATCCCGGCCCCGCCGGCGCGCAGCCGTTCGGCCAGCGTGCCCTGCGGGATCAGTTCCACCTCCAGCTCCCCGGCCAGGTACTGGCGGGCGAACTCCTTGTTGGCGCCGATGTAGGAGCCGGTCACCCGGGCGATCCGCCCGGCCGCCAGCAGCACCGCCAGCCCGGAGTCCATGGCCCCGCAGTTGTTGGAGACGATCGACAGCCCGCCGACTCCCCGCTCGTACAGCGCCTGGATGAGCACGTTCGGCACACCGCTCAGCCCGAAACCGCCCACCGCGAGCGACGCGCCGTCGCCCACATCGGCCACCGCCTCACCGGCCGTGGCGACCACCTTGTCCATCCCGGCGACCCCATCTCTTCCGAGCGCCCCGAACCTCGATTAGTCAGGGCACTGAGTATTTGTGCGAGGTAATCCTGTGAGGTTTTCCTCACGCTGCCACCGACCGCGGAAACCGTCAAGACTTTGGTGAATACAGCCTTTCGGTAGCCGCCCGCCCCCGCGACAGTCACCTCGGCGTCGGGTATCGTTCAGTGCACCGACGATTTCGACCAGGGGAGCGCGCATGGCCGCCGTGGACCTCGCCACCCACCCCGGGCACCTCGCCCGGCGGCTGCAGCAGGCGCACTACCTGCTGTGGACCACGATGGTCTCCGAGGAGATCACCTCACCGCAGTTCGCGGTCCTCAACGCGCTCGTCGCCGAGCCCGGCCTGGACCAGCGCACGGTGGGGGAGCGGGTGGGGCTCGACCGGTCCACCGTCGCCGAGGTGATCAGCAGGCTCGGCCGGCGCGGGCTGCTGGACAAGGTCCGCGACCCGCAGGACGGCCGCCGCTTCGTGCTGCGCCCGACCGACGAGGGACTGCGCACGCACCGCAAGCTGACCGTGCGCACGGCCAGGATGAACCAGGTCTTCCTGGCGCCGCTGTCGCCCGAGGAGCAGACCGTCTTCTTCGACCTCATCCGGCGCGTCGCGGACGCGGCCGAGGGGCTCCGCAATCCGGCGGAACCCCTGGCGCCCGTGTGACGCCGTCCGGTCAGGAGGCCGTCGCGAACACCACCCACACCTGGCCCTCCGCGAAGTTCACCGGCGTCCCGTTCTTCGCCGTGAAGTCCGTACCGTCCGCGGCCTTCGCCCGCTTCCAGGTGACGGCGTGGGCGCGTCCGTCGCGCAGCACCGTCGCCTTCCCCGAGCCCACCGTCTCGGTGTATGGCGTGTTGTTGCCCAGGAAGTCGCGGAAGGCGGACTCGCGCACCTTCACGTGCTGCACCACGACCGTCGCGGGCGCCAGCCGCTTCCCGTCGGACGTCACCGCCGGCCGGCCGTCCATCGACACCAGCCAGCGGTCCCGGCTCTCGGACCAGGTGAACGTCGTGCGGGCCGCCGGATAGCGCACCGTGCGCGAGCTCACGGCCGTGCCGCCCTCGGGCGCCGCGCCGAAGCGGAAGCCGGTCGTCAGGGCGGCCGGCCCCGGCGCGGAATCGAGCAGCCGGCGCGGGCGGAGGTAGAGGTTGTGCGGGGAGGACCGGTCGGTGCTGCGGTAGTACGCGTCGGGCGCCTTGCCCGGCGGCACCGCGTGCAGCGGCGCCCTGTCGATCAGCGGCAGCAGCTTGCGCTGCGCCCCGGAGAAGGCCAGCGTCGGCCGGTCGAACTGGCGCAACAGCTCCAGGTCGGACTCCCGGGCGCTGCGCACCGGCCCGACGGTCTTCGGCAGCTGGGTCGCGTACACCGCCATCAGCCGGCTCAGCCCGCCCTCGACCTGCTCGACGTACACGATGTCCGCGGCGTCCAGACCGGTGTGCGGCCGGGCCGCTCGGACGTTGTCGAGCTTCACGGCGAGCGCCGACGACGGGCCGCCCTTTGGTCTCTTTTCCAGGGCGGGTGACGACTGATCCCGGCCGCGCCCGTCGTCGGCCGGCGGGCCAGCGGTCGTCGTGCAGCCCGCCGCCAGGGAAGCCGTCAGCGCGGCGGCCAGCAGCGCCGCTGCCGTCGCGGCGCGCGGTGGGCGCACTCCTCGTCCCATGTCCACGTTGGCCACCTTTATCGGTTTTGTTGATTGTGCGCTTATCGGTTCGCCGGTGGCCATACCCATGTGGTTCCGGTCCCGCCCGGCGACTGGGCCGATCGGCCCACCCCGCGGTTCGGTGCGGGTGACCCGGGTACCCGGGCCGAACCGTACGGCGGGACGCGCACACGTCATGGAGGGAGGCGCACGGCGATGCGGGCAGTGACCTGGCAGGGCAAACGGGACGTGCGGGTGGAGGACGTGCCCGATCCGAAGATCCAGGAGCCGACGGACGCGGTCGTCCGGATCACCTCCAGCGGACTGTGCGGCTCGGACCTGCACCTGTACGAGGTGCTCACACCGTTCATGACCCCGGGCGACATCCTCGGCCACGAGCCGATCGGCGTCGTCGAGGAGGTCGGCTCCGAGGTGCCCGGGCTCAGCCCGGGAGACCGGGTGGTGGTGCCGTTCCAGATCGCCTGCGGCCACTGCTTCATGTGCTCGGGCGGCCTGCCGACCCAGTGCGAGACCACCCAGGTCACCGGCGAGGGCATGGGCGCCGCCCTGTTCGGCTACACCCGGCTGTACGGCGCGGTGCCGGGCGCCCAGGCCCAGTACCTGCGCGTGCCGCAGGCGCACTACGGCCCGATCAAGGTTCCCGAAGGCCCGCCCGACGACCGCTTCCTCTACCTGTCCGACGTGCTGCCCACCGCCTGGCAGGCGGTGGCCTACGCGGACGTCCCGCACGGCGGCACCATCGCCGTGCTCGGCCTCGGGCCGATCGGCGACATGGCCTGCCGGATCGCCCAGCTGCAGGGCGCCGGGCGGGTGTTCGGCGTGGACCTGGTGTCGGAGCGGCTGCGCCGGGCCCGCGCTCGGGGCGTGGAGACGTACGACCTGAGGGCCTTCCACGACGAGAAGGAACTCGTCGCCGCGATCCGCGACGAGACCGACGGCCGCGGCCCCGACGCCGTGATCGACGCGGTCGGCACCGAGGCCCACGGCAGCCTGGCCGCCCGCCTGACCCAGCAGGCCTCCACGATGCTGCCGCGCAGGCTGAGCGGCCCTCTCGCGGAACGCTTCAGCGTCGACCGGCTCGCCGCCCTGCACACCGCGATCGACCTGGTGCGGCGCGGCGGCACCCTCTCCCTCGTCGGCGTCTACGGCGGCACCGCCGACCCGATGCCGATGCTCACCCTGTTCGACAAGCAGCTCCAGATCCGGATGGGTCAGGCCAACGTGCGCCGCTGGAGCGGCGACATCCTGCCCTATCTGACGGAGGAGGACCCGCTCGGCGTCGACGACTTCGCCACCCACCGGATTCCGCTGGACGAGGCGCCGCACGCGTACGAGATGTTCCAGCGCAAGCAGGACGGCGCGGTCAAGGTGCTGATGAAGCCCTGACGGGCCCGGGCGGCCTACGGCCCGAAGATCTCCGCGAGGTCGTAGCGGACCGGCTCCTCGAGCTGCGCGTAGGTGCAGCTCTGCGGCGTCCGGTCCGGGCGCCAGCGGCGGAAGCGGGCCGTGTGCCGGAAGCGCACGCCGTTCTCCATGTGGTCGTACGCCACCTCGGCGACCCGCTCCGGCCTGAGCGGCACCCAGGACAGGTCCTTCTTGCCCGACCAGCGGCTGGGCGCCCCCGGCAGCCGGGCGCTCTCGTGTGCGACCTCGTCCGCCCAGGCCGCCCAGGGGTGGCCCCGGACGTCGTCCATGCGCAGCGCCTCCAGCTCCCGCACCAGCTCGGCCCGCCGCTTCATCGGGAAGGCGGCGGACACGCCCACGTGCTGGAGGGTGCCCCGGTCGTCATACAGGCCGAGCAGCAGGGACCCCACGACCGGCCCGCTCTTGTGGAAGCGGTAGCCCGCGACGACCACGTCCGCCGTGCGCTCGTGCTTGATCTTGTACATGGCCCGCTCATCGGGCAGGTAGCGGAGCGTGAGCGGCTTGGCGATCACGCCGTCCAGGCCCGCCCCCTCGTACTGCTCGAACCACTGCCCGGCCACCTCGATGTCGGTCGTTGCCGGCGCCAGGTGCACCGGCGCCCGCACCCCGGACAGCGCCCGGGTGAGCAGCGCCCGCCGGTCGGTCAGCTCCACGTCCATCAGGGACTCGTCGTCCAGGGCCAGCAGGTCGAAGACCACCAGGGAGGCCGGCGTGCGCTCTGCCAGCGTCCGCACGCGGGAGTCGGCCGGGTGGATGCGCTCGGTGAGCGCGTCGAAGTCCAGGTGCCCCTCCCGCGCGATCACGATCTCGCCGTCCACCACGCAGCGCCGCGGCAGCCACTCCCGCACCGCCGTCACCAGCTCGGGAAAGTACCTGGTCAGAGGCTTTCCGGTACGGCTGCCGAGCTCGACCTCGGTCCGGTCCCGGAACACGATCGCCCGGAACCCGTCCCACTTGGCTTCGTACTGCATGCCCGGCGGGATCTTCGCCACCAGCTTGGCGAGCATCGGCTTAACGGGAGGCATCACCGGCAGATCCATGCTCCCGATTCTGCTCGGTTTTTCTGCATATTGCCTGGCATATCGCCCGGTATGCGAGGTCTGGGGGATACGCCTACCGTGGCCCCATGGGTGACGCGGTGGAACTGGAGGCGGGCGGCCGGACCGTACGGCTGTCCAGCCCGGACAAGATCTTCTTCCCGGAGCGCGGCTTCACCAAGCTGGACCTCGCCCGGTACTACCTCGCCGTCGGCCCCGGCATCCTGCGCGCCCTGCGCGACCGCCCCACGACCCTCCAGCGCTACCCCGAGGGCGTCACCGGCGAGTCCTTCTTCCAGAAGCGGGCGCCGAAGAACATGCCCGACTGGATCCCGACCGCGCACATCACCTTCCCCAGCGGCCGCAGCGCCGACGAGATGTGCCCGACGGAGGTCGCCGCCGTGGTGTGGGCCGCGCAGTACGGCACGCTCACCTTCCACCCCTGGCCGGTGCGCCGCACCGACGTCGACCGCCCCGACGAACTGCGCATCGACCTCGACCCGCAGCCCGGCACCGACTACGCCGACGCCGTGCGCGCCGCGGGCGAACTGCGCGCGGTGCTCGACGAGTTCGGCGGGCTGCGCGGCTGGCCCAAGACCTCCGGCGGGCGCGGCCTGCACGTCTTCGTGCCGATCGAGCCCAGCTGGACCTTCACCCAGGTCCGGCGCGCCGCCATCGCCGTCGGGCGCGAGATGGAGCGGCGCATGCCGGATCTCGTGACCATCAAGTGGTGGAAGGAGGAGCGCGGCAGGCGGATCTTCCTCGACTACAACCAGACCGCGCGGGACCGCACCGTCGCCTCCGCCTACTCCGTACGACCCCGGCCGCACGCCCCCGTCTCGGCGCCCCTGCGCTGGGCGGAGGTGGGCGACGCGCACCCCCGCGACTTCGACCTCGCGACCATGCCCGCGCGCTTCGCCGAGGCCGGCGACGTGCACGCGGACATGGACAAGCACCGCTTCTCCCTCGACGCCCTGCTCGAACTCGCCCGCCGGGACGAACACGACCACGGACTCGGCGACCTGCCGTACCCGCCCGAGTATCCGAAGATGCCGGGAGAACCCAGGCGGGTACAGCCGAGCCGCGCGAAGAAGCCGAAACCGGCGGCCGAGTGACTACAACTCCTCGATCCGGATGTCCCGGTAGGAGCTCACCTGGCCCCTTGCGAGGAAGACCGGGTCGAAGGCGTACCGCACAGCGAAGAAACTCCCGGCCGAGGCGCACCAGAAGGTCGCCCGGCAGCGCCAGGACACGGCCCGCAAGTGGGCCGGGTCCGTCGTCCGCGACCACGACGCCCTGGCCGTCTGGGACTTCGAACCGGAGCTCCTTGCCAAGACCGCGCCCGTCGGACTGCCCTGGCAGGACCTCGCGCTGGCCTGGGCCGCCTACCGGGCAGCGGAGCGCGGCGGGGGCGGACGGCGGATCGATCTGCTGGCCTGAGGCGGAAGTCCAAAGGGCCGCTCCGGCCCAGGAGTTCTCGTGCTCCAGAGGGCTGCCGCAGCCCCGGGCTTCCATGATCCGAGAGCGCTCTCACCGCCCGCGCGGCCGGGGCTATCCTGATCCGCAACGGCTGTGAGGTGCCTGGTGAGGAGCCCGAAGTGAGCGAGACAGTGCCGCGTCCCACGCTGGAGGCCGTGGCCGCGCGGGCGGGCGTGTCGCGGGCCACCGTGTCGCGTGTGGTCAACGGGGGCGACGGGGTGCGCGAAGCCCTCGTCGAGCGGGTCCGCAGGGCGGTGGAGGAACTCGGGTACGTCCCCAACCAGGCGGCCCGCAGTCTGGTGACCAGGCGGCACGACGCCGTCGCCGTGGTGATCGCCGAACCGGAGACCCGGGTCTTCGCCGACCCCTTCTTCGCCCGGCAACTGCGCGGCATCAGCAAGGAGTTGACGGCCCACGACAACCAGCTCGTGCTGCTGCTCACCGAGGGCCGCGCCGACCACGCCCGCGTCGGCCGCTATCTCGCCGGCGGCCACGTCGACGGCGCCCTGGTGTTCTCGCTGCACCTCGACGACCCGCTGCCCGGTCTGATCCAGCGGGCCGGCGTGCCGACCGTGTTCGGCGGGCGGCCCGGCTGGAGCGACGGCACGAGCGGTGTGGTGTACGTCGACAGCGACAACCGCGGCGGCGCCCGCGAGGCCGTACGCCACCTCCTCGGCCTCGGCCGCACCCGCATCGCGCACATCACCGGCCCCCTCGACCAGACCTCGGCGGCGGACCGGCTCGACGGCTTCCGGGACGTCATGGCGGACGCCGACCCGCACCTGGTCGCGGAGGGCGACTTCACCCCGGCCGGCGGCGAGCGGGCGATGCGGGAGCTCCTCGGCCGCCGCCCCTGCCTGGACGCCGTGTTCGCCGGCAACGACCTCATGGCCGCGGGCGCCCTTCGGGTCCTGCGCGAACACGGCCGGCGTGTGCCCGACGACGTCGCCGTGGCCGGCTTCGACGACATGCTGCCCGTCGCCGAACAGACCGACCCGCCCCTGACGACGGTCCGGCAGGACATCGAGGAGGCGGGCCGCCTGATGGCCCGCCTCCTGCTGCGCGGCCTCGACGGCAGCACCGCCGCCGAGACGCCGTCGGCCGCACCGTCCGGGGTGGTCCTGCCGACCACGCTGATACGGCGGGCCTCGGCATAGCTCCCGTCGGCGGGCGCGCCTCGCGGCCGGGTCGAGCAGCGGGCCGTTCGCGCGGCGTAGCCCCCACCGACGCTGCGCGCCTCAGCCCGGCTGCGCGCTTCTGATCACCCCGAACCGCGCCCCGTCCGGTCGGCGGTTTTTGAGATGCGGCCGACGTCAGGCACGTCCGTCGCGGGCATGCGGACCGTGCCGCCCAGTTCCTGCGGCACACCCGCCGGGTCGCCGAGGATCGCCCTGCGGCCCGGGCCGATCACGTCCATGGGCTGCATCATGACGCTGCCGTGCGCCTGCTCGGCGGCCTTGGCCGTGACGTCGGCGTCGGGGCTCTGGAGGTACACGGTCCAGGGTGGCGGGCCTGCTCCGGAGGGTTCTGCATGCCGCCGGCGACCGTCCTGCCGTCGAGCTGGAAGAAGCCGTAGCCGCCGGCCTCGGGGCCTCAGAAGGGTCCCGCTGTCTCCTCTGCCGAGTCTTGCACCGCCTACTGCCACTCGCCCCCGGAAGCGCCGCCGCACCGGCGGCCGACGGGGCCCGAATCCCCGCCACGCGTCTGCGCCCGGCTCCGCGCGCCGCCGTGCGCCGGGCCGCCGGGCGCGGGACCATCGGGGCGGCCGGAGGCCTGGGAACCGGCGTTGATGCGGCGTTGATCGAACGTTTTTCGCCGCCCGGCACGCTGTGGCCATGCACTTCGAGACGATCACGACGCCGGACCTGGCCTGGCAGGAGGAGGCGCTGTGCGCGCAGACCGGGGGAGACTTCTTCTTCCCCGAGCCCGGCAGTTCCGTACGCGAGGCGAAGCGGATCTGCGGGCTGTGCCCGATCCGCTCCGCCTGCCTTGAGTACGCCCTCGACCACGACGAGCGCTTCGGCGTCTGGGGCGGCCTGTCGGAGAAGGAACGGCTGCACCTGCGGCGCACGACTCATTAGCCGCCCGACCGCTCGCCTCGGGCCGTCCGGGAAGGCCTGCCGTGCCCGGGCACCGGCCTCGGCCGCCCGGAACGTCAGCCGGCCGCGCGCGCGGCCATCCGCGCCTTGCGCGCCGCCAGCTTCTCGTCGAACTTGGCCGCCTCGCTGTCCAGCCCGCCCATGTACAGGCCCAGCTCCTCCTGCGCCTTGAGGCCCTCGGGGCCCAGGCCGTCGATCTCCAGCACCTTCAGGAAGCGCAGCACGGGCTGGAGCACGTCGTCGTGGTGGATGCGCAGGTTGTAGACCTCGCCGATGGCCATCTGCGCGGCAGCCCGCTCGAAGCCGGGCATGCCGTGCCCGGGCATCCGGAAGTTGACCACGACGTCCCGCACGGCCTGCATCGTCAGGTCGGGGGCGAGTTCGAAGGCCGCCTTGAGCAGGTTGCGGTAGAAGACCATGTGCAGGTTCTCGTCGGTCGCGATGCGCGCCAGCATGCGGTCGCAGACCGGGTCACCGGACTGGTGGCCGGTGTTGCGGTGCGAGATCCGGGTGGCCAGCTCCTGGAAGGCGACGTAGGCCACCGAGTGCAGCATCGAGTGCCGGTTGTCCGACTCGAAGCCCTCGCTCATGTGGGCCATGCGGAACTGCTCCAGCTTGTCCGGGTCCACTGCGCGCGAGGTGAGCAGATAGTCCCGCATCACGATGCCGTGCCGGCCCTCCTCGGCGGTCCAGCGGTGCACCCAGGTCCCCCAGGCGCCGTCGCGGCCGAACAGGCTGGCGATCTCGTGGTGGTAGCTGGGGAGGTTGTCCTCGGTGAGCAGGTTCACCACCAGCGCGATCCGGCCGATCTCGGTGACCTTGGACTGCTCCTTGTCCCAGGCCTCGCCGTCCTCGAAGATGCCGGGGAAGTTGCGGCCGTCGCTCCACGGCACATACTCGTGCGGCATCCAGTCCCTGGCGACCTTCAGATGCCGGTTCAGCTCCTGCTCGACCACTTCCTCCAGCGCATACAGCAACCGGGCGTCGGTCCAGACGGCAGGGCTACCGAGGTGAGGGGAAGCGATCGTCACGGGAACTCCAGGGGGACGTGGAACACGGGCAAGGTGACCCGGCGGGCGGCGCCGGCAACCTACGGAATCGTAGGCTACGAGTCCGTAGGTTACGAGTCCGTAGGTTAAGCGTGTCGTAAAGCCCGCTGATCAGCGGGTTCGCGTCCCTGTACGAATCGGCCCCGGACCCGCAGGTCGGGGACCGAACGTGAGCGCCGCTCACGCCCTCAGGCGTACAGCTCCCGCAGCCGGACCGAGAGGCACGTCACACACCCTTCGAGCTTCTCGAACTCGCTGATGTCGACGAGCACCGGCTCGTGGCCGAGGTCGGCGAGCAACTCCGCGGTCTTCGACGCGCTCGCCGCCATCAGCAGCTTGCCGCCGCCCAGCAGCACCACGTGTGCCCCGGACTCCTCCGGCACCGGCAGAAAGCGGGGGAACAGCGAGGGCGCGTCCGTCTTCGGGATGTGCCCGACGACCGTACCGTCCGGCAGCGCCGTCACGGCCGACTTCAGGTGCAGGACCTTGCTCACGGGCACGGCGACGACCCGCGCGCCCAGCGGTTCGAAGACGGCACGCAGCTGCTGGATGCCGGCCGCGTTGGTCCGCCCGCCGCGGCCGACGTAGACCGTGTCGCCGATCTTCAGCACGTCGCCGCCCTCCAGCGTGCCCGGCTCCCAGATCCAGTTCACCGAGCAGCCCAGGCGCGCCACGGCCTCCTCGACCCCGGCGGTCTCGTCGCGCCGGGACGGGGCGCCGGGCCGGGTTATCAGGGCCACGTTCTTGTACACGACCACCGCGTCCTCGACGAACACCGAGTCGGGGCAGTCGTCGGCCCGGTCCACCTCGATGGTCTCCCAGCCGTGGGCCAGCAGGGCCTCGGTGTACTCCTCCCACTGCTCGACCGCGAGATCAACGTCGACCTTCTCCCGCTCGATGTGCGTCACCAGGCCTTCGGCGAGGCGCGGGCTGGGGCGGCGGACGAGGGCCTTCTGGCTGGGCACGAGAGGGACTCCGTATCGGCGGGGCGGAACTCGGCGCCCCTCGTGTATGGGGCACCAGTTGGCCATCATGCAGCGCCGCCCGGCGCGGGGAAAACCCTCATTGTCAGGCTGTGGCCCTCCTGAGATGCTCCGGGGTGCAGCCCCGGGCCGCGAGCATGTCCCGCGGGGTCCCCTCGAAGCACCCGGCCTCCGTCCCGGCCTCCGTCCGGGCCGAGGTCGACGACCCAGTCGGCGTGCGCCACCACGTTGCGCGATGACGTCCGGGGCGTGCTCGACGACCAGCACCGTGTTGCCCTTGTCGCGCAGCCGCGGCAGCAGGTCGCCGAGGCGCCCGACGTCGCGCGGGTGCAGGCCGACGCTGGGCTCGTCGAAGATGTACGTCATCCCGGTCAGGCTGGAGCCGAGGTGCCGCATGGTCTTCAGCCGCCGCCCCTCGCCGTCCGAGAGGGTGGACGTCTCCCGGTCGAGGCTGAGGTAGCCGAGGCCGATGGCGTCGACGCGTTCGAGCGCCGCCACGGCGGCCGAGGCGATCGGCGCGGCCACCGGTTCGTCGATCCCCTCAGTACGGCGATGAGGTCGGTGATCTGCATGCGGGCCAGTCCGCGATGCTCAGGCCGCCGATCCGGGTGGCCAGCGCCGCCGCGTTGAGCCGGGCACCCCCGCAGGCTGGGCAGGTGCCCTCCCGCAAAAACTCCCGCACGAGATCCCGGGTCTTCTGGCTCATCGCGGACAGGTCCCGCTTCAGGTACAGCCGCTCGAACCGGTCGGCGAGCCCCTCGTACTCGGTGGTCCAGGTGCCGCCGCTGCCGTTCACGGTGACCTTGCTGCCGGGCCGCCCGCGCATGAGGAACTCCCGCTCGGCGGCGGTGAGGTCACGCACCGGCTTGTGCGGGTGGAGGTGGGCGCTGTTCGTGTACGCCTGCCCCTGCCAGGTGCCCGCGGCGAACGGCGGGAACCGGACCGCCCCGCCGGCCAGGGAGCGGTCCGGGTCCGGGATGCGGCCCCAGTCGGGCCGTACCGTCCGCCCGAGCCCGTCGCACTCCGGGCACATGCCGGACGGGTCGTTGAACGAGTACGCCGTCGCCGGACCGGCGCTCGGCGTCCGTGCCGGGAGAACAGCACCCGGATCACCGCATTTCCTTCAGTTCTCCTTCCTCCAGCAGCAGCCAGCGGGTGATGCCGGCCGACTCCAGGAACGGCAGGTCGTGACTGGCCACGATCAGCGCCCCCTCGTAGGACTCCAGGGCCGTCGTCAGCTGCCGCACGCTGGACATGTCGAGGTTGTTCGTCGGCTCGTCCAGCATGAGCAGCTGCGGCGCGGGCTCCGCCAGCATCAGCGCGGCCAGCGCCGCCCGGAAGCGCTCGCCGCCGGACAGGGTCACCGCCTTCTGGTCGGCGCGGGCGCCCCGGAACAGGAAGCGGGCGAGCCGGGCCCGGATCCGGTTGTTGGTGGCGCCCGGCGCGAACCGGGCCACGTTGTCCGCGACGCTCAGCTCACCGTCGAGAACGTCCAGGCGCTGCGGCAGGAACCGCAGCGGGACATGGGCCATCGCCTCACCGGACACCGGCGCGAGCTCCCCGGCGATCGTCCGCAGCAGCGTGGTCTTGCCCGCGCCGTTGCGCCCGATCAGCGCGATGCGCTCGGGACCGTGCAGGTCGAAACCGCCCTCGACGCGCGCGCCGTAGGCCAGTTCCAGTTCCCGGAGGGTGAGGACGGCACGACCCTGCGGTACGGCGGTGTACGGCAGGTCGACGCGGATCTCGTCGTCGCTCCGCACGGCCTCTGCCGCCTCGTCGAGCCGCTCCCTGGCCTCGGCGAGCTTCTCCTCGTGCAGGATGCGGTGCTTGCCCGCGGACTCCTGTGCCGCGCGCTTGCGCGCCCCCATGACGATCTTCGGCTCGCGTTTCTGATCCCACATCTTCTGCCCGTACCGCTTGCGGCGGGCCAGCTTGACCTGGGCGTCGGTCAGTTCGCGCTGCTGCTTGCGCAGGTCGGACTCGGCGACCCGCACCATCCGCTCGGCCGCCTCCTGTTCGATCGCGAGGACCTCCTCGTACGCCGAGAAGTTGCCGCCGTACCAGGTGATCTGCCCGGACCGCAGATCGGCGATCTGGTCGACGCGTTCGAGGAGTTCGCGGTCGTGGCTGACCACGACCAGCACACCCGGCCAGGACTCCACGGCCGTGTACAGCCGCCTGCGCGCGTACAGGTCGAGGTTGTTGGTGGGCTCGTCCAGCAGCAGCACCTCCGGCCGGCGCAGCAGCAGGGCGGCCAGCCGCAGCAGCACCGACTCGCCGCCCGAGACCTCGCCGATCGTGAGGTCCAGTTCGACGTGGCCGAGGCCGAGTTCGCCGAGGTTGGCCAGGGCGCGCTCCTCCACGTCCCAGTCGTCGCCGACGGTCTCGAAGTGTTCCTCGGTCACGTCACCGGCCTCGATGGCGTGCAGCGCTGTCCGCTGTGCGGCGATGCCGAGGGCTTCGTCGACGCGGAGTGCGGTGTCGAGGGTGACGTTCTGCGGAAGATAGCCGACCTCGCCCGCAACGCGCACTGCGCCGTCGGCTGGGGTGAGCTCACCGGCGATGAGCTTCAACAGGGTGGACTTTCCCGACCCGTTGACGCCGACGAGTCCGGTCCGGCCGGGACCGAAGGACACGTCGAGGCCCTCGAAGACGGCGGTGCCGTCGGGCCAGGTGAAGGAAAGGGAGGTACAGGTGAGGGAAGTGGGCATGCGGGCCTCCGCGGTTGCTCGAAGCGAGTCAAGGGCAAACGCGTTTCGAGACACCGGCGACCGACGGGGAGGCCTCAGGGGGCATGAGAAGAGCCCTGTTTCCGGAGGACGGCTCGAACGCCGAGGTCGCACGCAACGCACACACTCCACGTGTGTGACGCGGTGTCTCAGGACCTCAGACGAACAACGTCCTTCTCCAATCGGCGGCAACAGGACCGCTGTACACCGTAGGAGGGGGTGGTACGGCTGTCAACGCATTACCGTGATCCCAGGGCGCAATGGCGTGATCACGTGGGGTGCCGGCCGGCCGTTGGGGGAGCTGAGGTGGTGCGGGCCGGCCGCCTACGGGGAGCGGGGGGCGTCGGCCGGCCGCCGACGGGGGAGGCGTCAGCAGGCGTCGCGCATCAGCTCCGCCAGGCCGTGGTCCAGGTCCAGCTGGAGGTGCTCCAGACCGGCCGGCACCAGCTCGCTGGTGGACTCGAGGAACCGGCGCACCTCCGAGGAACGGACGTGCACGACGGCGGTGCCCTCGGGGGCGTGGAACTCCAGGACGGTCCGGCCGTACCCGTACGGCCTGACCCGCACGTCGCCGTGGCCCTCGGGGCCCTTCAGGCCGGCGGCGAGCAGGTCGCGGGCGAAGGTCCAGCAGACCTCGACGCCCTCCAGGGTGGCCGGGGCCGGGAAGGTCATGCGGACGGCGAACGGATCACGCCGGTCGTAGTGCAGTGTGGCGGGAATGCTCGGCATGCGTGGCGCGGCGGCCACGAGGCGGGCCTCCACGGGCTGCTCGATGAGGGTGGACAACGCCTTGCTCCCTTGTGACGTCTGGACGGACTTCTGTGACGGCCGGACGAACTTCCGGGCGGACGAGACCGCACACCGGAAGAGACGACGGAACGGCCCGCTTCGTGCACACGAATTCCGAGTGACCTCCGTCACCGCGTTCATGCACAGAAGGGGAGGGTCTCTTCTCGCGTGTCCCGAAAGGCACTTGTGGCCTCTTCTGTCACGCCAGTTCCGGGACACTGCCGCGCCTTCTACCGCCGCCACGGCCTGGCGACGAGCGACCCGGTGGACGGCAGGTTCCGCATCCTGCGGCGAGCGACGGCGTCCGCAGCTGGACGGTGCCGCCGAGCGCGGGCATGCCGGCAGGCGCCCCATCCGCACCGGCGTCAACTGGCTCCCGTACAGCCGCACCGCCGCCCTCGCCCGTCGGCCCCACCGGCACCGACCTCACCACGTACGCCGGCCGCCCCTGGCGGACGGTCGACACGGGCTCGTACGACATCGTGGACTGCGCCCCCGACCTCGGCTGCTGGGCCGCCGGGGAGAACGGCCGCGTGACCCGAATGGCCTACCGACACCGTGCGACTTGCTGCTTTTGTCGGCAATGTGGGTACTCGGTCACCGAACCTGAGAGGAAGTGAGCGGACATGCCACGCGGTTCGAGCTCGAAGCGGGAACGGCAGTACGAGCACATCAAGAAGGGCGCAGAGGAGCGCGGCGAGAGCACCGGGCGCGCCAAGGAGATCGCGTCCCGGACGGTGAACAAGGAACGCGCCCGGTCCGGCGAGTCCAAGACCGCCAGCCGCACGTCGAAGCAGGACATGTCGTCCGGCAAGCGGGGCGGCCAGCGGTCCGGCCAGGGCTCTCAGGGCCCGACCTACGACCAGCTGTACGAGGAGGCCAAGCGCCGCAACATCCATGGCCGTTCGGACATGAACAAGAGTGAACTGCGCCGGGCGCTGGGCAAGTGAGGCCCGGCCTCAGTCGGATGTCTCCCGGTACGCCTTCAGGGCGGGCGCCGTCTTCGTCGCCTCGAACTCGACGATCCGGTACGCGCACACGCCCGCGGTGACGAACGGGTCCCCCGCCGTGATCGCCTCGATCCGCGCGCGGTCCTCGGCGACGGCGATGATCACGCCGCCGTCGCGGGGGTTCTTGCGCCCCGAGGCCAGGAACACCCCCTTGGCGTACTGCTCGTCGAGCCACGCCACATGCGCCTGAAGCGCGGCGTCGACGGCGGCGAGCGGGGCGGTGTAGGTGAGCTCCAGGACGAACATGGCCGCGAGCCTACCCCCGCCGCCCCGGCAGCCATTTCGGGGCCCGTACGCTCGGCACCACCATGACGACGGTACGCATTCCCGCGGGCTGGCCCGTGACCGAGGAGCAGGCCCGGGCCGTGCAGGACGAGCTGCGCGCCCGCGTGGTGCGCGACGAGCCGGGGCCGCCGCCCGGCACCGGGCACGTGACCGGTGTCGACGTGGCCTACGACGACGAGCGGGACGTCGTCGCGGCCGCCGCAGTCGTCCTGGACGCGGCCACCCTCGACGTCGTCGCCGAGGCCACGGCCGTCGGGCAGGTCAGCTTCCCGTACGTGCCCGGGCTGCTCGCCTTCCGCGAGATCCCCACCGCGCTCGCCGCTCTCGAGGCCCTGCCCTGCCCGCCGGGCCTCGTCGTCTGCGACGGCTACGGCCTCGCCCATCCCCGCCGCTTCGGCCTCGCCAGCCACCTCGGCGTCCTCACCGGCCTGCCCACGATCGGCGTCGCCAAGAACCCGTTCACCTTCACGTACGACGAGCCGGGCGCGCCGCGCGGCGGTACGTCCCCGCTGCTCGCCGGCGCCGAGGAGGTCGGCCGCGCGCTGCGCACCCGGGACGGCGTCAAACCGGTCTTCGTCTCCGTCGGCCACCGGGTGAGCCTGGCGGGCGCCTGCGCCCACACGCTGGCGCTGACCCCCGCCTACCGTCTGCCGGAGACCACCCGCCGCGCGGACGCCCTGTGCCGCAGGGCGCTGCGGGCGGCCGCCTACCCGGCCTGACCCTCGATGCGCCAGCTGCCGACCTCGCGGTACTCCGAGTCGTAGATCTCCGACCCGTCGCCGGGCCGCAGGGCGTAGTGCTTCAGGTTGCCGCCCCAGTAGCGGAGGATCCGGCCCAGCTCGCCTTCGGGGTTCTGGGTCAACGCGCCGTCGTCCATGGTGACTTCGAGAAGGAATTTCATACCTTCAAGTGTTTCATTGCACTGTTTCTTGGTACTTTGCCGCCGTTGCCGCTCGTGGCTTGCCGAGAGCAACGGAAAAGTCTCAAACCGGGGATGAGGGGAGGGGGCCGTCCGGCGGGCGGTCTGAGTACGGGGCCTGAGTACTTGTACGGATGTGGGGCGCCGTCGCGACCGGCAGGCTGGGTGCCATGACGACGCACCGCGCCCCCAAGCCCATGGATCACCCCAGCCGGCCCGTCGAGCGCGCCGTGACCATCGGCCTGATCCTCGCCGTGCTGGCCGGGCTCGGCTGGATAGCCGGGATGATCTACACGCTCGCCGCGTGGCCGCTGTAACGGTCGCCCGCAACCGTGGCTCAGCGCGCGGCGGCCACCCGGAACCGGATCCCCGCCGCGCGCAGCCGTCCGATCAGCGCGTCGCCCATCGCCACCGCCGGCGTCACCTGCCCGGCCGTCGGCGGCAGGTCGTCGAAGGTCAGCGACATCGCCGACTCGGCGACGATCTTCGCCGTCTCGCCGTACCCGGGATCGCCGCCCGAGACCTCGGTGAACACGCGACGCCCGCCGCCCTCGCCGACGAAGCGGAGGGAGAACGAACTCTTCGCCCGCTTCTCGGGGCCGGGCCCCTCGCCGGGCTTGAGCCGGGCGGACAACCAGCGCCGGGCGGGAGGCACTTGGGCCGCGGCGACCAGTGTGCCGAACGCCGCGACCCCGCCCACCGCGACGGGCAGCCGCCGTACCGCCGCGTACTGCCGGTAGCGGAAGTCGGGACCGTAGCGCTCCAGGGCCCGCGCTGAGCGCCGCACGATCTGCGGGTCGATGGTCGGCATCGGCAGCGCCCACGCGCCGACCTCCCGGGCGAACCGCGGCGCGCCCGTCGGCGCCACGGCCCGGCGGCCCACCATTCGCGGCTCGTGCCGCGCCCGGTCCCGCGCTGCCGCCGCCATCTGCCGCATGCGCGCCATCTGGCCCAGCGTCGAGGCGAACGTGCCGCCCGAGGGGGACGCGTCGACGGTCACGAACCCGTCCACCGTCAGCGGCACGCCCTCCGGCAGCTGCTGCACGGTGAAGTAGGCGCCCAGGTCGTGCGGCACGGAGTCGAAGCCGCAGGCGGGCACCAGCCGGGCACCGGTCTCCCGCGCGCGTGCGTCGTGCCGTACGTACATCAGGTCCACGAACTCGGACTCGCCGCAGAGGTCGAGGTAGTCGGTGCCGGCCTCCGCGCAGGCGGCGACGAGCTCCTCCCCGTACGTCACATAGGGGCCCACCGTCGTGGCCACCACGCGCGCGTGTGCGGCGAGTTCCCGCACCGACGCCGGATCGGACACGTCCGCCCGCAGCACCCCCGGCCGCGCGTCCCCCGGCAGCCGGTCCCGCAGCCGCTCCAGCTTCGCCTCGCTGCGCCCGGCGATCGCCCAGCGCAGTTCCCCGGGCGCGTGTGCGGCGAGGTACTCCGCGATGAGGGTGCCGACGAACCCCGTGGCCCCGAAGAGCACGATGTCGTACGGCCGGTCCGTCCTGTTCAGCCTGCTCATGACACCCCTTGGTCTCGCCGTATCCTCGCCGCACGCGCCGCTGTCGGTGGCCGAGGCTAGCGTGAGGAGTGCGGAGCCCGACGACGAGCCCGGAGGTTGCAGGTGGCCGTGCCCAGGAATGCCCTGAGGAAATGGGAGAAAGTGCGCGAGTTCGCCCTCGGGCTGCCCGGCGCCGTCGAGGAGTTCCCGTGGGGCGAGTCCGTCGCGAAGGTCAACAAGAAGGTGTTCGTCTTCCTCGGCGTCGACGACGGCAGCTATCCGCTGGGGATGACGGTGAAGCTCAAGGACGAGGCGGCCCACGCCCACGCCCTGTCCGTACCCGGCGCCGAACCCGCGGGGTACGGACTGGGCAGATCCGGCTGGGTGAGCATTCCCCTTGGGGAGAAGGGCGCCCCGGCCGCGGAGCTGCTGTGCGACTGGGTGGAGGAGAGCTACCGCACGATCGCGCCGAAGCGGCTGACGGCGGAACTGGACGGTCGCTGAGGCGACGGTCGCCGGCACTTGGCTAAGCGCTTGCTTGCCGAGGCCTTGTTCCGGGTGAAACGTGTTCTTGGCGTCATTGGTGTTACATCGGTCATGTCACAGACTGGGGCTCGGATGACAATGGCAAGGGCGGCGGGGAACGGCCCGCTCACCGGGGTGCGTGTGGTCGAGCTGGCCGGGATCGGGCCCGGCCCGTTCGCCGCCATGCTCCTCGCCGACCTGGGCGCCGACGTCGTCCGCGTGGACCGCCCCGGCGGCGCGGGCCTGGCGATCGACCCCGCGTGCGACGTCACCAACCGCGGCAAGCGCTCGGTGGTCGTCGACCTGAAGTCCCCGCACGGCCCCGCCCGCGTCCTCGACCTCGTAGAACGCGCCGGCATCCTGATCGAGGGCTACCGCCCCGGCGTCGCCGAGCGCCTGGGCGTCGGCCCCGCGGAGTGCCACGCCCGCAACCCGGGGCTGGTCTACGGCCGGATGACCGGCTGGGGCCAGCAGGGCCCGCTCGCCCACCGGGCCGGCCACGACATCGCCTACCTCGCCCTCACCGGCACCCTCGGCATGATCGGCACGCCGGACCAGCCGCCCCCGCCTCCCGCCAACCTCCTCGGCGACTACGCGGGCGGCTCCCTCTACCTCGTCGTCGGCATCCTCGCCGCCCTGCACCACGCGCGCGCGACCGGCACCGGCCAGGTCGTCGACGCTGCCATCGTCGACGGCGCCGCCCACCTCGGAGCGATGATCCACGGCATGCTGGCCGCCGGCGGCTGGCAGGACCGCCGCGCCGCCAACCTCCTCGACGGCGGCTGCCCCTACTACGGGACGTACGAGACGGCCGACGGGAAGTACATGGCGGTGGGCGCCCTGGAGCGGCAGTTCTACGACGAGTTCCTCCGCCTCCTCGGCGTCGAGGACCAGGCCGCGGCCCGCAAGGACGTCACCCGATGGGGCGAACTGCGCGAACAGATCGCGGCCCGCTTCAAGACCCGTACGAGGGACGAGTGGACGGCCGTCTTCGACGGCACCGACGCGTGCGTGGCGCCCGTCCTGACCCTGCGCGAGGCCCCGCATCACCCGCACCTCGCCGCCCGCGGCACGTTCACCGACCACGGCGGCATCACCCAGCCCGCCCCGGCCCCCCGCTTCTCCCAGACACCCGCCACCGTCCGCACCGGGCCCGCACAGCCGGGCGCCCACACGGCGGACGTGGCCCACGACTGGGACGTACCCGGACTCCTGCCCGCACCTCAAGAAGACCCGCACAGCCCCGGAAACCCTCAGTGAAAGGCCTCCCCGTGACCACCGAAGCGTACGTGTACGACGCGATCCGCACCCCGCGCGGGCGCGGCAAGGCCAGCGGCGCCCTGCACGGCACGAAGCCCATCGACCTGGTCGTCGGCCTCATCCAGGAGATCCGCGCCCGCTTCCCGGGCCTGGACCCGGCCGCCGTCGACGACATCGTCCTCGGCGTCGTCGGCCCGGTCGGCGACCAGGGCTCCGACATCGCCCGGATCGCCGCCATCGCCGCAGGCCTGCCCGACACGGTCGCGGGGGTGCAGGAGAACCGCTTCTGTGCCTCGGGCCTGGAGGCCGTCAACCTGGCCGCGGCCAAGGTCCGTTCGGGCTGGGAGGACCTCGTCCTCGCGGGCGGCGTCGAGTCGATGTCCCGGGTGCCGATGGCGTCGGACGGCGGAGCCTGGTTCAACGACCCGATGACGAACCTCACCGTCAACTTCGTGCCGCAGGGCATCGGCGCGGACCTGATCGCCACCATCGAGGGCTTCACCCGCCGGGACGTCGACGAGTACGCCGCCCTGTCGCAGGAGCGGGCGGCCACGGCCTGGAAGGAGGGCCGCTTCGCGCTCTCCGTCGTGCCGGTGCAGGACCGCAGCGGCCTGGTCGTCCTCGACCACGACGAGCACCTGCGCCCCGGCACCACCGCCGACTCCCTGGCGGGCCTCAAGCCGTCCTTCGCGGACATCGGCGACCTGGGCGGCTTCGACGCGGTCGCCCTCCAGCAGTACCACTGGGTCGAGAAGATCGACCACGTCCACCACGCGGGCAACTCCTCCGGCATCGTGGACGGCGCCGCGCTCGTCGCCATCGGCTCCAAGGCGGTCGGCGAGCGCCACGGCCTCACCCCGCGCGCGCGGATCGTGTCCGCCGCCGTGTCCGGCTCCGAGCCGACCATCATGCTCACCGGCCCGGCGCCCGCCACCCGCAAGGCGCTCGCCAAGGCCGGGCTGACCATCGACGACATCGACCTCGTCGAGATCAACGAGGCCTTCGCGGCGGTCGTGCTGCGCTTTGTGAAGGACATGGACCTGCCGCTGGACAAGGTCAACGTCAACGGCGGCGCGATCGCCCTGGGCCACCCCCTGGGCGCGACCGGCGCGATGATCCTCGGCACGCTCGTCGACGAACTGGAGCGCCAGGACAAGCGCTACGGCCTCGCCACGCTGTGCGTGGGCGGCGGCATGGGTGTCGCGACGATCGTCGAACGCCTCTGAACTCCCCGGCGTAACCACCAGACTTCTACGGAGATCTTGTCATGACCGAGAGCACCACCATCCGCTGGGAACAGGACCGCACCGGCGTCGTCACCCTCGTCCTCGACGACCCCGACCAGTCCGCGAACACCATGAACCAGGCGTTCCGCGACTCCCTCGCCATGGTCACCGATCGCCTGGAGGCCGAGCAGGACACCGTCCGCGGGGTCGTCATCACCTCCGCCAAGAAGACCTTCTTCGCGGGCGGCGACCTGCACGACCTGATCCGCGTGACGCCGCAGACGGCCCAGGAGGCCTACGAGGCGACCATGTCCGTCAAGCGCCACCTGCGCCGCATCGAGACCCTCGGCAAGCCCGTCGTCGCGGCCATCAACGGCGCGGCCCTGGGGGGCGGTTACGAGATCGCCCTGGCCTGCCACCACCGCGTCGTCCTGGACGCGCCCGGCGCGAAGATCGGCTGCCCCGAGGTCACCCTCGGCCTGCTCCCCGGGGGCGGTGGCGTCGTGCGCACCGTACGCCTGCTCGGCATCGCCGACGCGCTGCTGAAGGTGCTGCTCCAGGGCACCCAGTACAGCCCGTGGCGCGCTCTGGAGAACGGCCTCATCCACGACGTGGCCGAGACCCGGGAGGAACTGCTCGCCAAGGCGCGCGCCTTCATCGAGGCCCACCCGGAGTCGCAGCAGCCCTGGGACCGGCCCGGCTACCGCATCCCGGGCGGGACGCCGGCCAACCCCAAGTTCGCGGCCAACCTGCCCGCGTTCCCGGCCACCCTGCGCAAGCAGACCAACGGCGCCCCCTACCCGGCACCGCGCAACATCCTCGCCGCGGCCGTCGAGGGCTCCCAGGTCGACTTCGAGACCGCCCAGGTCATCGAGGCCCGCTACTTCGTGGACCTCGCCGCGGGCCAGACCTCGAAGAACATGATCCAGGCGTTCTTCTTCGACCTCCAGGCCGTCAACTCCGGCGCCAGCCGCCCCCAGGGAGTCGAGTCGCGCCAGGTCGGCAAGGTCGCCGTCCTCGGCGCCGGGATGATGGGCGCCGGCATCGCCTACTCCTGTGCCCGAGCGGGCATCGACGTCGTCCTGAAGGACGTGTCCCTGGACGCCGCGCGGAAGGGCAAGAGCTACTCCGAGAAGCTGTGCGCCAAGGCCGTCGCCAAGGGCCGTACGACACAGGAGAAGGCGGACGCGCTGCTCGCCCGCATCACCCCGGCCGCCGAGGCGCGGGACCTGGCGGGCTGTGACGCCGTCATCGAGGCCGTCTTCGAGGATCCGGCGCTCAAGCACAAGGTGTTCCAGGAGGTGCAGTCGGTCGTCGCGCCGGACGCCCTGCTGTGCTCCAACACCTCCACGCTGCCCATCACGCTGCTGGCGGAGGGCGTCGAGCGGCCCGCAGACTTCATCGGCCTGCATTTCTTCTCACCCGTCGACAAGATGCCCCTCGTCGAGATCATCAAGGGCGAGCGCACCGGCGAGCAGACGCTGGCCCGCGCCTTCGACCTGGTCCGGCAGATCAGGAAGACGCCGATCGTGGTGAACGACTCGCGCGGCTTCTTCACCTCGCGCGTCATCGGGCACTTCATCAACGAGGGCGTGGCGATGGTCGGTGAGGGCATCGAACCCGCCTCCGTCGAGCAGGCGGCGGCCCAGGCGGGCTACCCGGCCAAGGTGCTGTCCCTGATGGACGAGCTGACGCTCACCTTGCCCCGCAAGATCCGGGACGAGACCAGGCGGGCCGTGGAAGAGGCGAGCGGCACCTGGACGCCGCACCCCGCCGACACGGTCGTCGACCGCATGATCGACGAGTTCGGCCGCACCGGCCGCAGCGGCGGCGCCGGCTTCTACGACTACGACGACAGCGGCAACCGCGTGGGCCTCTGGCCGGGCCTGCGCGAGCACTTCACGCGGGACGGCGCGCGGATCCCCTTCCGGGACATGCAGGAACGCATGCTCTTCGCCGAGGCCCTCGACACGGTCCGGCTGCTGGAGGAAGGCGTCCTGACCTCCGTCGCCGACGCCAACATCGGCTCCGTCTTCGGCATCGGCTTCCCTGGCTGGACCGGCGGCGTCCTGCAGTACATCAACGGCTACGAGGGCGGCGCCCGGGTAGGTGCCGGACTGCCCGGCTTCGTGGCACGCGCGCGTGAGCTCGCCGAACGCTACGGCGACCGCTTCACGCCGCCCACGCTGCTGGTGGAGAAGGCGGACAAGGGGGAGGTGTTCGGCGACTCAGTCCGGGCCTGACCGGGTGAGCCACTCGCCCAGCTCTTCCTTCAGTGAGCGCTGGAAGGCCGTCAGCAGCGCCTGCACCACCAAGGGGTGCATGTGGGCCGACAGGGACTTCACGTCCCGCGCGGCACGCTCCGACACCTCGCCCCGGAAGAGCCGGTAGAGCTCGTGAGCCGCGGCGCGCGTGTGATCCACGAGGACCTCGCGCGCTGCGAGGATCGCCTCCTGCGACAGCGGTACGTCCAGCAGCTCGACGCCGAGCCGGAGCATGCCCAGGTCGACGTCGTACCCGCCGTCCCCGGGCCGCACCACGTCCATCGCGGCCAGCCGCTCGACGTCGTCGTCGCCCAGCGGCCGCCCCGCCCGCCGCTGAAGCTCCTCCCGGGTCACCGTCTCCACCGCGTCCGGCGCCCAGGAGGCCACCACCGCCCCGTGTATCGCGAGATCGTGCGGGCTCAGGCCCTCCGGCAGCCGGTCCAGATAGCGCTCGATCGCGGCCAGCGTCATCCCCTGGTGCTGCAACTCCTCGATGAGCGCCAGCCGGGCCAGGTGCTCCCGCCCGTAGTGGCCCACGCGCCGCGGACCGATCACCGGCGGCGGCAGCAGACCCCGGGTGCCGTAGAAGCGGACCGTGCGCACCGTGAGGCCCGCCCGCGCGGCCAGCTCGTCGATCGTGAGGGTCGGCTCCTCGGCTTCGGTGGTCATGTGCAGCAGTATCGCTGTCTCACAAGTGCTGTGAAACCTCCTGCGGCGATCACCTTTCCCGCTCCAGTGAGATGAGCCGCTCTGTGAATGGGCCACCGCGTATGAAGCGGTTTCCGGGGAAAGGTGACGCCTTGGTCCTTCTCGCCACCAGCACGAGGTCGGCGGCCGGACCCCGGGCCTGAGTGTGGTCACGGACCACGGCGGCGTCTTCCCGCACGGCCTGATGCCCGTCGTCCTCGTCGTGCAGGGCGTGATCTTCGCGTACGCCGCGGTCGGCCGCAAGACGCTGCTGCTGATCCCCCTGATCGCGGTCATCCTCGTCGGCGGATGGTTCGCGATCCGGCGCCGGGTGTCGAGGGCGGCCGACGAGGAACTGCCCCGGTTCACGAAGTGAAGTGGGGATGAGCGGGTAAAGCTCCGGCATGGAGCTGCTTCCCATGGACATCGGCCCGTTGAACCCACCGGTCCCGGAACTGGTGGCCGGTGCCGTCCTGTTCGCTCTGTGCTACCTCGCCATGACCCGTCTGCTCCGGCGGATCAACCACGTCCTGGAGGCCCGCGAGGAGGCGACCGAGGGCGTCGGCAAGCGGGCCGAGGATCTCCGCGCCGAGGCCGAGGCCACGCGGGAGGAGGTGCGCGCCCTGCTCGCCGGCGCTCGCCATGACGCCGCGCGCATCCGGCAGCGGGCCCAGGAGGAGGGCGCCGCGCTCATCACCGCCGCGCGTGCGGACGGCGTGCGCGAACGCGACGGCCTGCTCGCCGACGCCACGGCCCGCATCGAGGCCGAGCGAACGGCGGCGGAGGCCGCCCTGCGCGTCCACGCCGCCGACCTCGCCACCGAACTGGCGAGCCGCGTCCTGGGCGAGCCGGTCGCGCCCGCGCCGGCGGCGGACACGAGCTGAGCCGGCGACTGCGCCACCCTCGCGGTCACGGCGTACGACTCCGGAAGCTCACTCGGTGCGCGGCGGGCGCCTCTGGCCGCCCGGTGCCGGCCGGGCGCAGGCAGCGCGCGCCGACCGCGACCGCGAGCAGGCAGAACATCGCGGCGTCCTTGAACGCCCGGCGTTCGGGCGCCTCCAGCAACGGCCAGGCGAACGCCGGGACCTGGGGCAGCAGGGCGATCCAGAACCAGGGCGAGCGGGGCGCGCTCCCCGGCACACCCGCCGAGGCCAGCAGCGGCAGCAGCGGCACCAGGGCGTAGTGCAGGAACGCGGGCCGGGAGACGAGGAAGGCGGCGAGCATCAGCATGGCGGAGGTCTCCACCAGCCGCAGACGAGGATCCCCGCCTCCCTGCCAGCGCCGCCAGGCCAGCAGCAGTCCCGCCCCCGCCAGGGCGAGCGCTGCCGGCGTGGCGATCCAGGCGGTGACGGACAGCCGGGGCAGGACGGTGACCAGCGAGGCGTCGTAGGGGCGCGCGAGGTCGTCCTGCCCGCGCAGCAGGAAGGGCAGGACGCGGGTGAAGAAGAGACCGGGCCGGGGCATGGCCAGCGCCGCCGTGGCGGAGGCCGCGAGCGGGACCAGGACGACGGCGGCGGCCCCTCGCCAGGCCCGCGCGAAGAGGAAGAGCAGGAGCAGCGGGGCGAGCATGGGTTTCAGCGCGACGGCGAGCCCGGTCACCAGGCCCGCGGCCGTCCAGCGGCCGCGGGCCGCGCACAGCAGCGCGAGTGGCATCAGTGCCACCGAGGAGGCGGTCCAGTTGGCGAGGACGACCACGCTCCAGAACGGCATGAAGTAGGCGAGTCCGCCCGCGACGAGCACCGCCAGCCGGCTGTTCGCGGACACGCCGAAGATCCGCAGGGCGAGGAGCCAGCCGGTGAGAACCAGGGCGCCGGCGATGCAGGGGGCGGCCACGCGCAGCAGCCGGTCGTCGAGCAGGGCCTCGGGCACGGCGGCGAGCACGGCACTTGGCAGATAGAGGAAGCGGGGGTCGGCGTAGGGAGATCCCCCGTCGAGGAACGTGCGGGTCGCGGCCACCACGAAGGTGTTGTCCAGACCGGGGCGCACAACGGTGGTGGCCCGGTGGACCATGACCGCCAGCAGAGCCACGGCGGCCAGCCGGGCCGGGACCGAGGCGGGTCGGTGCAGCCAGGGGGTGACGGTCGGGGGAGGCGTGGGGTCCACGCCCGCATCCTAAAGGTGACGGACCGTCACATCCGGCGCGCCGCGCGGCAAGGGTGAGCGCCGGCCGCGCGAGCGAGGCCGCGTGGTGCCGGCGATGTCGTGGTACGGCGTGATGCCGACCGCCCCCGCGGCTCCCGGAGGTGCCCGTCTCCTGCATGGCGATGCGCCCCGAGGCGACCGGCGTACGCATGGTCGAAGGGGTACTGGGCGGCGCCGACCTGGACGGGGCGGACGCATGGCTGGCCGGCCGGGTGCCGGGACTGCGGGCGGCGACGGCCGCGGAGTACGCGGGGACGGCGATCCGGGCGCGGCTGCCGCTCATCGACATGTCGACTCACCTGCGCTGGCTGCGGGAGCGGTTCGTCAAGGCGGGCGGGCTGGTCGAGGACCGTACGGTGTCCTCCTTCGCCGAGGCCGGCGCGCCGGTCGTGGTCAACTGCACCGGGCTCGCCGCCCGCGAGCTCGTCCCGGATCCGTCCGTACGGCCCGTGCGCGGGCAACTGGTCGTCGTGGAGAACCCGGGGATCGACACCTGGCTCGTCTCCACCGACGCCGCCGGCGAGCCGGCGTACTTCTTTCCGCAGCCGGACGGCCTCGTGCTCGGCGGCACCGCGGAGGAGGACGTGTGGTACACGGAGCCGGATCCGGCCGTGGCCGAGGCGATCGTACGGCGGTGCGCGGCGCTCCGGCCGGAGATCGCCGGGGCGCGGGTTCCCGGCCACCGGGTGGGGCTCAGGCCCGCGCGGCCCGGGGTCCGGCTGGAGCGCGAAACGCTGCCGGACGGGCGAGTGCTGGTGCACAACTACGGCCATGGCGGCGGGGGCGTCACCGTGGCCTGGGGCTGCGCTCAGGAGGCGGCGGAGCTGGCCGCCGCCCCCTGACCGCGCCTGTCCGGCGGTGGTCCGTGGTCAGTGCTTGCCGATGGGGTCGCCCTCCACATCCGGGCCGCGGCCCGGACCGACGCGGAACTCGAAGTCGCCGTCGTACTTGCGATGACCCTCGACCACGGCCATTTCGACGGCCTCGGTGCCCATCTCGCCGCGCACGATGACCGGGTCCCGGCGCAGATCGCGCATCAGAGCCACACACATGAAGATCATCACGACGACGAACGGCGCCGCCGCGAGGATCGTCAGGTTCTGCAGGCCGTTGAGCGCGTCGCCGTCGCCGCTGCCGACCAGCAGCATGATGGCCGCCACCGCCCCGGTGACCACGCCCCAGAACACCACCATCAGGCGGCTCGGTTCGAGCGCGCCCTTCTGCGACAGGGTGCCCATCACGATGGAGGCGGCGTCGGCGCCCGAGACGAAGAAGATGCCGACGAGGATCATCACCAGCAGGCTGGTGACGGTGGCGAGGGGGTAGTCCCGCAGCAGCGCGAAGAGCTGGCCCTCGGGAGTGTCCTCCGCACCGAGCCGGCCCTGCTCCTGCTGCTTCATCGCCGAGCCGCCGAAGATCGCGAACCAGATCAGGCTGACCGTGCTGGGCACGAGGATGACGCCGCCGACGAACTGCCGGATCGTCCGGCCCCGGCTGATGCGCGCGATGAACATGCCGACGAACGGCGTCCAGGAGATCCACCACGCCCAGTAGAAGACGGTCCAGCTGCCCAGCCAGTCCGCGACGCCCTTGCCGCCGCTGGCCTCGGTGCGGGCGGCGAGTTCCGGCAGGTCGCCGAGGTAGGAGAACAGCGAGGTGGGCAGCAGATCCAGCACGACGATGGTGGGCCCGACGGCGAACACGAACACGGCGAGCAGCAGCGCCAGCACCATGTTGATGTTGGACAGCCACTGGATGCCCCGCTCCACACCCGAGACCGCGGACGCGACGAACGCCACGGTCAGCACCGCGATGATCGTGACGAGCAGCCCGGTGCTCACCTTGCCCATCCAGCCCAGTTCCTCCACGCCGGAACCGATCTGCAGCGCGCCGAGCCCCAGCGAGGCCGCGGAGCCGAACACGGTCGCGACGATGGCCAGGATGTCGATGACCCGGCCGCCGACACCGTTGGCGTTCTTCTCGCCGATGAGCGGCGTGAAGACGGCACTGATGGTCTGGCGGCGCCGCCTGCGGAAGGTGCTGTAGGCGATGGCGAGGCCGACCACGGCGTAGATCGCCCAGGGGTGCAGCGTCCAGTGGAACAGGGTGGTCGCCATCGCCGTCGACATACGCTCCCCGGAGTCGGCGGGGGCGGTGCCCGGCGGGGGCGAGCCGTAGTGCGCCAGCGGCTCGCTCACGCCCCAGAACATCAGGCCGATGCCCATGCCGGCACTGAACATCATGGCGACCCACGACACCGTGCGGAACTCCGGTTCCTCGCCCTCGGTGCCGAGGTGGATCCGGCCGTAGCGGCTGGCGGCGAGCCACAGGGCGAAGACGACGAACCCGGAGGCGGCCAGCATGAACGCCCAGCCGCCGTTGTGGATCAGCCCTTCGAGCATGCTGCTGGAGACGTCTTCGAGCGAGTCCGTCGCGGAGGCGCCCCAGATGACGAACCCCAGGGTGAGCACGGCGGTGGCGCCGAACACTACCCGGTCGGTCCGGGGCGGTTCCTGACGGGGGATGCCCGCTTCCGAGCCTGGCAGCGAGCCTCCCTCATGAGTGTGTTGGTCGCTTTGTCGGTCGTGCGTCACAGACGGCACCTTTCACCAAGGAGTTGGCGGATCATGTTTCTCCGGTACGGCACCTACCACAAGTGCCGCCGATCTCACCTCTTCAGCAGTCGATATCGGGTTCGGCCGCCGTGAGGTGGTATGCGGCCCGCTCGTCGAGCAGCAGCGGCACGAGGGCGCGCAGCGACTGCCGCAGCGGGACGAGGGCGCCCTCGCCGTCCCTGCGCACGTGCACGCCGTGCAGGGCGAGCTCGTCCCGCACCTGCGTGTACTGGGCGCCGGTGAGCCGGTAGCCGCAGGGCGGGTCCTGGATCACCTCGGACGGTTCGGGCGGGTCGTTGTCGGCGCCGCCGAGGTAGACGGGGCCGGTGTCGGACAGGCCCGCGAGCCGGGCGGCGCCCGTGGCCCGCTCGACCTGGCCGCGCCGCGCGTCCACGAACCCGAACAGGCCCTTCAGTGCGGCGAGTTGGGAGGTCAGCCGGCGCCGGTTGTTGAGTGCCTCGTCCCGCTGTTCGGCCTCCGTGAGCGGGTCCGTACGGCTCTCGATGAGCAGGCCCACCGCGTGCTTGACGCCGGACATGTTCCGCAGGATGCGCTCCTGCCCGTCCCCGGCCACCTGCCGGATCGGCTCGCCCGTCACGGGGTCGGTCCAGATGCCGTACGTGCCCGTCGAGTACCCGGCGGCCTGCGCGGCGGGCCGTACATGCGCCCCGGACAGGGTCTCGGCCACGTCGTGCACGGCCGGGGCCGTGTTGAGGTTGCGCGGCCACAGATCGAACAGGTCCTTGTCGTAGTACGGCGGTCTCGCCCCGTACTCGTGCAGGTCGTAGACCACGTCGGGGCGTTGGTCGCGCACGAGGGCGGCCAGGGCGCGGCCCTCGGCGGTCCGCAGGGCGACGTGGTCGCGGTTGATGTCGACGCCGTCGCTGTTGCCGCGGGTGTTCGCGGCCCGGCCGTCGGGGTTGGCGGTGGGCACGACGAGGACCGTGGTGCGCTCCAGGAAGCGCCGGGTGCCCGGGTCCCGCGCGTGGGCCAGGTCGCGGACCGTGCTCAGGCAGGCCTCGCGGCCGGCCGGTTCGTCGCCGTGCTGGCCGCACACGAGGAGCACCTTGTTCGGGGCCGGACGCGTGCCGATCCGGACCAGTTGGAGCGGGCGGCCCTGCTGGGCCGTACCGATGCGGGAGACGGACACGCGGCCGCTCGCCCGGTCGACGGCCGCCAGGAAATCCTGCTCCTCGGGCTGGGTGGTCCAGCGGGCGCCGTTCGTCCGCTCGAAGCCGGTGCGCGGCGGGCCGTCGGTCGCCCGCGCCGCCGGGACCGTGACGAGGGACGCGGCGAGGACGGCGCCGGTGACGGTCAGGACGCGGATCACCGGTCTCCCCCCGGGACCCGCTGCGTGGTGCGCGGATCGCGTACGCCGTCCAGGACCGTGCCCTGCGGGGCGGCGTGTGCCGCGCCGGCGGTGGCCCGGGCGAACGCGTCGGCGCCGCCGACGAACGGGACGCGCGCCGAGGTGCGGGACAGGTCCACGGTGAGCGTCGGCTTGTCGGCGGGCGGATCGATGAGGCCCTTGTCGGTGCCCGCGACGATCAGGGCGAGGCGGTGGCCCTTCGGGACGACGTGGTCGGTGGCGGCCAGGTCGAGGGTGAGCGTGTACGGCTTCCCCGGGGTGAGCGGGACGCCCTTGCCGGCGGCGGCATAGGTGCCCAGGTCCGCCCAGCCGCGGCTGACGATCGTGTAGTCGACGTCGGCGGTCTTGGCCCGGGTCTCCTTGTAACAGGAGCTGTCGCCCGCCGTGCTCGGACCCCAGCAACTGCGGTCGGTGAGCGTGGTGATGCCCTCGGCGGCGTCGGCGTAGTCGCGGATCGTGTCGCGGCCGAGGTCCACGAGGACGGCGCTCAGGTGGGCCGTCGGCGTGCTCGGTGTCGCGGTGACGGTCACCTCGGAGGAGCCGGACAGGCGCAGGTCGCGGGTGAGCGGCCCGGTGACGAAGCCCGCCTTCTCGGGCGTGGGCGTGTCGGCCTTCGCGGCCCAGTCGGTCTCGCTCAGCTGCGGGTTGTCGGTGAAGGTCTCGGTGCCGGTGCCCCTGCGCAGGCCGAGGGAGCCGACGCCGTCCTGCGTGCCCTCGGCCGGGCGCAGGGTCGTGGGGGTGGTGCCGCGCGCCGGCCACGCCGGGGAGGTGACCCACTGGTCGGGGTGGCGTTCGATGTCGGCCACCGGCTCGCGGTCGATGCCGTTGTCGTAACCGAGGAGTTCATGGTCGAACCAGCGGTGCAGGGTGTCGACCCACTCGGCCCGCCGGAAGTCGAACGGGTCGACGTGACCGGTCTGCGACAGCCAGATCTTGCGCTCCACGCCGCTCTTCGCGAGGGCGTCCCACCACTGGCCGACGTGCTTCATCCGCACGTTGAGGTCCTGCATGCCGTGGATCAGGAACACGCTGGCCTTGACCCTCTTCGCGGCCTTCACGTAGTCGCGCTCGGACCACAGCGGGGTCCAGTCGCCGGTGCGCGGGGCACCCTCGACGAGCCCCCGCTGCACGGCGGCGCACCTGGCGCGGGCGTCCGGGCTGTTGACGTAGTTGGACAGCCAGTCGGGGCCGGAGTCGTACAGCGGGGCGCCCTGCTGGAAGTAGTAGTCGTACCAGGAGGAGATGGCGCTGATCGGCACGATGGTCCGCAGGCCCTCGACTCCGGTGGCGGCAACGCCGTTGGCGACCGTGCCGTCGTAGCTCTTGCCGATCATGCCCGTCTTGCCGTTGGTCCAGGTGGCCTTGGCGGGGGTGGTGCCGGTGCGGGTGGTGTACGCCTTCGCGCGGCCGTTCAGCCAGTCGACGACCGCCTTCGCGGACCGGACGTCGGACCGGCCGCCGACGTCGACGCAGCCGTCGGAACGGTTGGTGCCGGCGAGGTCGACGCCGACGACGGCGTAG
This sequence comes from Streptomyces sp. TRM68367, assembly GCF_014495685.1. Lineage (GTDB taxonomy): Bacteria > Actinomycetota > Actinomycetes > Streptomycetales > Streptomycetaceae > Streptomyces. The sequence continues at coordinate 105,690 of NZ_JACTVI010000004.1, read as the reverse complement.
CCGCGCGGCACGAAGTAGTTGTCGTAGAACAGCGGCATCTGCACGACGTTGCCGTTCGCGTCGTACGTCTTCCGCTGGCTCTCGTTGCCGCGCCCGCAGCAGGAGTAGTACGGGCTGGCGTCCATGATGACGGGCACCTTCCGGCCCTGCCGGCCGGGTTCGCTCGGGCGGACGATGTCCACGGCGACGCGGTCGCGCTTTCCGTCGCCGTCCCCGTCGAGTCCGGTGTCCACCCAGACGGCCTCGCGGACCGCCTTGTCGTACGAGTGGACGGGCTCACTCTTGCGCGGCGTGGCGGCGGTGGCCGCGGCGGGCGTGAGCAGGCCGGCCAGCAGGGCGGCGGTGGCCGCCGCGGCCAGGGGTCTCCAGGTCGTGACGTGCATGCGTTTCGGCATGGGCGGACGGTACAACGATCAACTCCCAGGAAAAAGGGGGTAGTCGAGGCGGCGGGGGGTGGCGGGGGTGGCGGCGGAGGGTGAAGATCTCCAGCGTCACGCCGTCGGCGGCCGTGGCGCGTCGCGGGCGGTGCCGTGGCAGGCTGCGGAAACGGAGCGGACGGCGGGTGGCGCGGGTCGTTAGGATCACGCCCTGATGACTGCCACCCTCGTCGCCAAGAACCTCGCCGCCGGCCACGGCGACCGCTCCCTGTTCACCGGGCTCGACCTCGTCGTCGCGCCCGGCGATGTGATCGGGCTTGTCGGGGCCAACGGCGCGGGCAAGTCCACGCTGCTGCGGATGCTCGCCGGACTGACCGCCCCCGAGCAGGGCGAGCTCAGGCTGTCCCCGCCCGCCGCGACCGTCGGCCACCTGCCGCAGGAGCCGGAGCGGCGGCCCGGCGAGACCGTACGGGCGTTCCTGGCCCGGCGCACAGGCGTCGCCGAGGCCCAGACCGCGATGGACGAGGCGACGCAGGCCCTGGTCGACGGGGCGCCCGGCGCCGACGACGCGTACGCGACGAGCCTGGAGCGCTGGCTCGCCCTCGGCGGCGCCGACCTCGACGAGCGCGCCGACGAGGTCGGCGACTCCCTGGGCCTGGCCGTGGACCTGGACCAGCCGATGACCTCCCTGTCCGGCGGCCAGGCGGCCCGCGCCGGCCTCGCCTCCCTCCTGCTCTCCCGCTACGACGTGTTCCTGCTGGACGAGCCGACCAACGACCTCGACCTGGACGGCCTGGAGCGCCTGGAACACTTCGTCGGCGGCCTGCGCGCCGGCACGGTCGTCGTCAGCCACGACCGCGAGTTCCTCGCCCGCACCGTCACCAAGGTCCTCGAACTCGACCTCGCCCAGCGGCAGACCAACCTCTACGGCGGCGGCTACGACGCCTATCTGGAGGAGCGGGACACGGCCCGGCGGCACGCCCGGGAGGAGTACGAGGAGTTCGCCGACAAGAAGGCCGCCCTCCAGGACCGCGCCCAGATGCAGCGCGCCTGGATGGACAAGGGCGTGAAGAACGCGCGCCGCAAGGCGGGCGGCGACAACGACAAGACCGGCCGCAAGTTCCGCAGCGAGGCCAGCGAGAAACAGGCCGCCAAGGCCCGCCAGACACAGCGCATGATCGAGCGCCTGGAGGTGGTCGAGGAGCCGCGCAGGGAGTGGGAGCTGCGCATGGAGATCGCGGCGGCACCGCGCTCGGGCGCGGTCGTCGCGACCCTGCGGGACGCCGAGGTACGGCGCGGCGGCTTCGTGCTCGGCCCGGTGTCCGTGCAGATCGACTGGGCGGACCGGGTCGCGGTGACCGGCGCGAACGGCGCGGGCAAGTCGACTCTGCTCGGCGCGCTGCTGGGCCGCGTCCCGCTGGACGCCGGGCACGCCGCCCTGGGCTCGGGCGTCCTGCTCGGCGAGGTCGACCAGGCCCGGAGGCTGTTCCACGGCCCGGAGCCCCTGCTCGACGCGTTCCGCGCCGCCGTACCCGACACCGAACCCGTCGAAGTCCGCACCCTCCTGGCCAAGTTCGGCCTGAAGTCCGAGCACGTCCTGCGCCCGGCCGCGACCCTCTCCCCGGGCGAACGCACCCGCGCCGCGCTGGCCCTCCTCCAGGGCCGGGGCGTCAACCTGCTGGTCCTCGACGAGCCGACCAACCACCTCGACCTGCCCGCAATCGAACAGCTGGAGTCGGCCCTGGACGCCTACGAGGGCACCCTGCTCCTGGTCACCCACGACCGGCGCATGCTGGACGCGGTCCACGTGACGCGCCGCCTGGAGGTCGCCGAGGGCAAGGTGACCGAGCGCTAACGGGGCGTCAGCCGCATGGCCAGATGCGGGTAGTCGACCACGCAGCCGTCCTCGTCGAACTCCAGGTCGCTGCGGAAGTCCCCGGAGGCGTAACGGACCCGCCCGGGCCCGAGGTGGGTGTACGTCTGCCGCGACGGCCGTACGGTCAGGTCGGGCACGGACACCCACGCCATCAGGAACTCCCGCTCGCCGGGCGCCCGGTGTAACCCGTGCCGGAGCACCGGCATCGTGTTGGTGAGCGGGCACAGCCCCAGGTCGCAGTCGAGCGCGCCCCGCACCTCGGCCAGCGGCTCGCCGTCGGCGGTCCAGCCGCCGCTGCCGTCGTGCCGCAGGTCGAGCGTCCGGGTCCCCGAGGCGCTCTCGGCCGTCACATACAGCCGCCGGGTCACCCAGTCCCCGGCCGTGTCGAGCTCGTACGAGATCCAGTACGGCTCCGGCACGGTCCCGACCGCCCGGCCGCGCGCCCGCAGCACCCCCTCGCCGAGCTCCGCCCAGGAGGTCTCGTACCCCCGGCTCGCCGTGACGTCCCAGGTGATGACGCGTGAGGTCGACATGCCGTCACCTTATGCGCGGACCGGGCCCGGACCCTCCCGCCCTACCGGAGAGTCCGGGCCGGATGAGTCAGCGTTTCTTGGGGTCGACCAGACCGGCGCGGCGCAGGGCGTCGGCCATCGCGCTGTTGGCGGGCGGGGGCGCCTGGCGCGAGCCGCCACCGCCACCGCGGCCCTGGCGCTGCTGCGGCGGGCGACCGCCCCGCTGGCGGCGTTCGCCGGAGGGCTGCCCCTGCTTCGGGGCCGCCTCGTCGTCCAGGCGCAGCGTCAGCGAGATCCGCTTGCGCGGAATGTCGACGTCGAGCACCTTCACCTTGACGATGTCACCCGGCTTCACCACATCCCGCGGGTCCTTGACGAACGTCTTCGACATCGCGGAGACGTGCACCAGACCGTCCTGGTGGACGCCGACGTCCACGAACGCCCCGAAGGCCGCCACGTTCGTCACCACGCCCTCCAGGACCATCCCGGAGGACAGGTCGGAGATCTTCTCCACGCCCTCCTTGAAGCTGGCGGTCTTGAAGGCGGGCCGTGGGTCGCGTCCCGGCTTCTCCAGTTCCTTGAGGATGTCGGAGACCGTCGGCAGACCGAACGTCTCGTCCACGAACTCCTGCGGCTTCAGAGAGCGCAGCACGGCCGTGTTGCCGATCAGGCCGGCGACCTCCTGGCCGGTGGTCTTCACCATGCGCCGCACCACCGGATACGCCTCGGGGTGCACGCTGGAGGCGTCCAGCGGGTCGGTGCCGCCGCGGATCCGGAGGAAGCCCGCGCACTGCTCGTACGCCTTCGGGCCGAGCCGCGCCACGTCCTTCAGCCCGGAGCGGGACTTGAACGGGCCGTGGGCGTCCCGGTGCGCCACGATGTTCTCGGCGAGCCCGGAGGTGATGCCGGAGACCCGGGAGAGCAGCGGCGCCGACGCGGTGTTGACGTCCACGCCCACGCCGTTCACGCAGTCCTCGACCACCGCGTCCAGGGAGCGGGACAGCTTCACCTCGGACAGGTCGTGCTGGTACTGGCCGACGCCGATCGACTTCGGGTCGATCTTCACCAGCTCGGCCAGCGGGTCCTGGAGGCGGCGGGCGATGGAGACCGCGCCGCGCAGCGACACGTCCATGTCCGGCAGCTCCTGAGAGGCGAACGCGGAGGCCGAGTACACGGAGGCGCCCGCCTCGGACACCATCACCTTGGTGAGCCTCAACTCCGGGTGCCTGGCGATGAGTTCAGCGGCGAGCTTGTCGGTCTCGCGGGACGCCGTGCCGTTGCCGATCGCGATCAGCTCGACCGCGTGCTCCTTCGCCAGCCGGGCCAGCTTGGCGATCGCCTCGTCCCACCGGTTCGCCGGGACGTGCGGGTGAATCACGTCCGTCGCCACGACCTTGCCGGTCGCGTCGACCACGGCGACCTTCACGCCCGTACGGAAGCCGGGGTCGAGGCCGAGCGTCGCGCGCGTGCCGGCCGGGGCGGCGAGCAGCAGGTCCCGCAGGTTCGCCGCGAACACGTTCACCGCCTCGTCCTCGGCGGCCGTGCGCAGCCACAGCCTCAGGTCGATGCCGAGGTGCACCAGGATGCGAGTGCGCCAGGCCCAGCGGACCGTGTCGGTCAGCCACTTGTCGGCGGGGCGGCCGCGGTCGGCGATCCCGAAGCGGTGCGCGACGATCCCCTCGTACGACGACGGCCCGTCCGTGGGCTCCTCGGGCTCCAGGACGAGGTCGAGGGCCTCCTCCTTCTCGCCGCGCAGCATCGCCAGGATGCGGTGGGAGGGCAGCTCCGTGAACGGCTCGGCGAAGTCGAAGTAGTCGGCGAACTTGGCGCCCGCCTCCTCCTTGCCCTCCCGTACCTTGGCGGCCAGCCGCCCGCGCACCCACATGCGCTCGCGCAGCTCGCCGATCAGGTCGGCGTCCTCCGAGAACCGCTCGGTGAGGATCGCCCGGGCCCCGTCGAGGGCGGTCTGCGGGTCGGCCACGCCCTTGCCGGCGTCGACGAACGCGGCAGCCGCGGCCAGCGGTTCCACGCCCGGGTCCCCGAGCAGTCCCTCGGCGAGCGGCTCGAGACCGGCCTCGCGCGCGATCTGCGCCTTGGTCCGCCGCTTCGGCTTGTAGGGCAGATAGATGTCCTCCAGGCGCGCCTTCGTCTCCGCGCCGCGGATCCGCGCCTGAAGTTCGTCGGTGAGCTTGCCCTGCTCGCGCACCGACTCCAGGATCGCCGTCCGACGCTCCTCCAGCTCCCGCAGATAGCGCAGCCGCTCCTCGATCGTGCGCAGCTGCGCATCGTCGAGCATCTCGGTCGCTTCCTTGCGGTAGCGGGCGATGAAGGGCACCGTCGAACCGCCGTCGAGCAGCTCCACGGCAGCCTTGACCTGCCGCTCCCGTACGCCGAGCTCCTCGGCGATCCTGCCTTCGATGGACCCTGCTGCCATGGATCCGGGTGTCGTCACGATCCCGTACCGCCTTCTCACTGAGGTTGCGCGGCAATTGTGGCAGGCGGCACCGACAATCGTGGCTCAGGGCGCGGAGACGGGGTGGCGGGTCCGTCAGACCCGGCGCCCCCCACGCCGCCCGGAGGACGACGCCCCGCCCAGCAAACGGGCCAGCGCACGGAACGGCAGCGTCACCACTGTGGCCACCGCCCCGCCGATCTGGCGCAGCACATCTGCGATCGCACGGATCATGACATTCCCCTTCCACCGGCCGCCCCGTTCCTTCTCCCGGCCACCACGACCGGGTGAGGTCCGAGTACCTCAAGGCCGGCCCGGCATGCTCAACGCTTGCCGATCAGATCCGCCGGGAACGCTCCCGCCGCCAGTGCCGTGCGCGCGAACCCCGACCCCAGCTCGGTCAGCCGGGCGACCCCTTCGACGCCCAGAAGCTCGTACGGCGCCCGGTCCAGCCGGTCCGTCTCCCGCTCGATCTCCTCGCGCAGCGCCACACCCTGCTCGGTCAGCTCGCCCGCAGCATCCAGTAGTCCGCGGTCCCGCAGCCGGGCCACGGTCGCGTCCCAGTCCTCGGGGCTCCAGCCGCGCGTGGTGAACACCCACTTCGGCGCCAGGCCCTTGCCGGTCGCGGTGTGCGTCACCAGCGCCTCCAGACCGTCAAGACCCGCGGACATCAGCACCGCGAGGTGCCCGTCGCCCCGGTGCTCGCGCAGCAGCGTCGCCGCGTGCCAGAACGCCAGGTGCGGCTCCTCGGGGACCGCCAGGTCGGCGTGCGCGGAGTACAGCGGCCGGGCGCCGCGCCCGCACGCCTCGGCGGCCCGCAGCGCCAGCCGCGCCGCCTCGCCCATCTCCGCCGAAGCCACCGCATCCTCGCCCAGCAGGCGACGCAGCGTCGCGTCCACCGCACGCGCGCGTGCTGCGAGGACCTGCTCGGGAGACGCGGTCTGCCAGACGGCCGGTACGTGCTCGGCCACGAGTTCGTGCTTGTAGTTGTAGAACGCCGCCGTCACCGCACCGGCGCCGACCGGCCCCAGCGCTGCCGCCCGCACCGCGAAGTTCACGGCCCGCGGATTCGTGATCCCCGCAGCGCCCACCTCCCGGCCCAGGTCGGGGGAGAAGTAGTGCGTCGAGTGCAGTGAGTTGAGCGCGTTGTGGCAGCGGCGGCCGGCACGGTGGTCGAGGGCGGCAGTAGTCATGGCGGGCAGGTTACCAACCGCTTAGTCAGTGCTCCATGCGTGCCCGTGCGATGGCAGAAAAGGTGGGGAACTCGTCATTGCGGCCATCGCCCCGCCCGCCAAGAATCGATCTCATGGCGCAGCGAACCGTTCTGACCGTCCTCTTCGACGGCGTGCAGAGCCTCGATGTCACCGGTCCCCTTGAGGTCTTCACGGGCGCCGAGAAGCTCGCCCCCGGGACGTACGACCTCCGGACGGCCGCCCTGGACGGCACCCCCGTGCGCACCTCCAGCGGCCTGACCGTCGTACCGGACCTGGCCCTCGCCGCCGTGCCCGACCCGCACACCCTCCTCGTCCCCGGCGGCCACGGCACCCGCGCCCCCGACCCGCGCCTGACCGACTGGGTGCGCACGCACGGACCGCGCGCCGAGCGCCTGGTGTCGGTCTGCACCGGCGCGGTCCTGCTGGCCAGGGCGGGCCTGCTGGACGGCCGCCGGGTCACCACCCACTGGGCGTACTCCGACAAGCTGGCCCGCGATCACCCCGCCGTCGAGGTTGACCCCGACCCCATCTACATACGTGACGGACCCGTGGCCACCTCCGCCGGCGTCACCTCGGGCATCGACCTCGCGCTCGCCCTGGTCGAGGAGGACCTCGGCCGGGACGTCGCCCTCACCGTCGCCCGGCACCTCGTGGTCTTTCTGCGCCGGCCCGGGAACCAGGCCCAGTTCAGCGCCCAGCTTGCCGCGCAGACGGCGCAGCGGGAGCCGCTGCGCGAGGTACAGCAGTGGATCACCGAGCACCCGGCCGCCGACCTGACCGTCGAGTCCCTGGCCGACCGCGCCCGCCTCTCGCCGCGCCACTTCGCCCGCGCCTTCCAGGCCGAGACCGGCATGACGCCCGGCCGCTACGTCGACCGTGTCCGCCTGGAACACGCCCGCCGCCTCCTGGAGGACACGGCCGAGGGCGTGGAACAGATCTCCCGCGCCAGCGGCTACGGCACCTCCGAGGCCATGCGCCGCGCCTTCGTGAGGTCCCTCGGCACGGCCCCTGCCGAGTACCGCCGCCGCTTCCGTCCGGCGCCCGTCTCCTGACGTACCCCTGATGCACGCACCGGTCCGCCCCCACCCGACGGGAACCCCATGCAGATCGCCATCGTCCTGTTCGACCGCTTCACCGCCCTCGACGCCGTGGGCCCGTACGATACCCTCGGCCGCCTCCCGGACGCGGAGACCGTCTTCGTCGGTGAGCGGACCGGTCCGTTCCGTACCGACACCGGGAGTCTCGCGATCACCGCCGACAAGACGCTGGCGGACGTGCCGAGTCCCGACATCGTCGTCGTGCCGGGCGGCCCGGGTCAGACGCCGCAGATGGAGAACGGGGCGCTCCTGGACTGGCTGCGCGCCGCCGACGCCACCAGCACCTGGACGACCTCCGTGTGCACCGGCTCCCTGCTCCTCGCCGCCGCCGGACTCCTCAAGGGCCGCCGGGCCACCTCGCACTGGCTGGCCCTGGACCACCTGAAGCCGTTCGGCGCCGAGCCGACGGGAGAGCGGGTCGTCTTCGAGGGCAAGTACGTCACCGCGGCCGGCGTCTCCTCCGGCATCGACATGGGCCTCACCCTGCTCGGCCGGATCGCCGGCGATGACCACGCCCAGGCCGTCCAGCTGGCCACCGAGTACGACCCGCGGCCGCCCTACGACGCGGGCGCCCCGGACAAGGCCCCCGCGCACATCGTCGACCGGCTCCGCGCCCGCAGCCGGTTCATCCTGACGTAGACACGCTCCACGTGAAGCACGGCTGCCTGCGCTCCAGGAACGCGGCGACCCCCTCCGCGGTGTCGCCGCTGCCCCGCGCCTGCTCGGCCCAGTGGGCGTCCCGGTCGGTGCGCCCGCCCGCGAACTCCTTCGCCGCGGCCTGCGTCAGCTGCGAGCGGGACGCCAGGATCCGGGTGAACTCCGCGACCCGTTTGCCGAGTTCGCCCTCGGGCAGCACCTCGTCGACCAGCCCTGTGCGCAGCGCCCGCCCCGCGTCGACCAACTCACCGGAGAACAACAGGTACTTGGCGGTCGCCGGCCCCACCAGCGACACCAGCCGCCGCGTGGAGGACGCCGGATACACGATCCCGAGCTTCGCCGGCGTCACCCCGAACAGCGCGCCCTCCTCGGCGAACCGCAGATCGCAGGCCGCCGCCAGCTGCGCCCCGCCGCCCACGCAGTGCCCGCGCACCGCCGCCAGCGTCGGCTTCGGGAACGCGGCCAGCGCCTCTTCGGCGGACACGGCGAGCCGCTGCGCCTCCTGCGCGGAGCCCTGAAGCGTCGAGATGTCGGCACCGGCGCAGAACGTCCCGCCCTCGCCCGTGAGCACCAGCACTCGCACCGCCGGATCGCCCGCCAGCGCGTCCAGCAGCGGCGGCAGCGCCCGCCACATCGCGGCCGTCATGACGTTGCGCTTGGCCGGTTGGCGGATCACGACGGTGGCGACCGCGTCGGCGACACGGTGCATCAGCTGCGGCTCCATGCGCCGGATGCTATCCGGCCCCGCCGGAAGCCCGGTCGAGCAGGAGCCGCGAACACCGGAAGCACCGGGAACACCAGGAAAACGGACGGCACGGCCAAACCCGTACAACCCGAATAGTTCGCCGAGTCGGCACAACCGGGACAGGAACCGTCCTACAACTGACCGTGCCATACGCCAACGATCAGAAGCGCTCGATAGTTGCTGACTTCTGTTCAGTTCTCCGGTGTCCCGCTGTTCGTTCCCAACACTCGACGTGTGGTGACAATCGAGCGCGAGGGCGGCGACCCGACGATGGACAACGACGGGTGCGGGCCCGGCCCACGCCCCGAGGGCGGCACCTGCAGACCTCCGGAGCGGCCGTCGCCGGGCTCCCTGCCGTACGAGGGCGTCTGGCGGTTCACCGCCGCCACCGTCGACGCCTCGGTCCCGCAGGCGCGGCACGCCGTACGGGACCTGCTGCGGCGCCAGGGCGTGCCGGTCTCCGACGAACTGGTGCAGGGACTGCTGCTGATCGTCTCGGAGCTGGTCACGAACGCCGTCAAACACGCCGCCCTGCTGTCGCCGATGATCGCCGTGGAGGTCGCCGTCGGCGCCGAGTGGATCCGCGTCTCCGTGGAGGACAACCACCCCTACCGGCCGACCGCCCTGGAGGCTGACCACGGACAGACCGGCGGCCGGGGACTGCTCCTGGTGCGCGAGATCACCCGGGAAGGCGGCGGGGTGTGCGACGTCGAGCACACGGCGAGCGGCGGCAAGGTGATCTGGGCCGCCCTGCCGCTCAAACCCGCGCGGATGCCCTAGGGCCCTGCCGGATCACCAGCCGTCCGCGGCGCCCGTCAGCTCACGGATCGCCGGGCGGGCGGCGTCCAGGACGGTCATGAACCAGGACGAGAAGGTGTCCCGCGCATGCCGCTCCGCCAGCTCGTCGGGGGTCACGAACGCCGTCGCCGCCACCTCCTCGGGGTCCGGCCGCAGCGGGGACTGCACCAGGCCGACGAAGAGGTGGTTGTACTCCTGCTCGACCAGGCCCGAGGCCGGGTCGGGGTGGTTGTAGCGGACCGTGCCGGCCTCGGCCAGCAGTGACGGGGACACGCCCAGCTCCTCGTACGTCCGCCGGGCCGCCGCGGCGAACGGCGCCTCGCCGGGGTAGGGGTGGCCGCAACAGGTGTTGGACCAGACGCCGGGGGAGTGGTACTTGCCCAGCGCCCGCTGCTGGAGCAGCAGCCGGCCGTAGTCGTCGAACAGAAACACGGAGAACGCCCGGTGCAGCCGTCCCGGCGGCTGGTGGGCGGCGAGCTTCTCCGCGGTGCCGATCGTCACGCCGTTCTCGTCGACCAGTTCCAGCAGGATCGCGTCCGCGGTGCCGTTCGACGGGCTGTGCGTCGCGGTGGCAGGTGTGATCGGCATACCCATCCTTCGCATCGGTCCTCGCGCCCAAGTCTGCCGTACGAAACCGGCACTCCCGACACTTCGCGGCGCGCCCGCATGTCCCGCGCGGCGGCGCGGGCCGCGGCCGCCACCGGTCCGGCACGGGAAGCAGGGGCCCGGTAGGTGATCGTGCCCGGCGCCACGCACCGGAAATCGTCCGGGACGGGGCGTGAGGGCGTGAGAGCCGGGACACGGGCGCACGCCGGGACGGATGCGCTCCGCCTGTGCAACCGGCGCCGCCCTCTGGCGGGAACCCTCATGTCGGGTCCCCCCGGCGTGGATTCCTCACCACGCGCTCAGCGGTACACCTCGGCCCGCCTCAGTGGCACAGCCGAGCCTCGTGCTCCGCGTGCCCGCCGGGCTCCAGCTGGAACGTGCAGTGCTCCACGTCGAAGTGGTCGCCCAGGCACCCCTGGAGCTCGTGCAGCATCTTCTCGTGGCCGATCGCGTTCAGCATCTCCGAGCTGACCACCACGTGCACGGACAGCACCGGCAGGCCCGAGGTGATCGTCCAGGCGTGCAGGTCGTGCACGTCCTCGACGCCGTCCAGCGCCAGGATGTGCGCCCGCACCTCGGCCATGTCGACATCCCTGGGCGCCGCCTCCAGCAGCACGTCCAGGGTCTCCCGCAGCAGCTTCCACGTCCGCGGCACGATCATCAGGCCGATGACGAGGGAGGCGATCGGGTCGGCCGCCTGCCAGCCGGTGGCCAGGATCACCACCGCCGAGACGATCACCGCGACCGAGCCGAGCGCGTCCGCCAGCACCTCGAGGAACGCGCCCCGCACATTCAGGCTCTCCCGCTGGCCGCGCATCAGCAGTGTCAGCGACACCGTGTTCGCCACCAGGCCGACCGCGCCGAACACCACGGTCAGCCCGCCCTCGGTGCCGGCCGGCGTGACGAACCGCTGGATCGCCTCGTACAGGACGTAGCCACCGACCCCGAACAGCAGCAGGCAGTTGGCGAGGGCGGCGAGGATCTCGGCGCGGGCGTAGCCGAAGGTGCGCCGCCCGCTCGCCGGGCGGCTCGCGAAGTGGACCGCCAGCAGGGCCATGCCCAGGCCCAGCGCGTCCGTCGCCATGTGGGCCGCGTCCGCGATCAACGCCAGCGAGTCCGCGAGCACGCCGCCGACGATCTCCACCACCATGACGCCGAGCGTGATCGCCAGCGCCACCCGCAGCCGGCCGCGGTACGCCGCGGTCGCCGTACCGGCCGGCGCGTGCGCGTGCCCGTGGTCGTGCCCAGCCCCCATGGAATCCGCCCTCCTGTGTCGGCCCGGGATCGCTCCCGGGGTCACAGTGAACTACGGGTGGGGGGTATCGGGCAACGCGGCATTGAACACCGTTGTCATCTGCTCTGACCTGCGGAAACGATACGCAGGTCAGAGCGCGGGCGCCCCGCCCGTTAGGCTCAGCCGCCGTGCTGCCGCAGCCACCCCGCCACGCCGAGGCGATCATCTCGGGTACCCCGCGCCGGGCGGTGCAGCCGAGTTCCGTGGCGGACCGCGCGGCCGAGGCGACGGCTCGCGGCGCGTCCCCGGGGGCGGCGCCCCTCGACCACCGGCGGGCGCCGGTCACCTCGCCGATGACGATGATCAGCTCGCGCACCGAGACGCCCTCGCCGCGGCCGATGTTTCACCGTCAGATCCCCCCCCCGCACGCCGCCCTCGCCCATGGGACTGTGCGGACGCGACCAGGCGAGACGTAATGTCCCCGATGCCCGGTACGGGACGGCGCGGTTTGTGGGGCGGGCCCCCGATCCTCGATGATGATCGCGGCAAAGGCGTGGGCACGGCCTGCTGACGGGCTGTGAAACGGGCAGTGAACGCGGGCTTCCCGGCATCCGATAGCCTCTGCCGACATGCCGCCCGGGTGACCTCGGCACGGGCGCCCCCACCATGCACATGACCGGCGCGGACACGCCGGCACCCAGGGAGTGAGTTCGGTTGTCGACCGCCATCCTCACCGGTCAGCCGGTCCCCGGTTCGTCGATCGAGGGCGATCTGCGGTCTCTGGGCTTCGACGTGCGGATCGCCTCAGACGCCGCCGAGGCAGAGACCCTGCTCGCCGCGGTGCCGGGCGCGGAGCGGGTCGCCGTGGTCGACGCCCGGTTCGTCGGCCACCTGCACGCGCTGCGCCTCGGCCTCACCGACCCCCGCTTCCTCCTCGCCGCGATCCCCGGTGCCGTCACGGCTCAGCCCGCCGGGCGCCAGGCCCTGACCCGCGCGATGGCCCGCGAGAACTCCGCCGGCACCGGCACCACCCTGGTCGGCAGCCTCGCCGACCGCATCGTCACCGCCCTCGACGCCGACGGCACCGACGTGCACCGCCCCGAGCTGGGCAGCCTCGTCGCCGCCGTACCCGCCGACCCGCAGGCCCTGGGCGAGGCACGGCAGGCCCTGGCCGCCGTCGACGACGAGGCCGTACGCCTGAAGTCGGCCGTGAAGGCCCGTGACGGCTTCTTCACCACGTTCTGCATCAGCCCCTACTCGCGCTACATCGCCCGCTGGTGCGCCCGCCGGGGCCTGACCCCGAACCAGGTCACCACCGCCTCCCTGCTCACCGCGCTGATCGCGGCGGGCTGCGCGGCCACGGGCACCCGGGGCGGCTTCATAGCCGCCGGCGTCCTGCTGATCGCGTCCTTCGTCCTGGACTGCACCGACGGCCAGCTCGCCCGCTACTCCCTGCAGTACTCCACGCTCGGCGCCTGGCTGGACGCCACCTTCGACCGGGCCAAGGAGTACGCGTACTACGCCGGCCTCGCGCTCGGCGCGGCCCGCGGCGGCGACGACGTATGGGCCCTGGCCCTCGGCGCGATGGTGCTCCAGACCGGCCGGCACGTCGTGGACTTCTCCTTCAACGAGGCCCACGCGGGAGATCCCACCGCCAACACCAGCCCTACCGCGGCCCTTTCGGACAAGCTGGACAGCGTCGGCTGGACCGTGTGGGTGCGGCGGATGATAGTCCTGCCGATCGGCGAGCGCTGGGCGATGATCGCCGTGCTGACGGCGGCCACGACTCCCCGTATCACCTTCTACGCGCTACTCATCGGCTGCGCGTTCGCGGCGACGTACACCACGGCGGGGCGCGTGCTGCGGTCGCTGACGCGCAAGGCCAAGGGGACGGACCGGGCCGCACAGGCGCTGGCGGACCTCGCGGACTCCGGGCCGCTCGCACAGGGTTTCGCGGAGGCGTTCAAGAAGCCCGCGCGCAGGCTGCCCGGCATCGCGGTCCCCGCCCTCGCCCTGCTCGGCGGCCTCGCGCTCGTCGCCGCCGCCGCGCTCACCGGCTTCGGCGGGCCCTGGCCGGTCGTCGCCGCCTTCGGCTACGCCGCCGCGTCCGGACTGGCCGTCGCCCGCCCCCTCAAGGGCGCCCTCGACTGGCTGGTCCCACCGTTCTTCCGCGCGGCCGAATACAGCACCGTCCTCGTGCTGGCGGCCAAAGCGGACGTGAACGGGGCGCTTCCCGCGGCTTTCGGGCTGGTGGCGGCGGTCGCCTACCATCACTACGACACGGTGTACCGCATCCGCGGCAATGCCGGCGCGCCCCCGGCCTGGCTGGTGCGCGCCACAGGGGGGCAGGAAGGGCGGACGCTGGTCGTCACCGTCCTCGCCGCGCTGCTCACCGCCTCGCAGTTCACGGTTGCGCTCACGGCCCTCGCCGTGGCCGTGGCCCTGCTGGTGCTCGTCGAGAGCATCCGCTTCTGGGTGGCCTCTCATGTGGGAGGCGCGCCCGCCGTACACGATGAAGGAGAACCCGCATGATCGGCCTCGTGCTGGCGGCCGGCGCCGGACGGCGTCTGCGCCCCTACACCGACAGCCTGCCCAAGGCGCTGGTGCCGGTGGGGCCCGCGGGCATAGCGGGCGACCCCGACGGGATCACAGTCCTGGACCTGACTCTCGGCAACTTCGCCGAGGTCGGCCTGACCGAGGTCGCGGTCATCGTCGGCTACCGCAAGGAGGCCGTGTACGAGCGCAAGGAAGCGCTGGAGAGGAAGTACGGCCTCAAGCTCACCCTCATCGACAACGACAAGGCCGAGGAGTGGAACAACGCCTACTCCCTGTGGTGCGGCCGTGACGCCCTCAAGGACGGCGTGATCCTCGCCAACGGCGACACCGTGCACCCGGTCTCCGTCGAGCAGACGCTGCTCGCCGCCCGCGGCGACGGCAAGCAGATCATCCTGGCCATCGACACCGTGAAGTCCCTCGCGGACGAGGAGATGAAGGTCGTCGTGGACCCCGACATGGGCGTCCAGCGGATCACCAAGCTGATGGACCCGGCCGAGGCCACCGGCGAGTACATCGGCGTCACCCTCATCGAGGGCGACGCCGCACCGGAGCTGGCCGACGCCCTCAAGACCGTGTGGCAGACCGACCCGCAGCAGTTCTACGAGCACGGCTACCAGGAGCTCGTGAACGGCGGTTTCCACATCCACGCAGCGCCGATCGGCGACGTCAAGTGGGTCGAGATCGACAACCACGACGATCTCGCCAAGGGACGGGAGATCGCGTGCCAGTACTGACCCGGCTCATCCCCTCGCCGCTCGTCGTGGACATCCGCCCGGGTGCCCTCGACGACCTGGCGTGCGTCCTCGCCGACGAGCGCATCTCCCACTCCGGCCGCCTGGCCGTCGCCGTCAGCGGCGGGTCCGGCGCCAAGCTGCGCGAGCGCATCTCGCCGGGGATGCCCGGCGCCACCTGGTACGAGGTCGGCGGCGGCACCCTCGACGACGCGGTCCGGCTGGCCAGCGACATAAAGGCCGGCCACTACGACGCGGTCGTCGGCCTCGGCGGCGGCAAGATCATCGACTGCGCCAAGTTCGCCGCGGCGCGCGTCGGCCTGCCCCTGGTCGCCGTACCGACGAACCTCGCGCACGACGGATTGTGCTCGCCCGTCGCCACCCTCGACAACGACGCCGGGCGCGGCTCGTACGGCGTGCCGAACCCGATCGCCGTCGTCATCGACCTCGACGTCATCCGCGAGGCCCCGGTCCGATTCGTCCGGGCGGGCATCGGTGACGCCGTCTCCAACATCTCCGCGATCGCGGACTGGGAGCTGGCGGGCCGCGTCAAGGGCGAGCGGATCGACGGTCTTGCCGCCGCCATGGCCCGGCAGGCCGGTGAGGCGGTGCTGCGGCACCCGGGTGGCATCGGGGACAACGACTTCCTCCAGGTGCTGGCCGAGGCGCTCGTCCTCAGCGGTATCGCCATGTCGGTGTCGGGCGACTCACGGCCGTCCTCCGGGGCCTGCCACGAGATCAACCACGCCTTCGACCTGCTGTTCCCGAAGCGGGCGGCCGCCCACGGCGAGCAGTGCGGCCTGGGCGCGGCCTTCGCGATGTGGCTGCGGGGGGCGCACGAGGAGTCGGCGTACATGGCCGAGGTGCTGCGCCGGCACGGGCTGCCGGTCCGGCCGGACGAGATCGGCTTCACGACGGACGAGTTCGTCAAGGTCGTGGAGTTCGCTCCGGAGACCCGGCCCGGCCGCTACACCATCCTCGAACACCTCGACCTGAACACCGAGCAGATCAAGGACATCTACGCCGACTATGTCAAGGCCATCGGTAGCTGAACTCCGCCCCGTCGTTCACCCCGAAGGGGTGAAGGACCGGCGCAGCGGCGAGCACTGGGCGGGACGCCTCTACATGCGTGAGGTGTCCCTGCGGATCGACCGCTACCTGGTGAACACCAGGGTGACGCCCAACCAGCTCACCTACCTGATGACCGTCTTCGGCGTCCTCGCGGCCCCGGCCCTGCTGGTGCCGGGGATCGCGGGCGCCGTGCTCGGCGTGCTCATGGTCCAGCTGTACCTGCTGCTGGACTGCGTCGACGGCGAGATCGCCCGCTGGAAGAAGCAGTACTCGCTCTCCGGCGTCTACCTGGACCGGGTCGGCGCGTACCTGTGCGACGCCGCCGTCCTGGTCGGCCTCGGCCTGCGCGCCGCCGACCTGTGGGGCGGCGGCCGCACCGACTGGCTGTGGGCCTTCCTCGGCACCCTCGCCGCGCTCGGCGCGGTGCTGATCAAGGCCGAGACCGACCTCGTCGGCGTCGCCCGCCACCAGGGCGGACTGCCGCCGGTCAGGGAGGCGGCGGCCGAGCCGCGCTCCTCCGGCGTGGCGCTGGCCCGCCGGGCCGCCGCCGCGCTCAAGTTCCACCGCCTCATCCTCGGCATCGAGGCGTCCCTGCTGATCCTGGCCCTCGCGATCCTGGACGCGAGCCGCGGCGACCTGTTCTTCACCCGCCTCGGCACCGCCGTCCTCGCCGGGATCGCGCTGCTGCAGACCCTGTTGCACCTGGTGTCCGTCCTAGCCTCCAGCAGGCTGCGGTGAGTCCCGGCGTGAAGGTCGGCGCGGTCGTCATCACCATGGGCAACCGCCCCGACGAGCTGCGCGCCCTGCTCGACTCGGTCGCCAAGCAGGACGGCGACCGAGTCGAGGTCGTGGTCGTCGGCAACGGCTCACCCGTGCCGGACGTCCCCGAAGGCGTCCGCACGATCGAGCTGCCCGAGAACCTCGGCATCCCCGGCGGCCGCAACGTCGGCATCGAGGCCTTCGGCCCCGGCGGCCGGGACGTCGACATCCTGCTGTTCCTCGACGACGACGGCCTGCTGGCCGGCCACGACACCGCCGAGCTGTGCCGCAAGGCCTTCGAGGCCGACCCGAAGCTCGGCATCATCAGCTTCCGCATCGCCGACCCCGACACCGGCGTCACGCAGCGCCGCCACGTGCCCCGGCTGCGCGCCTCCGACCCGATGCGCTCCTCCCGGGTGACCACCTTCCTCGGCGGCGCCAACGCCGTCCGCACCCGGGTCTTCGCCGACGCGGGCGTACTTCCGGACGCGTTCTTCTACGCCCACGAGGAAACCGACCTGGCATGGCGGGCCCTGGATGCGGGCTGGATGATCGACTACCGGTCCGACATGGTGCTGTACCACCCGACGACCGCGCCCTCGCGGCACGCGGTCTACCACCGTATGGTCGCCCGCAACCGCGTCTGGCTCGCCCGCCGCAACCTGCCCGCGCCGCTCCTGCCCGTCTACCTCGGCGTGTGGCTGCTGCTCACGCTTGTCCGCCGTCCCTCCCGCGCCGCCCTCAGGGCCTGGTTCGGCGGATTCCGGGAAGGCTGGATCACACCGTGCGGCCCCCGCAAGCCCATCAAGTGGCGTACCGTGTGGCGGCTGACCCGACTGGGCCGGCCCCCGGTGATCTGACAAGCTCGTACCCGGGCCCCCGGTCGTACTCCGGACCCCGGCTCAGGCCAGGCCCGCACAGGCCGCGCATCACGAAGACGAAAGTTTCCACTAGTGAGTGAGACAACGCACGACGGCACGGTCGCGGTGAGCGCGCCCGCGTCGCCCGACGAGGGATTCACGGCGGCCGAGCTGGCCGCCAAGTACGGGCTGTCGGTGAGCGGTGCCCGGCCGTCCCTCATCGAGTACGTCCGTCAGCTCTGGGGGCGGCGGCACTTCATCCTCGCCTTCTCCCAGGCGAAGCTCACCGCCCAGTACAGCCAGGCCAAGCTCGGACAGCTGTGGCAGGTGGTCACGCCCCTGCTGAACGCGGCCGTGTACTTCTTCATCTTCGGCCTGATCCTGGAGGCCGACCGCGGGATGTCCCGCGAGGTGTACATCCCGTTCCTCGTCACGGGTGTCTTCGTGTTCACCTTCACGCAGAGCTCGGTGATGGCGGGCGTGCGCGCGATCTCCGGCAACCTCGGCCTGGTGCGCGCCCTGCACTTCCCGCGCGCCTCGCTGCCGATCTCCTTCGCGCTGCAGCAGCTCCAGCAGCTGCTGTTCTCGATGATCGTGCTGTTCACCGTGTCGATCGGCTTCGGCAGCTACCCGGACCTGTCCTGGGTGCTGATCGTCCCGGTGCTGGCCCTGCAGTTCTGCTTCAACACCGGCCTCGCGCTGATCATGGCCCGGGCCGGCGCCCATACGCCGGACCTGGCCCAGCTCATGCCGTTCGTGATGCGGACGTGGATGTACGCGTCCGGCGTGATGTTCTCCATCCCGATCATGCTGAAGGACAAGCCGGACTGGATCGCCACCGTGCTGCAGTGGAACCCGGCCGCGATCTACATGGACCTGATGCGGTTCGCCCTGATCGACGACTACGGCTGGGAGAAACTCCCGGACCACGCGTGGGAGGCCGCCGGCGGCTGGGCCCTGCTGTTCGCCCTCGGCGGCTTCGTGTACTTCTGGAAGGCCGAGGAGAGGTACGGCCGTGGCTGAGCGCAGGAGCGACGCGCACATCCCCACCGTCGTCGCGGACGACCTGCACATCGTCTACCGCGTCAACGGCGCCAAGACCGGCAAGGGCAGCGCGACGGCCGCCCTGAGCCGGATCCTCAAGCGGGGCTCCGACGACGAGGCGCGCGGCGTGCGCAAGGTGCACGCCGTACGCGGCGTCTCCTTCGTCGCCTACCGGGGCGAGGCCATCGGCCTGATCGGCTCCAACGGCTCCGGCAAGTCCACGCTGCTGCGGGCCATCGCCGGTCTGCTGCCCGCCGAGCAGGGCAGGGTCTACACCCACGGCCAGCCCTCGCTGCTCGGCGTCAACGCGGCCCTGATGAACGATCTGACCGGTGAGCGCAACGTCATATTGGGCGGGCTCGCCATGGGCATGTCCCGCGAGCAGATCAGGGAGCGCTACCAGGAGATCGTCGACTTCTCCGGCATCAACGAGAAGGGTGACTTCATCACGCTGCCGATGCGCACCTACTCCTCCGGCATGGCGGCCCGCCTCCGTTTCTCCATCGCCGCCGCCAAGGACCACGACGTCCTCATGATCGACGAGGCCCTGGCCACCGGCGACCGCAAGTTCCAGAAGCGCTCCGAGGAGCGCATCCGGGAGCTGCGCAAGGAGGCCGGCACCGTGTTTCTGGTCAGTCACAACAACAAGTCCATCCGTGACACCTGCAACCGCGTCCTGTGGCTGGAACGCGGCGAGCTGCGCATGGACGGGCCGACCGACGAGGTGCTCAAGGAGTACGAGAAGTTCACGGGCAAGTAGCCCGTTCTGTCCGGGGCCCCGCCGGAACCCTTCCGGCGGGGCCCCGCGTCTGCAAAGGAAGCGTCAACTCCGGTCGGCCTTGGGAACCTTGGGGCCAATCGGTGTGTTGTTTTGATGCGCAGGACACCCCGACGAGGCTCGCTGCGTTGTACAACGTAAGCTGTACCGGTGCCGAAACGCGGCAAGTAGGGCCATAATGCGCGACACCGTCCGCCAGGACCACCGCGCGGACGGCTGGGCGGCGTGTCCGAAATAGTGTGTATTGGGTCGGCAGTGTAGAACGGGAGATGTGACGGCAATGGCTACGGAAACTCCCCAGCTCCACGCAGCATGTGCCGTCCCCGCCCCGGGCAGTCAGCGGTGACGGGAACCGGCACGGCACGCACCTCTGAACCGGAGCGGGCCACGCTCGACAAGGCCGCGGGTGAGAACTTCCCCGTGGCCCCGTTCTTCCTGCCCCGCACCTGGCGCGCCGACCTCATGGCCGTGTACGGCTTCGCCCGCCTCGTCGACGACATCGGCGACGGCGACCTGGCCCCCGGCGGCGCCGACGCCCGCCTCCTCGGAGTCTCCCCCCGCGAGGCCGAGGACCGGCTGATCCTGCTGGACGCCTTCGAGGCGGACCTGCACAGAGTGTTCGAAACGGGTCCGGGACCACGCCACCCCCTGCTGCGCCGCCTGCGGCCCACGGTCCGCCGCCGCGCGCTGTCCCCCGAGCCGTTCCTCGGCCTGATCGCCGCCAACCGCCAGGACCAGCTCGTGCGGCGCTACGAGACCTACGACGACCTGCTCGCCTACTGCGAGCTGTCCGCCAACCCCGTCGGCCGCCTCGTCCTCGCCGTCACCGGCGCCGCGACCCCGGAGCGGATCCGCCGCTCCGACATGATCTGCACGGCCCTGCAGATCGTCGAACATCTTCAGGACGTCGCCGAGGACCTGGCCCGCGACCGCATCTACCTGCCCGCCACGGACATGAAACGTTTCCACGTCCAGGAGGCGGATCTCGCCACGAAAACCGCTGGCGCATCGGTACGCGCCCTGGTTGCGTACGAAGCGGAACGTGCCCGCGATCTCCTGAATGAAGGCGCCCCCCTGGTGGGTAGCGTCCACGGCAGGTTGAAGCTGCTGCTCGCAGGGTTCGTGGCGGGGGGAAGGGCGGCGATCCACGCGATCGCCGCCGCCGACTACGACGCACTTCCCGGCCCGCCCCGGCCCGGCAAGATCCAGTTGCTGCGTGAGGTGGGCGTGACTCTGCGAGGAGAGGGGTGATCCGGACCGTGGAGTCGGAACCACACGCGTCCGCACCGGTACTCGCCGCCTACAGCTACTGCGAGGCCGTCACCGGACAGCAGGCCCGTAACTTCGCCTACGGCATCAGGCTGCTGCCGCCGCCCAAGCGCCGCGCGATGTCGGCGCTGTACGCGTTCTCGCGCCGCGTCGACGACATCGGCGACGGCGCCCTGACCGAGGAGGCCAAGACCGCCAGACTCGAGGACACCCGGGCGCTGCTCACCCGGGTCCGCGCGGGCGAGGTCGACGAGGACGACATCGACCCGGTCGCGGTCGCCCTCGCGCACGCCGCCGACCACTTCCCGATCCCGCTGGGCGGCCTGGACGAGCTGATCGACGGTGTCCTGATGGACGTCCGCGGCGAGACCTACGAGACCTGGGACGACCTGAAGGTGTACTGCCGCTGCGTGGCGGGCGCCATCGGGCGGCTCTCGCTCGGTGTGTTCGGCACGGAACCGGGGGCGCGCGGCGCCGAGCGCGCGCCCGAGTACGCCGACACGCTCGGGCTCGCCCTCCAACTCACCAACATCCTCCGGGATGTCCGCGAGGACGCCCAGGGCGGACGCACCTACCTGCCCGCCGACGATCTGGCCAAGTTCGGGGGTTCGGCCGGGTTCAGGGGGCCGACGCCGCCGGAGGGCAGCGACTTCGTGGGCCTCGTGCACTTCGAAGTGCGCCGGGCCCGCGCCCTTTTCGCCGAGGGCTACCGGCTGCTGCCCATGCTCGACCGGCGCAGCGGCGCGTGCGTCGCCGCCATGGCCGGCATCTACCGCCGCCTCCTGGACCGCATCGAGCGCGACCCCGAGGCCGTGCTGCGCGGCCGGGTCTCGCTGCCCGGCCGGGAGAAGGCGTACGTCGCCGTGCGCGGGCTGTCCGGCCTCGACGCGCGGCATGTGGCACGGCGTACCGTCAGGAGGCGCGTTTGATGGACAAAACGGTCCAAGGTGATGCTGTGGGTGAAAAGTGGCGGGCAACCCTCCGGTGGCGGGCGACGTCCCTGACTGAGACGGTCGGTCGTGCACCGTTCGAGCAGCACGGCGGCCGCGCAGGGGAGGGTGCACGATGACCCACGACATGCCATCCGGCCGGCACGCCGTCGTGATCGGCGGAGGGCTTGCCGGCATCACCGCCGCACTCACGCTCGCCGACGCGGGCGTACGCGTCACCCTGCTCGAAGGCCGGCCCCGCCTGGGCGGGCTCGCCTTCTCCTTCCAGCGCGGCGACCTGACCGTCGACAACGGACAGCACGTGTACCTGCGCTGCTGCACCGCCTACCGCTGGTTCCTCGACCGGATCGAGGCCTCGTCGCTGGCGCCGCTGCAGGACCGTCTCGACGTCCCCGTCCTCGACGTCGCGCGGCCCGAGGGGCGGCGGCTCGGCAGGCTGCGGCGCGACACGCTGCCCGTGCCCCTGCACCTGGGGCGCAGCCTTGCCACCTATCCGCACCTCTCGCTCGCCGACCGCGCCAGGGTCGGGCGTGCCGCGCTCGCGCTCAAGGGGCTCGACCTCGCCGATCCGACCCTGGACACCCAGGACTTCGGCAGCTGGCTGGCCGCACACGGCCAGTCGGCGCGTGCCGTCGAGGCCCTGTGGGACCTGGTCGGGGTCGCCACCCTCAACGCGGTCGCGGGCGACGCCTCCCTGGGGCTCGCCGCGATGGTGTTCAAGACCGGTCTGCTGTCCGACCCGGGCGCGGCCGACATCGGCTGGGCCCGCGTCCCGCTGGGCGAACTGCACGACCGGCTGGCCCGCAAGGCGCTCGACTCCGCGGGCGTCCGTACCGAGGTCCGTACACGCGTCACCTCCGTCTCTACAAGCGTGAACGGAGGGTGGGGCGTTCAGGTTCCCGGCGAGATGATCCCGGCCGACGCGGTCGTCCTCGCCGTACCGCAGCGCGAGGCGCACGGCCTGCTGCCCGCGGGGGCGCTGGACGAGCCCGGCCGGCTGCTGCGGATCGGCACCGCGCCGATCCTCAACATCCATGTCGTCTACGACCGCAAGGTGCTCGGCCGCCCGTTCTTCGCGGCCCTCGGCACCCCGGTGCAGTGGGTCTTCGACCGCACCGACGCGTCCGGGCTGACCTCGGGCCAGTACCTGGCGCTGTCCCAGTCGGCCGCGCAGGACGAGATCGACGCGCCCGTGGCCGAGCTGCGCGAGCGCTATCTGCCGGAGCTGGAACGGCTGCTGCCGCGCACCCGCGGCGCCGAAGTGAGGGACTTCTTCGTCACCAGGGAGCGCACCGCGACCTTCGCTCCCACCCCCGGCGTCGGACGGCTCAGGCCCGGCGCCCCCACCAAGGCATCCGGCCTGTACCTGGCCGGAGCGTGGACCGCCACTGGGTGGCCCGCGACCATGGAGAGTGCGGTCCGCAGCGGTGTCGGTGCGGCGGACGCCGCGCTGGGCGCACTGGGCCGGCCCCGCGATCGCCTCCCCGAATTCTTCGGAGAGGCGGCATGAAAACCGATTTGCGTGGCACTGGCCCCCGCACCCCCGGTACCGCAACAACCCGCACCCCCGGTACCGCAACAAGAGGAGAGAATGTGCCCACTGTGCCCCCGGCCTCGACGGCCGCTCGAGAGACCGCGGTGGACGTGACCGCGCTCCTGGAGCGCGGCCGGACCCTGGCCACACCGGTACTGCGGGCGGCGATCGGCCGCCTGGCACCTCCCATGGACACTGTTGCCGCCTACCACTTCGGCTGGATCGACGCACAGGGCAGGCCCGCGGCGGGCGACGGCGGCAAGGCCGTCCGCCCCGCCCTCGCGGTGTTGTCCGCCGAGGTCCCCGGCGCCGCACCCGAGACCGGCATCCCCGGCGCGGTCGCCGTCGAACTCGTCCACAACTTCTCCCTCCTGCACGACGACCTGATGGACGGCGACGAACAGCGCCGCCACCGCGACACCGTCTGGAAGGTGCACGGCCCCTCCCAGGCCATCCTCGTCGGCGACGCCCTGCTGGCCCTCGGCAACGAGGTGCTGCTGGAACTCGGCACCGTCGAGGCCGGCCGCGCCACCCGCCGGCTGACCGCCGCCACCCGGGCCCTGATCGACGGCCAGGCGCAGGACATCTCCTACGAGCACCGCGACCGGGTCAGCGTCGAGGAGTGCCTGGAGATGGAGGGCAACAAGACCGGCGCCCTGCTCGCCTGCGCCTGCTCCATCGGCGCGGTGCTCGGCGGCGCGGACGACCGCACCGCCGACACCCTGGAGAAGTACGGCTACCACCTGGGCCTGGCCTTCCAGGCCGTCGACGACCTGCTCGGCATCTGGGGCGACCCGGAGGCCACCGGCAAGCAGACCTGGAGCGACCTGCGCCAGCGCAAGAAGT
Source organism: Streptomyces sp. TRM68367 (assembly GCF_014495685.1). Taxonomy (GTDB): domain Bacteria; phylum Actinomycetota; class Actinomycetes; order Streptomycetales; family Streptomycetaceae; genus Streptomyces. The sequence goes on along the minus strand of NZ_JACTVI010000004.1, from coordinate 81,724 downwards.
CCCTGCCGGTCGTGGCCGCCCTCGCGGCGGACGGACAGGCCTCCGAGCGGCTCGGCGAGATCCTCGCCGCCGACGCGAAGATCACCGACTTCGAGAACTTCTCCGAGGAGGAGTTCGCGGCCCGCGCCGCCCTCATCGAGGAGGCGGGCGGACGCGAGTGGACCGCCGACGAGGCGCGCCGCCAGCACACCGTCGCCATCGAGGCCCTCGACGCCATCGACATGCCCGACCGGGTACGGGCGCAGTTCACGGCGCTCGCCGACTTCGTCGTCGTACGAAAGAGATGATCACTATCGACCTCATAGACCTCGCGTAGTCGCCGGCCGGTGCCGCGGGCAGATGCGCACCGGCCGACGGCGGACCCACAGCAGACAGCACATCACTTGCACACTGCACGAAGGGGAAGCCATGACAGCGACGACCGACGGAAGCACCGGGGCGTTGCCGCCCCGCGCTGCCGCGGCCAGCGAAACCGACATCGACACCCCCGTGGCGGCCGGGGTCCACCAAGCCGCCGCCCGCGCGGCCCAGCGCGCCACCGACTTCCTGCTCGCCCGGCAGGACGCCCAGGGCTGGTGGAAGGGTGACCTGGAGACCAACGTCACCATGGACGCCGAGGACCTGCTGCTCCGTCAGTTCCTGGGCATTCGCGACGAGCAGATCACGCGCGCCGCCGCCCTGTTCATCCGCGGCGAGCAGCGCGAGGACGGCACCTGGGCCACCTTCTACGGCGGTCCTGGCGAACTCTCCACCACCATCGAGGCGTACGTCGCCCTCCGGCTGGCCGGGGACGCCCCCGACGCCCCGCACATGGCCCGGGCCTCCGCGTGGATCCGCGGGCAGGGCGGCATCGCCCGCTCGCGCGTCTTCACCCGGATCTGGCTCGCCCTGTTCGGCTGGTGGAAGTGGGAGGAGCTGCCCGAACTCCCGCCCGAGCTCATCTACTTCCCGACCTGGGTGCCGCTCAACATCTACGACTTCGGCTGCTGGGCCCGGCAGACGATAGTGCCGCTGACGATCGTCTCCGCGAAGCGCCCGGTCAGGCCCGCGCCCTTCCCGCTCGACGAACTGCACACCGATCCGCACAACCCCAACCCGCCGGGGCCCCTTGCCCCGGCGGCCAGTTGGGACGGCGCCTTCCAGCGGCTCGACAAGGGCCTGCACGCCCTGCGCAAGGTCATCCCGCGCCGACTGCGCAGAAACGCCATGAACACCGCCGCCCGCTGGATCATCGAGCGGCAGGAGAACGACGGCTGCTGGGGCGGCATCCAGCCGCCGGCCGTGTACTCGGTCATCGCCCTGCACCTGCTCGGCTACGACCTCGAACACCCCGTGATGCGCGAGGGACTGGCGTCGCTGGACCGGTTCGCCATGTGGCGCGAGGACGGCGCCCGGATGATCGAGGCCTGCCAGTCACCGGTGTGGGACACGTGCCTGGCGACCATCGCGCTCGTCGACGCCGGAGTGCCCGCGGACCACCCGCAGTTGGTGAAGGCCGCGGACTGGATGCTCGGCGAGCAGATCGTGCGGCCCGGCGACTGGTCGGTGCGGCGGCCCGGACTCCCGCCGGGCGGCTGGGCGTTCGAGTTCCACAACGACAACTACCCCGACATCGACGACACCGCCGAGGTGGTCCTCGCCCTGCGCCGGGTGAAGCACCACGACCCGGAGCGCGTGGAGAAGGCCATCGGGCGCGGGGTGCGCTGGAACCTCGGCATGCAGTCGAAGAACGGCGCCTGGGGCGCCTTCGACGTCGACAACACCAGCCCCTTCCCCAACCGGCTGCCGTTCTGCGACTTCGGCGAGGTCATCGACCCGCCGTCCGCCGACGTCACCGCGCACGTCGTCGAGATGCTCGCCGTCGAGGGCCTCGCCCACGACCCGCGCACCCGGCGCGGCATCGACTGGCTGCTCGCCGAACAGGAGCCGGACGGCTCGTGGTTCGGACGCTGGGGCGTCAACTACGTCTACGGCACTGGATCCGTCGTACCCGCCCTGGTCGCGGCCGGATTCCCCGGCTCGCACCCGGCGATCCGGCGGGCGGTGGCCTGGCTGGAGTCCGTGCAGAACGACGACGGCGGCTGGGGCGAGGACCTGCGCTCCTACAAGTACGTCAAGGAGTGGAGCGGCCGCGGCGCCTCCACCGCATCGCAGACGGCGTGGGCGCTGCTCGCGCTGCTGGCTGCGGGGGAGCGGGACTCCAGGGCCGTCGAGCGCGGCATCGAGTGGCTCGCGGCCACCCAGCGCGAGGACGGCTCCTGGGACGAGCCGTACTTCACCGGCACCGGCTTCCCCTGGGACTTCTCCATCAACTACCACCTCTACCGGCAGGTCTTCCCGCTCACCGCGCTCGGCCGGTACGTGCACGGAGAGCCCTTCGCCGCGAAGGCCCCCGCCGCCGGAGTGTCCTGCGAGGGGAGGGCGGTACCCGAGAAGCCGCCCGCCGACGAGACGCCCGCCGAGCGGACCCGCACCGACCGGCCTCGTGCCGAGGCCGAGGGGAGCTGATGAACCCGCATCCCGCCCCGGCTCCGTTGCTGATCGCCTGCGCGCTCGGCATCGAGCACCTCGCCCTGCGCACCGGCGACCGGAGCGTGAGGCGGAGGGGCGCGCCCGCGTCGAGAGGCCATGGGGGTCCCCCCGCGCGAGCGCATTCGAGCGTGGGGGAGCGCGGAGGCCCCGACGGAGGAGGGGTCGAGCACGGTCGGCCTCTCGACACCGGCTTTCAGCGCCCCGGAGCCGAACCGAACAAAAAGGGCGCCGGCGCGCCGGTGACCATCCTGCGCACGGGCATGGGGCCCGGGGCGGCCGAGCGCGCCGTCGTCCGGGCCCTTGCCGACCCCGCGCTCGCCGGTGCCGCGGTCCTGGCCACCGGCTTCTGCGCCGGGCTCGCCCCCGGCATGCACCCCGGCGACCTGGTCGTCGCCGAGGAGACCCGGGACCCGCGTGGCACCACCCCGTGCGCCGGGACCGATCTGCTCGTCAAGGAACTCGTGCGCGCCGTCCCCGGCCGCACCGTCCACACCGGGCCGCTCACCGGCTCCGATCACGTCGTACGCGGACCCGAGCGGTCCGCTCTGCTCGCGACGGGCGCAATCGCGGTCGACATGGAGTCGGCGGCCACGCTTCTGAGTGCCGTACGCCAGGGCGAGCGCCCGGTTGCGGCCGTCCGGGTGGTCGTGGACGCTCCAGAACATGAACTGGTCCGGATCGGCACGGTGCGGGGTGGAATATCGGCTTTCCATGTTCTTCGCTCCGTCCTTCCCGCTTACTACGAATGGCACCGTTCTTTGCTGCTCCCCTGGAGGTGAGCCAGATGGCCATGCCGCTGCGCCAGTCCATCAAGGTCGCTACATACCTGGCCGAACAGAAGCTCCGCAGGCGGGACAAGTTTCCGCTCATCGTCGAGCTGGAACCGCTCTTCGCCTGCAACCTGAAGTGTGAGGGCTGCGGCAAGATCCAGCATCCGGCCGGTGTGCTCAAGCAGCGCATGCCCGTCGCGCAGGCCGTGGGAGCGGTGCTCGAATCCGGCGCGCCCATGGTGTCGATCGCCGGCGGCGAGCCCCTGATGCACCCTCAGATCGACGAGATCGTGCGACAACTGGTGGCCAAGCGGAAATACGTCTTCCTGTGCACCAATGCCATGCTGCTGCGCAAGAAGATGGACGAGTTCAAGCCCTCCCCCTACTTCGCCTTCGCCGTGCACATCGACGGGCTGCGCGAGCGGCACGACGAGTCCGTGGCGAAGGAAGGTGTTTTCGACGAGGCGGTGGAGGCGATCAAGGAGGCCAAGCGGCGCGGCTTCCGGGTCACCACCAACTCGACCTTCTTCAATACCGACACCCCGCAGACCATCATCGAGGTGCTCAACTACCTCAACGACGACCTCCAGGTCGACGAGATGATGATCTCTCCCGCCTATGCCTACGAGAAGGCCCCCGACCAGGAGCACTTCCTGGGTGTGGAGCAGACCCGCGAGCTGTTCAAGAAGGCCTTCTCGGGCGGCAACCGGCGACGCTGGCGGCTCAACCACTCGCCGCTGTTCCTCGACTTCCTCGAAGGCAAGGTCGACTTCCCCTGTACCGCGTGGGCGATCCCGAACTACTCGCTGTTCGGCTGGCAGCGCCCCTGCTACCTGATGAGCGACGGGTACGTGCCGACGTACCGCGAGCTGATCGAGGAGACCGACTGGGACAAGTACGGCCGCGGCAAGGACCCGCGCTGCGCCAACTGCATGGCGCACTGCGGCTACGAGCCCACCGCCGTCCTGGCCACCATGGGTTCGCTGAAGGAGTCGCTGCGGGCCATGCGCGAGACGGTCTCCGGAAACCGGGAGTGATGTCATGACCGTCGTATCCCTGGGCGTCCCCGAGGTGCCGGCCCGCCCGATCGCCGAGCGGCGTGTGTCGCGGCAGATCCAGGTCGGGCCGGTCGCGGTCGGGGGCGGGGCCCCGGTGTCGGTGCAGTCGATGACGACGACCCGCACGTCGGACATCGGCGCCACGTTGCAGCAGATCGCCGAGCTGACGGCGTCCGGCTGCCAGATCGTGCGGGTCGCCTGTCCGACGCAGGACGACGCCGACGCGCTGTCCGTGATCGCCCGCAAGTCGCAGATCCCGGTGATCGCGGACATCCACTTCCAGCCGAAGTACGTGTTCGCGGCGATCGAGGCCGGGTGTGCCGCGGTGCGGGTCAACCCGGGCAACATCAAGAAGTTCGACGACCAGGTCAAGGAGATCGCGCGGGCCGCGAAGGACCACGGCACGCCGATCCGCATCGGCGTGAACGCGGGCTCCCTGGACAACCGCCTGCTGCAGAAGTACGGCAAGGCGACTCCGGAGGCGCTGGCGGAGTCGGCGTTGTGGGAGGCGTCCCTCTTCGAGGAGCACGGCTTTTGCGACATCAAGATCTCGGTGAAGCACAACGACCCGGTGGTGATGATCGAGGCCTACCGGCAGCTGGCGGCGCAGTGCGACTACCCGCTGCACCTCGGCGTGACGGAGGCCGGTCCCGCCTTCCAGGGCACGATCAAGTCGGCGGTCGCCTTCGGGGCGCTGCTGTCGCAGGGCATCGGGGACACGATCCGGGTGTCGCTGAGCGCTCCTCCCGCCGAGGAGGTCAAGGTCGGCATCCAGATCCTGGAGTCGCTCGGGCTGCGGGAGCGGCGGCTGGAGATCGTCTCCTGTCCGTCGTGCGGCCGCGCCCAGGTCGACGTCTACCGGCTGGCCGACGAGGTCACGGCCGGGCTCGAGGGCATGGACGTGCCGTTGCGCGTCGCGGTCATGGGCTGTGTGGTGAACGGCCCCGGCGAGGCGCGGGAGGCCGACCTGGGCGTAGCCTCCGGCAACGGCAAGGGGCAGATCTTCGTCAAGGGCGAGGTCATCAAGACCGTGCCCGAGTCGAAGATCGTGGAGACCCTGATCGAGGAGGCGATGAAGATCGCCGAGCGGATGGCGCAAAACGGCGCTCCTACCGGCACAGGGAAACCGGCAGTGACTGTGAGTTGAAGCGAGGCACGGACCGAGAGGGGGCCGAGCGTGACGATTCTGGAGAGCATCCGGGGACCACGCGACCTGAAGGCGCTGTCCGAGGCGGAACTCGGTGAACTGTCCGACGACATCAGGGAGTTCCTGGTGCAGATGGTGGCCAGGACCGGCGGTCACCTCGGACCCAACCTGGGGGTGGTGGAACTCACCATCGCCCTGCACCGGGTCTTCGAGTCACCGGTCGACCGCATCGTCTGGGACACCGGCCACCAGAGCTACGTACACAAACTTCTGACCGGCCGTCAGGACTTCTCCAAGCTGCGCGGCAAGGGCGGCCTGTCGGGCTATCCCGCACGCGAGGAGTCCGAGCACGACATCGTCGAGAACAGCCACGCCTCCACCGCGCTCGGCTGGGCCGACGGGCTCGCCAAGGCCCGCCAGGTGCAGGGGGAGAAGGGGCATGTCGTGGCGGTGATCGGCGACGGAGCGCTGACCGGCGGCATGGCCTGGGAGGCACTGAACAACATCGCGGCGGCCAAGGACCGGCCGCTGATCGTCGTCGTCAACGACAACGAGCGCTCGTACGCCCCGACCATCGGCGGCCTCGCGAACCACCTCGCGACCCTGCGGACGACGGACGGCTACGAGAAGGTGCTCGCCTGGGGCAAGGACGTGCTCCAGCGCACGCCCGTCGTAGGCAACACCGTGTACGAGGCCCTGCACGGCGCGAAGAAGGGCTTCAAGGACGCGTTCGCCCCGCAGGGCCTGTTCGAGGACCTGGGCCTGAAGTACGTCGGCCCGATCGACGGACACGACATCAAGGCCGTCGAGTCTGCGCTGCGCCGCGCGAAACGCTTCCATGGACCGGTGCTGATCCACTGCCTGACGGAGAAGGGCCGCGGCTACGAACCCGCCCTCGCCCACGAGGAGGACCACTTCCACACCGTCGGCGTGATGGACCCGCTGACCTGCGAACCGCTGGCGCCCTCGGGCGGACCGTCCTGGACGTCCGTGTTCGGCGACGAGATCGTGCGGATCGGCGAGGAGCGGGACGACGTGGTGGCCATCACGGCGGCCATGCTGCACCCGGTGGGCCTCGCCAAGTTCGCCGAGCGGTTCCCGGACCGGGTGTGGGACGTCGGCATCGCCGAGCAGCACGCGGCCGTGTCCGCGGCGGGCCTGGCCACCGGCGGAGTGCACCCGGTCGTCGCCGTCTACGCCACCTTCCTCAACCGCGCCTTCGACCAGCTGCTGATGGACGTCGCCCTGCACCGCTGCGGGGTCACCTTCGTCCTGGACCGGGCCGGCGTCACGGGTGCCGACGGGCCCTCCCACAACGGCATGTGGGACATGTCCGTCCTCCAGGTCGTGCCGGGCCTCAGGATCGCCGCGCCGCGCGACGCCGACCAGCTGCGTGCCCAGCTGCGCGAGGCGGTCGCCGTCGACGACGCACCGACGCTGGTGCGGTTCCCGAAGGAGTCGGTGGGCCCGGAGATCCCGGCCGTCGACCGGGTGGGCGGTCTTGACGTCCTGCACCGCTCGCCCGGCGAGGCGCAGGTGCTGCTGGTCGCCGTCGGTGTGATGGCGTCCGTCTGTCTCCAGGCGGCCGAGCTGCTTCAGGCCCGCGGCGTCGGCTGCACCGTCGTCGACCCGCGGTGGGTCAAGCCCGTCGACCCGCACCTGCCCGGCCTCGCCGCCCAGCACCGCCTGGTCGCGGTCGTCGAGGACAACAGCCGCGCGGGCGGGGTGGGCGCCGCGGTGGCGCTCGCGCTGGGTGACGACGACGTGGATGTGCCTGTGCGGCGGTTCGGGATCCCGGAGCAGTTCCTCGCGCACGCCAAGCGGTCCGAGGTGCTCGCCGACATCGGGCTCACGCCCGTGGAGGTCGCCGGACGGATCAGCGCGAGCCTGGCCGTCCGGAAAGAACGGTGCAAAGAGCCCGAGGCAGCGCCCGCCACGGTGCAGGATGGGCTGTCCGAGGAGCGACAGGAGCTACAGGTGTCCAAGGAGCCCCAGGAATGACCACCGCGGAAGCCGCGTCGGAGCCTTCGCAGGCCGGGGAGTTCGACCTCTGCGCGCTGCTGGCCGAGCGCGGAGCCGAGCGCTACGAGCTGCACACCCGCCACCTCAACCATCAGCTCCCGCGCATGCTGCACACCATCGGCTTCGACAAGGTCTACGAGCGCGCCGAGGGCGCCTACTTCTGGGACGCGGACGGCAACGACTACCTGGACATGCTCGCCGGGTTCGGGGTGATGGGCCTGGGGCGCCACCACCCCGTCGTCCGGCAGGCGCTGCACGACGTCCTGGACGCCCAGCTGGCCGACCTCACCCGCTTCGACTGCCAGCCGCTGCCCGGGCTGCTGGCCGAGAAGCTGCTCGCGCACAGCCCGCACCTGGACCGGGTGTTCTTCGGCAACAGCGGCACGGAGGCGGTCGAGGGCGCGCTGAAGTTCGCCCGGTACGCGACCGGCAAACCGCGCGTCCTGTACTGCGCGCACGCCTTCCACGGCCTGACCACCGGTTCGCTGTCGGTGAACGGCGAGTCCGGCTTCCGGGACGGCTTCGCCCCGCTGCTGCCCGACACGGCCGTACCCCTCGGCGATCTCGACGCCCTGGCACGGGAGTTGAAGAAGGGCGACGTGGCCGCCCTGATCGTCGAGCCGATCCAGGGCAAGGGCGTACACGAGTCCCCGCGCGGCTATCTGCGCGCCGCCCAGGAACTGCTGCACAAGCACAAGGCGCTGCTCATCGCCGACGAGGTGCAGACGGGCCTCGGCCGCACCGGCGACTTCTACGCCTACCAGTACGAGGACGGCGTCGAACCGGACCTGGTCTGCGTGGCCAAGGCGCTCTCCGGCGGCTATGTGCCGGTGGGCGCCACCCTCGGCAAGGGCTGGATCTTCAAGAATGTCTACTCGTCGATGGACCGGGTGCTGGTCCACTCGGCCAGCTTCGGGGCCAACGCCCAGGCAATGGCAGCGGGCCTGGCGGTGCTGTCGGTGATGGAGAACGAGCAGATCGTGGCGGGCGTCCGGGCCACGGGCGAGCAGCTGCGGTCCCGGCTCGCGGCGCTCGTCGACAAGTACGAGCTGCTGGCCGACGTGCGCGGCCGGGGCCTGATGATCGGCATCGAGTTCGGCCGGCCCACGTCGCTGAAGCTGCGTGGCCGCTGGAGCATGCTGCAGGCCGCCCGCAAGGGCCTGTTCGCGCAGATGGTGGTCGTACCGCTGCTCCAGCGGCACCGGATCCTCACGCAGGTCTCGGGCGACCACCTGGAGGTCATCAAGCTGATCCCGCCGTTGGTCATCGGGGAGCGGGAAGTGGACCGGTTCGTCGACGCCTTCACCGCCGTCATGGACGACGCGCACAACGGCGGTCTGATCTGGGACTTCGGGAAGACGCTGGTCAAGCAGGCGGTTGCCAACCGGTAAGGGCCTTTGCCCAGGAGGCAAGAAATCTGCCGGCCGGGCAGGGCTCCGGCTGAATGGAGCCATGAGCTCTCCCGATGCCGAGCCCGAACCGGCGGCCGGGCGGCGGGCCGAAACACCGGCGGCCGGGCCGGGGCCAGACGCCCTGCCCGCCGTCGCGCCGCAGCTGCGCGCCCTGCGCCGCCGCGTCTCCCAGAACGGGGCGCGGCTTGTGGCCCATGCCGCCGTCTGCGACCCTTAAGGCGCCTCGGGGACACCGCGCACCGGCTCGCCGCCGACGACAGCGCCCACTTCGGCTCGCTGACCCCGCACCGACGCCATGAGCGACATGGAGGAGGACATCTCAGTCCAGCAGCCGGTCGCGCAGCCGCTCCCGCGTCTGCGCAGCGACCCCGAGCCCCTGCTCCAGGTACGTGTCGACGCCGCCCCAGGTGTCCTCGATGGTGTCGAAGGCCGCCGTCAGGTACTCGGCGCGGGCGTCGAACAGGGGGTCGAGCAGCTCCATGACCTCGGGGGAGTAGGCCGAGGCCGCGCTGCCGCGGTGCACCTTGTAGCGGCGGTGCTTCGCGCCCGACTTCAGGTAGTCGTCGAGGATCGCCGCGCGCTCGACGCCCACCGCGAGCAGCGTCACCGCGATGGACAGACCCGCCCGGTCCTTGCCCGCCGCGCAGTGCATCAGGGCCGGGACGCTGTCCTCGGCGAGCGCGTGCAGCACGCGGGAGTGCTCGGCGGTGCGCTCCTTGATGATCGTGCGGTACGAGGTGACCATCCGGCTAGCGGCCTTGCCGTCGCCGAGGATTTCGCGCAGCTGGTCGAGGTCACCGTCGCGGACCATCTTCCAGAACTCGGCGCCGTGCGCGGGGTCCGTCAGCGGCAGGTTCACATTGCGCACGCCCGGCAGCTCGACGTCAGGACCTTCGAGCTTCTGGTCGGCCGCATTGCGGAAGTCGAAGATCGTGTGCAGGCCCAGGGAAGTGAGGAACGCGGCGTCCTCCCCGGTCACGTGCGCGAGGTGGCCGCTGCGGAACAGCACGCCGTGCCGCACCCGCCGTCCGTCCTCGGTCGGGAGTCCGCCCACATCACGGAAATTGCGCACTCCGGCCAGCTCGGGTTCGGTCGACGGGATCTGCTGCGTCACGAGGGCTCCTCCCGGTCGGCCCCGCCGGCGCGGCTCGCCGACGGGCACCACTCGACGATACGACACGCCCGCCAGGGCCAATGAGTTTTCCACAGGCGTTGCTCGCGGGGCCCGCAACCGTTGATGATGTTGCGGCTTGATTGCACCTGTTCGAATATGTGAGGGCTTGATGCTGGAGATTTCCCGAGACGGTCGCACGTGGCTTCTGACGGGGCCGTCCAGCGGCTACGCGGTCCATGTCACCGGCCGCGACGAACTGGTGCACCTGCACTGGGGCCCGCGGATCGCGCTGGCCGACGCCGAGGCCCTCGCCGCCCGCCCGCTGCCCGAGGTCCGGGGCTTCGAGTCCGCGCTCGACGGACACGAGGAGTACCCCGTCGAGGGCGGCCCCCGCTTCGTGCGGCCCGCTCTGTCCGTGCGCACCGAGGAACGGCGCGGCACCGAGTGGGCCTTCGAGCGGTACGACGCCGAGGACGGCGAGCTGCGGCTGCGCTTCACGGACGCCGGGCTCGCCGTCACCCTGCACTACCGGACGCGCGACGACGTGATCGAGCGCTGGGTCACCCTGGAGAACCAGGGCCCGCCGGTCGAGGTGCTGCGCGCCGACTCCGCCACCTGGACACTGCCCGACCGCGACGGCTGGCGGCTCTCCCAGCTGCACGGCCGCTGGGCCGCCGAGTCCCGCCTGGTCCGCTCGGAGCTCACCTACGGCGAGAAGGTCATCGGCAGCCGCCGCGGCCACACCGGGCACCAGCACCTGCCCTGGGTCGCCCTCGACACCGACGCGACCGAGGAGCGCGGCGAGGTCTACGGCTGCGCCCTGGGCTGGTCCGGTTCCTGGCGGATCGCCGTGGCCGGGCTCCCGGACGCGCGCGTGCAGATCACCGGCGGCGCCGGCCACGACGACTCGGGCCTGCTGCGCCTCGCGACCGGCGAGTCCTTCACCACGCCCGTCTTCGCGGGCCTGTGGAGCGACGGCGGCTTCGGCGGCGCCAGCCGCGCCTGGCACGCCTACCAGCGGGCGTACGTCGTCCCGGACGCGGACCGGGACCGGTTCGTGCTGTTCAACTCCTGGGAGGCCACGGAGTTCGACATCTCCGAGGAGCAGCAGCAGGCGCTCGCCGCGCGCGCAGCCGCGATGGGCGTGGAGCTGTTCGTGGTCGACGACGGCTGGTTCGGGGCGCGCACCAGCGACCGGGCGGGGCTCGGCGACTGGACCCCCAACCCCGACCGCTTCCCGCAGGGCCTGAAGCCCCTCGCCGACCACGTGCACGACCTCGGCATGCGGTTCGGCATCTGGGTCGAGCCCGAGATGGTCAACCCGGACAGCGACCTGTACCGCGCGCATCCGGACTGGGTCCAGTACCAACCGGGACGAAAGCGGACGAAGTTCCGCAATCAGCTCGTACTGAACCTCGCCCGCGACGATGTCCAGGAGTACCTCTTCGGGCAGCTTGACGCGCTGCTCTCCGGCGCCCCGATCGACTACGTCAAGTGGGACTTCAACCGCAGCTTCACCGACGCCGGCTGGCCGGGCGACCCGTACCCGCAGCGGCTGTGGGTGGACCACGTGCGCGCGTTCTACGCCCTGGTGGACCGGCTGCGCGCGGCCCATCCGGGCGTCGCCTTCGAGTCCTGTTCGGGCGGCGGCGGCCGGATCGACCTCGGGGTGCTGAGCCGCACCGACCAGGTGTGGACCTCGGACAACACCGACCCGCTCGACCGGCTCGCCATCCAGCACGGCTTCAGCCAGCTGCACCCCGCGCGCGTGATGGCGGCCTGGGTCACCGACAGCCCGAACGTCATGCTCAACGGCCGGGTCAGCTCGCTGCGCTTCCGGTTCGTCAGCGCCATGGCCGGGGTGCTCGGCGTCGGCGGCGACCTCACGCGCTGGAGCGCGGAGGAGCTGGCCGAGGCGCGGGACTGGGTGGCCCTCTACAAGGAGATCCGGCCACTGGTGCAGCGCGGCGACCTCTACCGGCTGCGGCCCCCGGCGGGCGGACTGAGCGCCGTGCAGTACGTCCTCGGCGACGAGACCGTGGTCCTCGCCTGGCTCCAGGCGCAGCACTACGGCGAGCCCGTGCCGCCGCTGCGGCTGCGCGGCCTCGAACCGGCAGCGTCGTACGTATGCCGTGAAACGGGCGAAGTTCACCGGGGTGCCGTGCTGCTGCACCACGGGCTGCGGCCCGCGCTGCGCGGTGACCTCGATGCGACGGTTATCCGCCTGCGTCGTATCTGACCCTTCTGTCTGAATTGGTGGCTTCATTCCAACTCGCCCGGGCGTCAAGGAGTCTGGAGCGGCGTCACGTGAGGAGCGTCATATTCGTGACCGTCTGTCGCCCGTCATGTTCACGTAATTCAAGTGCTACTCAAGGGTCTTTGTGCAAAGTCGCGTTTTTGTCATCGACGGAGTGTGACCGGGAATTCGCATAAGGGATCTCACAAAACACGGTCACCGGGAACCTCTCGCTTGTCCCTGTGCGTCTTGCTCCCTTACGTTCACCACCGATCCGGACGGACGCCGAATCCTGCCGCCGTCCGGAGAACCGCCACCCACCCACCCGTACACGGCAGGAGCGGGGGACCCACAGGCATGACCGCCTGTTCCGGTCTTCCGGAAACAGGCTTGGGGTAAAGCCGTGCTTCGGCGCGGCCGGGCATCTCCAGCCCGCACCCGACAGCTCACCTCGCAGGCGCCGGAGAGGAATTCGCCATGCCCGCGAAGGGTAAGCACCGCCGCCCCAAGTCGCAGTTCTTCGTCCGCTCGATCGCCGTCGCCGGAACCGGCGGCGCCGCGCTCGCGCTTCCGCTGATGGGCGCTTCCGGCGCCCACGCGGCCACCCCGCAGTCGGTTTCGGAAAAGGCCGTCCAGTCGATTCCGGCCGCCGCGAAGAAGGCGGTCGAGAAGAGCGTGGACGCGCGGACGTACACCGTGAAGGCCGGTGACTACCTCGCCAAGATCGCCGAGGAGCAGAAGGTCGCCGGCGGCTGGAAGAAACTCTACGAGGACAACCGCGAGGCCGTCGGCAACGACCCGGCGCTGATCCACCCCGGCCTGAAGCTGTCCATCGGCAAGAAGGCCCCGGCCGCCGCCGAGAAGGCCGCGCCGAAGGCGTCGAAGCCCGCCGCCGAGAAGTCCTCCGCGAAGGCGTCGAGGTCCGCCGAGCGGCCCGCCGCGAAGGCCGCGCCCGCCACCGGCTTCACCGCCCCGGTCGCCTCCGCCAACGTCGGCACCGCCTACCGTGTGGCCGGCAGCATGTGGTCCAGCGGCTACCACACCGGCGTCGACTTCAGCGTCCCGACCGGCACCTCCCTCAAGGCCGTCGGTGCGGGCACCGTCGTCTCCGCCGGCTGGGGTGGCGCGTACGGCAACCAGGTCGTCATCAAGCTGAACGACGGCCACTACGCGCAGTACGCCCATCTGTCCTCGCTGTCCGTCTCCGCCGGCCAGGCCGTGAGCGCGGGCCAGCAGGTCGGCCTCTCCGGCGCGACCGGCAACGTCACCGGGCCGCACCTGCACTTCGAGATCCGCACCGCGCCGGGCTACGGCTCGGACGTGGACCCGGTCGCCTACCTCCGCTCGAAGGGCGTCGCCATCGGCTGACCCAGCGACGACCTGCCTGACACGCCACCGAAGGCCGGACCCCGATCCCCGGGTCCGGCCTTCGGTGTTGTCCGGCCCAACCTGTCGACATGGAGCGGTGGTTGGGGCACAGTGACTCCGGTTGGTGCAAGCGCTTTCTAGAAGGAGTCCTGTCCCGTGCCGACCACCCGTAGAGCCTTCGGAGCCCTGGCCGCCGGAGCCGCCCTGGCGGCCCTCGCCCCCGCGACCGCGACCGCCGTGCCCCGCCACCGCCGCCTCATCGCCCACGACGACTTCCGGCACGGGCTGCGCCAGTGGGCCACCGAACTCCAGGACGGTGGCACCGTCACCGCCTCCCGCGGCGTGCTGGAGATCGACGTGCCGAGCGGGGCGACGATCTGGTTCAGAAAACGCCTCGAAGGTCCGTACGTCCTCGCCTACACCGTTACGCCGGTGTCAGAGGGCGGGGTCAACGACCGCGTCTCGGACCTCAACAACTTCTGGAACGCCACCGACGTCCGCTCCCCGGACGACCTCTTCGCCACCCCGCGCGGCGGCGCCCTCGACGAGTACGACCACCTGACGACGTACTACTCCGGCTACGGCGCCAACTACAACACCACGACGCGGCTGCGCCGTTACGTCGGCCAGGCGGGCGTGCGCCCGCTCGTCTACGACTACACCGAGCCGCTGCTCGTGCCCAACGAGCCGAACCACGTCCGGATCGTCTCCGACGGCTCCACGGTCCAGTGGTGGAACAACGGGCGGCTGGTCTTCGACTACGCCGACCCGGAGCCGTACACCGCCGGGCACTTCGCCTTCCGGACCGTGTGGAGCCATTTCCGGATCACCGGCTTCCAGGTCTGGCGGCTGTCGCGCCAACAGTCCTGACCAGGGGATTGTTCCGGAGTTGGGGAACACTTTGGGAGTGGCTTTTCTCACCGCCCGTCAACTCTTTCCTACGGTCGCGTAGGTCACATTCGACGGTGAATCATGGGCGGATGTGGCAGACGATTCGAAGAATGACAGCAGATCAGTGATCGGGTCGTACGTGGCGGTGGGGGACAGCTTCACCGAGGGCCTCGGCGACCCCGGCCCCGACGGGGCGTTCGTCGGATGGGCCGACCGGTTCGCCGTACTCCTCGCGGACCGCCGGCCCGAAGGCGACTTCAGTTATACGAACCTCGCCGTGCGCGGCAAGCTGCTCGACCAGATCGTGGCGGACCAGGTCCCGCGCGCCGTCGGCCTCGCGCCGGACCTGGTGTCGTTCTGCGCCGGCGGCAACGACATCCTGCGGCCCGGCACCGATCCGGACGAGGTGGCCGAGCGGTTCGAGCGGGCGGTGGCCGCGCTGACGGCCGTGGCCGGGACGGTGCTGGTGACGACCGGGTTCGACACCCGTGGTGTGCCGCTGCTCAAGCATCTGCGCGGCAAGATCGCCACGTACAACGGGCATGTGCGGGCCGTCGCCGACCGGTACGGCTGTGCGGTGCTCGACCTGTGGTCGCTGAAGAGCGTGCAGGACCGGCAGGCCTGGGACACCGACCGGCTCCATCTGTCACCGGAGGGGCACACGCGCGTGGCGCTGCGCGCGGGGCAGGTCCTCGGTCTGGAGGTTCCGGCCGATCCGGAGCAGCCGTGGCCGCCGCTGCCGGCACGCGGGACGCTGGAGGTGCGGCGGGACGATGTGCACTGGGCTCGGGAGTACTTGGTGCCGTGGATCGGGCGGCGGCTGCGTGGGGAGTCGTCCGGGGATCATGTGACCGCGAAGGGGGCGTTGTCGCCGGAGGACATCAGGATGCGGATCGGGTCGGTGGCCTGAGGAGTATGGGCCGGTTGCGTGCCGGTTGAACTCCGGTTGCGTGTTGCCTGGTGCGGGGTGACGGCGTCGGCTGCACCGCGTTTGCCGCTTGCCCGGTGTTGCCGCTGGCCGGGGCGGGTGCGCAACCCGGCGCCGACGGGGTGCCACCGCACCCGGCCGTGCCGCCCTGGGGGTGCCTCCCAGGCCCTTAAGGCACTGGGGGAGGCACGCATGCCCGCGGTTACGGGCACGGTTGCGCGCCGTCGTCGGTCCCCCGTGGCCCGGACCGGTGTTCGGTGTGTCGTGCAGGGGGGCAGGTCACCGGTCGGGTGTTGTCAGCGCGTCCCGGTTCAGGCCCAGTTCGTGGGCCAGGGCCTCGTCTTGCCCCGCGGGGAACGCGTCCCTTGCTCAGCATGGCCGCGCGGACGCGGTCCTCGGCGAGGCTGCGACCGGCGAGGTGAGGGGTGGTCTCACGGCGGCGCGCCTCTTCGAGGACGGTGACGGCGTTGGCGCGCAGACGGTCGGAGATGGTGTCGAAGATGCGGGCGGTGCCGGGGCGGAAGCCGGAGTGGCGGGCGTCCATGGCGAAGGCGGCGGCGACCACACCGCCCGCGTTGGCGACGAAGTCGGGGAGCACGGTGATGCCGCGTTGCGCGAGGATCTCCTGCGCCTGCGCGGAGGTGGGCAGGTTGGCGCCCTCCACGACCAGCCCGGCCTTGATCTCGTGGGCGTTGCCGTCGTCGATGACGTCCTGGAGGGCCGCCGGGACCAGGATGTCGCAGTCGACGGTGAGTTCGCGGCCGGGGGCGATGACGGTCCCGCCGGAGTGGTGGCGCACGAAGTCGTCGCCGTGCTCTTCGCGGGCGGCGAGGAGGGCGGGGACGTCCAGGCCGCCAGGGTCGTGGAGCGCGCCCGTCGCCGTGGACACGGCGACGACGGTGGCGCCGAGTTCGGCGAAGCGTACGGCCGCCGCGGTGCCCACGGCGCCGAAGCCCTGGAGGGCGACGCGGGAGTCGGCCAGCGGCAGCCCCAAGTGGCGGGCGGCAGCGTCGGTGGCCTCGGCGACGCCGTAGCCGGTGACGCCGAGCCGGTCGTAGGCGACGCCGCCGAGGTGTTCCGGGGTGCCGACGGCCGCGCCGCGGTCGCCGAGTTCGTCCTGGATGATCGCCGCGTCGTCCTCGGTCAGCCCCATGTCCAGGCCCATCACGTACTCGCGGGGCACCTCGTTGGACAGGGCGCGGGCGAAGGCGCGCAGGATCGCCTCCTTGTCGGGGGAGCGGGGGTCGGCGACGATGCCGGCCTTGGCGCCGCCGTAGCAGAGGTCGACGCTCGCCCACTTCCATGTCATGACGCGGGCGAGGCGGGCGATCTCCCCCACGGAGACGGTCGGGCTCATGCGGGTGCCGCCCTTGCCGAGGCCACGGGCGGTGTTGTCGATGACCAGGACGCCCTTCATGCCGGTGCGCCGGTGGGAGACGACGACGATCTTCTCGGGTCCCCAGTCGTCGACCAGGGAGAGGGCGTCGGTCACGGTGTGGTCCTTGTCCGTCGAAGGGGCGGGGTGCCGGGCAGGGCGCGGGCGATCAGCTCGGCGAGGTGGGTGCCGCGGCTGTCGGTGCGCTGGGCGATCTGGGTGCGGCAGCTGAAGCCGTCGGCGAGGACGACGGTGCCGGGCGCTGCCTGCCGTACGGCGGGCAGCAGCACTTGTTCGCCGGCGGCCACGGACACGTCGTAGTGGCCGCGCTCGAAGCCGAAGTTGCCGGCCAGGCCGCAACACCCCGACTCCAGGCGGTTGTTGTCGACGCCCATGGCGTGCAGCAGGGCGGTGTCGGCGCCGAAGCCGGAGGTGGCGTGCTGGTGGCAGTGCGTCTGGCTGATCGACCGTGCCTCGACGCGTGGCGGCTGCCAGCCGGGCGTGCGGTGGACGAGCAGCTCGGCGAGGGTGACGGTGGCGTCGGCCAGGGCGCGGGCGTCCGCGTCGCCGTCGAGGAGTTCGGGCACGTCGGTCCTGAGGGCCGCGGTGCAGCTGGGTTCCAGGCCCACGACCGGCAGGCCCGCGCGGACGGCCGGTGCGAGGGCGGCGGCGGTGCGCGCCGCGATGCGGCGGGCGACGCCGAGCTGGCCGGTGGTGATCCAGGTCAGTCCGCAGCACTGGGTGCCGTCGGGGACCCGCACCCGGTATCCCGCGTGCTCCAGGACGCGCACCCCGGCTTTCAGCACCTCGGGACTGAAGTGATTGTTGAACGAGTCGACCCACAACATGATGGGGCCGCGATGTCCGTCGCCCTGCGGGGAGCGTCTGCGGAACCAGGCCAGGAAGGTCTCGTCCGAGAAGCGCGGCACCTCGCGCTCCGGCGCGATGCCGCCCAGGCGCTTGAGGAGCGGGGCGAGCCGGGATGCCGTCACCGCGTTGACGAGCCGCGGCTTGCGGGCGACCGCCCGGGACAGCAGCGGCAGCCAGCCCATGCAGTAGTGCGAGGCGGGCCGGATACGGCCCTTGTAGTGGTGGTACAGGAACTCCGACTTGTACGTGGCCACGTCCACCCCGACCGGGCAGTCCACGCTGCACCCCTTGCAGGACAGGCACAGGTCGAGGGCGTCGCGGACCTCCGTGGAGCGCCAGCCGTCGGTGATCACCTCGCCCTGTGTCATCTCGTACAGCAGGCGGGCCCGGCCGCGCGTGGAGTCCTTCTCGTCGAGGGTAACCCGGTAGCTGGGGCACATCACTTCGCCGCGGTGGGCGGCGGTACGGCACTTGCCGACCCCGACGCAGCGGCGGGTGGCCTTGGCGAAGTCGCCGTCGTCGGCGTGGAAGGGGAGCACGGTGGTGAGGGGGAGCGGGGTGCGGCGCGGGTCGACCCGGAGGTTGCCGTCGACGGGCAGCGGGCGCACGATCATGCCGGGGTTGAGGCCGTTGTCCGGATCCCAGATGCTCTTGAACGCCTCGAACAGGGCGATGACCTCCGGCCCGTACATCAGCGGCAGCAGCTCGGAGCGGGCCTGCCCGTCGCCGTGCTCGCCGGACAGCGAACCGCCGTGCGCGGCCACCAGTTCGGCGGCGTCGGTGACGAAGGCGCGGAAGACGGCGGCGCCGTGCCCGGTGGTGAAGTCGAAGTCGATGCGCACGTGCAGGCAGCCCTCGCCGAAGTGGCCGTAGACGGCGCCCTGGAGGCCGTGGCGGCGCAGCAGGTCCATGAACTGCCTGAGGTAGGAGCCGAGTTGGTCGGGCGGCACCGCCGCGTCCTCCCAGCCCGGCCAGGCCTCCGACCCTCCCCCAGCCTTCGGCCGGGAGGTGCCCCCAGGCAGACGGGTGGCCAGGCCCGCCCCGTCCTCGCGGATCCGCCACAGCCGCCCGGCCCGTGCGGCGTCGGTGACGATCTCGGCGCCGGTGAAGCCCGCGGTGCGCCGGGCGGCCTCGGCCAGGTCGGCCGCGCTCTTCGGCAACTCCTCCGCATCGCCGCCCAGTTCGGCGAACAGCCAGGCCTGTGCGGCGGGCAGGGTGTCGATGGCCGCGCGGGTCTCCGGCCGGGTGACGATGTCGGTCAGGGCCTGGTCGAGCCCCTCCAGTGCGAGGAGCCGGTGCTTGAGGAGGGCGGGCACCGCGTCCGCCGCCGCGCAGGCGTCACGGTAGCCGAGGACGACCAGCGCCCGCGCGGGAGGCGGCGAGATGAGGCGGACGGTGGCGGAGAGGACGACGGCCAGCGTGCCCTCGCTGCCGACGAGAGCACGGGCGAGGTCGAAGCGGCGTTCCGGCAGCAGGTGTTCCAGCGAGTAGCCCGACACCTGCCGTGGAAACCGGCCGAGTCGGGTGCGCAGTACCGCCAGATTGTCCTGGGCCAGCCGGTACAGGGACGCGATGAGCTGCGCGCGGTCGTCGCCCTCGGCCATGGCCCGGTGGATCTCGGCCTCGGACATCTCGCCGAGCCGGAGCACCGTGCCGCGGTAGGTGACGACGTCGAGTTCCACCACGTTGTCGGCCGTACGGCCCCAGGCCACGGAGTGGGTGCCGCAGGCGTTGTTGCCGATCATGCCGCCGAGCGTGCAGCGGCTGTGCGTGGACGGGTCCGCGCCGAACCGCAGGCCGTGCCCGGCGGCGGCCGACTGCAGATCGTCCAGGACGATGCCCGGCTGCACGGTCGCCGTGCGGGCGTGCGGATCCACGGCGAGCAGCCGGTTGAAGTACCGGGAGAAGTCCAGCACCACGCCGGAACCGACGGCCTGCCCGGAGGTGCTGGTGCCCGCCCCGCGCGAGGTGACCGGCACGCCCAGCCGGCGGCACACCGCGAGCGCGTTGAGGACGTGCCGCCGCTCGCGCGGGAACACCACCGCCAGCGGTACCTGCCGGTAGTTGGAGGCGTCGGAGGCGTACTGGGCCCGGCGTCCGGCGTCGTCGGCGACCTCGCCGCAGTCGGCCCGGCCGAGAGCCTCGGCCACGTCCTGCGCGCCGATGCCGTGCGCTGTCGTGGTCACCGTGCGGACTCCTCCTGTGCTCGGCGGGTCGGGCGTTGCCACGATCCATGGCGCGCGAGAGGCTCCACAAGACCCAGCAGGCCGAAAGAAACGCTGCCCGAGAGCAAGAAATGCTTATGCTGAGCTCGCCCGGCCGCCAGCGCCGCCGTGCCGCGTCCAAGAGAGCCCGCCCTGCCGCTCAAGGGAGCCTGTCTCACCGCTCGGGAACCCGTCCCGCCGCTCAAGGGAGCCCGCCTTGCTCAAACCCCAGCACCTGCTCACGCTGAAGGCCGCCGTCCGCAGCGGCTCGTTCGCCCTCGCGGCCCGCGACCTCGGCTACACCGCCTCCGCGATCTCGCAGCAGATCTCGGCCCTGGAGAAGGACACCGGCCTGGTCCTCTTCGAGCGGTCGGCGCACGGCATCCGCGCCACCGCCGCGGCTCACCGCCTGGTCGACCTGAGCAGCCGGGTGCTCGCCGCCCTGGACGACCTCGACCAGCAGGTACTCGAACTCGCCACCGGCGCCACGGGCCGCCTGAGGCTGGGCAGCTTCCCCACCGCCGGAGCCCGGCTGGTGCCCCCGGCGCTGTCCGCGCTCGCCGAGACCCGCCCCCGCGCGCACATCCAGCTGGAGGAGGGCGAACCCGACGAACTCCTCGCCGCGCTCGACGGTGGCGACCTGGACGTGGCGCTGGTGTACGAGTACGGGCTCAGCCCCCGGCAGTGGCCCCACCACCTGGCCCGCCACCCCGTGCTGCGCGAGGAGCTCGTCCTGCTCCGGGCCCGCGGCAGCGGCCTGAGTACCCAGCTGGCGCACCTGTCGAAGGCCCGCTGGATCACCAGCCGCGAGGGCACGGCCGGGGCCCGGACCCTCGTACGGCTGTGTGCGGCCGCCGGGTTCGACGCCGCGGTTGCCTTCCGCTCCAACAACTACGACGTCGTACGGGAGTTGGTCTCCGCAGGGCTCGGCGTGGCGATCGTCCCGGCGCTGGGCCATGTGCCCGGCGAGGCCATCGAGGCCACCCGGGTCACCCAGCGGTCCGCACACCGCCGGGTGATGGCGCTGCACCGCCGCGAGAACAGCAACCCCCTGCTGGGCACCATGCTCGACGCCCTGCGACGCGCGGCGCCCGTCGACGAGCCGTACCTGCATCCGGCCGACTAGTGTCCTGGCAGGCGACGTTCGCCCCGTCGCGACGCCCGGCACGCCCTCTCGCCGCACCGGCCGAAAGCGCAAGTACGTCCAGTACGAGGGCTTCCGGCCGGCACGCCGAGAGCACGCACCGGACGCCGCTCCTTGACGGGCAAACGTTGCCTGTCGGGGCACAAGGTGTGTTGTCCGGAGAGGTTGGTAACCGCCCGGCCGCGGATTCGCCGGATTCGCCCGGCTCTCTGAAACGCCCTGAGACCAGGCAACGCTGAACAGGCTCAGGAAACCCCGTCGGCTTCCCCACCGCCCCGCGTCCCCGCCACCGTGCGCAGGACGTCCACCAGCGCCGCCACCGTGGGCCGGTGCTCGGCGGAGGAGCGGAACACCACGACGATGTGCCGCTCGATGCTCTCGCGCAGCTGCACCACGTCGAAGTGCGAGGCTCGCAGCCGGAGCATCAGTTCCGTCACCGTGCTCACCCCCACGCCCGCCTCGACCAGCGCGAGCGTGGCCGCGGTGTCCGTCACCTCGTGTTCCACCCGCGGCTCCACGCCCGCCCGGCGGCAGGCGGTGCGCACGGCACGGCCGTAGTAGCTGGCAGCCGCCGGCATGATCCAGCCCAGGTCGCGGGTGTCCGTCAGCGAGATCGTCCGCCGGCCGTCCATCGAGCCCGAGGGCACCGCCAGGGCGAAACGCTCCCCGTACAGCTGCGTCACGCGCAGGGCCGGGTCGCGCGGGATCGGCACGTCCGGGTAGTCCAGGCCGAGCGCGAGGTCGACCGCTCCGGTGGCGACGGCGTCGTAGACCTCGTCCACGTCCATGTCGCGGCTGCGCACCGTCAGCCCCGGATGGACCTCGCGCACCGTGCGCAGGGCCGGCGGCAGGATCTCGGCGGCGGCCGTGGCGAACAGGCCGACCAGCAGGCTCCCGGACACCTCGCCCCGGGTCCGCTCCAGCGCCTGCACGGCCTCCGCCTCCGTGGCCAGGATCCGCTCGGCGTGCCGGGCCAGCGCCAGCCCGGCGTCGGTCAGTTCCACCCGCCGCCCGACCTTGCGCAACAACTCCATGCCCGTGGCCCGCTCCAGCCCGGCGATCTGCTGCGAGACCCCGCCCGGTGTGTAGCCCAGGGCCTCGGCCACCGCCGTGATGGTGCCGCGCCTGGTCAGTTCCACGAGAGAGCGCAGCTGGGCACTCGTCCAGTCCATATAGAGACCCTAAATGATCAGGCGCACGAAGTGTCCATGGACGTCAACGGTTCGTCTGCTGCACGATGCTGCGCAGACAGCTGATCAGCACCGCCCCGCAGTGACAGCCCATGCCACGCCCCGGACGCACCTCCCCGCGGGCGCCGGCCTCTGGAAGGGATCGGCCCGTTGTCCTCCACCTTTCGTACTGTTCCTGCCACCGCCGATGTCGTGATCGTCGGCGGTGGCGTGATGGGCGCGAGCATCGCGTTCCACCTGGCCGAGGCCGGGGTGCGCGACATCGTCGTCGTCGAGCGCGGCGACCTCGGCCGCGGCAGCTCCGGCAAGCCGATCGGCGGTGTACGCGCCCAGTTCTCCGACCCGCTCAACATCGAACTGGGGCACCGCAGCCTGCGCGCCTACCGCGACTTCCCCGACCGCCCCGGCGCCCACATCCACCTCGACACCGTCGGCTACCTCTTCCTGCTCACCAGCCCCGAGCAGGCGGACGCCTTCGAAGGCAGCGTCCGCCTCCAGAACAGCCTCGGCGTCCCCAGCCGCATGATCGGTCCCGCCGAGGCACAGCGGCTATGCCCCTACCTCAGCACCGACGGCCTCGTGGCCGCCGCCCACTCGCCCAGCGACGGACACGCCCGCCCCGCCCTGGTCGTCCACGGATACGCGCGCGCCGCGGCCCGCGCCGGCGTCACCATCGCCACGCACACCACCGTCACCGGCCTCGACACCACCGGCGACCGCGTGACGACCGTGCACACCGACCACGGTTCCCTCACCTGCGGCACGGTGATCTGCGTGGCGGGCGCCTGGTCGGAGCGGATCGGCACCATGGCCGGCGTCCACCTCCCGGTACGCCCCGTACGGCGCCAGCTCGCCTTCACCGCCCCGCTCACGCCCGCCGCCCCGCGCATCCCCTTCACCATCGACTTCGCGTCCTCGGCGTACTTCCACAACAGCGACGACGGACTCCTGTTCGGCCTGGCCGACCCCGACCAGCCGGACGGCTTCGACACCACGTGGACCCCGGAGTGGCTCGACCTGTTCCGGGGCGTCGTAGCCCACCGCGCCCCCGCCCTGGCCGGCATGGAGACCGTGGGCGGCTGGGCCGGGCTGTACGAGGTCACCCCGGACCACAACGCGCTCATCGGCCGCTCGGGTGAACTCGCCAACTTCCTCTACGCCACCGGGTTCTCCGGCCACGGCTTCCTCCAGGCGCCGGCGGTCGGCGAGATCATGCGGGACCTGTACCTGGACCGCACCCCGTGCGTCGACGTCACCCCGCTCAGCGCCGACCGCTTCCGGGCCGGCGCCGGGATCCGCCCCGAAGCCCACGTCGTGTGAACACCGTGACAGAAAGGCAGAACCGCCGATGATCAGTCAGTGGCAACTGCGGGCCGCCTTCGCCGCGCGGCTCTCCGAGATGTACGGCCGTGAAGTCCCCGCCTACACCACGCTCGTGGACGTCTCGCGCGAGGTCAACGAGGACGTGCTGCGCGCCCGGGGCGCCGACGCCGAACGCCTGGGCTCCATCGGCCGCGTGACCGCCGAACGCCACGGCGCCATCCGCGTCGGCACCCCGGGCGAACTGGCGCAGGTCGCCCGGGTCTTCGGCGCCCTGGGCATGCGTCCGGTGGGCTTCTACGACCTGCGCGAGGCCGCCGCCAGCGCGGTCCCGGTGGTCTCCACCGCCTTCCGGCCCGTCGACGGCGAGGAGCTGGCCCGTAACCCGTTCCGCGTCTTCACCTCCCTGCTCACCCCCGCCGACCCGCGCTTCTTCGACGACGGCCTGCGCTCCCGCCTGGAGACGTTCCTGGCGAGCCGTCAGCTCTTCCCGCCGCAACTGCTCGCCCTGGCCGACCGCGCCGAGGCCGAGCGGGAACTGCCGGACGAGGACGCCGAACGGTTCCTCCAACTCGCCGTCGCCGCCTTCGAGTTGTCGGGCGAACCGGTCGACCGGGCCTGGTACGAGACCCTGGAGCGGATCTCCGCCGTCGCCGCCGACATCGGCGGTGTCCGCAGCACCCACATCAACCACCTCACCCCGCGCGTCCTCGACATCGACGAGCTGTACCGCCGTATGACGGACCGCGGCATCGAGATGATCGACACCATCCAGGGCCCGCCCGCCTGGAAGGGCCCCGACGTCCTGCTGCGCCAGACCTCCTTCCGCGCCCTGGCCGAGCCGCGCGCGATGCGCGAGCCCGACGGCTCGGTCGTCAGCGGAGCCCTGCGGGTGCGCTTCGGCGAGGTCGAGGCCCGCGGCATCGCCCTCACCCGGGAGGGCCGCGCCCGCTACGACCGACTCCTCACCCTCGTCGACCAGCGGGCCACCGGACGGCCGCCGGCCGACCGGCAGGAGATCGCCCGGAGCGTGTGGGAGGAGCACCTGCCCGGCACGGAACAGGAGCTGGCCGCACAGGGGCTGGCGTACTTCACGTACCACGTGGCGCCGGACCGCCCGCGCGACGGCGGTGCGCCGCCCGCCCGCCTCGACGAGCTGGTGGCACAGGGCTGGGTGCGCGCGGAGCCGGTCGTGTACGAGGACTTCCTGCCCCGCTCCGCCGCCGGCATCTTCCAGTCCAACCTCAGCGGCGAGGGCTCCCGCCACCACGACCAGCAGGGCACCGCCTACGACGCCGAGTGGCTCTCCGGCGCCATCGGCCGCGAGGTCCAGGACCCCTTCACCCTCTACGCACGGCAGCAGGACGCCTCCCTCGCCCGCGTGTCCGAGCAGCTCGGCCTGCGCCTCGTATGACACCCCTATGACACCTCCTCTGACCTCTCGTCCGACAAGGAGCCCCATGACCAGCACCGCACTGCCCACCACCGACGACCTGCGCGCCCGTGCCCGCACGGCCCTGGACCGCGTCGGGGTCACCCTCCCCGAGGGCGCCGGCCTCCAGGCCCGCTCGCCGATCACCGGCGAGGACCTCTTCGGCCTGGAAGCCGCCAGCGCGGACGACACCGAGCAGGCCCTGCGGGCCGCCCGCGAGGCGTTCCTGACCTGGCGCACCACGCCCGCGCCCCGGCGCGGCGAACTGGTGCGCCGCCTGGGCGAGTTGCTGCGCGAACACCAGAGCGACCTGGCGGAGCTGGTGACCATCGAGGCGGGCAAGATCCGCTCCGAGGCGCTCGGCGAGGTCCAGGAGATGATCGACATCTGCGAGTTCGCGGTCGGCCTCTCCCGCCAGCTGTGCGGCCGTACTATCGCCTCCGAGCGGCCGGGCCACCGTCTCGCCGAGACCTGGCACCCGCTCGGCGTCGTCGGCGTGATCTCGGCGTTCAACTTCCCCGCCGCCGTGTGGTCGTGGAACACCGCCGTCGCCCTGGTGTGCGGTGACACGGTGATCTGGAAGCCGTCCGAGCTGACCCCGCTGATCTCGCTGGCCTGCGACCGGCTGCTGAAGCGGGCCGCCGAGGACGTGGGCGCGCCCCGCGACGTGCACCGGCTGCTTCTCGGTGACCGTGCCGTCGGCGAGCAGCTGGTCGACGACCCCCGGGTCGCGCTGGTCAGCGCCACCGGCTCCACCCGCATGGGCCGCGAGGTCGGTCCGCGCGTCGCGGCCCGCTTCGGGCGCAGCCTGCTGGAGCTGGGCGGCAACAACGCGGCCGTCGTCGCGCCCAGCGCCGACCTCGACCTCGCCGTCCAGGGCATCGTCTTCGCCGCGGCCGGCACCGCGGGCCAGCGCTGCACCACCCTGCGCCGCCTCATCGTGCACCGCGACATCGCCGACACCCTCGTCGCCCGCCTCACCGCCGCGTACGGCAGGCTCCCGATCGGCGACCCCTTCGACGAGACCACCCTCGTCGGCCCGCTCGTCACCGCCAGGGCCCTCGACGGCATGCAGGACGCCCTCGCCCGCGCCCAGGCCCGGGGCGGCAAGGTCCTGGCGGGCGGCAACCGCCGCCTGACCGAGGCCGCACCGAACGCCGCGTACGTCGAACCGGCCGTCGTCCGCGTCGAGGAACAGACCGACGTCGTACGGCAGGAGACCTTCGCGCCGATCCTGTACGTGCTGACCTACGACACCCTCGACGAGGCGATCGCCCTGCACAACGACGTCCCGCAGGGTCTGTCGTCCAGCATCTTCACCCGCGACCAGCAAGAGGCCGAGGTCTTCCTCTCCGCCGAGGGCTCCGACTGCGGCATCGCCAACGTCAACATCGGCACCTCAGGAGCCGAGATCGGCGGCGCGTTCGGCGGCGAGAAGGAGACCGGCGGGGGCCGCGAGTCCGGCTCCGACGCATGGCGCGCCTACATGCGGCGGGCCACCAACACCGTCAACTACTCCAGCAGGCTCTCGCTCGCCCAGAACGTCAGCTTCCTCTGAAGCTGTGCACAGCTTCAGCTGCGGCGTGACCGGCCGATCGGGTGGTGTCGGTGGGGCAGACCATAATGGGAGGCCTCACCGACTCCATCTGGAGGTACCGTGGCCGGCTTCCGTTCCCCGAGCTCCGGGCTCCGCGCCCTGCAGCCCGCAGCCTTCGGCGCGGACCCGAGCGGTGAGCGCATGGCGCGCATCCGCAGATCGCCCCACTTCAAGGACGGGGTCTTCCAGAACCCCGGCGGCACAGTCCGGCTCGGGCCCTCCGGATCCGCCCTCGACTTCGCGAAGAACTACTTCGACCGGGACGCCCGCCCCCGCCGCGCCCCGCAGGGCACGGTCCCGGTGCACGCCACCACGCTCGCCGACACAGCCCGGCCGCCCGCGACCGGACTGCGGCTGACCTGGATGGGGCACTCCAGCGTGCTCGCCGAGATCGACGGCCACCGGGTGCTGTTCGACCCGGTGTGGGGCGAGCGCTGCTCCCCGTTCCCCTTCGCCGGACCCAAGCGGCTGCACCCGGTGCCGCTGCCGCTCGCCGCGCTCGGCCCGGTCGACGTGGTGGTCATCTCGCACGACCACTACGACCACCTGGACATGCCCACGATCAAGGCGCTGGCCGGCACCGACACCCTGTTCGCGGTGCCGCTCGGCGTCGGCGCCCACCTGGAGCACTGGGGCGTGTCCGCGGGCCGGCTGCGCGAGCTGGACTGGCACGAGTCGGCGAAGGCCGGCGGGCTCACCCTGACCGCCACCCCCGCCCGCCACTTCTGCGGCCGGGGCCTGCGCAACACCCAGCACACCCTGTGGGCCTCCTGGGCGGTCGCCGGCGAGGAGCACCGGGTCTACCACAGCGGCGACACCGGCTACTTCGACGGATTCAGGGACATCGGTGCCGAGCACGGCCCGTTCGACGCCACCATGATCCAGATCGGCGCGTACTCCGAGTTCTGGCCGGACATCCACATGACCCCCGAGGAGGGCATCCGCGCCCACCTCGACCTTCAGGGCGGCCCCGAGCCCGGCTTGATGCTGCCGATCCACTGGGCCACCTTCAACCTCGCCCAGCACCCGTGGGCGGAGCCCGGCGAGGGCACCGTCGAGGCCGCCCGCGCGGCCGGCGCCCGGGTCGCCCTGCCCCGGCCCGGCGAGCCCTTCGAGCCCACCGCCGAGACCGTGCCGTCCGAGCCGTGGTGGCGCGGGGTGGCGGTCGCCCCGGCGGGTGGCTGGCCCGTGTCCGAGGCACTCACCGGCGCCGCGGTCAAGACCGCGATCGACACCGCAGCCGTGGCCCAGGCCGACACGGTGCGTGACGATGCGAAGGGTGCCGCCAAGGGCGCCGAGGACACCGAGACTCTCCCGGCGGGCTGACCGGGAGCGGCACGGAGGACGGACGGCGAGGGCCGGGGAGCGGAGGACTCCCCGGCCCTCGCCTTTGCGTGTTACCGCTTCTGACCAGGTCGGATCGGAATATTCCCGCTCGTGACCGATCGTCGGGGCGGTTTATCGGACTGCCGTACGGGGCCTCATACCAGAGCGGGACGCTCAGCGTACGAGTTTGTCAACTGCCCATCGCGCATGATGCGCTGGCGACTACTGTGAGTGTCCACCACGCCACAACGAGGCCGCGACGGCGCATGCCCGGGCGCGGGCCGTGCGTGGGTGTCGTGCGGGGTCGGAGCGAATCAGGGAGCGGGGTCCGGTACGTGCAGGCGCAACGCGGACGAGGGAGCCGACGCGACGGGAACGCCCGGAGCGCGACCCGAGCGGCGCGCACCCGGCCCCGCGAACCCGCCCGCGCCCCCACCAGCCCCTCCGGCACCCAGGACCGACGGACCAGTACGAGGACACCGATGTCTCACCTCCGCGCCCCGGCCGCCCGCGACCGCAGAGAAGGCGGGCGTCACGGCCGGCCGGCCGCCCGCACCGCTCCCGCACTGCCCGAGGCCCGCATACGGCCCCAGCTGCTGCGTCTGGCCGTGCTGCCGCCCGTCACGGTCGCCCTCAGCGGCTGTGCGGCCGTCCTGTTCACCGTGCGCTCCACCGGCGTACGGCCCAGCCTCACCCTGTGGGGCGTGCTGGCCGGCGCTGTCTTCGTGACCCTCGTCGGCATCGTTGTCGCCGCCGTGGCCGCGGGCCGCGCCGCCCGGTCCGTGCACGACCGCGTCGGTTCCCTGCGCCGCGCCACCGCACGCCGCGAGGCCGATCTGCGCGCCATGGTCGAGGCGCTGCGCCGGGGCGACGGCGCGCCCGCCCGGCAGTCGCGCGGCGGTCCGGCCGGGGGCGCCGGCGACTTCGAACTGCTCGCCGCCGATCTGGCCCGCGCGCACGACGGCGCCGTCACCGCCGTCGTGCAGGCCTCGCAGCTGTCCAGCCAGGCCGGCAGCGAGCAGAAGCTGGAGGTCTTCGTCAACCTCGCCCGGCGGCTGCAGTCCCTGGTGCACCGCGAGATCTCGATCCTCGACGACCTGGAGAACGAGATCGAGGATCCGGACCTGCTCAAAGGTCTCTTCCACGTCGACCACCTCGCCACCCGCATCCGCCGCCACGCCGAGAACCTCGCCGTGCTCGGCGGCGCCGTCTCCCGCCGGCAGTGGAGCAACCCCGTCTCCATGACCGAGGTGCTGCGCTCCGCCATCGCCGAGGTCGAGCAGTACTCGCGGGTCAAGCTCGTGCCGCCGATCGACGGGCGGCTGCGCGGGCACGCCGTCGCCGACGTCATCCATCTGCTCGCCGAACTCGTCGAGAACGCCACGGTGTTCTCCGCCCCGCACACCCAGGTGCTGCTGCGCGCGGGCCTCGTGACCTCCGGGCTCGCCGTCGAGGTCGAGGACCGCGGGCTCGGCATGCCAGCGGCCGAGCAGAACAAGATGAACGCCCTGCTCGCCGACCCCGACCAGGTCAACGTCGCCAGCCTGCTGGCGGACGGCCGCATCGGGCTGTTCGTGGTCTCGCAGCTCGCCCGGCGGCACGGCATCACCGTCCGCCTCCAGACCAACATCTACGGCGGCGTACAAGCCGTCCTCGTCGTACCGCAGGCCCTGCTCGGGTCACCGACGGGCGCCCCCGCCGGATCGGTCCCGCAACCGCGCGCCGGCTCCGACGCGGGCGCCAACAGGGCGGCCGCACCAGCACATCGGCATCCACAGCCGAGGTCGGCTGCTGGGACTTCGGCCGCTACTGGGGCTTCGGCCACTACTGGGACGGCGGCCACGCAGGAGCCCGGCTCCGGGCAGAGGGCCGCGTCCGGGGCCGGGCATGAGACAGGGGCCGCGTCCCCGGCAGGGCACGGGACAGAAGCCGGGCACGAGGCACTGTCGGCGCCGGGGTCCTCGCTCCCTGCCGGGGAAGTACCGGCGCCGGGGTCCTCGTTCGCTGCCGGCGGATTGCCGGCGACGGACTCCACGCCCGTGTCCGGGAGAGCGCCGACGACCGGCTCCTCGCCCGTGTCCGAGGCAGCGTCGGGTCCCGGGACCTCGTCCGCTCCCGGAGCCGGGCTCGGGCGCGCGGTGACCGAGAGCGCGCCGCACGTCGCGGGTACGGCGGTCCCGTCCGGCGGAACGCGGCGGGAGCGGCGGGAGGCCGCGCGGGCCGCGGCGCACAACGGTGCCGGGCCGACACCGCTGCCCGTGCGCGGCGTGCACGAGGAACGCGCCAACCCGGCCGAGGCCGTGCCCGGCATCCGCCCCGACGACCGGCGCGTCCTCGACGGGAACACGGGCGCGCCGCCCGCCCCCCTGAGCGGCGCCGTGCGCGGCACGATGGACAAGCCCCAACTGCCCCGCCGCCGCGCCCAGGAGCACATCGCACCGCAGCTGCGCGGCGGACCCACGCCCCGCCAGGACCCCGAGCACGTCCCCGCACACGACCCGGGCCTGATGGCCGCCTTCCAACGCGGAATCAGCCTGGCCGAGGCCCAACAGCAGATGGAGCCAGGGCAGACGGACCCTGCGCACATGGACCCGCGGCACATGGACCTGGACCACCTGGACGCGCCCCCACCCCTCACCCCCCTCGACACCCCCCGCACGACGGACGTGCGCCCCGCGCACACCCCCGCGTCCCACGAGCCGCACGGCGCGCGTGCCGACGTGTTCGCGCGCCGCCCCGACCACACCGCCCGGCACGACGGGAGCGCACCGGCCGGATGACCACCCCCGTTCCCACCCCCACCCCCAGCGCTCCCGCTGACCTTCGCACCTCTAGGAGTCGATCCACCATGGCGAGCGACGCGCCGACCGGCCATGTTTCCGATCTCGACTGGCTGATGAGCGGCCTCGTACAGCGCGTACCGCACACCTCCAGCGCCGTGCTGCTGTCCTGCGACGGGCTGGTGAAGTCCGTGCACGGTCTCGACCCGGACAGCGCCGACCACATGGCCGCCCTGGCCTCCGGCCTGTACTCCCTCGGCCGCAGCGCCGGCGTCCGCTTCGGCGGCGGCGACGTACGGCAGGTCGTCGTCGAACTCGACTCGACCCTGCTGTTCGTGACCACAGCCGGCTCCGGCACCTGCCTCGCCGTGCTGGCCGGCCGCGAGGCCGACGCGGCGGTGCTCGGCTACGAGATGGCGATGCTGGTCAAGAGCGTCCGCCCGTACCTGGTCACCGCGCCCCGGCAGCACGCCGTCGAATCCCCGGCGATGAGGCCTTGAGCGTGGCGGCGGTCGGCGACGGGCCATGGCTCGACGACGCGGCCGGACGGCTGGTGCGCCCCTTCACGATCAGCAACGGCCGCACCCGCCCCACCGTCGTTCTCGACCTCATGTCACAGGTGATGGCCACCGGATTCACCCCCGTCGGCTATCTCGGCCCGGAACACGCGCAGGTGCTCGACCTGTGCCGCGCGCCCGTCCCGGTCGCCGAGGTCGCCGCCCATCTGAAGCTGCCGGCAGCCGTCACCAAGGTGCTGCTGGCGGACCTCCTCGACTGCGGGGCGCTCACCACCAAGTCCCCAGCGTTCCACCACAACCCCACGGACCGGGCCCTTCTGGAGGCAGTGCTCGATGGACTACGACGACAGCTCTGACTACGACGACGGCACCGACCCCTTCCCCACCGCGCTCAAGATCCTCGTGGCGGGCGGGTTCGGCGTGGGCAAGACGACCTTCGTCGGCGCGGTCAGCGAGATCGCCCCGCTCAGCACCGAGGAACTGCTCACCACGGTCAGTGTCGGGACCGACAACCTCGACGGCGTCGAGAACAAGCTCGAAACGACCGTGGCGATGGACTTCGGCCGCATCACCCTCGACCCGGACCACGTCCTGTACCTGTTCGGCACGCCCGGCCAGGAACGGTTCTGGTTCATGTGGGACGAACTGTGCGAGGGCGCGCTCGGCGCCGTCATCCTCGCCGACACCCGCCGACTGGAGGACTGCTTCGCGGCCGTCGACTTCTTCGAGGAGCGCGGCCTCGGATTCATCGTCGCCGTCAACGAGTTCGACGGAGCCTTCCACTACGACCCCGAGGAGGTACGCGCCGCCATCGACCTCGACCCCGCGATCCCGATCGTGAGCTGCGACGCCCGCATCTCCGCCTCCGGCATCCAGACCCTGCTCACCCTCGTCCGCCACCTCATCACCCACGCGCCGGCCGCCACGACCGGCTACGGCGCCCACAGGTGAATCCCCGCACACCCGCCACGGAGCCGCACATGACACACCCCCACCCCGGAGCCCGCCCATGAGCTACGACCCGCCGCGCCCGGCCGGTCGTCTGCTGCTCACCCCCGAGGACAAGGAGGCGCCCGCCCGCACCCTGCGGCTGCGCGACCTCGGTCTGGGACACCGCCCGGAGCCCGCGCTCGACACCTTCGCGGACCGCCTCGCCGAGCTGACCGGAGCGCCGTACGCCATGGTCAACTTCGTCGGCGAGCACGGGCAGTTCTTCGCGGGCCTGCACATCCCGGACCCCGCGCCCGTCGCGCCGGGCGGCGGCCGCCGGCCCCGGCCGGGCCGCGAACTCCCGCGCGACCACGGCTTCTGCCCCCATGTGGTGGTCCGGCACAAGGCCCTCGTCCTGGAGGACGTGCGCGACTACCCGCGGTTCGCGGGCAATCCCGTCGTCGACGAGTTCGGCATCCACTCCTACCTGGGCGCCCCACTCATCGACAGCACCGGCATGGTGCTCGGCACGGTCAGCGCCTGCGACGTCGGACCCCGGCCCTGGGGGAGGGCCGGTCTGGAGACCATCAAGGCACAGGCCGCCGAGCTCTCCGTACGCCTGGAGCGGGGCGACGGGCTCCTGATCTGACCCGGGTGGGGCGGGGCGTGAAGCGGAGCTGTGACGGCGGTTAAGAAAAGCTCGATGGACGCCGGCGGCGCCGTACGGCAGATTGCTGGGCGAATCCACTTCTCTCCCCGTCGGCGGGCTCCTTCGGCATGCCCGCGGCCGGGATCTCACCCCCGGGAGCCGCAGTGAAGGCGCTGGTCAAGGAGAGGGCGGAGCCCGGACTGTGGCTCGCGGACGTGCCCGAGCCCGCCGTCGGACCCGGCGACGTGCTGATCAAGGTGCTGCGCACCGGGATCTGCGGCACCGACCTGCACATCCGCTCCTGGGACGGTTGGGCGCGGCAGGCGATCCGCACCCCGCTCGTGGTCGGGCACGAGTTCGTCGGCGAGGTCGTCGGGACCGGCCGGGACGTCAGTGACATCGCCGTCGGCGACCGGGTCAGCGGCGAGGGCCACCTGGTGTGCGGCAGGTGCCGCAACTGCCTGGCCGGGCGCCGCCACCTGTGCCGGGCCACGGTCGGGCTCGGCGTCGGCCGGGACGGCACCTTCGCCGAGTACGTCGCCCTGCCCGCGGCCAACGTGTGGGTGCACCGGGCTCCGGTGGACCTCGACGTGGCCGCGATCTTCGACCCGTTCGGCAACGCGGTGCACACCGCGCTCTCGTTCCCGCTGGTCGGCGAGGACGTGCTGATCACCGGCGCCGGCCCGATCGGCCTGATGGCGGCGGCCGTGGCCCGGCACGCGGGTGCCCGCAACGTCGCCGTCACGGACGTCAGCGAGGAGCGGCTGGAGCTCGCGCGCAAGGTCGGAGCCGACCTCGCGCTGAACGTCTCGCAGGCGACGATCGCCGACGGGCAGCGGGAGTTGGGGCTGCGCGAGGGCTTCGACATCGGCCTGGAGATGTCCGGCCGCCCCGATGCGCTGCGCGACATGATCGCCAACATGACCCACGGCGGACGCATCGCCATGCTCGGGCTGCCCGCGCAGGAGTTCCCGGTCGACTGGTCCCGGATCGTCACCTCCATGATCACCCTCAAGGGCATCTACGGCCGGGAGATGTTCGAGACCTGGTACGCGATGACGGTGCTGCTCGAAGGCGGGCTCGATCTCGCCCCCGTGATCACCGGCCGGTACGGCTACCGCGACTTCGAGGCGGCGTTCGCCGACGCGGCGAGCGGCCGCGGCGGCAAGGTCATCCTCGACTGGACCCTCTGAGACTCCCCTGACTTCTGAGACTCCCCAGGACTTCTGAGAATCGCCGGACTTCCGAGATTTCCAAGGACTGATGATGTTCGACTCCGTGCGCGACGACCTGCGCGCCACCCTCGACGAGATCCGCACCGCCGGACTGCACAAGCCCGAGCGCGTGATCGGCACCCCGCAGTCCGCGACCGTGAGCGTCACCGCGGGCGGCCGTCCCGGCGAGGTCCTCAACTTCTGCGCCAACAACTACCTTGGCCTCGCCGACCACCCCGAGGTCGTCGCCGCCGCCCACCAGGCCCTGGACCGCTGGGGCTACGGCATGGCGTCCGTGCGCTTCATCTGCGGCACGCAGGAGGTGCACAAGGACCTGGAGGCCCGGCTGTCGGCCTTCCTCGGCCAGCAGGACACGATCCTGTACTCCTCCTGCTTCGACGCCAACGGCGGCGTGTTCGAAACGCTGCTCGGTCCCGAGGACGCGGTGATCTCCGACGCGCTGAACCACGCGTCGATCATCGACGGCATCCGCCTGTCCAAGGCCCGCCGCTTCCGCTACGCCAACCGTGATCTGGCCGATCTGGAACGGCAGTTGAAGGAGGCGTCCGCGGCGCGGAGGAAGCTGGTCGTCACCGACGGCGTGTTCTCCATGGACGGTTACGTGGCCCCGCTGCGCGAGATCTGCGACCTCGCCGACCGCTACGACGCCATGGTCATGGTCGACGACTCGCACGCCGTCGGCTTCGTCGGCCCCGGCGGGCGCGGCACCCCCGAACTGCACGGCGTCATGGACCGCGTCGACATCGTCACCGGCACCCTCGGCAAGGCGCTCGGCGGCGCCTGCGGCGGCTACGTCGCCGCCCGCGCAGAGATCGTCGCGCTGCTGCGCCAGCGTTCACGGCCGTACCTGTTCTCGAACACCCTGGCCCCGGTGATCGCCGCGGCCTCGCTCAAGGTCCTCGACCTGCTGGAGTCGGCCGACGACCTGCGCGTGCGGCTCGCCGAGAACACCGCGCTGTTCCGCCGCCGGATGACCGAGGAGAGCTTCGACATCCTCCCCGGCGACCACCCCATCGCGCCGGTGATGATCGGCGACGCGAGCGTGGCCGGGCGCATGGCGGAACTGCTGCTGGAGCGCGGCGTGTACGTGATCGGCTTCTCGTACCCGGTCGTACCGCAGGGCCAGGCCCGCATCCGCGTGCAGCTGTCCGCCGCGCACTCCACGCAGGACGTGCACCGCGCGGTGGACGCCTTCATGGCGGCGCGGGCGGAGCTGAATGGCTGAAAAGCGCCGGTGACCTGAGAATCGTTCACATGATCGAGGCGCGGCGGCTTCACATCCTCCGTGCGGTGGCCGACCACCGCACGGTGACGGCGGCTGCCGCCGCGCTGTACCTGACCCCGTCGGCCGTCTCCCAGCAGCTCGCGGCGCTGGAGCAGGAGACGGGGCACCGGCTGGTCGAGCGCAGCGCCAAGGGCGTACGGCTGACCCCGGCCGGCGAGATCCTGCTCAGCCACACCAACGCCGTCCTCGCCCAGCTGGAACGCGCCGAGGCCGAGCTGGCGGCGTACAGCTCGGGCGAGGCGGGCACGGTCACCGTCGCCTCCTTCGCGACCGGCATCGCGCTGGTCGTCGCGCCCGCGGTGGCCCGTCTCGCCGACTCCGTGCCCGGTATCCGCATCCGCGTCCAGGACGCCGAGGGCGACGCCAGCCTGCCGATGGTCCTGGACCGGCAGGTGGACGTGGCAGTCGCGGTCGAGTACCGCGGGGCGCCGCCCGCCGACGACCCGCGCCTGGCCCACGTCCCGCTCTACGCCGAGCCCTTCGACGCGGTCGTCCCGGTGAGTCACCGGCTGGCGGACGCGGTCGAGGTGCCGCTCGCCGAGCTGGCCAAGGACGCGTGGATCGGGCCGTACCCCGGCAACCCCTGCCACGACGTGGTGGTTTTGGCCTGTGAGAACGCCGGCTTCCAGCCCCGCCTGGAGCACTCCTCGGACGACTTCCGCGCGGTCGTCGCCCTGGCCTCCGCCGGCGCGGGCGTGGCGCTCGTGCCGCGCTCGGCGCTGCGCGGCATGGACCTCGCGGGTGTCGTCGTACGCCCCGTCGACGGCGTCGCCCCGACCCGCCGGGTCTTCGCCGCCGTACGCCGCGGTGCCGAGGAACACCCGCTGATCCGCCCGGTGCTGGACGCGCTGGGTGAGGCGGCCCAGGCATAGCGCACGCCGTGAAGCCCGCGTATTCTCCCCGTTCCATATCTGGGATAGTATCCCGCATATGAGAAGCGATCCTGACGACCCTGACCCGGTCGACGCCCGGCTCGGCGCACGCCTGGCCGCGCTGCGCGCCGAACAAGGCTGGTCCCTGGGGGAGTTGGCGGACCGCAGCGGCGTGAGCCGGTCGACCCTGTCCCGCGCGGAGCGGGCGGAGACCAGCCCGACCGCCTCACTCCTGAACCGCCTGTGCGCCGTCTACGGCCGGACCATGTCCCAGCTGCTCAGCGAGGTCGAGGCCGAGCCCGCCCCGCTCCTGCGGGCCGCCGAGCAGCCGGTCTGGGAGGACAGGACCGCGGGCTTCGTGCGGCGCTCCGTGTCGCCGCCGCACGCCGGGCTGCGCGGCGAACTCGTCGAGGGACGGCTCGCCGCGGGCGCCGACATCGCCTACGACCGGCCGCCCGTGTCCGGCCTCGAACAGCACATCTGGGTCCTGGAAGGGGAGTTGGAGGTGAGGGCACAGGACGTCGAGCACCATCTCGGCACCGGCGACTGCCTGCGACTGCGGGTGTGGGGGCCGACCCGGTTCCACTGCCCCGGCACCGATGACGCGCGGTATGTGCTGGCGGTGGTGCGGCCGTGATCGTCAGCCGTCTGGACGAAGCCCAACTGCTCGACCGTGCAGGGGAGTTGGCCGACCTGCTGACCGACACCGTGGACGGCGGAGCCGCCGTCGGCTTCCTCGCCCCGCTGGACCCCGCCGAGGCCGCCGCCTGGTGGAGGGGGCGGGCGGAGGCCGTGGCCGCCGGGCGGCTCGCCGTATGGGTGGCCCGCGAACGGGACCGCGTACGGGGCACCGTGAGCCTCGCCCTCCCCGACAAGCCCAACAGCCGCCACCGCGCCGAGCTGGTGAAACTCATGGTGCACCGGGATGCCCGAGGCCGCGGTCTCGGCCGGCGCATGCTGGCCGCGGTCGAACAGGCGGCCCTCGCGGCCGGCATCACCCTGCTGCACCTCGACACCGAGACCGACAGCCCCGCCGAGCACCTGTACCGCTCCGCAGGGTGGACGCCCATAGGCGCGATCCCCGACTACGCGGCGGACCCGGCCGGAGTCCTGAAGCCGACGACGATCTACTACAAGCAGCTGGGCGCGGATGCTCCCACCAGGTGATTGTCAGTGGCAGCCGCTACGGTGCCTGCCATGCCGGATGCCGAAGACGTACGCCGTATCGCCCTGTCCCTGCCGGATACGACGGAGAAGACCGCCTGGAGCATGCCCACGTTCCGGGTCGCGGGGAAGATGTTCGCCACCCTGCCCGAGGACGAGACGTCCATCGCCGTGCGCTGCCCCAGGGAGGAGCGCGACGAACTGGTCCTGGCGGAGCCGGAGAAGTTCTGGATCGCCGATCACGAGGCGCAGTTCGCCTGGGTGCGGGTGCGCCTCGCCGCGCTGGAGGGCGAGGGTGAACTGCGCGACATCCTCGCCGACTCCTGGCGCCAGGCGGCCCCGACGGGACTCCTGGAGTCGTATCCCCGGCTCGGGCTGCCGACCGGTGACTGACGGACCGGCGCCAATGTCAGTGGGTCATGGGATGATCCGGGGACACGCGTGGCAGCCGGGGCAGGAGGGGACTCCGGCTGCCACGGCCCGGTGCCGCGGCTGTACGGGGCGACGCGCGTCCTGGTGCCGTGGCCGTACGTTCCGACGGCCGGCCTCGGCGAAACCGTCCGCGCCGATCTCGGCGAGGACGATCGCGACCCGGGGATCCTCGTCGAGCAGCCGGGAGACGACAGGGGCAAACGGTCACGCATGGTGTCCATGGGAGTTCCTTTGCTGATGCGGCCGACAGGTGAGGGGGCGGGGTCTGCGGGTTTCATCCGGACTTCGGCTCGACGCGGGTTACGACCACGTGCGGGCGGCCCGGATGCGGCGCGGTGAAGGCCGCGTACAGTGCGTCGTGGTCCCGGCCGTCGACGGTGCGGACGGACCAGCCCGCCGCCTCGAAGCGGGCGGCGATGCCGCCGGGCCGGGCGTGGCTCGCGGAGGAGTTGTCGACGACGACGGTGTGCAGCTTGTCGAGCCCGGCGGGCCCGGCGAAGGCGATCGCCTCGTGGTTGCTGCCCTCGTCCAGTTCGGCGTCCCCGATCAGCACCCACACCCGCGGCTCGTGCAGCCCCTGGGCGCGCAGTCCCAGCGCCGTACCGACGGCGATCGGCAGCCCGTGCCCCAGCGAGCCGCTGCCGATCTCGGCCCCCGGCACCAGCGTCCGGTCGGGATGGTGCCCGAGCGGGGAGTCGTACTCCCCAAAGTGCGGCAGCCAGTCCACGGGCAGGAAGCCCTTGGCGGCCAGCACGGCGTAGTACGCCATCGGGCCGTGCCCCTTCGACAGCAGGAACCGGTCCCGCTCCGGGTCGTCCATCCGCTCGGGGCCCACCCGCAGCACCCGGTCGTAGAGCACCCACAGCACGTCCAGCGTGGACGTCGCCGCCGGTCCGTGCTTCTCGTCGCCGGTCATCAGGCCCATGAGCCCCGACAGGTCGGCGTACTCGTACGTACGCCCGCGTTCCTCGGTCATCGTCATGCCGGCGATCGTGCAAGCTCAACCAAACTTCAGGTCAAGTGTCAGGGCATCGACGCACGTCACCGCGCTCCCCGCGGAAAACGGGTGCGCGATCACCGCCTCGAGTACGGTATTGTTTCCATGCACGCCCGACCGGGGGAAACTCCAGGTCAGACGGGCAACGGGACGTGGCGCAGCTTGGTAGCGCACTTGACTGGGGGTCAAGGGGTCGCAGGTTCAAATCCTGTCGTCCCGACCAGCTTTGTTTGCAGGTCGGAGGCCGTTCTCTCGCTTA
The DNA here is from genome assembly GCF_014495685.1 of Streptomyces sp. TRM68367. Lineage (GTDB taxonomy): Bacteria > Actinomycetota > Actinomycetes > Streptomycetales > Streptomycetaceae > Streptomyces. The sequence continues at coordinate 42,667 of NZ_JACTVI010000004.1, read as the reverse complement.
AGGGAGGGCGGCTTTCGCGTTCTTGGAGCGTGGTGGTCGCACTGCGGGGTGGGGGAGCGGAGCAGGCGGCGAAGGCCCACGCCCCGTGGTGACTGTCGGTGATCAGGCGGGGGCAGCGTGCTCGGAGCCGGCGCGGTGAGTGTCTCGTCATACCTGTCGTGACCAGCACATTTCCTTACCACCGCGGCTGGGCTGCCCAGGTTCCGCAGTTCGCTGTACCGGCTGCACGGCGGCCCGATCGCCACGCAGGCGACATCCTGTGCGCTCTGCTCGGCGCGCTGCCCTCCGCCCTGGGCGCTGATCCCGCTGCCCGTCCGATCGTGGCGCCTCTGGTCGAGCCGGATGCGCTACTTGGTGATTGCTTCACCTGCGATGCGGAAGCGGATTGTGCATGGGTGCTCCGTCCCCAGGGCCCATGTGCTGACAGCCAATACCGCGCGGATCACCGCCTCGGCTTGGTCTGTGCGGCCGACGGCACGCAGGATCAGGGCCAGGTCGGCTTGGGCCTGGAGAGTATGCGGATGCGTGGCGCCCTGGTAGCGCCGCCGAGTTGTGATCACGTCACGGGCGACGGCCTCTGCCTCTTCCAGTTTGCCCACCGCGCGCAGAATCCCCACCAGGAGGTGGCGTGCGGCCCAGCTGTCACAGTGCTGATCGCCGAGTGCCTTGTCGATGTCCCGCAGGGCGGCGCGGGCGACGGGTTCGGCCTCGTATGGCCTGGTACGGAGCATCGCGCGGGCCAGGCTGAGGCGGGCGGTGAGAGCCACAGGGTGGTCGGCGCCGAGCGTGCGGAGGGCGCGGTCGACGGTGGTGTGGGCAAGTTCGTATGCTTGCGCCCGCCGGCGCTGTTCACCGAGGTTGTCGGCCAGTCGAGCCATCGTCGTCAGGGTGGCTGGATGGTCGGGGCCAAGAAGGCACTTCTGCCCCTGGAGGGCGTGTTGCAGCTGGACCTCGCCACGCGTGTAGTGGGCCAGTCCGTTCAGCGCGAGCGCGTAGTCGGCACGAGCCTGCAGGGTGTCGGAATCCTCGACGTCCGGCCCAGTGGGTGGGCGGTCCAGGATCTGGGCGTACAGATGTACCGAGGAGACAAAGTCGCCTTGCCTCAAGGCGCGGTGGGCCTGCCGTCGTAAGTTGTCGTCAAGGCTGGGCGCGGCCATCGCGGCTGATCCTCCACGTGTGAACGGTGGACTCTGGCGTGAATCTCCCCGCCACGGTGCGGACATTGGCCGGGGCAAACCCTGTCGGGCGCACCGAGGGGATGGCGGCACGCCGCTTCCAGGCAATATCCCATCAGACGGTGACGCGACAGCGTCGGAGGTGTTGCTCAGTACAGTCGTCTCCTCGATCCCCTCCGGTGAGGCCGGCCACCGCACTGACGTCCCCGACGCCCAGCGTCCTTCCGCGCGTCGTCGCGCGGAAGGACGCTGGGCGGCTCCCCTTCGTCCCGCGCCCGGGAGAGGGAACGATCCGTATTCGGGCCGGCAGTGCGGCGTGCCGAGGGCTCAGCGGTTGCGGGGAGCGTTCCCCCCACTGTCAGGGCATTCTGTTGGACAGTGCACCTTCACCCAACCGTTCGAACCGTTGCTGGACGTTGGCAGCGAATGCCTGCGGCTCGGCGTCGGCGTAGCCCTGCCCCGCGGTGTTCATCGCCACTGTGAGGACGCCCTTGAACGGCGCGCCCGGGGAAGTACGCACCGGTGTGCACAGGAAACTGAAGTCCTGCGGCGCCGGCGAGTCGTACGTCCTGAGCGACGCCCACGGCAGCGTGGTGGGATGCCCCGTGCGGAGGGCGTCGTCCATCGCGTTGAAGACGCCGCTCCTGTCGAGGCTGGGGAGTGCCTGCCGGCCGGGACTGAACTGCTGCACCATACCGAAGAGCTGGCCCTGTCTCCCGTTGGCGTAACGTAGCAGGTGGTCGGGGCCTTCGGTGAGCATGATGGGAAACGGAGCCCCGTCGAAGACCGCGAACAGTTCCTGCTGCTGGGCGAGCAGGCTGTCACGCAGTCGGAATTCGGACAGCAGGGTCTCCGTGAGTTCCTGCATGGCCTGCCTGAGCTGGCGGTCCCAGGTGCGGGGCTTGACGTCGGCGACACACACGGTGCCGAGGACTATGCCCGTGTTGTCGCGCAGCGGAGTACCCAGGTAGGACCGCACGCCCAGGTCGTTTACCAGGGCGTTCCCCTTGAAACGCGGGTAGTCGAAGACGTCGTCCAGGGCAAGCTGGGACTGCTGGGCGACCACGTGGGGGCAGAAGCCGTAGTCGCCTGGTGCCTCGCGGGCGAGGTGGCTGAAATCGAACGAGATTCCGCTGCCTTGGGCCCCGGCGTCCTCAGGGGAGGCGCTGGGCATGTACATGCCTCGGAACATCTGCTGCTCGTCGTTGATGAAGTTGACCATGGCCAACGGAGACTGGGTGAAACTGGCCGCGAGTCGCGCAACGCGGTCGAACGTGGCTTCCGCCTCAACGGTGTTCAGGCCGAGAATCCTCAGCCGCAGCGTCCGCTGCTCGCTGGCGAGACGATGGTGTTCGGATGACAGGGATTCCATGTATCAGATCAAAGCAGAGATCCGGCCTGTCTGGATCACCCCCCCTCGAGGTCAATCCCATCTCACCTGTCCCGCAGTGAACGCCGAGGAGGCCGCGCGACTTGGTCTGCGGCGCGGTCCCGGCGGCCCCCGCCCAGCGGCCTCCGGCGCGGTCGCCAGGTGCCCAGCCATGGATTCTGTCCAAATTTTTCGATGTTTGAACCAACGGCGATCACTTCCCGTCAATCTCCGGTAGCCCATCGAAACGAAACGATTTTGCATCTGACAATCATGCGGTGGACTTGTTCATGAAGCTGAAGCGCCCTGCTCGGCCTGACGTGAAGTGCTCGAATTTGCTTTCGAATCTGGGGTGGTGTGCGCGGAAGCGTCGAGGCCGCTGGATCCGGCTCCAGTGCTGGGTGTTATGCAGGTTCATGCTGTCTGTCGTGATCGGCTGGCTGCTGCAAGGCGGCCTCTCGTCGGCCTGAATGCAGCAACAGCCTTGCGAGGGGCGCGGCGCCAGCCGCCTGGCTCCCGGCGCCGTGGCCACCACTGTCAACCGGCCACGCAGGGGGTCGTGCGTGGGTGCAGTCAACTGCGCCATAACGTACGGACAGTGGCGATGTATTGGAACGGAGTTCTCTCATGAACAGGTCCGACGTGGACGCTCGGTCGGTGGCGGTGATCGGCATGGCCTGCCGGTTGCCCGGTGCGACAGGCCCCGACGAATTGTGGGCTCTGCTGCGGGAGGGTGTGGACGTCACCAGCGAGATGCCTCGTGAACGGTACGACGTGGACGCCCTTCATGACCCCGAACCCAGACACGGGCGGATGGCCAGCCGCCGCGCGGGCTATGTCGAACAGGTTGCCGAGTTCGACGCCGAGTTTTTCGGGATGTCCGCCTCCGAGGCCGTCGAACTCGACCCGCAGCAGCGGCTGTTGCTGATGGCGGCCTGGGACGCGCTGGAGGATGCCGGCCAGCGCCCTGACCTGCTGGCGGGTACTCGGACTGCGGTTTTCGTCGGCAACGCTCGGGCCGACTACCTGGAACTCGCCCTGCGGCGGGGCCCGGAGTCCGTGTCGGCCGCCCAGTTGAACAACTTCCGGTCGCTGCTGCCCGCCCGGTTGTCCCACTTCTTCGACTTCCGCGGACCCAGTGTCGTCGTGGACTCGGCCTGCTCGTCGTCGCTGGTGGCCGTACACCAGGCCGTGCACAGCCTGCGCGCCGGGGAGAGCCCGCTGGCACTGGCCGCCGGGGTGAGTATCGCGCTCCGTCCGGACGAGGGTCTCGTGCTCACTCACGCCGGCGGGATGGCGCGCGACGGGCGCAGTAAGTTCGGTGACGCGGGCGCGGACGGGTACGCCCCCAGCGACGCGGTGGCGGTCGTGGTGCTGAAGCGCCTGGCGGATGCGCTGGCCGATGGCGACCGCATCCGTGCCGTCATTCAGGGCAGCGCGGTGGGCAATGACGGCCGTACCAGTGACACGGTCCTCAGCCCGTCGGTTCAGGGCCAGGTGGAGGTGCTCCGCTGGGCATACGAGGACGCCGGGATGGACCCGGCCGACGTCGACTACGTTGAGGCGCACGGCTCTGGTTCGCCCCTGCTCGACCCGCTCGAGCTGACCGCGCTGGGCAAGGTGCTCGGTGCGGGGCGCCCCGCGGACCGGCCGCTGCTCGTCGGCTCGGTGAAGACCAACATCGGTCACGCCGAGGCCGGCGGCGGCATGGCCGGTCTGATCAAGGCGGTGCTGTGCCTTGAGCACGGCCAGGTGCCGGCCAGCCTGCATCTGAGCGCCCCCCATCCGCGCGTCGACTGGGACAGGTTGCCGCTGGTCGTGCCGCGCGAGCTCCGGCAACTGCCCGATGTGGGCCGACCTGCCGTCGCCGGTGTCAGCGGGCAGGGCTCCTCGGCCCTCAATGCCCACGTGGTGCTCCGGCAGGCCGAGGCCGAGGGACCGTCGGCCGACCCCACGGCGGACGGCAGGCCGTACATCCTGGTCATATCCGCGCACAGCGACGCGGCCCTGGAGGCGCTGGCCCGATCGTATGCCGGCTACCTCCGTCCCGGCGGCGCCGGAGCGTCGTACGCGCTGCGCGACATCTGCTACAGCGCAGTCACCCGGCGGCAGCACCACGAGCACCGGATGGCCGTCGTCGGCAGCAGCCACGAAGAGATGGCGGCGGCCCTCACCGGAGCACCGTCACTGGACGGGCGGCCTCTGTCCACCGTCGCCGACCGCTACCGCAGGGGTGAAGAGGTGAACTGGGCAGCCGTGTTCTCCGAACCCGGCTGCTACGTGCCGCTGCCCGTCTATCCCTGGCAGACCAGGCGGTACTGGCCCGGTGAGCAGCATGACGACGGCGACCTGGCGGCCTGGGTCCTGCGCGAGCACGCGCGCACCGGCTTCGACGACAGCTCCACCCTCACCGATATCGGCATCGACTCGCTGGCGAAGCTGCGGATCGTCGTTGATCTGGCCAAGCGGTGCAGCCAGGAGGTCGACCCGGAGGAGTTCGGCCGGCTGCGCACGGTCGCCGAACTGCGGCAGTGGACGCGGACTTTGCAGGCGGCGCTCCGATGAGCGATCCGCGCGCCCCTCGCACCGCGTACGACTGGTTCGCCCGCTCGGCCGCCGCGTACCCCGATGAGACGGCTCTTGAGGTCGCCGGGGCAGAGCTGACCTACGGGGAATTGCAGGACGTCGCGGAGCGGCTGGCCGCCCGCCTGGTCGGGAAGGCCGGCGACACCCCGCCGCGCCAGGTGGGGCTGCTCGCGGCCCGTTCGGTGACCGCGTATGCGGGTTATCTCGCCATCCTGAGGGCCGGTGCGGCCGTCGTGCCGCTCAACCCCGAGCACCCGGCCACGCGGACCGCCGAGATCGCAGCGGCGGCGGGCCTCGACCTGGTCCTGGCCGAGAGTCCCTGCACTGGAGCGGACCTCGGCGTGCCCGTCCACGTGGCCGGGCCCGGGGAACTGGCAGCTCTCACCGGCGGGCCCGTGCCCGATGTGCCGTATCCGCAGGCCGGTCCGGACGATGTCGCGTACATCATCTTCACGTCTGGTTCGACCGGCGCCCCCAAGGGCGTGCCGATCCGGCACCGCAACATCTGTGCCTATCTGGACCAGGTCGCCGGCCGGTACGGCATCGGGCCGGGCAGCCGTCTGTCGCAGACGTTCGAGCTGACCTTCGACGGGTCCGTGCACGACCTGTTCGTCGCCTGGGCGGGCGGCGGCACGCTCGTCGTCCCGGAGCGCGGTCAGTTGCTGTCCCCGGTGAAGACCGTCAACAACCTGCGGCTGACGCACTGGTTCTCGGTGCCGTCGCTGATCTCCTTCGCCTCCCGCCTGGGCACTCTCACCCCGGGCAGCATGCCGACGTTGCGGTGGAGCGTCTTCGGCGGTGAGCCGCTCAGTCTTCAGGCGGCTCGGGAATGGCGGGAGGCCGCTGCGAACAGCCGCCTGGAAGTCCTCTACGGGCCCACGGAACTGACCATCTCCTGCACCGCCTACCGGTTTTCCGACGGCGTGGCCGACTGGCCGCGCACGCCCAACGGCACGGCGCCGATCGGGGCCGCCTACCCGGTCCTCGACGTGCTGCTGCTGGACGAGGAGGGCCGGCCGGGCGACAGCGGCGAGCTCTGCGTACGCGGCCCGTTGCGCTTCCCCGGCTACCTGGATCCGGCGCACAACACGGGCCGCTTCCTCACCGGCGACCTGCGGCCGGCCGACGACAACCCGCCCTCGGAGCGGCGCTGGTACCGAACGGGAGACCGGGTCACCATGCAAGACGGTCAGCTTGTCCATCTGGGCCGGACCGACCACCAGGTCAAGATCCGCGGTCACCGGATCGAACTCGGGGAAATCGAGGCCACGCTGCGGCAGCAGCCCGGGGTGCGTGACGCGATCGTCGTCACCCTTCCCGCCTCGGACGGCGAACCGGAGCTTCGGGCCGCCGTCAGCGGCTCCGGATGCGACCCCGACCGGCTTTACGCAGCAATGGGCGAACGATTGCCGCCGTACATGATGCCCCGCCGGATCGCCGTCCTGGATCAGCTGCCGCTCAACCCCAATGGCAAGATCGACCGTCGTGCACTGATCGCCGAACTCTGCCGCGCACGCTGACGGTTCGAGTCCGCTGGTCTGGTCCCTGTCCCCGTTCGTTGTGAGGCATCCGCATGTACGACGCCATTGTGGTGGGAGCGCGCTGTGCCGGCGCGTCCGCCGCTCTGCTGCTGGCCCGCGCGGGATACCGGATACTCCTGCTCGACAAGGAGCCGTACGGCTCCGACACCCTCTCCACGCATCTCATCCACCAGCCCGGCGTCGCGGCACTCGCGCGCTGGGGCCTGCTGGAACAGGTCCGCGCCTCGGGATGCCCACCGCTGGAGCGCACGGTCTACGAGGTCGCCGACATCCGCATCGAGGGGTGCGCCCGGGGAGTTGAAGGCCAGCGCGCGGGTATCGCCCCACGTCGCCGCGTCCTGGACGCCCTCCTGGTCGACGCGGCAGCCGGAGCGGGCGCCGAGTTCCGCGACCGCAGCCGGGTGACCGGCCTGCTGCGAGACGAAGTGGGACGTGTCGTCGGCGTCGAGGGCCGGCACGGCGGCCGAAGTTTCACCGAACGCGCACATCTGGTGATCGGCGCGGACGGCATGCGCTCCAGCGTCGCCCGCCTGGTGGCGGCGCCGTACACCGTGCAGGACAAGCGGCTGAGCTGTGCCTACTACGCGTACTGGCAGGAGGTGCCCGCCGACCTGGAGCTGTACGAACGGCCCGGCGGCTGGGTGGCCGCCGTGCCCACCAACGACGGGGCCACTCTCGTCCTTGCCTACTTCCCGCAGTCCCGCTTCGAGGAGGTCCGCACCGACGCGCACCGCGCCTACCAGGAGCAGATCCGGACCACCGCGCCGACCCTCCACGACCGGCTACTCCACAAGGAGCCCGTGGAGCGCCTGCGCGGCAGCGGCGATCAGCAGAACTTCTTCCGGCAGGCGACCGGACCCGGCTGGGTCCTGGTGGGCGACGCCGGGCACCACAAGGACTCCATCACGGCACGCGGGATCAGTGACGCCTTCCAGCAGACGGAGAACCTGGTGCGGGCGGTGGAGGGCACGCTGGGCGGCGATCCCGCTCAGCTGGACGCGGCTCTCGGCCGATTCGCCAAAGACCGGGACAGGCATCTCACACCGGGCTACGAGTCCACGCTGGCCGTTGCCCGACTGGCCCCGCACGAGCAGCGCCTGTCCCTGCTGCGCGCCGTGCAGTCGGATCCAGAACTCACCGCGATCTACCTCGACATGGTGGCCGGAATCGCCTCAGCCGACGCCCTCTACACACCCAGGCTGCTCGCCCTCCTCTGATCCACTGCACCACCGGCCACGGCCGGACAACAGCCTCGGCAGGGTTTCGAGTTCCTTCAACTCCTGTGAAGATCCCCGCGGGTTGTCCTCGCCGAGTGTGGCGCTGCGCGGCGCTCCTGATACCGTGCAGGTCGCGCGACTCTCGATCACGGTGAGCCACCAGGCCACTGCGCGGGGAAGGCCGGGCGTTGCGCACCCATCCCGACACCGGTTGTATCGCTGCTGCACGAGGAATCAGATGCCAGGTACCCGCGACCGGCGGCCACGTCATCGCTCCACTGCTCGCAGAACTCTTCGATCTTCGTTCGCCGTACCCTTCCTGGTCCCCGCGATCTGCCTGACCGGACTGTGGGGCCACACGGCGGCCGGACTCGTCGACGAGCAGACCCAGTTGCACACCGACGCAGACCACATATCGGCAGCTCGCCCCGCCCATGAGGTAGTGTCGCGGCTGCAGGACGAGCGTCGGCTCACCGCACTCTGGCAGGCCGACCGCACGGCCTCCGCCCGCGAGGACCTCGACGCCGCCCGCAAGAAGACCGACGCCGCCATCGCAGAGTTGCGCGGCCGTTCGTCCGGGCTGGACACGGTGACGCTACGGGCCCGGACCCGGGCGCTCGACGGCGCGCTGGAATCGCTGGCGGAGCGCCGCAGCGCAATCGACGCACGGACCCTGTCGGCCGCCGACGCCTTCGAATACTTCACCGGCGCCGTCTCCCAAAGCCTCGCCCTTCTCACCGCGGCCGTACGCAGCGACGACGGGGAACTGGAGCGCGGGGGCTCCGCCACGGTGGTCCTGGCACAGATCACAGAAATGCTCGCGCGTGAGGACACCCTCGTCTCCGGCGCCCTGCCCACCCGCCGGATCTCCCCTGCGGACCGCGCCCGGTTCGTCCAGTACCTGGCGGTCCAGCGGGCGGCCCGGGCAGGCCTGACCACCAAGGATCTTCCCGGGCGCGCTGCCGCGACGTACAGTCAGATCACCGGCAGCCCGCAGTGGACCCAGGTGGGCTCGGTGGAGCAGGCCGTGAGCGGCGGTGAGGGCACCTCCTTGCCGCAGCGGGCCGCGTCGTGGCCGACGGCCGCCGACAGTGTTGTCGGCGATCTTCAGGCACTGGGCACCGACTCCCTGGACGCCCTGGCCGGCCACGCCACGGACCAGGCCGACGAGCTGATGCTGGCCACGCTCCTGGGCACGGCGGCCACGCTCGCGGCCCTGGCCGGTGGTGCCGTGCTGGCCCTGCGCGTCCGACGCTCGACGCTCGGCCGACTTTCCGAACTCAGGTCGCGCACCCAGCAGTTGGCGACATTCTGGCTTCCCGACATCCTGGCCCGAATAGAGCGGGGCGAGCCGGTGGACCCCACTATGCTCGCCTCGGACCGACAACCGGCAACCGACGAGTTTGGGCGGCTCTCCGCAGCGATCGACCAGCTGGTGCACCTCGCCGCGGCCTCCACGCTGCGGCAGTCTCAGGGCCGCGAAGGCACGGAGAAGGTCGTCGCCCAGCTTGTCCGCCGGGCACAGATCCTGATCCACCGTCTGATCTCGCTGCTGGACGACCTCGAGCGCAAGCATGAGGACTCGGACCTGTTGAAGGACATCTTCCGGGTCGACCACTTGGCCACCCGTGTGCGCCGGCACGCGGAGAACCTGATGATCCTCAGCGGCGCCACGCCAGGCCGCCGCACGACCCCACCCGTCTCGATCACCGACGTGCTGCGCAGCGCGGTGGCGGAGACCGAGCAGTACACCCGGGTCAGGGTCAAGAACACGCCGGCAGACCGGCGGCTTGCCGTCATCGGCCGGGCCGTCGCCGACGTCACGCACCTGCTCGCGGAACTCGTCGAGAACGGCACCAGCTTCTCCCCGCCGGACACCCGGGTCACCGTCAGGGCGCAGCGGGTCGGGAAGGGCTTGGCCGTACACGTCGAGGATCAGGGCCTCGGCATGCCACCGGACCAGCGGGACGGCGCGAACGAACTGCTCGCCCATCCGCCGAAGGTCGACATGACGGCTCTGGGCGAGGATCCGCGCCTCGGACACTTCGTGGTGGCGCGGCTCGCCGAGCGGCACGGCATCAAGGTGGTGCTGCGTGAGTCCGACTACGGCGGAACGCTCGCCGTAGTGGTCCTGCCCTCCGACCTGCTGGAGGAGGTCTCCTCGCCCGTTCTGGACCAGCTCGAGTCGACCGTCGCCGTCGGCGGAGCCCTCGGCGACCGGGCCGGTACCCCGCTGACGGGCACCGACGACTCGACCGTCGTGCCCCAGGAGGCTCTGGCGGGCGCGGGCGCCCGGGCCGTCGCCGTGGGCGACGTCGTCACCCACACACGGCTGTCGGAGAACAGCGGCTTTCCCGAGTACGGAGGTGCTGGCCTATTGCCCCCTGCAGCGGATCATCCTGTACCCGCGACTCCCGAACCGGCCGAGCCGGCGCCCCGCCCGGTGAGGGACTCCGCCCCCACCCGCCACGCTTCACGGGCGGAGCGGTCGGCGTCGTCCGCGGGACGCACCACTTCTCGGGGCGGACAGCCGGATCTGCCGCGCCGCGACAAGCGGCCTGGGCGTCCAGCGCCTTCGGGACAGGGTCCCGCACCATCCGGACAGGGTTCCGCACCATCCGGACAGGCTCCCGTACGGGACACCTCCGGTCCACTGACCACTCCCTCGGTACTGCCGCAGCGAGTCAAGGGAGCCAACCTGGCACAGCAGCTACGGAAAGAGGCGGCGCAGGCCGATGACCAGCACGAGGACGACAACGACACCATCTCCCCGGAAGCGTCGGCCCGCGCGATGAACGCCATTCACCAAGGGCTGAAGCGGGCCTGGGCGCCCCAGGACGGTGAGCCGCGCGGTGTGCACGGGCGGCAGGACGATTCAGCAGGCCCCAGTGCCCCTGAACTGTGAGGAATGCTTTCGCAATGACTGAGCAGGTACACAACGGACGTCAACTGGACTGGCTCCTTGACGCCCTGGTGGACCGGATTCCGGAGATCCGTTGCGCCATCGTGCTCTCCGGAGACGGCCTCCTCATCGGCAAGTCAAAGGACATGCTCCGCGACGACGCCGAGCACCTGTCCGCGGTGGCCTCGGGTGTGCACAGCCTCGCCCGCGGCGCCGCGCGCCACTTCCACAGCGGGCAGGTCCAGCAGACGGTCATCCAGATGGACAAGGCGTTCCTTTTCGTCACGGCAGCGGGCAAAGGCGCGCGACTGGCCGCGTTTGCCTCGGAGGAAGTGGATGTCGGGATGATGGCGTACGAGATGGGCACGCTCGTCAAACAGGTGGGTCAGTACCTGACGGCGGCACCTCGCGCGGAGTCCCCGTCCGGCGGTCCCGTGCAGAATGCGTGAACCACGATGGCGCGACGGCCCGGAGGCCGGGCGCTACCTACGGCCGTACGCCATCACAGGCGGGCGTACCCGCCACAGTCAGCACACGTTCACACTCATCACGCTGGTCGTCGCGCGGTCCGAGTACGAAACCGACCCCGGCCATCTGGAGCCTGAAGCGGCCCAGATCCTCGACCTGTGCCGGGACCGCGCGATGGCGCTCGCCGAGGTCGCCGCTCTCCTGGACCTGCCCGTGAGCGTGGTGAAGGTCCTGTGCGGGGATCTGCTCGACGCCTCGCTGGTTCTGGTCCAGTCGCCGCCTGGGCGGGAGAGCCAGCCGAGCGTGGAACTCATCGAAAGGGTGATGGATGGTATCCGTCAGCTCTGAGCCGGTCATGCCGACCGCACTGAAGATCCTTATCGCGGGCGGCTTCGGAGTCGGCAAGACCACCATGGTTGGATCGGTGAGCGAGGTTCCCCCGCTGGAGACGGAGGAGCGCATGACCGAGGCGAGTTACGGCATAGACGACCTGTCCGGTGTGGAAGGCAAGGCGTCGACGACGGTGGCGATGGACTTCGGTCGCATCACCATCGCGCCGGAACTGGTGGTGTACCTGTTCGGCACGCCCGGCCAGGACCGTTTCTGGTTCATGTGGGACGACCTGGCGACGGGAGCACTCGGCGCGGTCGTTCTCGCGGACACCCGGCGGCTGGAGGCGTCGTTCGCCTCGATCGACTTCTTCGAGGAGCGCGACGTCCCGTTCGCCGTGGGCATCAACTGCTTCCACGGACGGTGCGACTGCACGGCCGAACAAGTACGAACGGCACTGGCCCTCGATCCGGCCACACCGGTCATCCTGTGCGATGTGCGCGACCGGAACTCCAGCAAGCAGGTCCTCCTCGCCGCGCTGCAGGCGGCACGCGCCCGCGCGGCCACCCGCCGCACTCCTGTGGGTCGGCTGATCCCGTGATCACCCTCCTGGGATGAGTCCGCGACGGCCTGGTCAAGAGCAAACCGACCATGCGTTGCGTCGGTCGCTACTGACCCGACAGTTCCTCGACCGCCATGATCGGCGGCAGGAAACGCTCGCGCTGCGCCGCCGTACTCCTTCGGCCACCCCTCACAGGTCCAGCCCGGGCGGCCAAGTGTCGTTCCCGGGCGAGGCGTTCTGGACAGGTCCGTCCGCCACGGCCCCGCAGACCGGCGAACCTGACCGGTGACGTCCGCGCGCAGCGCCCCGCGGATCTCGGCGCGAAACTCCTCGACGCTGCTCATGGCGGGTCCGGGCGACTCTCGACGGCTGACGCCCGGCACGTTAATCTACCGAACACTTGTTAGGGGAGGAGGGTGATGTCCACTGCCCGCACGACGCCCGAGGAGCCGGTGCGCTACGAACGCCGAGGTCCCGTCGCCGCGGCCACGATGAACCGCCCGGAGTCCGGGCACGACATCGGCACCCCTTCTTCGCCGACCCGGGGGTCCGCATGGGCATCCCGGGTGTCGAGTACGTCCGCGCGATGAAGGAGGCGGGTGCCTGATGGATCTCTCCTTCTCACCGGCGGAGGAGGAATTCCGGGCCGGGGCGCGGGCCTGGCTCGCCGCCCAAGTGCCCGGCCGCCCGCTGCCCTCCCTGGAGACGGCGGAGGGGTTCGCCGCGCACCGGGAGTGGGAGCGCACGTTGTTCGAGGACCGCTGGTCGGTGGTGTCCTGGCCGGAGGAGTACGGCGGCCGGGGGGCGTCGATCATCGAGTGGCTGGTCTTCGAGGAGGAGTACTACGCGGCCGGTGCGCCCGGCAGGGTCAGCCAGAACGGGATCAACCTGCTGGCCCCGACCCTCTTCGAGTACGGCACGCCCGAGCAGTGCGCACGTGTCCTGCCGCCGATGGCGAGCGGTGCGGTGATCTGGGCGCAGGCCTGGTCGGAACCGGAGGCCGGTTCGGATCTCGCCTCCCTGCGGTCGACGGCCCGTCGGACCGAGGGCGGCTGGCTGCTGTCGGGTCAGAAGACCTGGTCCTCGCGGGCGGCGTTCGCCGACCGTGCCTTCGGCCTGTTCCGCAGCGACCCGCACACCGGCAAGCCCCACCAGGGCCTGACGTATGTGATGTTCCCGCTGGACGCGGACGGCGTGACGGTACGTCCCATCGGGCGCCTGGACGGCAAGCCCGCCTTCGCCGAACTCTTCCTCGACGACGTGTTCGTGCCCGACGAGGATGTCATCGGTGACGTGGGACAGGGCTGGCGGGTGGCGATGAGCACGGCCGGCAACGAGCGCGGCCTCACCCTGCGCAGCCCCGGCCGTTTCACGGCTGCCGCGGACCGGCTGACCGCGCTGTGGCGCACCACCGCGGATGCGTCCGACACGGCGCTGCGCGACCGGGTCGCCGACGCGGTCACCGGGGCTCGCGCCTATCGACTGTTCACGTACGCGGGCGCCTCCCGCCTTGCCGCGGGAGAGGCGATCGGCGCGGAGTCGAGCCTGAACAAGGTCTTCTGGTCCGAGCTGGACATCGCCCTGCACGAGACCGCCCTCGACCTCCTCGGCCCGTACGGTGAACTCGCCGACGACGCCGGCGAGTCGCCCGCGCACGGCAGCTGGGCCGAGGGCTACACCTTCTCCCTGGCAGGCCCGGTCTACGCCGGCACCAACGAGATCCAGCGCGACATCATCGCCGAGCGGCTGCTCGGCCTGCCGAAGGGACGCCGGTGATGCGGTTCCTCCTCGACGACGAACAGCGGGAGTTCGCCCGCTCGCTGGACGGCATGCTGGAAGCGGCCGCAACTCCCGCGGCCGTACGGGCCTGGGCGGCCGGGGACCACGGACCGGGGCGTGCGCTGTGGGCCCGCCTGGCGCAGGCCGGGGTCTTCGGCCTGGCCGTTGCGGAGGAGTACGACGGGCTGGGCATGCACCCGGTCGAACTCGTCGTCGCCTTCATCGAGTTGGGACGACACGCGGTACCCGGCCCCCTGGTGGAGACGGTGGCCGTGGCCGCGCTCCTCGATCGCCTGGACGACACGGCTCTCGCCATGGCCTGGCTGCCGGGCATCGCCTCCGGCGAGACCGCCGCCTCGCTGTGCTTGCTGACGCCCGACAGCCCGTACGCCCTGGACGCGGACGCCGGCGACGTCGTCTTTGTCCTGGCCGGGGACACTGTGCGCGTCACGGAGTCGTACGGCACCGTCCAGCCGTCGGCCGACCCGGCGCGCCGGCTGGCCCGGCCGCTCGGCGGAACCGTCCTGGCCCAGGGCTCGCACGTGCTGCAGGCGGCCGAGCACGCCGCCGGCGTGGCGGCCCTGGTCACCGCCGCCCAGGCCCTGGGACTGGGCCGCGCCCTGCTCGACCGCACGGTCGCCTACGTCAAGCAACGCACCCAGTTCGGGGTCCCCGTCGGTTCGTTCCAGGCGGTCAAACACCGGCTGGCGGACGTGCTGATCGCGCTGGAGTTCGCGCAGCCGCTCGTGTATGCCGCGGCCTTGGCCCTGGCGGCCGGACAGCCGGACAGCGCCCGGGACATCGCGGCGGCCAAGGTGTCGGCGGGCGAGGCGGCGTACGCCGCGGCCCGTACGGCCCTGCACCTGCACGGTGCCGTCGGCTACACCGAGGAACTGGACCTGTCCCTGTGGATCCGCAAGGCCCGCGCGCTGCGCACCGCCTGGGGCACCCCCGCCGCCTGCCGCGCCCGCGTCCTCACTGCTGACCGCGCACCGAGCGAGGAGCAGACGGATGAGGCCGACCGAGGAACACGGTGAACTGCGCGCCGCCGTACGGTCGTTGCTCACACGCCACGAGAGGGTGCCGCCGAGCGCTGCCTGGGGCTCACGGTCGCCTGCACCAAAGATGATCCGGCTCGCCGGACAGCAGCCCGCCGTGTCGGTCTGACCGTCCTGCCGTCCGCCCCCCAAGTCCGGAGGAGAACGTGAACACGGGCGGCGGCGTCACGATCACTGCTCCGTGCGGTGCGAACCGGGACTGGCCGCACCCGGTGGCGGCGTGTTGATGTTGATTCCGGAGAAGTCGCGGCCCTGGATCACCGGGCCCTTGGAGCCTCCGGTGATCACGTTCTGGACGTTCCCGGTGTCCAGCGGCTCGGCCATATCGCGCCACCGCTGCAGACCGGCGTGGAACTCCGCGTCCAGGGCGGCCCGCACCGCCAGTGCCGTGCTCAGCGCCTGGGCCCGCGCCGTATCGCCCGGGGACTCCGTCAGCCGGGCCCGCTCGGCCTCTCCTGAACTCACGGCCGGAGTATCGGAGTTGTCGTCCTGCCGCCGGAACGGGCGCCGCACCAGGGAGCTCAGCCCTGCCCACGCCTGTCGGCCGGCCTCTCCGCCGGCTCCTCCGGCGAGCGCCGCCAACAGTGCGACCGACATCGGCTCCAACTACCCTATGGGCACGGTGACTTCACCGACCGGTTCGTCCGCGGGGCGGACGCGTCACCGCCGATGACGCGCCGTGACCACAACGGCCTACAGGTCTCCCGCCTCCGCGGGAACGGGAAGCGGACGCGACTGTTCGAAGGCATCCCGGGCCCGGTCGACCAGATCCGGACGGGGCGGGTGGCTCAGCCGCTCCCGCAGCTCGGCGGCGTTGTCCTCGGTCCGGCGGACCTCCTTGCCGAGGGCTGCCAGCACCTTGGGCCGTGCGCCCCTGCGCAGCTCGGGGAAGACGGCCGTCTCCTCGTACACGGCGTGGCGGTGGACCCGCGTGATCAGCCGCCGCAGCAGGGGAGCGAACTCCCCGCTGTCGGTGTCGGTGAACTCCAGGTCCTTGAGCACCTCTTCCATGCGCAGCTCTTCGGTGACCTCCTGCCGTACGAGGCGCTCGCCTTCTGGGACGTACCGTCGCACCGCCGGGTGCAGATGGCGCTCCTGCGCCACAGCCTGGCACACCAGCGCCAGGGTGGCCTCCTTGAGGCGGTCCCTGCGCCGGGGATCGTCGCCCGGCAGGGACTGGACCCGGGCGAGGGCCTCTTCCACCCTCCGGTGGGATGCAGTCAGTTCGGTGATGATGTTCGCTCGGTCCTGCATGGCGGGCGCTCCGCTGTGCGGGGGCGGTGGTCACCGGGTACCCACCCCGTCCGCACCCGAAAAATACATGAAAAGTACGTTATAGCCCGGTATGGGTACCCGACCGTTCGCACGGGGACCGCCGTGGACGCCTTTCCGATCTATGGAGCGACTCATGATCTATCGGGAATTCCTGGCCGACGTCCGCAAGCAGGGCGAGTACGAGAACGTCGACGAGGCGGCGCGCGTCACCGAAGCCGTACTGGCCACTCTCGGTGAACGCCTGCCACCGTCCGTCGCGGACCATCTGGCGGACCAACTGCCCACGGAGATCGGCGAATTCATCACCGGCGTGGGCACCGAGGGACGGACCTGGGGTGTCCAGGAGTTCGTCCACCAGGTGGCGACCGCCGCCGACGACGACGAGGAGACCGCCCGCCGCCACGCCGAGACCGTGCTCAGCACGCTCGGCAACACCGTGTCGGGCGGGGAGCTGAACAGGCTGATCAGCGCCCTCCCGGCCGGGTACGCCGAACTCTTCGGGCACGCCGAACTCGCCTGACCGGGCTCCCGGCGCGCGGTGCCAGGGCCGGCGTCCGGTTCGCCCGGGACGCGCCGGGTACCCGGAACACCCCGGAACGACAGGGGACGGAGGGTCGTACGGATGGCTGCCCCGGCACAGATGCCCATGGCGGACCGCCGCGCTTCCGCCCGCTCGCGGTCGCGGAACCGGGTTCCCGAACCCGGCGAGGAACCGGATCTCCTCGGCCGGTACCTGGCCCAGATCGCCGCGACCCCGCTGCTCACCGCTGAGGACGAGGCGCGCCTCGCCCGGCGGATCGAGGCCGGCGTGCACGCCATGGAGGAGCTGGAGCAGGCCGACGTCGGCGAACCCGGCCTGCTGCCGGAGCGGCACCGGCAACTGGAGGCCGTCGAACGGGACGGCCTGGCGGCCAAGGACCACATGATCCGGGCCAACCTCCGCCTCGTGGTGGCGATGGCCAAGCGGCACGCCCACCGGGGTATGCCGCTTCTTGACGTCATCCAGGAGGGAAACCTGGGGCTGATCCGGGCAGTGGAGAAGTTCGACCACACCAAGGGCTTCAAGTTCTCCACCTACGCCACCTGGTGGATCCGGCAGGCGATCGAGCGGGGCCTGGCCCAGCACGCCCGTACGGTACGGCTGCCCATGCACGTCGTGGAGGAGCTGCACAAGCTCGGCAAGGTCGAACGGCGCCTCCAACTGCACCTCGGCCGCGAGCCCACCGCCGAGGAGGTCGGCCGGGACAGCGGGTTCGCCGAGGACCGGGTCAGCTGGATGCGCCGCGTCGGACGGGACGCCGTCAGCCTGGACACGCCCGTGGACGAGACCGGCCAGACCGTGGTCGGCGACCTCATCCCCGACACGGAGGTGCTCCAGGCCGCGGACGTCGCCGAGTACCGGGCGCTCGCGGCCGACCTGCGGGAGGCCGTCGGCACGCTCGCACCCCGCGAGGCCATGATCCTCAGCCTGCGTTACGGCCTGCACGACGGGCAGCAGCGCACCCTCGAACAGGTGGCGAAACGCGTGGGCCTCACGCGTGAACGCGTGCGTCAGCTGGAGAAGCAGTCCCTCGGCCGGCTGCGGGCCGAGACAGGGCAGCGGTTGCGGGAGTGGGCGAGCTGACCGCGCCCCGAACGCCCGAAACCCGCGCCTGGCCGGCCCAGCGCTTCAGGCGAGGGCGAGCTTCAGGCGAGGGCGATGAGTGCGATGGCCGCCGCGGCGCGCAGCAGACCGAGCGTCCGGGCCGCGGTCGTGCGCTCGCGCAGGAAGACCATGGCGAGCAGGACCGGTACGGCCGGGTAGAGCGCGGCCAGGACGTTGGCCACGGCCACCAGCTGCTGCCGGGTCGCCGCGAGGTAGAGCAGGATGGCGAGGGTCCCGAGCGCCCCCGCTCCGGCAGCCGCGGCGGCCTGCCGCGACCGCAGCCCCCAGGGCGCTCCCTGGCCGGCGAGCAGGCCGCTGATGAGGACGACCGACGCCACCCGGCTCGCCGCCACCGGCCACAGCCCGGTACCCTCCGGGACCCGGGCCATCGCGAGGAACTGCACCGCGAAGCCGACGCCCGCGACCAGGGCGTCGGCCACCGCCGAGCTGCGCCGGCCGCCCGCCGGACCGGGCGGCCGTACGGACTCCGGGCCGCGGGAGACCAGCCACAGCGCGGGGAACGCGGCGGCGATGCCGACCAGGGCGAGGGCCGTCGGCCGCTCGCCGAGCAGCGCGAGCCCGGCCAGCACCGGCAGCGCCACCGTCGTCACGTCGCTCACCGGTACGACGATGCTCATCGCGCCTTTCGCCAGCGCGCGGTAGAGGAAGGCGACCCCGATCCCGGTACCGGCTCCGGACAGCACACCCCAGCCCAGGTCCGCGGCGGACGGGCTGCCGTGTCCGGCGAGGGCACCGCGGCGACACTCAGCGCGGTGCCGCCCAGGTAGGCGTGCAGCGCCACCGTCACTCCGCCGGTGCGGTAGGAGACCAGCCCGTTGACGAAGTGGGTGATGCCGAAGCACGACGCGGAGGCTCACGCGAGCAGTTCGCCCATGCGGGTTCCTCTCGTACGCCGGAGCGGACGGGCCGGGGTCAGCGGGGGATGCGCACCACCAGCAGGGCGACGTCGTCCTCGTTGTGGGGCGGGCGGGCCCGCTCCAGCAGGCGGTCGGTGAAGGACTCCAGGGGGCGGCGGGCCAGGGACGCGGCGTGCCGCCGCAGCCGGTGCAGACCGTCGTCGATGGAGTCGCCCGGGGACTCCACCAGACCGTCGGTGTACAGCAGCAGGGTGGATCCGGGCGGCAGGTCCGCCGTCGCGTCGGCCCGGTCCTGGTCGGCCGCGATGCCCAGCAGCACCCCGTGGCCCTCGGTGAGGTAGCGGGCCGCACCGTCACGGGTGACCAGCAGCGGCGGCGGGTGGCCGGCGTTGGTCCAGCACAGCGTGCACCGCCCGTCGTCGGACACGGTCAGCCGGGCGAAGATCATGGTGGCCATGGAGACCTCGGCGATGTGCAGGGCCGCGAGGTCCAGCCGCTGGACGATCCGGCTCGGCGGCTCCTGCTGCGACCAGGCGTAGGCGCGCAGCATGTTGCGCAGCTGGGCCATGCCGGCCGCCGCGTCCAGGTCGTGGCCGACGACGTCCCCGATCGCCAGGGCCGTGGCGCCGTCCGTCAGGGTGAAGGCGTCGTACCAGTCGCCGCCGACCTGTGAGGAGTCGGGCGCGGGCAGGTAGCGGGCGGTCATCCGCAGTTCCGGCACGCGCGGCAGCTGGGGCAGCAGATGGCGCTGCATGGTCTCGGCGACCTTGCGCTGCCGCTCGTACAGCCGCGCGTTGTCCAGGGCGAGACCGGCCCGGCGGGTGATGTCCTCCAGCAGCGCGATGTCGGCCGCGGTGAACGGCTCGGGCCGCTCGGAGCGGCCCAGGGTCAGCG
Organism: Streptomyces sp. TRM68367; assembly: GCF_014495685.1. GTDB lineage: Bacteria > Actinomycetota > Actinomycetes > Streptomycetales > Streptomycetaceae > Streptomyces. The sequence goes on along the minus strand of NZ_JACTVI010000004.1, from coordinate 22,988 downwards.
CTCCCATGACCTCCCGCAGACTGTGGATCGGGGCGGTGACGGTCGAGTGCATGCCGGTCGCGTCGAACAGGCGGCGCTGCTCCTCCGCGATGCCCGAGTCCGGCGGGCCCTGGTAGGTCTCCGGTCCGGCCAGGGAGGACGCGACGCCGCGCAGGGCCCGGGACAGGGGCATCGGGGACTCCTCGGGCACCGGCGGCATCGGCCCCTGGAGGTCGTCCCGGTGTACGAGCCCGCCGCTCTCCGCGTGCGCGACGGTCAGGCGCCACACCTCGTCCTGCTCGTTGATCAGATCGATGACGGCCCAGTCCGCCAGGCGCGGCACCACCAGGCTTGTCAGTCTGCGCAGCGCCTCGTCGACGTCGAGGGTGGACGTCAACAGCGTGGTCGTCTCGGCGAGCAGGGCGAGGCGCTCCAGCTCCGAGAGCGTGCCGGTGGGCTGCTCCCGCCGCTCGGCGGGCGGCTCGGCGCCGTCAGCGGGGTGGAAGAGCACCAGGGTGGTGGGCCGGTCGCCGAGGGAGCAGGCAGTGGCCAGCCACGACACCGCCAGCAAGGAGCCGTCGCCGCGTTCCAGCCACTCGCCGGCGCCCTGTGCCGTGCGTTCGGCCAGGAGTGTCTCCCGGATCCGGCACTGGGCCCGCGGCATGGGCTCGCCGTGGCGGTTGCGGTGCAGCAGCTCGTGGGCGTCCTGGCCCACCAGGTCCGCGGCGGTGCGGTCCAGCAGCTGTTCGGCCCGCGCGTTGACGCCGACGATGTGGCCCCGGTCGTCCGCCAGAATGGCGCCGCAGCCCAGGGCGTCGAGGGCCCCGGCGAGCGCCTCCCGGCCATGGCCGCCGGGCCGCGCGCCGGCCGTGCCCGCTGCCTCGGCGTCCGTCATGTGTCGGCCTCCCGCGAACCGGAGGGCGGTCGGCCCGTCCCTTCCTGCCACGTTACGGAGTTCCCCGACGAGCGGAGCCGACGCCAGCAGGGGCAGCGGCGTTTCACCGGCCCTCAGACGCTGACGGACGTGGTGGCCGGGGATCTCATCCCTTTCCCTTGCCCTGTCCGGCCTTCTTGGCGAGACGGCGTCGCTGCCGGGGTGTCACGTCCTTGCGGCCGGACTGGCGGAGATAGGCATTCCTGCGCTTGTCGTTGTCCATGGTCAACAACTCCCTTGACTGGTCATGCGACTGGTCCTGCCCGTCGCGGGCACCCGGAGCCCGACACACAACGGGATGAAGTGAGGAGTCATGGAGATCTCGGGCATCATCAGCGCGATCGTGGTCGGCATCGTGATCGGCGTGCTCGGCAGGCTGGTCGTGCCGGGACGCCAGCGGATCGGCATGCTGCGGACGGTCCTGGTCGGCATCGTGGCGGCCCTGGTGGGCTCGGCCATCGCCGCGGCCTTCGGTGTCGCCGACACCAAGGGCGTCGACTGGGTCGAATGGATCTTCCAGATCGCTCTGGCCGCCTTCGGCGTCGCGGCGCTGAGCCGGGTGAAGCTGCGCCGCTGACCTGCGGACCGCCCCCGGTGAGTGGAGGAGCACTTTACTTCTCGCCTTCCTGCGCGGCTCGCGTCCGCTCCTCGTCCGACAGCTTGTCTGCACTGCATAACCGAGACCGGCTCCACACGAAGTGGAGCACGTCCGACCTGGCGATGGGACGAACCATGACTGACTCGCACCCCGGGAGCTCCGCCTCCGCCGTTCAGCAGGCCCTGCGGGCCGTCATCTCGGACGGCGCCGATGAGGAGACACTGGACACGCTCGCCATGAGCGAGGTCCTGGTGCCGGCCGGCGTCAACGCGGAAGGCCCGGATCCCAAGGCTCTGAGTCTGCCCGTGTACGAACAACGCGACGGCACCGAGCTGGTGCCCGTCTTCACCACACAGGCGCGCCTGGAACATGCGATGCCGCACATCACGCGGCACCGCAGCGTGGTGCTCGGCGCGCTCGCCCGCGGCTGGCCCTCCGAGCGGCTCTCGATGGTGATCGACGCCGGTGCGCCGGAGGAGCTGAGGCTCACCGCCCATGGCGTCAAGGAACTCCTCGACCGCGACCGCTGAACACCCAATTATGACGAAATCGGCTATCACCGGCTAATGCGTCAATACCCTCCAAATCATGAAAGGTGGCCGAGCGGTGGGGTACTCGCTCGCTGACATCCGACCGACGGCGATGCGTGGAGGGCCTCGTGAACGGACACGGGTGGCGACGGGCGCTGGTGACCGGAGGAGCCGGATTCGTGGGGTCCCACATGTGCGGACGCCTGCTCGAGGACGGCGCGGAAGCCGGTGTGCTGCCCAGCCCGTACATGCTGTTCGTGCACGATGTCGCAGCCAGCTGGCGTGACCGGATCCCCGCCGTCGTGCACGTCGACGGCACCGCCCACATCCAGACCGTCGACGAGCGCCGGGAGCCGCTCGTGGCCCGCATGCTGGACGCCTTCGAACGGCGCACCGGCCTGCCCGTCGTCAACACCAGCCTCAACACCGCCGGGCGGCCCATGGTCGACACGCCCCGCGACGCGCTGGAGTGCTTCGGCTCCGCGCCCGTCGACCTGCTCGCGATCGGGCCGTACGCGGTGCGCAGGGGGAGGGCGTTCACATGACCGAGTCCGCGCCGAAGCCGTCCGCCTACGCCGTCGTCGTACCGACGCTGGTGCGGGACACGCTCGCCGACTGCCTGGCGGCGCTCGCCGCCGCGACCGGGCCGCAGCCCGAGGAGATCGTCCTCGTCGACGACCGGCCGGACCCCGAGCCCGCACCGCTGGAGCACCCGCTGTCCGTCCTCGGCGATCTGCGGAGCCGCACCACGGTCCTGCAGAGCGGGGGCCGGGGACCCACCGCGGCGCGCAACACCGGCCTGCGGGCCGTCCGCTCGCCCTGGGTGGTCTTCCTCGACGACGACGTCCAGGTCGGACCGCACTGGTGCGAGCAGGCCGCCCGCGACCTGGCCGAGGCGCGGCCGGACACGGCCGCCATCCAGGGCGTGATCACGGTACCGCTGCCCCACGGGCGCCGCCCCACCGACTGGGAGCGCTGCACCGCTGCCCTGGCCGGCTCGCGGTGGATCACCGCCGACATGGCCTACCGCACCGAGGCACTGAAGCAGGTCGGCGGCTTCGACGAGCGCTTCCGGCGCGCCTTCCGGGAGGACGCCGACATCGCGCTGCGGGTCCTCGACGCCGGCTGGCGCATCCACCGCGGGCAGCGCACGACCCGCCACCCCGTGCGCCCCGCCGACCGCTGGGTGTCGGTGCGGGCCCAGCGGGGCAACGCCGACGACGCCCTGATGCTGCGCCTGCACGGCCCTGACTGGTGGCAGATGGCGGCCGCGCCCCGCGGCCGGATCCGCCGCCACCTCGCGATCACCGCGGCCGCCGGCGCCGCCTGCGCCCTCGCGGCCGCCGGCCGGCGCGACGGGGCGCTGCTCACGGCGCTGTGCTGGGCGGCGGGCACCGCCGAGTTCGCCTGGGCCCGGATCGTGCCCGGCCCGCGCACCCGGTACGAGGTCGACACGATGCTCGTCACGAGCCTGCTGATCCCGCCCGCGGCGACCTGGCACTGGCTGACGGGCCGGTGGCAACACCGCGCCGCCCGGCCCTGGCAGGAGGTGTCCCCGTGACCGGCAAGCCCGTCGTCCGCGAGCGGATGACAGCCGCCTACCCCCACCGAGCGCAGCCGACGACGGCGTCGTCATCGCCACCCGGAACCGCGCCGCCACCCTCGCCGCCACCCTCGACCACCTGCTCGCCCTGCCGGAGCGCCCGCCCGTCCTCGTGGCCGACAACGCGTCCACCGACGGCACCCGCACCCTGCTGGCTCGCCGCTACCCCGACGTCCGCGTGCTCGCCCTGCCCGCCAGCCGCGGAGCCCTCGCCCGCAACGCCGGCGTACGCGCCCTGTCCACCCCGTACGTGGCGTTCAGCGACGACGACTCCTGGTGGGAGCCGGGCGCCCTGGACACCGCGGCACGACTGCTGGATGCCCACCCGCGGCTCGGCCTGCTCGCCGCCCGCACGCTCGTCGGCCCCGGCAACACCCCGGACCCGCTCAACGACGTCCTCGCCGCCTCGCCCTTGGGAGGGGCCGACGACCTGCCCGGTACCTCGGTCCTCGGCTTCCTCGGCTGCGCCGCCGTCGCCCGCCGCACCGCCTACCTCGACGCGGGCGGCTACCACCGGCTGCCGTTCTTCGGCGCCGAGGAGACCCTCCTCGCCTACGACCTGGCCCCGCCGTCGAGGCGGTCCGCGCCCTGCTCGCCGCCCGCGTGGACGGCTGACGGCCGACGGGCTCAGGAAACGGCAACGTCCCGGCCAGCCCCTTCGGGCCGGCCGGGACGTCCGGGCTCTACGTGATCAGACCAGGTCGAAGCGGTCCAGGTTCATGACCTTGACCCACGCGTCGACGAAGTCCTTCACGAACTTCTCCTTCGCGTCGTCGCTCGCGTAGACCTCGGCGAGCGCACGCAGCTCGGAGTTCGAGCCGAAGACCAGGTCGGCCCGGGTGCCGGTCCACTTGACCTCGCCGGTGGCCGCGTCGCGGCCCTCGAACGTGGTCTGGTCCTCGGACGTGCCCTTCCACGTCGTCCCCATGTCGAGCAGGTTGACGAAGAAGTCGTTCGTCAGCTTGCCTGGGGTCTCGGTGAGCACGCCGTACTTCGAGCCGTCGTGGTTGGCGTCCAGCACGCGCAGGCCGCCGACGAGGGCCGTCATCTCGGGCGCGCTCAGGGTCAGCAGGTTCGCCCGGTCGAGCAGCAGGTACTCGGCCGGCAGCCGGTTGCCCTTGCCCACGTAGTTGCGGAATCCGTCGGACGTGGGCTCCAGCGCCTGGAAGGACTCCGCGTCGGTGTGCTCCTCGGCCGCGTCGACCCGGCCCGGGACGAACGGCACCTCGACCTCGACGCCGGCGTCCTTGGCGGCCTTCTCCACGGCAGCGGAGCCGCCGAGGACGATCAGGTCGGCCAGGGAGACCTTCTTGGCACCGGAGTTCGCGTTGAACTCCTGCTGGATGTTCTCCAGGGTGCGCAGCACCAGCGCCAGCTGGTCGGGGTTGTTGACCTCCCAGCCGCGCTGCGGCTCCAGGCGGATGCGGGCGCCGTTGGCGCCGCCGCGCTTGTCGCTGCCGCGGTACGTCGAGGCCGACGCCCACGCGGTGGAGACCAGCTGCGAGACGGTCAGGCCGGAGTCGAGGAGCTTGGCCTTGAGCGCCGCGACGTCGGCGGCGTCGATGGCCTCACCCTCGGCCTCGGGCAGCGGGTCCTGCCACAGCAGGGTCTCCTCCGGGACCTCCGGGCCGAGGTACAGCGACTTCGGGCCCATGTCGCGGTGGGTCAGCTTGTACCAGGCGCGGGCGAAGGCGTCCGCGAACTCGGCGGGGTTGTCCTTGAACCGGCGGGAGATCGGCTCGTAGATCGGGTCGAAGCGCAGCGACAGGTCGGTGGTGAGCATCGTCGGGAGGCGCTTCTTCGACGGGTCGTGCGCGTCGGGGATGATCGCCTCGGCGTCCTTGGCCACCCACTGCTTGGCGCCGGCCGGGGACTCGGTCAGCTCCCACTCGTAGCCGAAGAGGATCTCGAAGAAGTCGTTGCTCCACCGGGTCGGCTTGGTGGTCCAGGTGACCTCCAGGCCGGACGTGATGGCGTCCCCGGCCTTGCCGGTGCCGTGGGTGCTGCGCCAGCCCAGGCCCTGCTCCTCCATCGAGGCGGCCTCGGGGTCGGCCCCGACGGCGTCCGCCGGGCCGGCGCCGTGGGTCTTGCCGAAGGTGTGACCGCCCGCGATCAGGGCCACCGTCTCCTCGTCGTTCATCGCCATCCGGCGGAACGTCTCACGGATGTCGCGGGCCGCGGCGATCGGGTCCGGGTTGCCGTTCGGGCCTTCCGGGTTGACGTAGATCAGGCCCATCTGGACCGCGCCGAGCGGGTTCTCCAGCTCGCGGTCGCCGGAGTAGCGCCGGTCGTCCAGCCAGGTGGTCTCGGGACCCCAGTAGACGTCCTCCTCCGGCTCCCAGACGTCCTCACGGCCGCCGCCGAAGCCGAAGGTCTCGAAGCCCATCTGCTCCAGCGCGACGTTGCCGGTGAGGATCATGAGGTCGGCCCAGGAGATGCTCTGGCCGTACTTCTTCTTGACCGGCCACAGCAGACGGCGGGCCTTGTCGAGGTTGCCGTTGTCCGGCCAGCTGTTCAGCGGGGCGAAGCGCTGCTGGCCGGCGCCGGCGCCGCCGCGGCCGTCGCTGATGCGGTAGGTGCCCGCGCTGTGCCAGGCCATACGGATCATCAGCGGGCCGTAGTTGCCGAAGTCGGCGGGCCACCAGTCCTGCGAGGTGGTCAGCACCTCCGCGATGTCCCGTTTCACGGCGGCGAGGTCGAGGGACTTGAACGCCTCGGCGTAGTCGAACTCCTCGCCGAGCGGGTTGGCCACGGCGGGGTTCTTGGCAAGGATCTTCAGGTTGAGCCGCTCCGGCCACCACTGGCGGTTTCCGCCACCCTGAGTGGGGTGCAGGGCGCGCCCGTGCGCGACCGGGCAGCCACCGGTTCCCTCCATCTTGGGGTCGGTGACGATTGCATCAGGGTTCTCGGCCATGAGAGTCCTTCCGAACTGTGGGATATCGGTGCTCAGGAACTGCGGGCGGGTGAACAGGCGAGGCACAGGCCCCAGTAGATGACCTCGGCCTCGTCGATCGAGAAGCCGTGGTCGTCGGACGCGGTCAGGCACGGGGCGTCCCCGACCGCGCAGTCGACATCGGCGACGACACCGCACGACCGGCACACGATGTGGTGGTGGTTGTCGCCGACGCGTCCCTCGAACCGGGCCGGGCTGCCGGGCGGTTCGATACGGCGTATGAGTCCCGCCGCCGTGAGGGCGTGCAACGCCTCGTACACGGCTTGTACGGAGATGTGACCCACGCGATCGCGAACCCCGGAGGCGATCGCCTCGACCCCGAGGTGGTCACCGGCTCGGACGGTTTCGAGCAGCGCGACGCGAGCGGCCGTCACCCGCAGGCCGGCACCGCGCAGCTCCTCGGCGGTGGTCGGAGTCGGGGATGCGGTCATGGCGCACAACCTACCCGCACAAACACGAACGGTTCAATAAAACGAACGGCCAAAGTTTTTTGTGTCACGATGGAGGGGTGCTTTGTCATGTTCAAGGGTGAAACGCGAGCCAGGTCATAGCTCACTCATTCGACAGCAGTGCTCTCTCACATCGCAGGTCATTCAGTCGGCGGCGGAGACTGACCGTGAAGGGGGCGTTCCGGAAAGGCTGGATCATGGGCGACTACGTGGAACTCCGCTGGGTCAGGATGTGGTACGAGGCCGAAGGCGCCGGTGACCCGTTGCTCCTCCTGCACGGCGGCCTCTGCACGAACGAGACGTGGGCGGCCCAGCGAACCGACTTCGCGGCGAGGTACCGCGTCTTCCTTCCGGAGCGCCGCGGGCACGGGCACACGCCCGACGTCGAGGGACCGCTCTCCTATCAGGACATGGCCGACGACACCGTCGCCTTCATCGAGTCGGTCGTCGGCGGTCCTGCCCATCTCGTCGGATGGAGCGACGGCGGGGTCGTCGCCCTGCTCGTCGCCATCGCCCGCCCCGACCTGGTCCGCAAGGTCGTGGCCATGGGTGCCAGCTTCCTCCCGGGTCCGCAGAGCGGTGCGGCGCCGGAGATGCTCGATCACGTGACGCCCGATGCCCCCGACCTGGCGATGTTCCGTCAGGCGTACGAAGCCACGTCGCCCGACGGTGCCGACCACTGGCCGGTCGTCATGGGCAAGCTGACCGACATGTTCCGCACCCAGCCGACCATCCCCGAGGAGGACCTGGCCCGTATCGGAGCGCCCACCCTCGTCCTCGTCGGAGACGACGACCTGATCACGCTCGAGCACACGGTCGCCCTCTATCGCGCGATCCCCGGCTCCGAACTGGCCGTCGTCCCCGGAACCTCTCATGCGCTGCTCATGGAGAAGCCCGCGGAGGTCAACCGCATCATTCTCGACTTCCTTGCCAACGAGCCCGTCCAGACGCTGCTTCCCCTGCGACGGGCCCCAGCGGCAGCCGCCACCGGCAGCGGTCCGGCGTGACCGCCACCGTACCCGGCCGACGAGGCCGGGCGCGGCCGACCGGCATGCAGTGCCGGATGCGATATTCCCGGACGCCGGGCTGCTCAGCCTGCACTACTTCGGGCGGGCCCTGATCGCCTTCCGGGGAGCGGACGGCCGGCCCGCCGTGCGGGACGTGCACTGCCCGCACTACGGCGCGCACCTCGGCGTCGGAGGCAAGGTCGTGGACGGCGCCGTGGAGTGCCCCTTCCACGGGTGGCGGTTCGGCGCGGACGGCCGGTGCGTCCAGGCGCCGTTCGCGGTCCGGGCCCCGAAGGTGTCCCTCGGCGGCTTCCCGGTCCGTGAGCACAGCGGGCTGATCTTCCTCCACACCGGGCCGGGTGAGCCGTCCTAGGAGGTGCCGGAGACCCCGGACGCGGGATCGAGGGGCTTCGCCCGGCCGGTCGACGACACCTGCCGGGCGCGTGTCCACGTCCAGGAGATGCGCGAGAACATCGTCGACGAGTCGTACTTCCACTTCATCCACGGCCAGAGCGAGCCCCCCCGTCCAGGACTGGCGGACGGACGGCCCCTTCGCCGAGGTCCGCGGCCGGATCCGGCGGCGCGTCCTCGGCTGGGACATCGACAACACCTTCGACGCGTTCATGTACGGCCCGGGCGTCATGGTGGTCCGCTCCCACGGCCCCGTCATCTCGGTGACCGCCGTCGCCCTCACCACCCCGGTCGACGACCGCACCAGCGAGATGCGGATGCTCTACTACGTCCGCAAGCCGTCCCGGCTGCCGTTCCTGACGCCCGCCCTCAAGCTCGTCTTCCGCGCGGAGGCCCTGGGCGAGGTCCGCGAGGAGGTCCGGATCTGGGACCACAAGATCCACCAGCCGCGCCCCGTGCTGCTCCCGCACGAGAAGGGGATCAAGGCCTTGCGCCGCTGGTACGCCCAGTTCTATCCGCCCGAGACCCCGGCGGCGGGGCAGCCCGGCGGCCACACCGCACACTCCGGGTCCGGAAGCGGAGCGGCCGACCGCCTCCGGCTGACCGTCACGCCTGGCCACGCAGGCGCGAACGCAGAAGCATGAGGAGCAGGACCGGCACGACGACAGTGGAAAGAGCCGGGACGACCGAGGAGGGAGACCTGCCCCGGGTGGCATCGGGCGAGGCGTGGCCGGCCGCGCGCAAGGACGTGCTGGGCTCAGGCGAGGGTGACCTCCACGGGCAGCTTCTTGATGCCGTTGACGAAGTTGGAGCGGACGCGGGGCACGTCACCGGCGAGGCGGATGCCGGCCAGGCGCGGGATCAGCTCCTCGAACATGATGCGGATCTCGGTGCGGGCGAGCAGGTTACCCAGGCACAGGTGAGGGCTGCCCTTGCCGAAGGTGACGTGGTCGTTGCCGGCGCGGGCGACGTCGAAGTCGTACGGGCTGCCGAAGACCTCCTCGTCGCGGTTGCCGGACGCGAACCACATGACGACCTTGTCGCCCTCCCTGATGTGCTTGCCGCCGAGTTCGACGTCCCGGGTGGCGGTGCGCCGGAAGTGGTAGACGGGGGAGGCCCAGCGCAGGAACTCCTCCACGGCCGTGGGGATGAGCGAGGGATCCTCCCGCAGGCGGGCCAGCTGCTCGGGGTGCTCGATGAGGGCCAGCATGGAGTGGGTGATGGTGTGCCGGGTGGTCTCGTTGCCGGCCACGACCAGCAGGAGGAAGTAGTTGTCGAAGTCCTGCGGGGAGAGCGGGACGCCGTCGCGCGGGGTGGTGTTGACCAGCCGGGACACCAGGTCGGTGCCGTCGCCGCCGCGCCGCTGCCGCGCCAGCTCCCGGCCGTAGGCGAAGACTTCGAGTGAGGCGGGGGAGCGGAACGGCAGGTCGCGGTACTGCTCGCTCTCCTCGCTGTGCAGCAGCACGTCCGCGTAGTCGGGGTCGGTGTGGCCGATGATCCGGTTGCCCCAGTCGATGAGCTGCCGGTTGTCCTCTGGCGGCACGTCCAGCAGCCGGGCCAGGACGTTGATCGGGAAGTCCGCCGAGACCTCCTGGACGAAGTCGAACGTGCCCTTGGCCAGGGCCGCGTCCAGGGTCGTCGCGGTCAGGCCGCGCAGGAAGTCGGCGTAGCTGTTGATCACGCTAGCGCCGAACTGCCGCTGCAGCAGGCTGCGCAGGGCGCGGTGACGGACTCCGTCCAGCTCCAGGATCGAGGCGCGTTTCTTGATCTGGTCGTCGTCGACCTCTTCGAGGTTGACGAACCTCGTGGAGGTGAACGTCTCCGGGTCACGGTCGACGCGGGCGATGTCCGCGTGCCGGGTCAGCGCCCAGAAACCGGAGTTGGGCGCCGGCTCCGGCTGCCAGTGCACGGGGTCCTCGTGGCGCAGCGTGTGGAACATCCGCCAGGGCGTGACCCCGTCGGTGAAGTGGTCCAGGTCGGTGAGGTCGACGTCCGCCAGGGGCATCGGTTCGTGCACGGCGGCAGCCGGGGTCTCGGTCGTCATCGGTGGCTCCCAGTCGTCACAGGTGGTAGGCGTACTCGGTGAACTCCCAGTCGGTGACGTGCCGCCCGAAGCGTTCGACCTCGTCGCGCTTGTAGGAGAGGTAGGAGGAGGTGAAGTCCTTGCCGAGCGCGTCTGTCAGGGCGGTGTCCGCCTCCAGCGCGTCCAGGGCTGCGGCCAGCGTCGTCGGCAGCACGGCCGCCCGCGCGGTGTCGTAGCCGTAGCCCTCCAGCGGGGCGGGCGGCTCCTCGCCGGCCAGGATGCCCAGCAGGGCCGCGGCGATCGTGCCGGCGATCAGCAGGTACGGGTTGGCGCTGGCGTCGCCCAGGCGCAGTTCGAGGCGGGCACCGGACCCGCGCTCGGGCGGGACGCGGACCATGGCGCTTCGGTTGTCCAGGCCCCAGTCGATCAGCCAGGGGGCGAGGGTGTCCGGCCCGAACCGCTTGTACGAGTTGACCGTCGGGTTGGCCAGCGCGGCCAGGGCGGGCGCGTGCGCGAGGACTCCGGCCACGGCGTGCCGGGCGGTGGCGGACAGGCCGTACGGGGCCGACGGGTCGTCGAAGGCATTGCCGCCTCCGTCGCCGCCCTCGCCTGCGGCGGTGTCGCAGGACAGGTGCAGGTGGAAGCCGGAGCCGCCGGCGTCGTTGAACGGCTTGGCCATGAACGTGGCGAGCCTGCCCTCCCGGCGGGCCAGCTCCTTGACCGACGCCTTGAAGCGGAAGGCCCGGTCGGCGGCCGACAGCGCGCCGGAGTGGGAGAGGTTGATCTCGAACTGGCCGCCGTCGAACTCGTGGTTGCCGCTGATCACGCCGATGTTCATGTCCCGCAGCAGGCGCAGGGTGCGCAGCAGGTGGTTGTCGCCGTCGGCGCGCAGGCCCGCCGTGTAGACGACACCGGGGGCCGGCGCGTAACGGCGCCAGCCGGTGGGACCGGCCGGATCGGCGTCACACAGGTAGTACTCCAGCTCGGGGCCGACCACCGGGCGCAGCCCGTGCCCGGCACACCGGTCGAGGACTGCGCGCAGCAGATCGCGGGGCGACTCGGGCGCGGGCAGCCCGGTCGCCGGGTCGGTGACGTCACCGAGGCAGGTGGCGACGCCGGACTCCCACGGCAGGACGGCGAGCGTGTCGAGGTCCGGGCGCACGGTGATGTCGGGCAGACCGGCGTCGAGGCCGCCGGAGACGGGGACGACGTCGCCCTGCGGGCTGGTGTGGTAGACGGCGCGGCAGAAGGCCAGGCCGTGCTCGCAGGCCGCGGGCAGGTGGTCCAGCAGCACGTCGCGGGCACGGTCGGTGCCGATGAGATCGGGATAGGTCACCCGGACCACGTCGACGCCGTCGGCGGCAAGCCGCTCCAGGTGATGCCGCAGGCCGGGTACGGGGGATGCGCTCACCGAAGTCTCCTCGGGCGCTGGACGAAATTATTTGGTGCCAAACGGTATGGGTGGGTTCTGCTGCCCGCAAGGGGTGGGTTCCAGGAAATTATCCATCTGGACAAGCATTGACCAGGGGTGAGCGCCTCCCTATCTTGTTTGAAGCCAAACGAGTCAGGGAGGACCGGCCATGAGGGTCGTCGTCGACATGAACAGGTGCCAGGACCACGGCCAGTGCGTCTTCGCGGCCCCCGACGTCTTCCGGATGGGTGGCGACGGCCACCTGGTCCACGACTCCGCCCCGGACGACGCGCTGCGCGACGAGGTCGAGGAGGCCGCGGACGTCTGCCCGCTCCAGGCCATCCGGATCGAGGACTGAGCGTGGGCGCCCGCATCGTCGTGGCCGGCGCCTCCATGGCCGGCCTGCGCGCCGCCGAGCAGCTGCGTGCGGCCGGCTGGACCGGCGCGATCACCGTGATCGGCGACGAGCCGCACATGCCGTACAACCGGCCCCCGCTCTCCAAGGAGGTCCTGGCCGGCAAGGCCCCCTTCGAGTCGCTGGCGCTGCGCCGCCGCGCGAGCGTCGCCGACGTCGAGTGGCGGCTCGGTACGAGGGTCGCCGCCGCCCGGCTCGCGGAGCGGACCGTCGAACTCGACGACGGCTCGGCGCTGCCGTACGACGGTCTGGTCGTCGCCACCGGCATGCGGCCCCGCCGGCTGCGCTGCCCCGGCCCGCTCGCCGGCCGCCACACGGTCCGCACCCTCGACGACGCGCAGGCCCTGCGCGGCGCGCTGACCCGGCCCGGGGCGCGGGTCGTCGTGGTCGGCGCCGGGTTCATCGGCTGCGAGGTCGCCGCGACGGCCGTGGCGCTCGGCGTCGCTGAGGTCACCGTCGTCGACCCGCTGCCGCTGCCCCTGGCCGGCCCGCTCGGTGAGCTGCTCGGGAGCGCCCTGCTCAGGCGGCACGAGCAGCGCGGGGTGCGCTTCGCGCTCGGCACGGGCGTCGCCGGGTTCGAGGGCGGGGACCACGTCACCGGCGTCGTGCTCGACGACGGCCGGGTGCTGGCCGCCGACGTGGTCGTGGAGTCGGTCGGCTCGGTCGCCAACACCGAGTGGCTGGACGGCAACGGCCTCGACCTGACCGACGGTGTCCGCACCGACGAACAGCTGCGGGCCGGCGGCCGCCCGGACGTGGTCGCGGTCGGGGACGTGGCGCGCTTTCCCAACGCCCGCTACGACGGTGTGCCCCGCCGCGTCGAGCACTGGTCCATCCCGGCCGACACCGCCAAGCACGCCGCGAAGGTGCTCGTCGGCCACCTCGCCGGTGCGGGGCCGGAGTTGGCGCCGTTTGCCCCGTTGCCCACCTTCTGGAGCGACCAGCACGACTTCCGGCTCCAGTCCTTCGGCGCGCCCGGTCTGGGGCTCGCCGACGTCCGGGTCATGGACGGCTACCCGGACGGTGACGTGCTGGCCGGCTACCACGCCGGCGGCCAGCTGGTCGGTGTCGTCGCGCTCGGCGGTCCGGCCGTGGTCGCGCGGGCCGCCGGTTACCGCGCCGAGCTCATGAAGCAGCCTGCCCTCACCGTGTAAGGAGTCCCCAAGTGGCCAGTGTCCGTGGTTACTTTCATCCCAAGACGGCCAGTGGTGCGTCGTCGCTGATCCCGGCGCCGCCGTGGCGGTACTCGGGTGATCTGCTGACCGTCGAGTACCGCACGGATCCCTCGCGGGTGCGGGAACTGTTGCCGGAGCCGCTGGAATTGGCCGAGGAGGATCCCGGTGCGGTGGCGTTGATCTGGGCCGACTGGCAGTCCTGCTCGGCGTCGGGGGAGGAGTTGCTCGATCCGGTGCGGGCGCAGTACAAGGAGGCCTTCGCGGTCGTTCGCTGCCGGTATCAGGGGCGGACGTACTCCCGGTGTGTCTACATCTGGGTCGACAAGGACTTCGCGATCGCCCGGGGGCTGCACCAGGGGTATCCGAAGAAGCTCGGGTCCATTCATCAGACGCGGCCGCATCCGTACGGGCCCGCTCCGCGGATCGAGGCGGGGGCGCGGTTCGGGGCGACGCTCGCCGCCGCGGACCGGCGTCTCGCGCAGGTGGTTGTCACCCTGCGCGGGCCGTCGCAGACCAGCGGGTTCGTCAATGGGCATCCCATGGCGCACCATCGCTGGTTGCCGTCCATCGAGAAGGGCGGGGGAGTGGCGTTGGATGAGCTGATCGAGTCGGGCGCCGCTTCGTTCGAGGCGGGGCAGGCGTGGTGCGGGGACGCGGAGTTGGAGTTGTTCGAGGCGCCTACGGAGGAATTGGGCCGGTTGGAGATTCGGGAGCCGATCGCTGCGTACTACCGGCAAGTCGGGGTTGTGTGGGATGGGGGGCGGCTGTTGGAGAGCGGGACGTCGGGGGCGTCTGCCGGGTGAGGTTCGTGGTCGGCTGCGGGTTTGTTGTGGCTTGTCGCGCCCACTCGGCGGAGCCGCGTATCGAGCACAGCCCCGCGCCCCTTTGGGGCGCGTTCACTTCCCCTCGTTCAAAGGAGCCCTTCTCATGCCTGACAAGATCACTGTGGCCGGTGTATCGATCGACACTCGGCAATGGATTGGGGGCGCGCGTGTCGCCTCTGCCGAAACCTTTACCGACCTCTCGCCGATTGACGGAAGCGTGCTCGGGGAGATCGCCCGTGGTGGGCCCGGCGAGGCCGAAGCCGCCGTTGGCGCTGCTCGGGAAGCGTTTCCCGGGTGGGCTGCTACCTCGCGGAAAGAGCGGGCCCGGATTCTGCATGCCATCGCCGACGGCGTGGAGGAGCGGCTCGAAGAGCTGGCGATCGTCGAGACCATGGACAACGGGGCCCTGTTGCGTTCGCACCGGCGCGGTGTGATGCCGAGGGTCGCGCACAACCTCCGGTTCTTCGCCGACTGGCTGCTGGCGCTGGACCACGAGGACTTCGAGACCCGGGGTCACCGCAACCATGTCAGCTGGGACCCGGCGGGACCCTGCGTGCTGATCACCCCGTGGAACGCCCCGCTGATGCTGGCCACCTGGAAGGTCGCCCCGGCGCTCGCCGCCGGGAACACCGTGGTGCTCAAGCCGGCCGAGTGGTCGCCGCTGACCGCCTCGCTGCTGGCCGACATCGCCGCCGCGGCAGGGCTTCCGGCGGGGGTCCTCAATGTCGTCCAGGGCTACGGCGCCGAGATCGGCGACGCCCTCACCGCACACCCGGACGTGCGCCGGATCAGCTTCACCGGGTCGGTCCCCACGGCCAAGCGCATCGCCGCGTCGGCCGCCGGTAACCTCACTCCGCTCAGTCTCGAACTCGGCGGCAAATCACCGCTGTTGGTGTTCACCGACGCCGACCTGGATCTCGCCGTGGACCTCGCGGTGGAGCAGTACGACAACGCCGGGCAGGTGTGTCTGGCGGGCACGCGGCTGCTCGTCGAGGAGTCCGTCGCCGAGGAGTTCACGCGACGGTTTGTCGACAAGGCGACCCGGCTCTCGCAGGGCGACCCGCGCGACGAGGCCACCGACATCGGGCCGAACGTCCACCCCCGGCAGGTGGAGAAGATCGACGGCTTCGTGCAGCGGGCGCTGGCGGCGGGGGCGCGGCCGGTGATCGGCGGGCACCGCAAGGACGGGCTGTACTACGCGCCGACGCTCCTCACCGATGTCGCCCAGGACGCGGAGATCGTGCAGGAGGAGGTGTTCGGTCCGGTGCTGACCCTGCAGACCTTCGGCGACGAGGACGAGGCCGTACGCCTTGCCAACGACACCCGGTTCGGCCTCGCCGCCACCCTCGTCACCGGTGATCCCGGGCGGGCCGAACGCGTCACCGCACAGCTCGTCGCCGGGACCGTCTGGGTCAACTGCTTCTTCGTACGCGACCTCCAGGCACCCTTCGGCGGCTCCCGCCTCTCCGGCGTCGGCCGCGAGGGCGGCACCTGGAGCTTCGACTTCTACTGCGACCTGAAGAACACCGTCACCGCCCCGAAGGGATGGACGCACCATGGGTGAGATCGTCGGTGCCGGGCTCCTCGCCCACGTCCCCACCATCGTGCTGCCCGAGTCCGAACGCCGCGAACTCAACGAAGGCAAGGAGATCACCCTCGTCACCGGGCTCCGCGAGCTGCGCACGGATGTGTTCGAGCGTGATGCCGCCCACGATTACGACACCGTCGTCGTCCTGGACTCGCACTGGGCCACCACCGTCGAGTTCGTCGTCACCGCCCAGCAGCGGCGCGCCGGCCTGTTCACCTCCGAGGAGCTGCCGCGCGGCATGTGCCGGATGCCGTACGACTTCCCCGGCGACCCCGAACTCGCCCGCAGCATCGAGAAGTTCGCGGACAAGCACGGCACCTGGATCACCGCGATCGACGACGACTACCTGCCGATCTACTACGCCACCATCAACCTCTGGAAGCACCTCGGCGAGGGCCTGCCCGACAAGCGGTGGGTGAGCATCGGCGTCTGCCAGACCGGGGACATGGAGGACCACCTGCGGCTCGGGCGGGCGCTGGCCGACGGTATCGCCGCCACCCCCGGCCGGCGTGTGCTGCTGATCGCCTCCGGTGCGCTGTCGCACACCTTCTGGCCGCTGCGGGAGCTGCGCGACCACGAGGCCAGCGACCCGGTGCACATCTTCACGCCCGAGGCGCGGGCCGCCGACGAGGAGCGCATCGCCTGGTTCAAGGAGGGCCGCCACGACAAGGTCCTCGACACCATGGACGAGTTCTGGAAGTTCAGGCCCGAGGCGAAGTTCTTCCACTACCTGATGCTGGCCGGCGCCCTCGGCGAGCGGGCCTGCACGGCCAGAGCCCGCCAGTACGGCGCGTACGAGAACTCCGTCGGCACCGGCCAGGCCCACCTCTGGTTCGACCGCCCGGCCGGCGGCTGGACCGCGTCCCGTACCACCACCGCACAGGAGCCCGCCCATGCCTGAGTACCGCCGCATCCTCCTCGACGGCGCCGCCGTCCAGGTCACCGTCGACGGCGCCGAACTCGTCGCCGGGGACGGCCGCCGCGTCAAGGCCGACGACGCCCACCATCTGCCGCCGGTCGTCCCCTCCAAGGTGATCGCCGTCCATCTCAACCACCGCAGCCGGGTGGACGAGTTCCAGATCGGGCTGCCCGACACGCCCACCTACTTCCACAAGCCGACCTCCGCGCTCAACGCCCACAAGGGCGCGATCGTCCGCCCCGAGGGCTGCAAGTGGCTCAACTACGAGGGCGAGGTCGCCATCGTCATCGGGAAGACCGCCCGCAACGTCTCCCCGGCCGAGGCGGGGGAGTACATCGCGGGCTACACCGTCGCCAACGACTACGGCCTGCACGACTTCCGCGACACCGACGCCGGCTCCATGCTCCGGGTGAAGGGCTCCGACACCCTGTGCCCGCTCGGCCCCGGCCTGGTCACCGACTGGGACTTCCGCGGCAGGCGGCTGCGGACGTACGTCAACGGCACCGTCGTACAGGACGGGTCGACCGACGAGATGAAGTGGGACATGCACTACCTCGTCGCCGACATCGCCCGCACGATCACCCTGTACCCCGGGGACGTGCTGCTGTCCGGCACCCCGGCCAACTCCCGGCCCGTCCAGCCGGGGGACGTCGTCGAGGTGGAGGTCGAGGGCCTCGGGCGGCTCACCAACCACATCGTCACCGGGCCGACCGCGGTCCGCGCCGACGTGGGCGCCCAGCCCACCGAGTCCGAGGAGGTGCTGTCCACCGCGCTCGGCGGCGACTGGGAGTTCCGCGGCATCCGCCCGCCCCGGCGCTGACGGCGGCACGGGCCGGGCGGTGTCCGACGTGCGGGTAGGGTCGCGCCCATGAGCGACGCCGAGACGCCCGCCGCCCGGGCCCGCAAGCGGGTGCACTACGGCACCGGCCGTACGGCGCTGCTCGACGCGGCCGTGCGCGTGGTGGCCCGCGGCGGGCTGCGCAAGCTCACCTACCGTGCCGTCGCGGAGGAGGCCGGCGTCACCCACGGTCTGGTCGTGCACCACTTCGGCTCGCGCGACGCGCTGATCGAGGCGGCGCTGGCCCACGCGGTCCGCACCAGCACGAGCACCAGCGCGCTGGAGCCGGGCACGGGCAAGGTCGAGGACTTCGCGGCGGGCCTTGCGGACATGGTCACCGGTGTCCCGGCGCTGCAGAGCTTCCAGTACGAGCTGATGCTCGAATCCCGGCGCAGGCCCGAGCTGCTGCCGCAGATCCGCACGCTGTACGAGGAGTACTTCGCGGCCACGGGCAGGGAACTGGACCGCATCCTGCCGGACGGCACGAGCCCCGCCCTGACCCGGCTCGTCTTCGCGTCGCTGGAGGGGCTCGTCCTGCACCAGCTGGTCCTGGGGGAACCGGACGTCACCGAGGCCGCCCTGGACGAGCTGCGCACCCTGCTGACCGAGCGCGCCCGGCAGGGCGGGGACCGGCCGCACACGTCGTAGATCCAGAAGAAGTCCGGGTCCACGGACCTCTTGTCAAACGGATAGTTTCCGGACCACTATGAGGCGAATCGTTTGGGCCGAAACGATGACCATCCGTCCCCTATCCGGCCCTCTTCTCCCCGCCCTTCCCGTCCCCGGCAGGTGATTTCGAGTGGACAGCCAGACGGCGGTCGCCCCACGGACCGCACAAGATTCCTCCCAGGCCGGCGGGCTCAAGCCCGACTCCCTCGGCGTCCTGGGCATCCTCTTCTTCGTCCTGTCCGCACAGGCGCCGCTGACCGGTATCGCCGGTGCCGTGCCCGTCGCCGTCTCCATCGGCAACGGGCCCGGTGTTCCCGCCGCGTACCTCGCGGCGGGCGCGGTCGTCCTGCTGTTCTCCGTCGGCTTCGTCGCCATGGGGCGCCATGTGGTGGACGCCGGCGCCTTCTACACCTACATCGGCAAAGGGCTGGGCCGCCCGGCGGGCACCGGCAGCGCGGGCGTCGCGCTGTTCGCGTACTGCACCGTTCAGGCCGCCATGTACGGGCTGTACGGCGCGACGGTGAGCGGCCTGGTCGCCCAGCACACCGGCGTGCACATCGCCTGGTGGGTCTGGGCGCTGGCCACCATGGTCGTCGTGCAGATCCTCGGGGCGGCCGGCATCGAGATGGGCGCCCGGGTGCTGGCCGTGTTCGTGCTCGCGGAGTTCGGCATTCTGATCGCCTTCGCCCTGGCGACCTTCTTCGCCGGCGGCGGGCCCGAGGGCCTCGGCTTCGGCGGCAGCTTCTCGCCCGGCGCGGCGCTCCAGGGTGCTCCGGGGGTCGCCCTGATGTTCGCCGTCGCGTCGATGCTCGGCTTCGAGGCCACCGCCATCTACGGCGAGGAGGCCCGCGAGCCGCGCCGGACCGTGCCCCGGGCCACCTACCTGGCGGTCGCCGTGGTCACCGGCTTCTTCGCCTTCACCAGCTGGATGCTCGTCTCCGCGCACGGCGCGTCCCACGCCACGGCCGACGCCGGCCGGGCCCTGAAGGGCGGGGACGGCGCGGCCTTCGTCTTCGGGCCCGTCGTCGACCGGCTCGGCGCCTGGACCGGTGACGTACTGCCCGTCCTGCTGGCCACCTCCCTGTTCGCCGGCATCCTGGCGTTCCACAACTCCGCCAACCGCTACCTGTTCTCGCTCGGCCGCGACGGGCTGCTGCCGCGCCGCCTGACCGCGCTCAACGGGCGCAGGTCGCCCTGGGCGGCCGGAGTCGCGCAGACCGTGCTCGCGATCCTGCTGGTCATGCCGTTCGCGGTGCTGGGCAAGGACCCGGTGCTGACGCTGTTCTCCTGGTTCAGCGGCGTCGCGGTGCTCGGGATGATGCTCCTGTACCTCCTCACCTCGGTGTCCGTGATCGTCTTCTTCCGCCGCTCGCGCGCCGACACCCGGCTCTGGAACACGCTGATCGCCCCGGTGCTGGGCGCACTCGGTATCGCCGGCGCCATCTGGCTGATCGTCGAGAACTTCACCACGCTCATCGGCGGCGACCCGGCCACCGCCCTCTTGCTCCAGCTCACCGTCCCGGCGGTCCTGCTCCTCGGTGTCGGGGCGGCCCGGCTGACCCGCGGCAGGGCGGCGGGGGAGAGCTGACACACGCCCGGCCCTCACGGGGCAGTCGACCGCCCGTATTGTTTGAGATCAAATGGAGGCCCTCCCGTCATGCTGGAACACGAGGAATGGCTGCGCCGCGCCAAGGCCCTCGACCTCTCCGGCGCCCACCACATCGACGGCACCGACGAACCGGGCGCGGGAGCGAGCTTCCCGGTCGTCTCGCCCCGTGACGGCCGGGTGATCGCCCACGTCGCCGACGCAGGCCCCGCCGAGGTGGACGCCGCCGTGGCCGCCGCCCGGCGGGCCTTCGACACCGGGCCGTGGCCACGGCTCGCGCCCGCCGAGCGCGGCCGGGTCCTGCTGCGCCTGGCCGACCTCCTTCAGGAGCGCCGCGAGGAGCTTGCGCTGACGGTCACCCTGGAGATGGGCAAGCCGATCGCGGACGCGTACGACATCGAACTGCGCGCCGCGATCAACACCTTCCGCTGGTACGGGCAACTGGCCGACAAGCTCACCGACGAGTCCCCGCACACCGCAGCCGGCTCCCTCGCTCTGGTCACCCGGGAACCGGCCGGAGTCGTCGGCGCGGTCGTCCCCTGGAACTTCCCGCTGACACTGGCCGGCTGGAAAGTGGCCCCCGCGCTGGCGGCCGGCTGCACGGTCGTACTGAAACCGTCCGAGAACTCCCCGCTGTCCGCCCTGCTGCTCGGCCGCCTCACCACCGAGGCCGGACTGCCGCCCGGTGTGCTCAACGTCGTCAACGGCAACGGACCCGTGGCCGGGCGGGCGCTCGGCCGCCACCCCGACGTCGACGTCCTCGCCTTCACCGGCTCCACCGCCGTAGGCCGCCACTTCCTGCACTACGCCGCCGACTCCAACCTCAAGCGTGTCTGGCTCGAACTCGGCGGCAAGTCACCGAACATCGTCCTGCCCGACGCCCCCGACCTGGAGCAGGCCGCCGCCACCGCGGCCTGGGGCATCTTCTTCAACCAGGGCGAGATGTGCACCGCCCCCTCCCGGCTGCTCGTGCACTCCTCCGTCGCCGACCAGGTCACCGACGCCGTCGTACGGCGGGCCCGCGACCTGCGCGTCGGCGACCCGCTCGACCCGGCCACCGAGATGGGCGCTCTGGTCGGCGAGAGCCACCTGGACCGCGTCCTGGACCATATCCGCGCCGGCACCGGCGAAGGCGCCCGGCTGCGCACCGGCGGCGACCGCGCCCTCGCCGGGTCCGGCGGCACCTTCCTGGAACCCACCGTCTTCGACCGGGTCCGCTCCGGCATGCGCCTGGCCCGCGAGGAGATCTTCGGCCCCGTCCTGTCCGTGCTCACCTTCGACGACCTCGACGAGGCGGTCCGGCTCGCCAACGCGACCGAGTACGGCCTCGCCGCCGGACTGTGGACCTCCGACCTGTCCACCGCACACCAGGTCTCCCGCGCGCTCAAGGCCGGCACCGTCTGGGTCAACTGCTACGAGGAGGGCGACCTCACCGTCCCCTTCGGCGGCTGGAAGCAGTCCGGCAACGGGCGCGACAAGTCCGTGCACGCGCTGGAGAAGTACACCGAGCTCAAGACCACCTGGATCCAGCTGTGAGACCGCTCGTCGCCGTCCCGGCCCGCTTCTCGGCGACCACGTCCGCGCTCCGGTACGCCGCCGAGGTCAACGCCCGCGGCCTGATCGAGGCTGTCTGGCGCGCGGGCGGCGAACCGGCGGGCATGCACCCCGCAGCCGGAGACGTCGCGGCCCGCCTCGCCCGCTTCGACGGCGTCCTCCTCCCCGGCGGCGGCGACCTCGCCCCGCACCGCTACGGCGCCCCGGGCACCCACTCCACCGTCTACGACGTGGACGATCTCCAGGACACCTTCGACCTCGAAGTCGCCCGGTACGCACTGGAGTTGGGCCTGCCGCTGCTGGCGGTCTGCCGCGGCCTCCAGGTCGTCAACGTCGCCCTCGGCGGCACCCTCGAACAGGACATGGGCGGCCCGGAACGCGACCACCGGCACGTCGTCCACCCGGTGACCGTCGAGCGCGGCACCCTGCTCGAAGGGGCCGTAGGCACCGGGAAGGCCGAGGTCTCCTGCTACCACCACCAGCGGGTGGACCGGCTCGGCACCGGACTCGCGGTCACCGCACGGGCCGCCGACGGCACCGTGGAAGGCCTCGAACTCACCGGGCACCGGGCCTGGTTCACCGCCGTCCAGTGGCACCCCGAGGACACCGCGCACGGAGATCCCGCTCAGCAGGGCCTGTTCAACGCCCTCGTGCAGCAGGCCGCAATCAACAGGCGTGTGACACTGGACAGTTGAGGATTGTCGTCCACATTGTGCTGCACATCGCCTCCTGCAGGACCTACGGCGTCCCGGGGATCCACGCCGAACTGCGGCGTCTGGGGCGGCGTGTGAACCGCAAGCGCATCGCCCGAGTGATGCGGGACCGCGACATCCGCGGTGTCACCCGCCGCAAGCGGCGCTCGCTGACACGGGCGGGCGCTGCCGCAGAAAGCTTCTGGGCGCTACTCAAAGACGAGATCGGCACCCGCCTCTGGCCCGACCGGGCCACCGCCCGCGCCGAGGTCTTCAACTTCATCGAGACCTTCTACTACCGCCGCCGCCTGCGCAAGCACAAGGTCTTCGGCTACCTCACCCCAGCCGAGACCAGGCAGCGGCAGCAGCACGCCCTCGCGGCGTAGACATTGAGTGTCCAAGATCACGGGGACACTTCAGTAGTACAAGGCCCGGCAGGTTCGGGAACCTGCCGGGCCTCCGTTTGGCATCCGAACAGGATCAGAGATCCAGGACGGCCCCGGCCCAGAAGGATTCCTCGGTACCGACGACGTCCGGATCCAACCTTGCCAAGCCGGTGAGGCCCAGCTCGCCGAGTTTCCGGCAGTCGGCGTAGAAGTCCGGCAGCGCGGCCCGGGCCTCAGGCCCCGAAGCCGTGCGCCAGGCTTCTGTTTCCGCCTTTCCGGCGAGCAACTGCTGCTCGGCCAGAACCGGCACCATCCAGTCCCACCGCCACGCGCATTCCACTAGTAGGGCTTTGTTAGGTACCCCGGTTGTTCGTGCGTGGGTAGGGTGTGATCTTCTTTCGGGCGTGACACCTGAGGAGATGGA
>NZ_JACTVI010000039.1 GCF_014495685.1 Streptomyces sp. TRM68367 | reverse complement strand
CAACGTTCGCCCCGTCGCGACGCCCGGCACGCCCTCTCGCCGCACCGGCCGAAAGCCCAAGTACGTCCAGTACGAGGGCTTCCGGCCGACACGCCGAGAGCACGCACCGGACGCCGCTCCCTGACGGGCAAACGTTGCCTGTCGGGGCGCTAGCCGCCGACGTGTGGACGGAGTTCGTGGTGCCGCGCGGCGCCGAGGCCGTCTGGACGTACGCCGACGGCCTGACCGCCGGCCACCCGGCCGTCACCCGGCACCGCCACGGCGAGGGCACCGCCTGGTACGTCTCCACCCGCCTCGGCGCCGAGGGCCTGGACGCGCTGCTCGGCTGCGCCATCGAGGACGCGCGGGTCGCGCCGCGCGCCGACCTGCCCCGCGACGTCGAGGTGGTGCGCCGCGCCGGCGCCTCGGGCACCTTCCTGTTCGCCGTCAACCACACCGCCACCGACGCCAAGGTGCCGCTGGACGCCCCCGGCACCGAGCTGCTGACGGGCGAACGCGCCGCGGGCCGCCTGGCGGTCCCGGCCGGAGCCGTACGGGTCGTCCGGCTCGACGGCTGAGCCTTGATACGCCCCTCCGCCCGTGCGAGCCACGCGAGCCGCGGGCACTGGCCGGCTTCCAGACCACCATCGACGACGCGGCCACCCGCTACGGCAAGCCGGTGTTCGTCACGGAGACGGCCTACCCGTTCCGGCTGGACAGCGAGGACTCGCTCACCAACATCATCGACACCAGCGGTGAGCTGGTCTCCGGCTACCCGGCGAGCGTGGCCGGGCAGACCAAGTGGATGAACGACATCGCCAGCATCGTGGAGGCCGTCCCGAACGGCCGCGGCCTCGGCGTCTTCTACTGGGAGGCCACCTGGACCGCGGTGGGCGGCAACGGCTGGGACCCGACCGACGCCGCCTCCGGCAACGGCTGGGAGAACCAGGCGCTGTTCGGCTACGACGATCGCGCCCTGTCCTCGATGTCGTGGTTCAGCCACCGCTGAGCCCGCGTCCCTGACGTGCGGGCCCGGCCGCGATTCTGCGGCCGGGCCCGCACCCGTGTCCGGCCCGAACTGCTTTGTACCGTAGGGAAGTTCGTTGCCGGCCAAGGGCGATGAGTGCCGGAGGTGCCCGTGTCGACTGCGCGACAGTGGGAAGGGGCGTGAGAGAGAAGGAGCCCGCGAGGGAGGTGGACGAGATGCTGAGGACTCCCGTCGACGAGACGCGGCTGCGGATCCTGGCATGGCTGAAGGAGCCCGGCCCCGCCGAGCACGGAGCCACCGTCGGCATGGTGGCCGAGCATTTCGCCCTGCGGCTCCCGGTCGCCGAGACCCATCTCCGTCTCCTCGCGGCCGTCGGCCTGCTGCGCACCAGCACCCACGCGGGCCGCGTCCGCTACCGGCGCGACGAGATGCGGATCGCCGAGGTGGCGCGCCTGTTCGAAAAGGGCTGGTAGCCGCCACTGGGCTGGTAGCCGCCCGGCACGCCACGCCCCGAGGTGACCGGCGTCCCCCTCCGGCGTTACCCTGTTTCCGGCCGCGATCACCTCTCGCGGCGCGGCGGTGGGGCCCGCCGTACCCGAACCGCGGCACAGGTGCCGCCAACGGTCCCTACTTGCGATGGAGCGCGCCCACGTATCCGGGCCCCGGCGAGTAGGAGACGTACGACCATGACAGCCCCCGAAGCACAGACCCTGCGTGCCCCGGCCGCTGCCGCGCGCCGGCCGGCCTGGCGGGCCCAGGCACCCGTCGTCGCGGTGCTGGCGCTCGGCGGGGGAGCGGGCGCGGCGGCCCGGTACGCGGCCTCCCTGTGGTGGCCCGTGCAGACCGGCGGATTCCCCTGGACGACCCTGTGGATCAACGTCGTCGGCTGCGCCGTGATCGGCGTGTTCATGGTGGTCATCACCGACGTGTGGGCCGCCCACCGCCTGGTGCGGCCGTTCTTCGGCACCGGCGTCCTCGGCGGCTTCACCACCTTCTCGACGTTCGCCGTCGACATCCAGAAGCTGGTCGACGGCGGCCACCCGGGCACCGGACTGGCCTACCTCGCCGCGACCCCGCTCGCGGCGCTCACCGCGGTGTGGCTCGCGGCCACGGCCACCCGCCGCATCCTGCAGCGGAGGCAGCCATGACGAGGCTGACCGGCAGCGCCCTGCGCCTGACCGTGTTCGTCGGCGAGAACGACACCTTCCGCCACCGGCCCCTCTACTCGGAGATCGTGCACCGCGCCCACACGGGCGGGCTCGCGGGCGCCAGCGTCTTCCGAGGCGTCGAGGGCTTCGGCGCCTCCTCCCTGATCCACACCTCGCGGCTGCTGTCCCTGAGCGAGGACCTCCCGGTCGCCGTCGTCATCGTCGACACCGAGGAGCGCGTACGGGCCTTCCTGCCGCAGCTCGACGAACTGGTCACCGAAGGACTCGTCACCCTCGACGCGTGCGAGGTCATCCGGTACGTCGGCCGGGAGGGCGACGGCGCCACCACGGACACGAAGGGTAAGAAGTCGTTGTGAACTGGCTGCTCGTCGTCGGGGGCGCGATGGTCGGCGCCCCGCTGCGCTACCTCACCGACCGGGCGGTGCAGTCCCGGCACGACTCGGTCTTCCCTTGGGGCACCTTCACGGTCAACGTCACTGGCTGCCTCATCCTCGGCCTGCTGGCCGGCGCCGCAGCTGCGGGCGCCGCGAGCTCTCACCTGCAACTGCTGCTCGGCACCGGCCTGTGCGGGGCGCTGACGACGTACTCGACCTTCTCCTACGAGACGCTGCGGCTGACTGAGACCGGCGCCCGGTGCTACGCCGCCCTCAACGTTCTTGCGAGCGTGGCGGCAGGGCTGGCGGCGGCCTTCGCGGGCGTGGGGCTGGCCAGGGGGATCTGGGCTTAGGAACGCTCTTGCCCGGGGGGAGTAGGAAGGTCCCCTCCGTAGCCCCCTTGAGCAGAACTGGATCCCATGAGCGTCATCAGCGTCGGTCAGGCCGTCGTCCTCGGAGCCGTCGAGGGGGTGACCGAGTTCCTGCCCGTCTCCTCGACCGGCCATCTGAAGATCACCGAGGGGCTCATGGGCATACCCGTCGAGGACAACGCGGTCGTCGGGTTCTCGGCCGTGATCCAGGTCGGCGCGATCGCTGCCGTGCTCGTGTACTTCTTCAAGGACATCGTGCGGATCGTCTCCGCGTGGCTGCGCGGGCTGGCCCGCAAGGAGGAGCGCCACCACCACGACTACAAGTTCGCCTGGTGGGTGATCGCCGCGACCGTCCCGATCGTCGTCGTGGGCCTGGCCGCCAAGCCGCTCATCGAAGGGCCGCTCGCCTCGCTGTGGGTGGTCGCGGGCTCGCTGATCGTCGGCAGCGGCGTGATGTGGACCGCCGACCAGATGGGCCGGCACAAGCGCGGCGAGGACGACACCTCCTTCAAGGACGCCATGCTGGTCGGCAGCTCCCAGATCCTGGCCCTGCTCTTCCCCGGCTTCTCCCGCTCCGGCGCCACCATGTCCACCGCGCTGATCCTCGACCTGGACCGGTTGGCCGCCACCCGGCTCTCGTTCTTCCTGGGTATCCCCGCCCTGACCGGCGCCGGCCTGTACGAACTCAAGGACGCTCTGGGGACCGGCGTAGGCGCGGTCCCGCTCGCTGCCGGCACGGTCGTCTCCTTCGTCGTCGCCTACGCCTCCATCGCCTGGCTGCTGAGGTTCGTCACCAAGCACTCCTTCAACGCCTTCGTGGTCTACCGGATCATCGTCGGCGTGCTGCTGTTGGGCCTGCTCGCCACCGGTTCTCTCAGCAGCTGACCGGACGGTGCTGTAGGGGGCGGCAAGCGGGTTCATGTCTGCCGCCCCTGAACCACATCTTTTACGCCGCTTGACAGCCGCGTCCCGCCACCCGCAGGATCACCCCGTGAACCTGTCAGACAGCCAGACAGGTGGCCCGGTACCGAGGCGCGTCAGCGCCATGGAAGCGGTGCTCGGCCACCTCCGCGGCGCCATCGAGCGCGGCGAGTACGCGATCGGCGCCAAGCTCCCCTCCGAGGCGGAGATGTGCCGCACCCTGGAGGTCTCCCGGCCCGTGCTGCGCGAGGCCCTGCGGGCCCTGCAGACCATGGGGCTGACCGTCTCCAGGACCGGCAAGGGCACCTTCGTCGTCGCCAACGCCGTCGAGGACCCCACCTTCGGCGACTACGCGGCCAGCGACCTGCTGGAGGTGCGCCGCCACGTCGAGATTCCGGTCGCCGGCTACGCGGCCCGGCGCCGCACCCCGGAGAACCTCGACCACCTGGCCCACCTGCTGGACCGGATGGAGCGGGAGACGGACACCACCGCGTGGGTCGCGATGGACACCCTCTTCCACCTCGCCGTGGCCGAGGCCGCCCAGAACCCGGTCTTCCGCCGGGTCATCGAGGAGATCCGGGACGCGCTGGCCCGCCAGTCCGCCTTCCTCAATGAACTGGGCGGCCGCCGTGAGCAGTCCAACCGGGAGCACCGGGCCATCGTCGAGGCACTGCTCGACGGTTCACCGCACGACGCGGAAGAGGCCGTGGCCCACCACATCGACCGCGTCGAGACCACCCTCACCGACATCGTGCGCCCCGCGCGCACGGACACCCCCACGGAAGGCAGCCCCGAGGCGTGAGCGAGCAACACCTCACCGAAGAGACGCGCCCATCGGCCGGTCACGTCGACGCCGGAGACGCGGGCTACAGCAAGTCCCTGAAGTCCCGGCACGTCAACATGATCGCCATCTTCTGGCGGAAGACCCAGAAGGGCGAGCTGACCCGTCCCGGCTACCGGCTGCCGGGCTCCCCCTGGACCGAGATCGTGACGCTGGCGTTCCTCGCCTCCGTCCTGGTCCTCATGTACGCCGACGGCGGCCCCGGACGCACCACCGTGCTGTGCCTGCCGCTGATCGTCGCCGCACTGGTCGCCGGATGGTTCGCCATCCGCGGCGGTATCGCCGACAAGTCCACCACCGGAGCCGGCGCGTGACCCCTGCGTCGGCCCACGACCCCGAGGCAGAGATGTACAGCACCTCCCTCGCGGACGCACCCCTGGTCCGTGAACCCCTGCACACCCCCGTCGCCCACCTCATACGCGGCGGGGTGGTGGAGGGCATCCACTACGGCTCCGTCGTCGTCCTCGGCGCTGACGGCGAGGTCCAGCTCCAGCTCGGCGACATCGAGGCCGCGTTCCATCCGCGCTCGGCACTCAAGCCCCTCCAGGCCGCCGCCATGGCGCGGGCCGGGCTTCCGCTCGACGGGGACCTGCTGTCGCTGAGCGCGGCCAGCCACTCCGGCGAGGAACGCCACCTCGCCGGCAGCCGGCGCATCCTCGGACTCGCCGGCCTCACCGAGGACCACCTGCGCAACGTCCCGGACCTGCCGTTCGACCCGGTCGTCCGGGACGCCTGGGTGCGGGAGGGCCGCCTGCCCTCCCGCCTCGCCCAGAACTGCTCCGGCAAACACGCGGCCATGCTCTACGCGTGCGTGCTCAACGGCTGGTCCCTCGACGACTACCTCGACCCCGCGCACCCCCTCCAGCAGGCCATCGCCGAGATCGTCGAGGACCTCACCGGGCAGCGCATCGCCGCCGTGACCGTCGACGGCTGCGGTGCCCCCCTGTTCTCGATCTCCCTGCACGGCCTGGCCCGCGCCGCCGCCCGCATCACCACCGCAGCGCCCGGCACCCCGGAAGCGCGCGTCGCCGACGCCATGCGCGAGCACTCCGAGATGTCCTCCGGCTCCGGGCGGGACGTCGCCACACTGATGCGGGCCGTGCCGGGGCTGCTCGCCAAGGACGGCTTCGAGGGCGTCCAGGTGGCCGCGCTGCCCGACGGCCGGGCCGTCGCCGTGAAGATCGCCGACGGTGCGAATCGGGCGCGTTTGCCGGTCGCTGCCGCGGCGCTTGCGTGGGCCGGGGTCGATCCGGAGGTGCTCGGCGAGTTTCAGGGCGAGGCGCTTCTTGGTGGTGGCCGGGCGGTCGGGCATGTGCGGCCCGTTCGATCGCTGGAGCCGGTTGTGGTTTCGGCTTGCGCCTGAGGAGGTGCCGGATTCCTCGCCATCGGCCGCGGTATGGCCGAACTCGTCCTGGAGAAAGGCCTGTTGCCCGCCCCGAAGCTGGCCGGCCTGCTGCGGCCCGAGGCGGCCGCGGGCAGCCGGGCCCTCGCCTGACGTCGCGTACGACCTGCGAATGCGTGCCCGGACCGACCCGGAGGGACAATGTGATCATGGCAGCCTCCCCTTCGTCCATGACCTTCCAGCCGGTCCTGGAGCGCATCGCCGAGGAGATCGAGCGGACCCCCGGCCGCGGTCGGCCCGCCGACTACATCCCGGCGCTCGCCGCCTGCGACCCGCGCCGCTTCGGCATGGCCGTCGCCGAGCCGGACGGCACGGTGTACGGCGCGGGGACTGGCGGCAGCCGTTCTCGGCGCAGTCCCTCACCAAGGTCTCCCTCGCCCTGGACCTCGCCCGCGAGGGCGACGCCCTGTGGGAGCACGTGGGCCGCGAGCCCTCCGGCAATCCCTTCAACTCCCTTGTGCAGTTGGAGCACGAGGACGGCATCCCCCGCAACCCGTTCATCAACGCGGGCGCCCTCGTCGTCACCGACCGCCTGCACACCCGTACCGGAGACGCGGCGGGCACCCTGCTGGAGTTCCTCCGCGCCGAGAGCGGCAACCCGGCTCTCACCTTCGACAAGGAGGTCGCCGCCTCCGAGACCGCGCACGGCGACCGCAACGCCGCCCTCGCCCACTTCATGGCGTCCTACGGCAACATCGCGGGCCCGGTGCCGGTCCTGCTCGACCAGTACTTCCGCCAGTGCTCGGTCGGCGCGTCCTGCGCCGACCTCGCCCTCGCCGCCACGTTCCTCGCCCGGCACGGCATCCGCGCCGACGGCACCCGGCTGCTCACCCGCAGCCAGGCCAAGCAGATCAACGCGATCATGCTGATTCGAACGAGCTCAGGCTGGTGTCGTAGTCGGAGGCGCCGATCTCGAACATCGGCGTCATCCAGTGGTAGAAGTTGTCGCCCCGCTCCCGGAGCAGCTCGTAGAGACGCCGCATCAGGCTGCGGCGTACCGGGGCCAGCTCAGGGTGCGCGTACCGGTTGATCAGTTCGTGCGGGTCGGCGGCCAGGTCGTAGAGCTCGTTGACCGACTCCGGGTTGACGACCAGCTTGTAGCGGTCGTCGCGGAGCATGCGCTGCGGGTACGGGAAGTGGTGGCCGTGGAACTCGGCCAGCAACTCGCCGGGCCACTTTGGGTGTTCACCACGCACCAGCGGCAGCAGGCTGCGGCTGTCCGTCGCGGGTGCGGTGTCGCAGCCGGCCAGGTCGAGGATGGTCGCCGTGCAGTCGGTGAGTGTGACGAACTCCCGCCGCGCCTGCGGGCGTTCGCCGGGCACGCGGACGATCCCGGGGATGCGGTAGATATCCTCGTACATCGCCGGGCCCTTGTCGTGCAGCCGGTGGGCGCCGGTGAACTCGCCGTGGTCCGCGGTGAAGAAGACCGCGGTGTCGTCGGTGAGCCCGAGCTCGTCGAGCCGCGTGAGGACACGGCCGAGTTGCTCGTCGATGAGGGTGACGTAACCCCAGTAGACGGCGACCAGCTTGCGGGTGACCTCGATCGGCAGCGTGTCGAAGGTCCAGTGCGCGCTGTAGTTGCGCTGCACCGGCGGCTTGCCCTCGAAGGTCTCCGCGATCGACACCGGCAGCTCGACCGACTCGGGGTCGTAGCGGTCGTAGTACGCGTCCGGCAGCAGGTACGGCAGGTGCGGGCCGAAGAAGTGCGTGGCCAGGAAGAAGGGCCGGCCGTCCGCGGCGTACCTGTCCAGCTGCTCGATCGTGCGCGTCGCTAGGTAGTGCTCGAAGGTCGCCTCCACCGGCTGCTGGAGGCGGGCCGCCAGCAGGTTGCCCGGGTTGCCGTTGGGCGTGGTGCCGCGCACCGGGTCGGTGATCCGGTACGGGGGCAGGCCCCGCTCCTCCAAGTAGGCGAGGTAGTCCGGGTGGTCGACGGGGTTGTGCCAGCCCGGCAGGTCGGGCCCCTCGAAGCCGTACGATCCGGCGGTGCGCTGGGTGCCGACGTGCCACTTGCCGATCAGGCCCAGGCGGTAGTCCCGTTCGGCCAGTGCGGCCGGGAAGGTGAACGCGTCCTCGCGCAGGTCCTCCGAGTAGCCCACGTTCCGCTCGTAGTTGGCGAGCAGCCGGTGGCGGAACGGGGCCTGGCCGGTGAGCAGGCTGGCCCGGGCCGGGGTGCAGATGGCGGTGGGGGTGTAGAAGCGGTCGAAGCGGGTGCCGGTCGCCGCGAGCCGGTCCAGGTTCGGGGTGGCGACGTGCGGGTTGCCGTAGCAGCCCAGCGTGTCGACGCGATGCTGATCGGTCATCAGGAACAGGACGTTCACGCGACGGCCGCCTTCGTGTGGAGCGCGCCCTCGGCGACCGCCCGGACGGCGACACCGGCGACCAGGTTGAGCATGAGTGCGGGAACTGCCCTCCTGTCGCGGGGCGCGGATCTCGCGGTCCGCTTCTCGGGTGCGGTGATCACGGCCATGGCTGCCTCGGGGGTCTGTGTGGCGGGCGCTGGGTGTCCTTCAGGGGGTCGGTGGCGGGGTAGTCGGTGAGCAGGGGGGACCTGTGCAGGACCAGGGCGATGGCGCCGAGCGCGCCGCCCGTCTCGCCGAGGGTCGCGCGGCGCAGGTCGACGCGGTGGCGGGAGAGCGGCATGAGGTGCGCGGTCAGTGCCTGTTCGACCGGCCCCAGGAGGGCCGCGCCCGCCTCGGCGAGTTCGCCGCCGAGCACGACGACGCCGGGCCCGATGGCGTTGCACACGGCGGCGAGCACGGTGCCGACGTGCCTGCCGACAGCGTCCAGTACGCCGGCGGCGGCCGGGTCGGCGAGGAGCGCGGGCAGGTCGTCCGCCCGGCCGTACGTGTCGAGGACGGCGCCGACGGAGGCCACCGTCTCCAGGCACCCCCGCTTGCCGCAGGAACACCGGCGTCCGTCCGGCTCGACGGTGATGTGCCCGATCTCGCCGGACAGCCCGCCGGCACCCCGGTGCAGCGCACCGCCGACCACCAGACCTCCGCCGACGCCGTGCGACAGCCGCAGATACACCACGTCCTGGTCGCCCGCCGCGGCATCCCAGGTCGCCTCGGCGAGAGCGGCGAGCCGCGCGTTGTTGTCGACGAGCACGGGGACGCCGAAGCGTTTGCGCAGCAGGAGGGCGAGGTCGGTACGGGAGCCTTCGGCGCCGTCGGCCGGCGCGGGGCCGGCGTTTCCCGGTCGGCCGGCGCCCTCACGCGCGTCGGCCCCTGCGGCGTTCTCGCTGTCGTCGCCAGCCTCCATGTCGCCCACCGGACCCACCACGCCCACACCGACGCCGCTCAGGGCGCCGAGCCGTAGCGTGCCCCCGGCCAGGGAATCGATCAGCCGCTCGGCGAGATCGACGCGGTCGTCCCAGGGCAGGTCGGCGTCGTGCGGCTCGGTGGCCGAACCGATCAGCTCGTGCGCGACGTTGACCGCGGCCACGTGCACCGCGCGGCGGGCGAAGTCGAGGCCGATCACCTGCCCCGCTCCGGGGTGCAGGGTCAGCGTCTCGACCGGCCGACCCCGCCTGCGCTCGGCGGGCGCGGGCGTCGACGTCACGACGGCACCGTTGTCCAGGAGCGCGGTGACGATGTCGTACAGCGTGGTCCGGGACAGCTCGCTGCGCCTGCCCAACTCGGCCCGGCTGAGCGGACCGTGCCTGCGCAGCAGTTCCAGGACGAGCTCCTCGTGGCCCCGGCGCAGACGCGCCAGTGGGCCGCCCTCACGCGGTGACATGAGGGACAGCATGGAGACGGTCACCTATTTTCGTCAACAGGTCGGAGAAAATCCGTCCGGAGCTGAACGTCTTGGCCGGGAAGCGGCCTGCCAGATGCTCGATCCGGAAGGGCGACAGGACGGCCTCCCGCACGGCCCCTTCCCCGTCCCCTGGGGACCCCCTCGGCGTCCTCGGTGCCCATCGCTCGACGAGCCCCGCCGTACCGCCCCGCGACGGCGCGCAACAGCCCCGGCTTCGCCCCGGCCGCCTCCGCCGACGTCGCCATGCGGCCCACCTGTCCGCGCCCGACTGGCCGGAGATCCACACGTCCGTAACACGCAGGCCGCTGCCCAGAGGCCGGCACGTCAACTTCCGGCCATCCGGCGTTGCCACGCTGCCCGAGTGTTGGCCATGGCTTTCCCCGTCGATCTCCGCCGCTGCCAGATACTCGGTCTGGCCGGCACCACCGCCCTCGCCCTGGGCGGTGAGACGGCCGGAGCCCTGCCCGTGCGGGAGCTGATCGCCCCGGCCTCCGCCCGCGCCGCCCTCGGCCTGGTCGGCGTGTACTTCGGCGTCGTCCTGCTGATCGCGGCCTGGGCCCTGCTCGGACGGCTGATACGCGGCCCCGAACCGCCCACGCCCCGCACCCTGCTGCTGGTCCTCGCCGTCTGGTCGGCCCCGCTGCTGCTCGCGCCGCCGCTGTTCAGCCGGGACGTGTACAGCTACCTCGCGCAGGGCGCCATGGTCGACGCGCACCTGGACGTGTACGCGCACGGCCCGTCCCGGCTCGGCGGCCCGCTCGCCGACGAGGTCGCCCCCCTCTGGCAGCACACCACAGCCCCGTACGGCCCGGTGTTCCTCGCTCTCGCCTCCGCCCTGTCCGGCCTGACCCGCGGCGAACTCCCCGCCGGGCTGCTCGGGATGCGGCTCGTGGCGCTGGCCGGCGTGGCGCTGATGGCGGCCGCGCTGCCCCGGCTGGCCCGGCACAGCGGCGCGGACCCGGCCGCCGCGCTGTGGCTGGGCGCCCTCAACCCGCTGGTGCTGCTACACCTGGTCGCGGGAGCCCACAACGACGCGGTCATGCTGGGACTGCTCGGCGCCGGCCTGGTCGCCGCGCTCGGCCGGTGGCCGGTTCTCGGCGCCGTACTCGTCACCCTCGCCGCCCTGGTCAAGGCCCCGGCCGTGCTCGGACTGGCCGCGGTCGTCGTCCTCCAGGTGCGCGCGGGCCGCCGCCCGGTGCCGGCCGTGGCGACGACCGCCCTCGCGGCGGCGGCCACGACGATCGCCGCGACGGCCGCCGCCGGGACCGGCTACGGCTGGATCGGCGCCCTCAACACCCCCGTGTCCCCGCACAACTGGGCCCTCACCAGCCTCCTCGGCCGCGCCACCGGCGCCGTACTGGAGCACCTGGGCAGCGACCTCGCGCCCCTGGCCGTCCCCGCCTGGCGCACCCTGGGCGTTGCGGCGGCCGTCGTCGCCATCCTGCTCATCTGGCTGCGGCTGCGCCCGCGCCCGGTGTACGCGCTCGGCCTGAGCCTCGCGGCCGTCGCCGCCCTCGGCCCGGCGATCCGCCCCTGGTACGCCCTGTGGGGCCTGTTCCTCATCGCCGCCGCCGCGCCCAGCACTTCCGTACGGCACCGGACGGCGGCTCTGACCGGGGTGCTCGCTTTGTCCGTGCTGCCCAGCGGCAGCCCCGCGGACACCGGGCAGCTGCTGCTGGCCGCCTCCGGCGGCGCGCTCGCCGCGGTCGTCCTGTGGCAGGCCCACCAGGCGGAACTGGCACCGGCAGCCGGGCGGACCGCATGAGAGGGCCCGCCACGGACCGCGGACGCCTGCTGCTGGTGCTCGTGCTGGCCGCCGCCGTGACCGTGTTCACCGCGACGGTCCCCCTGCTGCGGGGCTGGTTCGACCTGCGCGTCTATCACGGCGCCGTCGACAGCTGGATCCACCACGGCGGCCGCCTCTACGACTACCAAGTGCCGGGTACGGCGTACGGCTTCACCTATCCGCCGTTCGCCGCCGTCGCCATGCTCCCGATGGCCCTGCTCGGCCTGCGCGCCGCGATCGCCGTCGCCCTGCTGCTCAACCTCGCGGCCCTGGCCGTCGTCCTGCGCATCCTGACCGGCCGGGACTGGCGCCGCCACGGCTGGTACGGCTGCGCCCTGGCCGCCTGCCTGCTCGCCCTGTTCGAACCGCTGCGCGACACCTTCAGCTTCGGCCAGGTCAACGTCCTGCTGCTGGCCCTGGTCCTCACCGACGCCTGGCTGCTCGCGACCGGGCGGACCCGCTGGGCGGGTATCGGGGTCGGGCTCGCGGCGGCCGTCAAGCTCACGCCTGCGCTGTTCATCGGCCTGCTGCTGCTCGCCCGGCGCTGGCGTGCCGCGGCCGTGGCGACGGCCGTCGCCTTCGGAGCCACCGCCCTGGCGGCGTGCGTGGCCCCGGACGCGTCGTGGTTCTACTGGACCGACGCGCTGTGGGACACCACCCGGGTGGGCCGACTCGACTACGTCTCCAACCAGTCGGTGCAGGGCATCCTGGCCCGGCTGGGCGAACCGGACCACACGGTCTGGGCGACGGCGGTGCTGCTGGTCCTCGCCGTGTGGGCGGTACGGGCAAGCAGGGCGGCCGCCGCCGGGGAATGGACGGCCGCGTTCGCCCTCACCGGGCTCGCCGCGTGCCTCGTCAGCCCGGTCACCTGGGTGCACCACCTGGTGTGGGTGCTGCCGTCCTTCGCCGTGCTGGTCCGCGCCGGGTACCCGCGCGTCGCGGGCGCCCTGTACGCGCTGATGTGCACCAGCGTGGTGTGGCTGTGGTTCGACGACGCCTCCGGCATCGACGGGTTCGTCGGCAGCAACACCTACGCGTGGATCACGCTCGGCCTGCTGCTGTGGCTGCCCACGGGTCAACTCTCCCCGGAACGGACGACCTTGACCCGCAGCACTCTCAGCACCAGCGCCACGAACCCCGCGCCCAGCCCGCCGGCGCCCGTGATCGCCCCGGCCTCCGCCCATCCCGGCCTGTCGTCCGGCGGCGACGCCCGCACCACGGGCACCGCCTCCGGAGCGGGCCGCGGCCCGACTCGCAGCGCGTCCAGCGACCCCACCGGATCCACCCGCCCGCCCGCGGCGAAACCCCAGTCGAGCAGCGACCGAGCCTCCTCGTAGACGGTGAGCCCGCCGCCCGCCCGGGGGTTCATCACCGTCACGACCAGCGTGCGCCCGCCGCGGCGGGCGGCGGCCACGAGCGTGTGCCCCGCGCGGCTGGTGTAGCCGTTCTTGATGCCGATCAGCCCCCGGTACGGCCGCACGCCGTCGGCACCGGTCAGCAGCCGGTTGGTGTTCCGGATCGGGTACGACCAGCCGCGCGCGCCCGGGAAGCGGGCCTCGGCCGTGCCGCAGTACCGGGCGAACTCCTCGTTGCGCAGCCCGTCGCGGCCGAACACCGCCAGGTCGTACGCCGACGACACCTGGCCCGGCATGTCGTAGCCGTCCGGTGACCGCACCCGCGTGTCGTGGGCGCCGAGCGCGCGGGCCTTGGCCTGCATCCGGGCGACCGTGGCGCGCCGGCCGCCGGTCAACTCGGCCAGCACGCGCACGGCGTCGTTGCCCGAGTTGAGGAAGACCCCGCGCCACAGGTCGGCGACCCGGTAGGTGCGTTCCTCGGCGACCCCGACCAGGCTGCTGCCCGGGCCGATGCCGTCCAGCTCCTCCTCGCGGACCGTGTGCCGGATGCCGGCCGGCAGGGCCGGCAGCACCGTCAGCGCGAACAGCGTCTTCAGCGTGCTGGCGGGCGGCAGCCTGCGGTGCGCGCGGTACGCGGCCAGCACCTCGCCGGTGCGGGCGTCGGCCACCAGCCAGGACCGCGCGGAGACGTCCGGGACCTCGGGCGCCCCGGCACGCGGCCGGACCTGTGTGCCGTGGCGGTACAGCAGGGAGGGCGGCGGCAGCGCCGCCCGGGAACCGTCCGGCGGTCCGGGGTCTGCCCCGGAGCGGGGCGTCGCCGCTGCGGGTGCGAGCGCCAGCAGACCCACCGTGCAGAGTGCACAGGCCGACACGACAGCCCGAGAAGTAAAACTGATAGTCATACCGCAAACGTAGGAATGCATTCGCCGAACAGCGCCCCGGCCGGGCCGAACGACCCGCGCGAGCACCCGGATGCCGCACTGCCGTACCGGACGGACCGTCAGCCGGCGGGCAGCGTCGGCTGGACCAGCCGCAGGAACGCCGCGTTGTCCGGCGTCTGGCGCATCCGCTCCAGGAGCGTCTCCAGACCGCCCTGCCCGTCCCGGTCCCGCAGCACCCGCCTGAGGCCGCGTACGGCGGTCAACTCGGCCTGGGGCAGCAGGAGTTCCTCGCGACGGGTGCCGGAGGGGGTGATGTCGACGGCCGGGAACACGCGGCGCGAGGCCGGATCGCGGCTCAGCCGCAGCTCCATGTTGCCGGTGCCCTTCAGCTCCTCGAAGTAGAAGTCGTCGGCGCGGGAGCCGGTCTCCACCAGGGCGGTGGCGAGGATGGTGAGCGAGCCGCCCTCCTCGGCCTGGCGGGCGGCGCCGAAGAACCGCTTCGGTCCGAGCAGCGCGGCCGCGTCGACGCCGCCGCTGAGGGTGCGGCCACCGGACGCGGCCGCGTTGTTGTGCGCCCGGCACAGCCGGGTCAGCGAGTCGAGCAGGATCACGACGTCCTCGCCGGCCTCGACCAGCCGCCTGGCCCGCTCGATCACCAGCTCGGCCAGCGCGATGTGCTGCTTGGCCGCCCGGTCGAAGGTCGAGGCGTACACCTCGCCCCGCACCGAGCGCCGCATGTCGGTGACCTCCTCGGGGCGCTCGTCGAGCAGTACGACCATGAGCCGGCACGCGGGGTGGTTGCCGGCGACGGCGGCGGCGATCTGCTGGAGGAGGACGGTCTTGCCGGTCTTCGGCGGGGCCACGAGCAGCCCGCGCTGGCCCTTGCCGACCGGCGCGATCAGGTCGACGACCCGCCCGGCCAGACCGGCCGCCGGGTGTTCGAGCCGCAGCCGCTCGTGCGGGTGCAGCGGTGTCAGGTCCCGGAAGTGGCGGCGTACGCGCAGCTCCTCGGGAGGGCGGCCGTTGACCGTGGCGACCTCGGTCAGGCCGCGCCGGTCGCCGTGGACACCCTCGACGAGGTCACCCTTGCGCAATCCGTACCGGCGGATCACGGCGGGGGAGACAGCCGGGTCGGCCGACGACGGCAGGAGGCTGTCGGCCCGCAGGTGGCCCTTCCCGCCCGCGTCGATGTCGAGGACACCCAGGGCGACCCGGGCAGGGGCCTGCTGGACGGGAGGGTGTTCGAGTGTGGTGGTCATGATGGTGTGTCCTTTCGCGGACGGAAGGCATGAGGCATGCGGAGGGAAGGGAGGTCAGAAGCCGCACGGGGGAGGGGCGCACAGCGCGCCTCCGGGCGGCGGGAACAGCACCTCGGGTACGGCACAAGAGCCCTGTTCACGAGGTGGTGCTGAGAAGCTGATGTGCTGGTCGAAAGCCGACGTCCGATCAGCTGACAGAGAGAGAACTGGCACCGGCGCCCCGGATGGGGGCGTGCACGAGTGCTACTCGAACTGTACCACTCACGGTGTTCAGCGGACGGCCAACAGGCCGTAGAGAAGCGGGATCCGCGGCCCGGGCAGCCGCCACCAGCCGGATTCCGTGCGCTGCGCCGCGCGGGCCGTACGGCGCAGGCGGCCGAGGCGTACGAGCGGGCGCTGAAGCTGGTCGAGAACGACGCCGAGCGGCGATTTCTGACCGGGGGGCGCCGCATGCAGCCCTGCGCCGCGCACGACGGCGGGCGACGGGCCGGACGTCTGGCTGGCGGGCCACCGTCTGGGAGGCTGACGATGACCGCTGGTCTGCGTGGTTGCGCCGCCGGCCCTGCCTCACCCGCATGGCCGGGGTAGCCTTCGAGGAGGAGAACCTCCGCTGGTGCGAGCGCCTCCTCACCGTCCTCGAACCGCGCGCTCCCGTAGGGTGACCCGATGTTCAGCCCCGAAGGACCCAGTCTGCGCGAACTCGCCGTCCAGGCGCTGTCGTCCGTCGAGCGCGGCTACGACCTGCTCGCGCCCAAGTTCGACCACACCCCCTTCCGTACGCCCGACTCGGTGCTCGACGCCGTGGCCTCGGCGCTGGAGCGGATGGGCCCCTTCGGTGCCGGGCTCGATCTGTGCTGCGGCACGGGTGCCGGGGTCGACGTGCTGGCCAGGGTGTGCCGGGACCGGGTCACCGGCGTCGACTTCAGCGCGGGGATGCTCGCCGTCGCCCGGGAGCGCACACGGCCGGCGGGGCCGGCCGTCGACTGGGTCCGCGCGGACGCGCGTGCCCTGCCGTTCGCCCCGGCCTACGACCTGGTCGTCAGCTTCGGGGCGTTCGGGCACTTCCTGCCGCGCGAACTGCCGGGCCTCTTCGCCCAGGTCCACTCCGTGCTGCGGCCGGCCGGCCGCTTCGCCTTCCCCCTCGTCGCCCCGCCCCGGCCCACCAGCCCCGTCTACTGGATGCTGGCGGGCTTCGACGCGGTGATGCGGGTGCGCAACGCGGTGTGGCGGCCGCAGTTCGTCATGTACTACCGGGCCTTCCGGCTCGGCGACGTACGACGGGAACTGGTCCGGGCCGGGTTCCGCGTGGACCTGCACGCCCTGCCCGAGTTCGGCCGACGCGCCGACGGCAGCCCGCGCGTCCGGCTGGTCGTGGCCGGGAAGACGGCCTGACGGCACGGGTTGGCCATCGCACGCCAGGCCAGGGTCCTCCCGGGGCCTCCAGGGCGAGGCGCCCCCGGAAGTTCTCCGCGAACGCCGCGCGTACCGCCGCGAACCGCGGGTCGCAGTGACCGTGAACCCGCGCCCCGCGCGGACACCAGAACATGCCGACTGGTCGGATTGGACGGAAGGCTTCCGGCACGAACCCGGTCGGGCTCAGGCGTACGAGCGCATCCAGCGCACCTTGGCCGCCTCCTGGTAGGGGCCGCCGCCCTCGTGGTCGTTGAAGTCGTACACCTCGATCGCCTTCTCGTGGTGCGCCCAGGCGTTGAAGGCCGCGAAGACCGTCGAGGGCGGGCAGGTCTGGTCCTCCAGAGCCGCCGAGAACAGTGCCGGGGCCCGGCCGCGCGCGGCGAAGTGCACGCCGTCGAAGTAGGAGAGTGTGCGCAGGGCGTCCTCGGTGCGGCCGCGGTGCGTCTTGAGGTACAGGCCGATCTCCCGGTACGGGTGGCGGTCCGTGAGCGTGGCCGCGCGCGGGAAGTCGCACAGGAACGGCACGTCCGGTGCGATCGCCGCGAGGTCCGGCACCAGGCCGCCCACGGCGATCGTGATGCCGCCGCCCTGGCTGCCGCCGAGGGCCACCGTGCGCGCCGGGTCGGTCAGCGGGTGCGAGCGGGCCGCCTCCACGGCACGTACGCCGTCCGTGAACACCCGGCGGTAGTAGTAGTTCTCGGGCGCGTCGATGCCCCGGGTCATGAAGCCGGGATACGCGGGCGCGCCGCCCACGGGATCCGGGGTGCCGCCACCGCCGCCCCAGCCGCTGCCCTGGCCGCGGGTGTCCATGATGAAGTGCGCGCGACCGGTCGACGCCCACAGCAGGTGTTCGTGCGGCAGCCCGCGCCCGCCGCCGTAGCCGATGAACTCCATGACCAACGGCAGCGGGCCGTCCGCCCCGGCGGGCAGGCTGAACCAGCCCTTGACCGGGTGACCGCCGAACCCGGCGAACGTCACGTCGAACACCTCGACCGTGCTGAGGCCCGTGTCGACCGGTTCGAAGCGGGCGTCCAGGTCGTGCTCGCGGGCCTCTTCGAGCGTCTTGGACCAGAACGCGTCGAAGTCCTCGGGCTCGGCAGACTTGCTGCGGTACTCGCGGAGTTCGTCGAGCGGAAGGTCGAACAGGGCCATGTGGGACCGCCTTGGTGAGAAGACAGCGCGGGTGATCACACCGTACGTGGGTGATCGGATGACTCGCCAGGCCTTTGGCGCACTCCGCTGCGCCGGTCACACGCGCTCGCGAAGCGACGATCTGCTGGTCAAGAGGGCTGAATCGGCCATCGGTGGGGGTGGGCGGGGATGGCTGGCGGATTTTCGTTGGCGTGCGGAGGTCGGATCATCGGCAGGGTTGCGGACGTGTGCGGTTGCCGGCGGGGGTTGAGTAAGCGTGCAGTCACCGGTGCGGTGGCGTGAGCGTGCGGTCGTCGGCGGGTTCCGCGCGGCGTGCTGCTCACGCCCCGCGATGCGTCCACTCCGGCTCCGTGCGGGCCCACTCGCGCTCCCACTCGGCCAGCCGGTGGTGCAGTGCGACCCGGCGTACGGCCCGGTGCCCGATGAGCACCAGCGCCGCCACGCCGCCTGCGGCAAAGGCGCCCAGGGTGACGGAGTGCTGCCAGACCTCGGGGCCGCTCACCGGCGGCGGCACGCTGCGCCCGCGGGAGTCGAACCACAGGTCCACCACGTCGCCCTGCCGGGCGCCCGCCGGGACCCGTGCCGTCGCGGTGCGCCGGCCCTCGCCCGGCTCGGTCCAGTGGACCGTCGCCTGGCGGGCCCGGTCGTCGTTCGCCTGCGCCGACGGCAGCCGGACGCTGGTCGTACGGACCACCTCGGCACGGACGCGATGCCGTTCGGCGCGCTGTTCCGTCGCGATCGCCCGCGCCTCGCCATGCGCCCACCAGGCCGCGACCGCCCCCGCCAGGGGCGCGCCCACGCACAGCAGGGCGGCGACGGCCAGCACCGTCCACGCCTCGACGACATCCGACCGGCGCCGCAACGGACTGCGCCGCCAGCGCCAGCCGCGTACCCGGGTCCGCATGTCACCTCCTCGCCGTCACCCCGGCCGGAGGGCCCGCCAGACAGGGCAACGGGTGCCGGTGCCCACAGAGATCTGGTACCCCGTCGGGCGGACATCGCGCACCGCGGGCCCCTCCCGGACCTCAGGAGTGCCCGGCCGCACCGCGACGAAACCCGGTTCAGCCGAAGCGCTCGATCCGGATCCGGTCCACGGGCTGGCCGGCCCCCACGAGCAGCCGGGAGGCGTGCTCGGCGAAGGCGTTCGAACCGCACACATAGGCCTCCCACCCGCCGGGCGGCGCCTCGGCCAGCAGCGGTGCCACGTGCGCGGCCGTCATACGGCCGCCGGGCACCCCGTCCGGCGCCCGGCGCGTGAACACCGGCGTCGTCTCCGCGCCGAACTCGCGCGCGTAGATCAGCTCCTCGGGGCAGCGCGCCGACACCAGCAGCCGCAGCGGCACCGACAGCCCGCGCGCCCGGTGGTACCGCACCATCGACATCAGCGGCACGACCCCGGAACCCGCGCCGACGAGCAGCGCGGGCCGGTCGCCGGGCCAGGCGAAGAAGCCGCTGACCGGGCCGCGCACCTCGACCCGGTCACCGGGCCGGGCGACCGTGTGGAACCAGCCGGAGACCTCACCGCCGTCGACATGGTCGAGGGTGAGCTCGATGTGCCCGGAGTCGTCGGGTGCGGAGGCGATCGAGTAGTGGCGCTGGGCCGTGCAGCCGTCCTCGGCGGTCAGCCGCAGCATCAGGTGCTGGCCGGGCACGTGTCCCGGCCAGCCGGCTACCGCCAACCGGTAGGTGGCGGCGCGCGGGGTTTCGCGGCGGATCTCGGTGAGCGTTGCGGTCTGCCACACCGAGGCGGCCGGCGCGCTCACGGCGATGCGCCCGGGCACGGCGAACCGCGTCGGGGGAGTGAAGGTCTCAGTCACCGGAGTACCGCTGCTCCTCCCACGGGTTGCCCCGCTCGTGATAGCCGTTCTGCTCCCAGAACCCCGGTTCGTCGTGGTCGAGGATCTTCAGGCCCGCGACCCACTTGGCGCTCTTCCAGAAGTACAGGTGCGGTACCAGCAGCCGCGCCGGACCCCCGTGCTCGGGCGGCAGCGGCTGCCCGTCGAGCTCCCAGGCGATCCAGGCGCGCCCGCCGGTCAGGTCGGCGAGCGGGAGGTTCGTGGTGTACCCGGTGTGGGAGTAGGCCACGGCGTGGGTGGCGGACGGCAGCGGGCGCACCCTCCCCAGGAAGGCGTCCAGGGACACGCCGCCGAACCGCGTCCCGAACTTCGACCAGCTCGTCACGCAGTGGATGGCGCCCTCGTACACCGACTCGGGCAGTGCGTGCGCCTGCTCCCAGTCCCAGGTGCGCGGCGCTGCCACCAGGCCGTCCACGCGGAACGTCCAGTCGGCGGGTGCGAGGTCGGGGGTGACCTCGGCGGACAGCACGGGCCAGTCGTCGCCGGCGTCGTACTGGCCGGGCGGCAGACCCGGGTCGGCCACGCGCGGGCGCCCGGTGAAGCCTCGAGTGATGTTCATGCGGGGTGGAGCCTTTCGAGCCGGACCGACGGCGCCCGCCGACCGGCGTGATCAGTGGTCATACGTGATCAGTGATGACGTACTCCACCGTACGTGCCGCACCTTGCCGGCCCCTCCCCGGTCCGGGAATCACCCCAGCCCGCCGTACTGGGCCTCGTCGGCCTGTGCGGGGTGCTGAAGGATCCCGGCGAGGTTGCGGCGCTGTGGCCGGTGGCGGCCCGCGGGTGAGGCGCCCCCGCCGGGGCACGCCGGGTAGTATCGCTGTCTCCGGCCGCGGACCGTCCGGCCGTCGAGGGAACGAGGAGGTGCGACCTCTTGATGCCGTGTCAGGCCGGGTG
This sequence comes from Streptomyces sp. TRM68367, assembly GCF_014495685.1. GTDB lineage: Bacteria > Actinomycetota > Actinomycetes > Streptomycetales > Streptomycetaceae > Streptomyces. The sequence goes on along the minus strand of NZ_JACTVI010000039.1, from coordinate 56,077 downwards.
CTCTCGCCTCCCGTCGCCGCGGACCGCCGCAGGCAGGTGACCGCGAGAGCGCCCTTCGGCTCCCGAAAGGCTCTCGTTCTCCCATGCCCTCCCGTTTCCCCGCCTCTTCCTCCCCGTCGGCCGGCTCCGTCGTCGCCGCGCTGCGCGCCGCGGGCTGTGTCTTCGCCGAGGAGGAGGCGGAACTGCTCCTGGCCGCCGCCCGCACCCCGGACGAGCTGGCCGCCCTGGTGGACCGCCGGGTCGCCGGACAGCCCCTCGAACTCGTCCTCGGCTGGGCCGAGTTCCGGGGCCTGCGCATAGCGGTCGAACCGGGCGTCTTCGTGCCCCGTCGCCGTACCGAGTTCCTCGTCGAACAGGCCCTCGCGCAGCGGCCGGACGCGGCCGCCGTCGTGGACCTGTGCTGCGGTTCGGGAGCCGTCGGCGCCGCGCTGGCCACGGTGCTCGGCCGGGTCGAGCTGCACGCCGCCGACATAGACCCTGCCGCCGTGCGCTGCGCCCGCCGCAACGTCGCCGCCGTCGGCGGCCGGGTGCACGCGGGCGACCTGTTCGAGGCGCTGCCCGCCGAACTGCGCGGCCGCGTCGACATCCTTGCGGCCAACGTGCCGTACGTGCCCACCGGCGATATCGATCTGCTGCCCGCGGAGGCCCGCGACCACGAGCCGCCGGCCGCCCTGGACGGCGGCTCGGACGGCCTCGACGTGCTGCGCCGGGTCGCCGCCGAGGCGGTGCGCTGGCTGGCGCCCGGCGGCTGCGTACTGGTGGAGACCAGCGAACGCCAGGCGCCGACGGCCGTGGACGCCTTCACCCGCGGCGGCCTGACGACCCGGCTCGCCGTGTGCGAGGAGCGGTACGCCACCGTGGTGGTGGGCAGCAGGGGAGCGTAGGGCCGGCGTCGCGGCCGCTGTACGCCACTGCCGGCGCCCGGCGCGCCGTACGCCACCGTGCCGGGCGGCGGTGGCCAGCACGACGAGGGGGACGCGGCGGCCGCGACCACCGCGCGTGCAGGTGAACCGGTTCGGCTACGGCATCGGCCGCGCGCGGGCGATGAGCAGGGCCACGTCGTCGGAGTTGTCCGGCTCGCGCAGGGCCTGCAGAAGGAGGTCGCAGACCTCGTCCAGCGGGCGGTCGGGGCCGTCCAGCAGGGCCAGCAGCGTGTCGAGCCGCTCGTCCAGCAGGTGACGACGGGTCTCGACGAGGCCGTCGGTGTAGAACACCAGCCGGTCGCCGGGTTCGAGGTCGACCGTCGTGGTGGTGAAGGCGACGCCGCCCACGCCCAGCGGCGCTCCGGTGGGCAGGTCCACGTCGGCGAGCTCCGGCACGGCCACGTCGGCCAGCTCGCGGGCGGTACGGTCCAGCTCCAGCGTGGTGCCGATCCGGGCGGAGGCGTCGGCGATGAGGGCGAGGCGCCGCCGGGCCGCCTCGGCCTCGACGCCCGCCCGGTACTGCTCGGTGACGTCCACCACCGAGGCAGCCACGCCCAGCACCGTGCCGAGGGCGTCCTCCAGCCGGTACAGGGAGATCGTCCAGGCGTGGTCCTCGTCCGGATCGGACTGGGCCCGGCCCACGATCTGCTGGTCGACCAGCGGGCGGCCCGTCTGCAGCACCTCGCGTGCCGCCGCTTCGAGCGGGCCGATGTCGATCAGCGGCAGCACCTCGCGGATGGTCCGCCCGAGGTGCTTCTCGGCGGGCAGGCCGTTGATCCGCGCCAGCGCCGGGTTGACCGAGACGTACCTGAGGCCGGTGTCCAGGACGGCCAGCCCGATCGGGGACTGCGCCACCATCCGGCTCGACAGCGCCACGTCCCGCTCCAGCAGGCGCACGGTCGACTGATCGGCGCACAGCCCCAGCGCGTACACATCGCCCCGGTCGTCCATGAGCCGCATGTTGCGGAACTCCACGAGCCGGGTGCTGCCGTCCTTGCGCCGCACCGGGAACGCCCCGGCCCAGCCCTCGCCGGTGGCCATGACGTCGGAGAACAGCTTGACGACCAGGTCGAGGTGCTGCTCGTGGACCATGATCCGGGCGGCGTACTGGCCGAGCGCCTCGTGCGCCGGATAGCCGAACAGCTCCTCGGCCTGGGGGCTCCACAGCACGATCCGCCCCTCGGTGTCCAGCACCACCGAGGCCACCCCCAGCACGTCCAGCAGTCCGCTCGGCCGCACGGGGCCGCGTACGGGCTCCTCGCCTTCCGCCACGGGAGTCCCGAGTGCTGTCATCCCAGGCACCGCCTTCGCCGATCCACTCGGCACGAAGTCCCCCGTGCCGACTCCCTTGTTCTATCGCGCTCAACCTGCCTGCGGGGCCACCCGCGCGCTTCTCCACCATCCCTCAACTCAGGGGTGGGCGTCCTGAGAAACCGGCACGCGGGCGGGGCAGTTGCGCCGACGGCTCCGGAGCGGCCCCGGCCGGGCACGGCGAGTCACCGAATCGACCATCGGCGGTCCCGCACCGTACCTCTTTGATCTGTACATGACGATAAGATCGGGCCAGACTGTCCGCCGGAACCGTCCCCCCCACGGAGGAGCCGCCCCATGCCCCTGTGCCCCCGGCACCGCGGTCCCCGCCGAGGTGTCCGGCCGCGTGCAGGCGCCGGGCGGCGGCTGGGCGGAGTACGTCCACACGCTCGCCGCGGGCGAGGCGGCGAACGACTCGTGGGTGGCTAGCCGGAGGGCCAGTGGATGCCGGCGGGGGAGCGGGGCACCATGTCCCGCCTGCTGGTTTTTCTGTGGGTGGGGTGCGGCCCTGCGGGGCACCCGGGTAGCGCACCGCCGCCACGAGAGGAGCGACCACGATGGACAGCGAGTACCCGGAATCCGTCTCGGTGGAGATCAGCGGATGCAGCAAGGACGACGCTCGGGTCGTGTTCGACACGCTGTGCGCGTGCTTCGCCTCCGACCGGTGCGCGGAGGACGTACCCGAAGAGCTGTCTCAGACGCGCCCGACGGTCTGGCTCGGCACGTTCGACGTCGCCGACGCGCATGAGGGCGCCCGTCCGGCCCGCCTGTCGTCCTCCGTCGACGCCGACCTGCAAGGCGGCTATTGGGCGGTCGAACGCTTTCGCAGGACCCTCGACTCCCTGTTCACCGTGCACGACCTGAGCACGGCCTCCGGTGACCAGGAGGAGGAGCTGCACGTGCGGCTGGAGACCAAGCCCGGCTGACTCCGGAAGGGCTTCAGGAGCGCTTCCCGGTCTCGCGGTGGAGTTTGCGGCGGGCGACGAGTGCGACGGTCAGGGCCACGGAGAGCGCCTCGACGGCCAGCAGGGCGATGAGCACGAAGACCCGGACGGCGCCGGCGAGCACGGGTGAGACGCCGGCCAGCGGCATGCCGACGAAGGCGCCCGAGCACCGTCGCGGTGAGCGCGCCGCCGATGAGGATGCCGGTATCACCGGGACGTTGGCGATGCCGGGCACGGTCAGCAGGCCGGCCAGCACCAGACCGGCGACGACCGGGCTTACGGGCACCGCGATCGGCAGGGCGGCCCACCACCACGTGTGGTTGACGGTGATGCGCCGCCCGGCGGGGTGCGGGCTGCACGGCGACCATCAGGAACAGGAAGCAGGCCACCGCGAGCAGCAGGACGACCAGGGCGGTGGCGAGCGCGGTGTTGACGGGCAGCAGAGTGTCCGCGGCGTCCGCGGTGACGTTGGGCGCGGCGGGAGTTGGGCGCGTGACCGGGGAAGACTTCGCCGCTGTGCGGGGACTGGGAACCCCGCAGCGCGGCGATGTCCTGTGGGCCCCGGGACCGTACCGGGGCCGACCTGTCGGTGGGGCCGGCGTGTCAGGGGTGGGTGGTGAGGTAGCCGCCCATGGAGGTGAAGTACTCGGTCGCGGGCAGCTGCCGGCCGTCCTCGGTCCGCACGCGCGTGATCGCCAGCCCGTGGTTGCGGCCGGTGCGGGCGTCGGCGCCGGCCACGATGACCACGCCGTCGCCCTCGCGGTAGAAGATGCGGCCGGGCGTGCCGCCGTACCGGCCCTCGGACACGACCGCGGCCAGGACCCCGAGTCGCTTGCCCTTGTGGAAGGTGTAGGCGCTGGGGTACGGCTCGGACTGGGCGCGGACCAGGCGGTCGAGGTCCTCCGCCGGCCAGGTCCAGTCGATGCGGCTGTCCTCGAGGGACCGCTTGTGGAAGAAGCTCGCCTGCGAGCGGTCCTGCTTGGCGAACTCCGTCTGCCCGGCTGCGATGAGGCCGAGCGCGCCGATGGTGACCGGGGCGATCAGGTCGACGGTCTTGTGGAACAGGTCGGTCGCTGTATCCCTCGGTCCGACCGGCACCGACTCCTGGCGCACGATGTCGCCGGCGTCGAGCTCGTCGTTCATCATGTGCGCGGTGACGCCCACTTCGGGCTCGCCGTTGATCAGGGCCCAGATCAACGGGGAGAAGCCGGCGTACTTCGGCAGCAGCGAGTCGTGCACGTTCAGCGTGCCGCGGCGCGGGAGGTCGAAGATGCGCGGGGGGATCCAGGTCCGCCAGTTGTTGGCCACGATGATGTCCGGATCGGCCTCTTTGAGGCGCTGGAACAGCTCCTCGTCGTCGGGCCGGTTGCGGATGACCACCGGGACGCCGTGCTCCTCGGCGAGGTCGGCGACCGAGTCGCTCCAGATCTTCTCGTACGCGTGCTCGCTCTTGGGGTGCGTCACGACCAGCACCACGTCGTGTTCGGAGTCCAGGAGGGCTTGCAGGGTGCGATGCCCCCAGGTCTGGTAACCGAACATGACGACCCGCATGGGGTTCCTCCTCAGCGCAGGGAATGGCCAGCGACAGTAAAGCAAGGCTTACCTAAGTATGCAACGGGTCCTGCTGAAGTGCGTGTTGAAGGTGATGCACCTCCGTTGTCCGTTTTGCCTATCGACAGCTCCACGGGATCAGCTTAGCCTTACCTAAGTTTTGGGCCGCGGCTCCGCCGGTGTGCCCAATTCCCGGCTCGACAAGCGGCTGCCGCATCCGGCGGCCGACCCGCACGATGGGAGTGACATGGCACAGGCTCTTCCTGGCGACGACGCACCACTGATCCACGACCTCATAGGCGTCGGCTTCGGGCCGTCCAACGTGGCGATGGCGATCGCGCTCAACGAGCACAACGCACGCGTCGGCAGGCAGGGAGCGGTCACCGCTCACTTCTTCGAGCAGCAGCCGCGGTTCGGCTGGCACCGCGGCATGCTCATCGACGACGCCACCATGCAGGTGTCCTTCCTCAAGGACCTGGTGACGCTCCGGAACCCGGCCAGCGAGTACAGCTTCCTCTGCTACCTCAAGAGCAAGGGACGGCTGATCGACTTCCTCAACCACAAGACCCTCTTCCCACTGCGGGTGGAGTTCCACGACTACTTCGAGTGGGCCGCGGCCAAGGTCGACGACATGGTCTCCTACGGCCACGAGGTCGTCGGCGTCACGCCCGTCGTCCGCGACGGAGCCGTGGAGTACCTGGACGTGACGGTCCGCTCGGAGGAGGGGCTCGCGGTGCACCGGGCCCGCAACCTCGTCATCGGCACCGGCCTGCGTCCCCTCATGCCGGAGGGCGTGGAGCGCACCGGCCGCCTCTGGCACAACTCCGAACTCCTGAGGAGAGTCGAAGAGCTGGAGGGCACCTCGCCCGCTCGCTTCATCGTCGTGGGCGCCGGGCAGAGTGCCGCCGAGAACGTCGCCTACCTGCACCGGCGCTTCCCCGAGGCCGAGGTGTGCGCCGTCTTCTCCCGCTACGGCTACAGCCCCGCCGACGACAGCAGCTTCGCCAACCGGATCTTCGACCCCTCGGCGGTCGACGAGTACTTCGCCGCGCCCGACGCCGTCAAGCGCAGGCTGATGGAATACCACGGCAACACCAACTACTCCGTGGTGGACATCGATCTGATCGACGATCTGTACCGGCAGATGTACCAGGAGAAGGTCCTCGGCACCGAGCGGCTGCGCTTCCTCAACGTCTCCCGCCTGACCGGCGTCATCGAGACGCCGGACAAGGTCCGTGCCACCGTCGAGTCCCTCGTCACCGGCGAGAAGACCCCGCTGGACGCCGATGTCGTCGTCTTCGCCACCGGCTACGGCCCCGCCGACCCCGTCGGACTCCTCGGCGAGGTCGCGGACCGCTGCCTGCGCGACGACGAGGGCCGCCTGCGCGTCACACGCGACTACTGTGTCGCCACCGATCCCGAACTGCGCTGCGGGATCTACCTGCAGGGCGGCACGGAGCACACGCACGGCATCACGTCGTCCCTGCTGTCCAACACGGCGATCAGGGTCGGCGAGATCCTCGACTCGGTCCTCGACCGCGGCGGTGAGTCCGCTACCGATGAGGCCGGTCCGCTCACCGACGGGATCGGCAGTTCCGCGCGTTAGCGCTCCGCTGGGAAGGCCGTACTTCGTCTGCGGGTCCGTTGTGGCTGGTCGCGCAGTTCCTCGCGCCCTTCAGGGCGCTGCCGTTCCCGTTTGATCAAAGGGATAACGTACGTCGACATGGGCACCATTGCAGTTGAGCGCCTCATGCCCTCGGGCACAACACCGGCCCGTCGGCGGCGGGTTGTGGGTTTGGGCACGCTTGTGGTGGGCCTGGTGGCCGTGGGCGCGGTGTCCCTGGCCGTCGGGGCGCGCGCGTTGAGTCCCGCCGAGGTGTGGCACGGGCTGTCCGCGGGGCCGGAGTCCGACCAGCGGCTCACCGAGATCAGGCTCATCGTGCAGACCGTGCGCGTGCCCCGGACGGTGCTCGCCGTCGTGGCGGGCATCGCCCTGGGGGTCGGCGGGGCGTTGATCCAGGGGTACACGCGCAACCCGATCGCCGACACGGGCCTGCTGGGGGTGAACTCTGGCGCGTCGTTCGCCGTGGTGACGGTGATCGCCGTGTTCGGCTTCTCCAACCCGTTCCAGTACGTCTGGTTCGCCTTCCTCGGGGCGGGGATCGCCGGTGTCGTCGTGTTCGGGCTGGCGAGCATCGGCCGCGGCGCTGGCAACCCGTTGACGCTCGCCCTGGCCGGGCAGGGGGTCACCGTGTTCCTCATGGCGATGACCACGGCGATCGCGCTGTCGAACCAGGCGTCGCTGAACGCGCTGCGGTTCTGGAACGCCGGCTCCGTGGCCGGGGTCGGATTCGGTGTCATCTGGCCGATCACCGGGTTCATTGTGGCCGGGCTGGTGCTGGCACTCACCACGCTGCCCACCATCAACCTGCTCAACCTGGGGGACGACGTGGCACGCGGGCTCGGCGTGAACATCGCGCTGAGCCGGACCGTCGGCATCGCCGCCATCACCCTGCTCGCGGGCGCGGCGACGGCGGCGTGCGGCCCCATCGCGTTTCTCGGGCTCATGGTGGCCCACGTAGCCCGGTATCTGACCGGCCCTGACTATCGCTGGCTGGTGCCGTACGCGGGTCTGCTCGGCGCCGTCGTCCTCCTGGTGTGCGACATCGTGGGGCGCCTGGTGGTGCGGCCGGGCGAGCTGGACGCGGGCGTCCTTGTCGCCATCCTCGGCGCCCCGTTCTTCGGGGTTCTGGTGTGGCGTGGAAAGATCAAGAGCGCATGAACGGGACAGACGTGCAGCCATCGGTGCCGCCGGGCGTGCGGCTCGGCCAGGTGTCGTTCGTATGGCGGCCCTGGCTCGTACTCGTCACGCTGCTGCTGATGACGGCGACCTTCCTGGTGTTCTGCCTGTCCATGGGCGTCGGTGACTTCCCCATCAGCCTGCCCCGGGTGATCGCCACGATCCTCGGCCGGGGCGAGCAGGTCGACGAGTTCGTGATCATGGACCTGCGGTTGCCGCGTGCCATGGCCGGGCTCGTCGTGGGGATCGCGCTCGGGGTGTCCGGGGCCATCACACAGTCCATCGCACGCAATCCGCTGGCCAGTCCGGACGTGCTGGGCATCACCGGGGGTGCGAGCGCGGTCGCGGTGTTCCTGGTGACGGTGTCGGGCGGGACCGCCGCGGCGATCGTCAACTCCGTGGGCCTGTCCGCGGCCGCGCTCGCCGGCGGTCTCGGCACGGGCCTGCTGGTGTACTTCCTGGCGTGGCGGCGCGGAGTCGACGGCTTCCGTCTCATCCTGATCGGCATCTCGGTGAGCGCCGTGATGGAGGCGATCACGACCTGGCTGCTGGTCACGGCCGACATCAGGGACGTGGCCAAGTCCCAGGCGTGGCTGGTCGGCTCGCTGGACGACCGCGCGTGGAGCGAGGTCCGGGTGGCGCTGTGGGGCACGCTGGCCCTCCTGGTCGTCGTGTCGGCCGTCGCGTTCCAGTTCAAGCCGCTGCACTTCGGCGACGAGGTCGCCGCCGGTCTGGGCGTCCGGTACGCGAGGGTACGGGCGGTCCTGCTGCTGTGCGCGGTCCTGCTGGCCGGCATGGCGGTGAGCGCGGCCGGCCCGGTCCCGTTCGTCGCGCTGGTGGCGCCGCAGGTGGCGATGCGTCTGGTGAGGAGCCCGACGCCGCCGACGGTGGCCTCCGGCGTGGTGGGCGCGTTGCTGCTGATCGGCTCGGACCTGGTCGCCCGCACGGCACTGCCGATCAGTCTCCCGGTCGGTGTGGTCACCGCCGCGATCGGCGGCCCCTTCCTCGTCTGTCTGCTGGTGCGGGCCAACCGCCGGTAGCTGATACAAAGTTAGGCATACCTGAATGAGGGGGGCCTTGTGGTCGCTCAGCACATAACCGAGGCCAAGTCCGGGGCCAAGTCCGGGGCCAGGTCCGGGGCCGAGGACGTCGCACGGCTGGCAGCGAAGGGCGTCACGGTCGGGTACGGCGCCCGGACCGTCATCGACGACCTCGACGTGACGATCCCGCCAGGGGTGATCACCACGATCACCGGCCCCAACGGCTGCGGGAAGTCGACCCTGTTGCGGACCCTGACGCGGCTGCTGAAGCCGGCCAGGGGGACGGTCGTGCTGGACGGCGACGACATCGGCAGGCTCAGGACCAGGGACGTGGCGAAGAAGCTCGGTCTGCTGCCGCAGGCACCGGTCGCGCCGGAGGGCCTGACGGTGGCCGACCTGGTCGCCAGGGGCCGCCATCCGCACCAGAGCTGGCTGCGGCAGTGGTCGTCGGACGACGCCGCCGTAGTGGAGCGCGCGCTGGCCATGACCGGCGTGTCCGACCTGGCCGACCGCCCGGTCGACTCACTGTCCGGGGGGCAACGTCAGCGTGTCTGGATCTCGATGACGCTGGCTCAGGGCACCGACCTGCTGCTGCTCGATGAGCCGACCACCTACCTGGACCTGGCGCACGCGATCGACGTGCTCGACCTGGTGGACGACCTGCACGAATCGGGATGCACCGTGGTCATGGTGCTGCACGACCTCAACCTGGCCACGCGCTACAGCGACAACCTCATCGTGATGCGCGAGGGGTCGATCCTGGCGCAGGGGCACCCGCGCGACGTGATCACCGCCGAGCTGCTGGACGAGGCATTCGGGTTGCGGGCCAAGGTGATTGACGATCCGGTGGGCGACCGGCCGCTCATCGTGCCCATCGGCCGCACCCACGTGCAGCTCGACCAGGCCCCGGCCGCGCCCCGGCCGAGACAATCTCGTAAGTAAGGCTAGGCTAACCTCACTCGCGCACGGTAAGGTTTGCCTGCCCTCACACAGGGGCGCAGTGAACAGCGCGAGAGCAAGGGATTCGGGATGCTCCTCCATAGAACGACGCGTATGAAGCCCTGGCGGCGGTTGGCGGCGATACTGTCCGCCGCGACCCTCGGCGCCGGCCTCCTCGCGGGATGCGGTTCCGGCTCGGCGTCCGACTCGGAAGACAACGCGAGCGACAGCACTCCCGCTGCCGCCTCCGGCGCATTCCCGGTCACCGTGGAGCACGCGTTCGGATCCACGAGGATAACCGAGGCGCCCAAGCGGGTCGTCACCGTCGGCTACACCGACGACCAGGCCGTCCTGGCACTCGGCACCAAGCCGGTCGGCATGGTCGACCAGTACCCGAACCCGGCGGGCCAGAGCCCCGACATCAACACCCAGTGGCCCTGGGTGAAGGACAAGTGGGGCGACACCAAGCCCGAGGTCGTCATGAAGAACGGCGACTCCGGCCCCAACTACGAGAAGATCGCCGCCCTGCGGCCGGACCTGATCATCGCGGTGTACTCCGAGATCGACAAGGCGGCCTACGACAAGCTCTCCCAGATCGCGCCGACGGTGGGCCGTACCAAGGCCGAGAAGGAGCCGTTCAGCGCACCGTGGCAGGACAACGCCCTCCACATCGCCAAGGCGCTCGGCAAGGAGACCGAGGGCGAGAAGCAGGTGCAGGCCGTCCAGGGCAAGCTCGACGCGGCCAAGAAGGCGCACCCCGAGTTCGCGAACCAGACCGCCGTCGCGCTGTCCTGGTACAAGGACTCGCTGGCGCCGTTCACCTCCACCGACGTGCGCGGACGGCTGCTGACGGGCATGGGCTTCAAGTACCAGACCGAGATCGACAAGATCGCGGGCGGCGACTTCTACACCCAGCTCTCGCCCGAGCGCACCGACCTGGTCGACGTCGACCGCATCGTCGTCATCAACGACAAGGCGGACACCGAGGCGCTGAAGAAGTTCAAGCTGTTCACCAACCTGGACGCCGTGAAGAACGGCAAGGTGTCGTACCTGCTGGACAGCGAGGGACCGGCAGTCGGCGCGGCCATGTCCCAGGCCACCCTGGCGTCCCTGCCGTACGCGATCGACGAACTCGTCAAGTCGGTCGGCTAGGTGTGAGCACCACCGACACGCGCGTCGCCCCGGCAACCCTGCGCACGGCGTCCGGACGCGAGGCCACCCGATGGGTCGGGGCGCACTGCCGGGATAAGCCATGGCTGACGACGGCCACCGTGCTCACCACGGTGGCGGGGGCGGCGCTCCAGGTGCTCCCGGTGCTCCTGCTCGGCCGGGTGGTCGACGCAGTGGTCGAGGGCGAGTCGCGCTCCGTCCTGGTCACCATCGGGGCGTTGATGGGGGCCGCCGCACTGCTCGGCGCGGCGGCCACCGCGGTGTCGACCTACCTGATCGGGCGGCTGGGCGCGGATCTGCTCGCCCGGCTGCGGGAAGGCGCCGTCCGGGCGGTGCTGGGCATGCCGAGCGCGCGGATCGAGCTGGTCGGCCGGGGAGATGTGCTGTCCCGGGTCGGTGACGATGTCGCCCTGCTGTCCAAGGGCATCCGGACGGCTGTCCCCACCATCTTCTCGGCGGGAGTCCTGGTCGCCATCGCCACGGCAGGCATGTTCGGCCTGGACTGGCGGCTCGGCCTGGCGGGCGCCGGCGCGCTGCCCGCGTACGCGCTGGCCCTGCGCTGGTATCTGCCGCGCTCCGGCCCGCTCTACCGGCAGCAGCGGGCGGCCCAGGCCGACCGCGCGCAGGCGCTGATCAGCGGTCTCAACGGGATCGACACGGTCCGGGCCTACCGCCTCGAGGACACCTTCCGCGCGAAGGTCACCAGCGAGTCGTGGCGGGTGCGCACTCTCGGCATCGACGTGTTCCGGTTCTTCGGCCGGTTCGTGGGCCGGGAGAACCGCGCCGAGTTCATCGGGCTGGTCCTCATCATCGTGGTGGGCTACGCCCTGCTGGAGGCCGACGCCGCCAGCCTGGGCGAGGTGTCGGCGGCCCCGCTGCTGTTCCACAAGCTGTTCACCCCGCTCGGCCTCATCATGTTCACCTTCGACGAGGCACAGAAGTCGGGCGCGAGCCTGACCCGGCTGGTCGGGGTGATGGGGGAGCCCGCGGAGGAACGGCTGGTGGGCGACGCGGCCGTCGCGCCGGCGGCCCCCACGCCGCTGCCGGTGACGGTGGAGGGGCTGACGTTCAGCTACCCCGGCTCCGAAGAGCCGGTCCTGCGCGACGTCGACCTGACGATCCCGGCCGGCGGTTCGCTCGCGCTGGTCGGGGCGACCGGCGCGGGCAAGACGACCCTGGCCGCGCTCATCGCGGGCGTCGGGACCCCGCAGGCCGGCTCGGTACGCGTCGGACCGACCGACCTCGCCGGTCTGGACGAGGCCGGGGCACGGGCGTTGGTGAGCATCCTGACGCAGGAGACGCACGTGTTCTCCGGTCCGCTCACCGACGACCTGCGGCTGGCCGCGCCGGAGGTGACCGACGCCGAACTGATGGACGCGCTGCGCAGGGTCGGCGCCGACGGCTGGGTCGACGCACTGCCCGACGGGCTGAAGACCATGGTCGGCGAGGGCGGCGAGCGCCTGGACGTCACCAAGGTCGCCCAGATCGCCCTGGCCCGGCTGGTGCTGGGCCGGGCACCGGTGGTGGTGCTCGACGAGTCGACCGCCGAGGCCGGCAGCGAGGGCGCCGCCGAGCTGGAGCGGGCCGTGCTGGCCGCGTGCGCGGGCCGGACCACGCTGTTCGTGGCGCACCGGCTGACCCAGGCGATGGCGGCGGACCGGATCGCCGTACTGGACGCCGGACGCGTCGTGGAGCAGGGAAGCCACGAGGAGTTGGTGGTCCTGGGCGGCCGGTACGCGCGGCTGTGGCGGGCTTGGCGCGAAGGTAGTTAGGTAAACCTAAGTTGGGTCGGGGTGGCTTTCATGCCCGGGAAGGGACGCTGAGGTCTTCGATGATGGAACCGAGTGCTCGTGTCGTACGGCTCTCTCCCGCACGTCTGGCCGACGTACGCCGGCGAACCGGTGACTTCTCCGACAGGACCATCGCCGAAGCGTGCGCCATCGGGCTGTCGTACTGGGCGACGGGCCTGAGCCCCGACGGCATCGACCTGACCCCCGGCACTCTGTTCGCCGAAGTCCTCGGATGGGTCGACAACGGCGGGGACGGACACGCCGGTTGGGAGGTCGCGCCGGACGGCCGGAGCATCGCCGTACCGGAAGACGTCGCCCCGGCCGACGCACAGCTCGCGCTGGACGACCTGGCCGACTTCCCGGTCCGGTCCCTCGGCACCATCGCCCCGGCCGGCGTGGCGGCGCGGCTCGAGGCCCTGGCCGAGTGGAACGACACGCAGGCCGACCGGGTCCGCCCGACCATCGTGGAGATGTTCCGCGAGCAGGCGCGCACCAGGCCGGACGCCGTCGCCGTCGTCGACGACCACCGCTCGCTGACGTACCGCCAGGCGGCCGAGCTGTCCAGCCAGTTGGCCCACAGCCTGATCGAACGCGGGCTCACCTGCGAACAGGTCGTCGGCATCTCCCTGGGCCGCTCCGCCGACATGGTGATCGGGCTGCTCGGTGTGCTCCAGGCGGGCTGCGCGTTCGTGCCGCTCGACCCGCAGTGGCCCGCCGCGCGCCGGGCCGTCGTCATCAAGGACGCCCAAATCGTGCTCCAGCTCAACCACTCGGGCGAGCACGACCCCGGCGAACCGGGAGCCGTGCCCGTCGACCTCGCCGACTGGCGCTTCGGCTCCCGCCCCACCGAGGGGACCGGGATCACCGTCCACGACGCAGCCCTGGCGTACGTCATCTTCACGTCCGGTTCCACCGGACGGCCCAAGGGCGCCATGATCCGGCACGAGGCGATCAGCGAGCGCCTGCTGTGGCAGGTGAACGAGATCCTGGGCTTCGGCCACGACGACGCGTCGCTGTTCAAGGCCCCGCTGTCCTTCGACATCTCCATCAACGAGATTTTCCTGCCGCTGGTGTGCGGCGCCCGGCTGGTGGTCCTGAGGCCCGGCGGCGAACGCGACCCGCACCACCTGCTGAGCGTGATCGCCGAACAGCGCGTCACCTTCACGTATCTGGTGTCGTCCATGCTGGACGTGCTGCTGGAGATAGCGGGCGACTCCGGCCGCCTGGACAGCCTGCGGCACGTGTGGTGCGGCGGCGAGGTGCTGACCCCGGAGCTGTACGAGCGGTTCCGCACCAAGCTCGACATCCCCATGTACCACGGCTACGGCCCTGCCGAGACGACGATCGGCGTCTCGCACGTCATCTACCGGGGCGCGGCGCAGCGCCTGTCGACCTCGATCGGCAAGGCCAACCCCAACACCCAGCTGTACGTCCTGGACGACGAACTGCGCCCGGTCCCGGTCGGGGTCGGCGGCGAACTGTACGTGGGAGGGTTCCTCCTGGGGCGCGGCTACGTGGGCGCGCCCGGCCTGACGGCGTCCCGGTTCGTCGCGAACCCGTTCGCCGCGGACGGGTCCCGGCTCTACCGGACCGGTGACCTCGCACGGTTTACCCCGGACGGGTCACTGGAATTCCTCGGCCGCGCCGACAACCAGATCAAGATCCGCGGAATGCGGCTGGAGACCGAGGACGTCGAGGCCGGTCTCGCCGAGCACCCCGGAGTCCGGCACACCTGCGTCGTCGCGAAGAAGAACGCGGCTGGCGGCACCTACCTGGTGGGGTATGTGATCCCGGCCGCCGGCAGCGAGGACCTGCGGGCTGACGAGGTCAGGGAGTGGGCCGTCGGGCACATGGTGGAGTACATGGTGCCCGCCCACATCGTCGTGATGGACGAGTTCCCGCTCACCGAGAACGGCAAGCTCGACCGGCGCGCGCTGCCGGAGCCCACGATCGGCACTGGCTCGCTCATGGCACCCACCACCGAGAACGAGCGCGCGGTGCGCGCTGCGGTCGCGGCGGTGCTGCGGCTGAACGATGTCGACGCTGTCGGTGTCGACCAGGACTTCTTCCAGCTCGGCGGCGACAGCATCCTGGCGATCTCGCTGCTGAGCGCGCTGCGCGACGCAGGGCTCCACGTCACGGCACGGCAGATCTTCGCCCACAGCACCGTGGGGGCGCTGGCGGCGGTGGCGAGCCGCGAGGACATCTCCACCGTGGACCACCGGGATGTCGCGACCGGTTCCGTCGTGGGCTCGCCCATCGTGCAGTGGCTCGGCGAGACCACGGACGCGATCGACGGCTTCGTGCAGTCCGTGGTGCTGAACACCCCGGCGGACCTGACCCCCGACGCTCTCGACGCGATCCTCACCGCCGTCGTCGGCCGGCACGCCATGCTGCGCGCCAGGCTGGTGCGCAGCGACCGCTGGAGCTTCGACATCCCGGAGGCCGACCAGGCCGACGTGGCGTGGCAGGCGAGCGACCGGCCGCTCGACGAGTGTGTCGCGCTCGCCACCGACGGCCTGGACCCGGACAGCGGTGTGATGCTGCGGGCCGTCTGGCGCCGTGCGGCACGGCAGTTGGTCGTGGTCGCCCACCACGTGGTGGTCGACGGTGTGTCCTGGCGGATCCTGATGGACGACCTGGTCACGGCCTGGCGACAGCTCGCCGCGGGCGCGCCGGTCGAGCTGCCCTCGGCGGGCACGTCGTTCCGGCGCTGGACGCAGCTCCTGGAGCGCGCGGCGTTCGACGCGGACAGCGCCTACTACCGGCGTCCCCTGCCGGGCGCGGACGGAACGCTGGGCAGACGCGCGCTGTCCGAGGCCGACACCGTCGCGCAGGAACGGATCCAAACGGTCTCGGTCGGCCCCGAGGCCACCGCCGCGCTGCTGGGCGAGATACCCGCGAAGTTCCACGCGGGCGTCGACGACGTACTGCTGACCGCGCTCGCCGTCGCCCTCGCCCGGTGGCGCCGCGACCTCGGCCAGGACCAGACGTTCGCCCACATCGAACTGGAGGGCCACGGCCGCGAGGGAGGGTTCGTGGCGGGCTCGGCCGGCTTCGAGCCGGATCTGTCGCGGACCGTGGGCTGGTTCACCACCCTTTTCCCGGTGACCGTGGACCCCGGCGCGGCGCCCGACCCCACCGCACCCGAATACCTCGCCGCCGCGCTCAAGGCGGTCAAGGAAGACCTCGCCCGGGTGCCGGACAACGGCGCCTCCTACGGCGCCCTGCGGTACCTGGCCCAGACCGAGCTCGACGCCCCCGCACCGCAGGTGCTGTTCAACTACCTGGGCCGCTTCGCGGCGGGCGCCTCCGGCGACTGGCAACTCGCCCACACCACAGGTCAGTTGGGCGAGAAGCGCGACCCGAGGATGCGTCTGCCCCGCCCCCTGGAGTTCAACGCGATCGCCGAACCCACCTCGGTCGGCGGCGAGTACGAACTGGTCACCGCCATCTCCTGGCCCGACGGCATGTTCACCGACGAGGACATCGCCACGCTCGGCGCGTACTTCCGGGGGGCCCTGGCCGGACTTGCCGCGCTCGACGAGGGCGGCCACTCGCCCAGCGACTTCCCTCTGGTGCCGCTCACACAGGCCGACGTCGACGCCCTGGACGGCCCCGCGCTGCGGGACATCCTGCCGTTGACCCCGTTGCAGGAGGGCCTGTACTTCCACTCGGTCTTCGACGACTCCGCGGGCGCATACGTCGAGCAGCAACTGCTCACGCTGGACGGCGAGGTGGATGCCGACCGCCTCGCGGCCGCGGCCACCCGCCTGCTCACGCTGTTCCCGAACCTGGCCGCGCGGTTCGTGGCCCTCGCCGACGGCCGCGTGGTCTCCGTGCTGGACAGCGGCGTGGAGGCGCCGTTCACCGTGCTGGACCGCCCCGGCATCACCGACGCCGAGATCCGCGACTACGCCGAGCGGGACCGCCGCGCCGGGTTCGACCTGGCCACCGGCCCGCTGATGCGGTACACGCTCATCCGCGCGGGCGACGGCCGCGGCGTCCTGGTGCAGACCGTGCACCACATCATCGCCGACGGCTGGTCCGTGCCGCCCATGCTCCGCGCGCTGCTGGCCGAGTACCACGCGCCGGGGACCGTGCACCCGCTCGGCGGCTTCCCCGACTACGTGCGCCGGCTCGCCGGACGCGACGACGACGAGAGCGACCGGGTGTGGCGCGAGCAACTCGCCGACCTGCCCGGCCCCTCCCTCGTCGCCGAGGGCCACACCCCGTCCGACCGGTTCGCCGGCACCGCCGTAGAGCCGGAGGACGACATCGACGCGGCCGTCCGCTCGGCCGGCGTACCGCTCAGCGTGGCCGTGCACAGCGCGTGGGCGGTGACGCTGGGCGGCATCCTGCACGGCAGCGACGTGGTGTTCGGCTCCACCGTGTCCGGGCGCGACGCGGATGTGCCCGGCATCGAGGACATGGTGGGTCTGTTCATCAACACGATCCCGGTACGTGCCCGTTGGGCCGCAACCACCACGGCGCGCGGTCTGCTCGCCTCGGTACGGGAACACCAGAGCGCGGTCCTGCCGCACCAGCATGTCTCGCTGACGAGGACAGGCCGCCAGGCCGGCGCCGGCTCCCTGTTCGACACCCTGGTGGTCTTCGACGTCGCGACCGACGTGGAAGCCCTGCGGCGGCCCGGCGACACGCTGGTCGTCACCGACATCGTGAACGAGGGTGCCCCGCACTACCCCCTGACGCTGGTGGTGGAGCGCGCGCTCGACGGCCGCCCGGGCTTCCATCTGATCTACGACGGTGAACTGCTGCGGGAGGCGAGCGCCCAGGCGATCCTGCGCACGTTCTCGCAGACGCTCGCGGATCTGCTCACCCGGCCGGAGGCCCTGGTCGACGACCTGGCGCGGGAGGGCGACCGGCGTCCGGCGCGGATCACTCCGACGACTCTGGGCGCACTGTTCGACGCCGCCGCGCACCGCGACCCGGCCGCCACCGCCGTCACGCAGTGCGCTCTCGACGGCGGCACTCGGTCCCTGACGTACGGCGAACTGGCCGACGCCAAAGACGACTTGGCCTCGGCCCTGCGCGCGGCCGGGGTCGGTCCGGGCAGGCGGGCCGCCGTTGCCGTCCCGCGCTCCGTCGAGCAGGTCGTCGCCCTGGTCGCGATCGTCACCGCGGGCGGCGCGTATGTGCCGCTGGACCTGGCGTACCCGGACGAACGGCTGGAGTACATCCTCGCCGACGCCGCCCCGCAGGTCGTCCTCGTGGACCGTGACCAGCGGGACCGCTTCACGCAGCTGCTGGCCCGGGCGGGCGTGCCGGCCCGCGTGCTGGTGGAGGGGGACGAGTTGGCGCCCGCCAGCACCGAGCCCGAGCGTGAGGTCGGTTGGCATGATCCGGCGTACGTGATCTACACCTCCGGATCGACCGGCCGGCCCAAGGGCGTCGTCGTCCCGCACTCCAGCGTGGTGACGCTGCTCGCGAACACCCAGCCCGACATGAACGTCGGCCCCGACGACGTGTGGGTCCAGTTCCACTCCTACTCCTTCGACTTCGCGGTCTGGGAGCTGTGGGGCGCGCTGGCGTACGGCGGTGAGCTGCTGGTCCCGGAGTACGGGCTGACCCGCTCCCCGGTCGACTTCCACCGGCTGGTCCGCGAGCGCGCAGTGACCGTGCTCAACCAGACTCCGTCGGCGTTCTACCAGTTCATCGAGGCCGACCGGCACGCCGGCGAGGCGCTGCCCGCACTGCGCCGGATCATCTTCGGAGGCGAAGCGCTGGACCTGGGGCGGCTGCGCGGCTGGGTCGAGCGGCACGGCACCGGGTCGCCCGAGCTGGTCAACATGTACGGCATCACCGAGACGACCGTCCACGTCACCCACCGGGTGCTGACCGACGAGGACTTCGACTCCGGCGACGACGTCAGCCCGATCGGCGGTCCGATACCCGGCCTGGTCACCTACCTGCTCGACGACCTGCTCCGGCCGGTGGCGCCGGGTCAGGTGGGCGCCATCTACGTCGCCGGCGACCAGGTGTCTCTCGGCTACCTGGGCAGGCCCGGGCTCACCGCGAGCCGGTTCGTGGCGGACCCGTTCGCGGGCGACGGCTCCCGCATGTACCACACGGGTGACCTCGCCCGCCGCACGCTCGACGGTGAGCTGGAGTTCGCCGGACGCGCCGACGACCAGGTCCAACTCAAGGGCTTCCGGATCGAGTTGGGCGAGGTGGAGTCCGCGATCAGGGAACTCGACGGCGTGGTCGACGTGGCCGTCACCGTGGCGGACAGTGGCGACCATCTGGTGGCCCACGTCGTGGGCCAGGTGCCCGGCGACCTCACCGCCCTGCTGTCCGCGAAGCTGCCCGTGCACATGGTGCCGGGCCGGGTGCTGCCGGTCGACGCGCTACCGCTGACGGTGAACGGGAAGCTGGACCGAAAGGCCCTGACGGCGCGCGCAGCCGCGCCCCGAAGGGGCGCGGGGCCGTATCAATATGCGACTCCGCCGCAGGGCGCGCCCAGCCACGGCGTACCTGCGGGCGAAGACGCTGCTGCCGTGGCACTTCCTTCTTCGCTCGCCACGCTCGTCGACATCTTCACCGAAACGCTCCCCGGCACCACCCCGGACCCCGACACCGACTTCTTCCGCGCCGGAGGCGACAGCATCGTCGCCATCACCGTGGTCAACCGCGCCAGGGCACTCGGCCTCCCGATCGCCCCCAGGGACGTGTTCCTGCACAGAACACCACGCGCCCTCGCCGAGTACCTGGGGACGAGCACACCGCCCGCCGCGGCACCCGCGCCAGCGCTCCGTGAGGACGGCCCGCTGATACCCACGCCGATCATCCTGCGCCAACGCGAACTGGGCGGCTCGCTCGCCCGGTTCGCCCAGGCCAGGACACTGGCGGCACCGGAGGGCGCCGGGTTCGCCGACGCCGAGCGCGCCGCGAACGCCGTCGTGGCCGCGCACCCGGCCCTCCGGCTGCGGCTGCGAGCCGGCCACGGAGTCTGGGCCCTGCGCACCGAACCGGCCCGCGAAATCACCGTCGTACGGACGGACGAGCCCGACCCGACGACCGCGGCGAACGAGGCCGCCGACCGGCTCGACCCCGAGTCCGGGGACGTCATCGCGGTCACGTGGCTGGAGGCGAGCCGCACCCTGGTGGTCACCGTGCACCACCTCGCCGTCGACTCGGTGTCCTGGCTGGTCCTGCTGGACGACCTGGCCACCGCCCTGCGCGCAGAGCCTCTGGCACCGCCGACCACGTCGTACGCCGAGTACGCCGAAGCGCTGGCGGCCCAGTCCACCCAGGCCATCGACGACCTCGGGCACTGGATCACCACGCTCCAGGCACCCGCGCTGCTGCCCGTGGTCCGGGAACCGCGCGAGACCACCGTCGTGCTCGCCCCCGAAGTGACCGACCGCCTGATACGCACCGCGCCCGCCGCACTCGGCGTCGGCCTGACCGAGCTGCTGTGCGGCGCACTGCGCACTGCCCTGACCCACACCCAGCCATCTCCCACCGATCTGGCGATCGAGCTGGAGCGGCACGGCCGGGTCCCGGTTCTTGAACACCACGACTACACCCGCACGGTCGGCTGGTTCACCTCCATCGCACCCGTACGGCTCACCGCGCACACCGACCCCGTCGAGGCCGCGCGCGAGGTCGCCGAACGCCAGCCGGACGAGCGCGCGCAGGTCGCCTACGGCCAGCTCAGATACCTCAACCCGCAGACGGCCCCACTGCTGACCGCCCGTCCGCAGGTGCTGTTCAACTACCTCGGCCGGGGCAGCGAGTCCCAGGCGCTGCACATCACCGGCGGCGATCAGGGACGCCCGTACGCGGTCGAGGTCAACGCGTGGCTCGACGACGCCACCGACAGCCTGCACGCCGACTTCACCCTCGCCGAGGGCATCCCCGACGAGATCACCGAGCACTGGCTCAGCGCACTGGAGCACATCGCGGACGCCTCCGCGACGGCCGAGCGCACGGCACCGGTCACCCCGCTCCAGCGGGGCCTGTTCTTCCAGGCCCAGATGGCGGGCTCGGTCGGACACTACGTCGCGCAGAGCTGGTTCACCTTCGACCGGCGCCTGGACACCGACGCGCTGGCCGAGGCGATGGCGTACGTGATCGCGCGGCACCCGGCCGTGGGCGCCGGCTTCGCCACCGACGACGACGGAAACCCGGTCCAGGTCCTCAGCGCGTGGCGCCAAGTCGCCGCCCGAACGGTGGAGTTGTCGACGCACGCGGAAGTCGACGCCCTGCGCGCCCGGGAGCGCGACACCGGATTCGACCCGGGTGAGCCGCCGTTGATCCGGCTGACCGTGGTGCGTCTGCCCGACGACCGCGACGGCCTGCTGCTGAGCTACCACCTGCTGCTGTGGGACGGCTGGTCCCGCGAGATCGTGCTGCGGGACCTGTTCGACGCCTACCACTGCG
The DNA here is from genome assembly GCF_014495685.1 of Streptomyces sp. TRM68367. GTDB lineage: Bacteria > Actinomycetota > Actinomycetes > Streptomycetales > Streptomycetaceae > Streptomyces. The sequence goes on along the minus strand of NZ_JACTVI010000039.1, from coordinate 35,203 downwards.
TCCTCGCGGGCGAGTTGCCGGCCCCGACTCCCGCCACGCCGAGCTTCGAGGACTACGCCCGGGCGCTCGTCGCCAGGGACCCGTCCGTATCGGAACGCTTCTGGGCGGAGCACCTGGCCGGCCTCCCCGGCCCGACACTCCTCGCCGGACCGGCGCCGTCCCTGTCGGACGACCTGCCGCGCAAACTCGTACACACGCTGTCCGCCGAACAGTCGGACCTGCTGCGGGAAGCGGCCAGGGCACACGGCGTCACCCTGAACTCGGTACTGACCGGCGCGTTCGGTCTCCTGCTCGGCGCGCACACGGGCCGCAGTGACGCCGTGTTCGGCGTGACCGTCTCAGGCCGGGAGGGCGAGGGGCTGGACGAGATCGTCGGCGTGCTGCTCAACACCGTGCCCATGTGGACGCGGGCCCGGCCGGACGACAGCGTCCGGGAGTACCTGTCGGCCGTACAGGCGGCCAGGGTCGAGGCGATGGAGCACGAGCACCTCGGCCTCGGCGAGATCCAGCGGGCCAGTGGGCACGACACCCTGTTCGACAACTTGTTCGTGCTCCAGAACTTCCTGGACATGGACGCGTTCGCCGAGATGAACGCCCGGCACGGCATCACCTCGGTGCAGGCCGACGACTCCACGCACTATCCGTTCACATGGGTCGTCACGCCCGGTGAGCGGCTCACGGTCAAGCTGGAGTACCGCGACGGCGACACCGCGGGCGCCCGTCGTCTCCTCGGCGACTACCTGAGCGTGCTCGACGACCTGGCCCGGTCGACCGGGCCGGTCGGCGCGCTGCGGGGGCCGGGACCGGAGCCGTCGCGGGGCGAGCGCACGGACGTCGGCACGGACACCGTCGTCGACCGGTTCGACCAGGCGGCGGACCGTGACCCGCAGCGGGTGGCGCTCGTCGCCCACTGCTCCACGATGACGTTCGCGGAACTCCGGGACCGCAGCCGGGCCGTGGCGGGTGTGCTCGCCCACCGCGGCATCGGCCCGGAGACGACCGTGGGTCTCGCGATACCGCGCTCACTCGACTCGATCGTGGCGCTGTTCGCCGTACTGCGCGTCGGCGCCGCGTACGTGCCGCTGGAGCTGGACCACCCGGACGAGCGGATCGCCGCGATCGTCGCGGACGCCCGGCCGGAGGTGATCCTCACGGTGCGCTCCGTATCGCCCCGGCTGACCGGCGACCTGATCGAGCTGGACCGTCCCCTGCCCGAGGCCGAGACGTTCGTGACGTTCGATCCGGACGACCCGGACCGCCTGCGGCACCCCGCGTACACGATCTACACCTCCGGATCGACCGGGAAGCCCAAGGGCGTGGTGACCGAGTACGCCGGGCTCACCAACATGCTGATCAATCATCAGCGCCGGATCTTCGAGCCGGTGCTGGCGGAGCACGGGCACCGGGTCTTCCGGATCGCGCACACCGTGTCGTTCGCGTTCGACATGTCGTGGGAGGAGCTGCTGTGGCTCGCCGACGGGCATGAAGTGCACATCTGCGACGAGGAGTTGCGCCGTGACGCGCCCCGGCTGGTCGACTACTGCCTCGAGCACGGGATCGACGTCATCAACGTGACCCCGACCTACGCGCAGCAGCTGGTGGCCGAGGGTCTGCTCGACAACCCGGAACGGCGGCCGGCGCTGGTGCTGCTCGGCGGCGAGGCCGTCACCCCGACGCTCTGGCGGCGGCTCGCCGAGACCGAGGGGACGGTCGGCTACAACCTGTACGGACCGACCGAGTACACCATCAACACCCTCGGCGTCGGCACCTTCGAATGCCAGGACCCGGTGGTGGGCGTGGCGATCGACAACACGGACGTGTACGTGCTCGATCCATGGTTGCGGCCGTTGCTGGACGGGGTTCCCGGCGAGCTGTACGTGTCCGGCACCGGCATCGCACGCGGCTACCTCGGCCGGCCCGGCCAGACCGCGCATCGTTTCGTCGCGTGCCCGTTCGGCGAACCCGGCGAGCGCATGTACCGGACCGGGGACCTGGTGGTCCGGCGGCCCGACGGCAACCTGATGTACCTGGGCCGCACCGACCAGCAGGTCAAGATCCGGGGGCACCGGGTCGAACTGGGCGAGGTGGAGGCCGCGTTCGCGGCGCACCAGGCGGTGCGGTTCGTCGCCGCGGTCGCCCAGCCCGACCCACAGGTCGACGGCGCGTACCGGCTGGCCGCCTACCTCGTGCTGGACGGCTCCGACATGGCGGCGGTCGCCGCCGACGTGGGTGCAGCCCTGCCTGACTTCATGCGCCCCACCCATTACGCCCAGGTCGACAGCATCCCGCTCACGGTGAACGGGAAGGCCGACACCAAGGCGTTGCCGGAGGCCAAGCCGCTCGGCGCGCTCACCACGGCCGGTGAGCGCGGCCCGGAGAGCGAGACCGAGACCGTGGTGTGCGAGTTCTTCGCCGAGGCACTGGACCTGGACGACGACGAGGTGAGCGCGATGAGCGACTTCGTGTCCCTCGGAGGGCACTCCATGCTGGCGGTGCGGCTGATCGGGCTGCTCCGCCGCGAGTACGGCCCTGTGATCACGATCCGAGACCTGTTCACCCTCCGGACCCCCGAAGCGATTGCCCGCCACCTCGATGCCAACTCCTGACACGCAGCAGCCCCGCACCGGGGCCGAGATCCTCCGGACCGCACTGCGCCGCAACGTCGGCGCCATGGTCTGGGGCACCCTCCTCATGGGCCTGTACCAGGCGGGGGAGACCGCCTTCCCCATCGCGCTCGGCCTGATCGTCGAGCACACGATGCGGGACCGCAGCCTCGGCGCGCTCGGTCTGTCGATCGCCGCACTGGCCGTGATCATCACGACCGTGTCGCTGTCGTGGCGGTTCGGGATGCGCATCCTGCAGAAGGCCAACACGACCGAGGCACACCGCTGGCGGGTGCGGGTCGCCGCCTGCGGACTCCAGCCGGTGGCCCGGGACGTCGACCTCAAGTCCGGCGAGGTGCTGACCATCGCCACCGAGGACGCCGACCAGACCGCCGACATCATCGAGGTGGTGCCGCTGCTGATCAGCTCACTGGTCGCGGTGCTGGTCACGGCGATCGCGCTGGGCCTGGCCGACATCCGGCTCGGCCTGCTCGTGATCGTGGGCACCTTCGCGATCCTGACGATCCTGAGCGTGATGTCCAAGCGGATCGGCAGCAGTACACAGGAACAGCAGGCCCGGGTGGCGCGGGCGGGCGCGAAGGTCGCCGACCTGATCAGCGGCCTGCGCCCGCTGCACGGCTTCGGCGGCAACCACCAGGCGTTCCTGTCCTACCGGAAGGTCAGCACGGAGGCGAAGCACCAGGCGGTCACCGTCGCCAAGGTGAGCGGCGTGTACGCGGGCACCGCGCTGGCCCTCAACGCGGTCCTCGCCGCGGCCGTGACCCTGACGGCGGGCTGGCTGGCGTTCAGCGGCGGCATCACCATCGGGGAACTCGTCATGGCCGTGGGGCTGGCGCAGTTCATCATCGAACCGCTCAAGCTGTTCTCGGAGATGCCGAAGTACGTGATGATCGCGCGCGCTTCGGCCGAGCGGATGGCGCTGGTGCTGGCCGCGGCGCCGGTGACGACGCCGGGGCCGGAGCGCCCGGCCGCGGGCGGGGACGTCGAACTCGACGGCGTCCGGTACGGGACCCTGCGGCAGCTGAAGTTCCAGGTGTCCGCCGGCGAGTTGGTGGCCATCGCCGCCTACCAGCCGCGCGCGGCGGCCGACCTCGCGGCGGTCCTCGCCGTGAACGTCCCGCCCGACGCGTACGAGGGCATGGTGCGGATCAGCGGGCAGGAACTCGCGGACCTGTCGGTCGAGGCGGTCCGCGAGCACATGCTGGTCAACCCGTACGACGCGGAGATTTTCGCGGGCACCCTCCGCACGAACATCGACCCGTCGGGCACCAGCCGGATGGTCCCCGAGGCCGTCGAGGCGTCGATGCTGACCGACGTCGTCGCCCTCCACCGCGAAGGACTCGACTACGGCGTCCGCGACCGCGGCGCGAACCTCTCCGGCGGACAGCGCCAACGGCTGTCCCTGGCCCGTGCCCTGGCCGCCGACACCGACGTCCTCGTCCTGCACGACCCGACGACGGCCGTCGACGCGGTCACCGAACAGCTCATCGCACGGGGCGTCGCGAAGCTGCGCCGGGGCCGTACCACCATCGTCCTCACCAGCAGCCCGGCCATTTTGGACGCCGCCGACCGGGTCCTGGTCCTGGACGACGGCGTCATCACGGCCGAGGACACCCATCGGAACCTCCTGGCCACCGACGAGGAGTACTGCTCGGCGGTGGCCAGGTGAAGCGCCCCGTAAGGGGCGCGGGGCTGTGTCGATGTGTGGCTCCGCCGCGTGGGCGCGCCCAGCCCCCACCGGCCCGCAGGTGACTACCGTGCCCCCAGTGCCCAGGCGACATCCCTGAGCAGGGGCTGCCGCCACCCCGCCCGGTCGTGGTCCGACGCCGACCGCGAAACCCGCACGGTCGCACCGGCCTGTTCGGCCAGGGCCTCGGTCAGCGCGCAGTGCGGCAGCATCCGCGTCTCGTGTTCCCCCACGTCGAACGCGACCCGCAGCCCGGACAGGTCGGGGCGCTCCCGCAGCCGCGCGGCGATGGCCCCACCGACCGGTCCGCCCAACGGGTCCGCCAGGCCCATGGCGTCGGGCGTCCACCAGAACGACCCCGACTGACAGGCGACTCGGGACACCAGGTGCGGGAACTCCAGCGCCGCGTACATCGCACTCAGCCCGCCAAGGCTCTGCCCGGCGACCACCAGCCGGTCCAGATCGGCGGGTACGCCGGACTCCGCCACCATCGGCAGCAGTTCGTCCCGGACCGCCTCCCACAGCTCCGGCCTGCACCCGAACTCGGCCTTCCGGTCCCTGGTCGGAAGGAAGACGAGGGTGACGGGCGGCATGTCGCCACCGGCGACGGCCGAGTCGAACGCCGTCGTCGCCGGGTGCAGGTACAGCCAGTCGTCCCCGTCGAGCAGCAGGACCACCGGTCCGCCGCCGCCCGCCGGGTGCACGCGCACGGTACGGCGCCCGCCGAGCCGCTCACTGGCCCAGCGCAGCCGGGTGCGGGGGACGGGCAGGACGTCGTCGGCGCGGACGACGGGCCAGTGCGGCTGGGCCGGGGCGTCCGGGGTCGCCGCGATGGACCGGTCACCGCCGGCACCGACCGGGTTGAACGGGTCGGCGTGAGCCTCCTCGCCCACCAGGAACTGGTAGGTCATCCGCAGCCGCGCCGGCATCTGCACCTCGGCGTACCAGCAGTCCGTGTCGCCCCACCGGCGCAGGGGCACCGGCTCCGACCAGCTCTCGAAGCCGATGCCGGCTGATTCGGGCCCGCGCCACAGGAACAGGGTCACCCAACCGCCGTCCTCGGCAGGCACCGACGCGGGTGTCCGCGCCGCCGCCCAGAACTCGTCGGTCCCGGGCTTGCCGGGCAGACCGAACCCGGCGAAGGGGTTCTCCATGTCGGCCGCCACAAACGTCTCCTTGTGAGAGGGGAGTGGGAAGACTAAGCTCGCCGTGATTAGGTGAGCCTAACCTAATTGCAGCCGGTCTGTTCTTCAACACCGCTGGTCCCCTGACCCGAGGAGGCGCCGAACATGAGCACCAACCCCTTCGACGACACCGAAGGCCGTTTTCTGGTCCTGGTGAACGACGAGGGCCAGCACTCACTCTGGCCGTCCTTCGCCGAGGTGCCCGGGGGGTGGACGATCGTGTTCGAGGAGAACACCCGAGACGCCTGCCTGGACTTCGTCGAGACCCACTGGAGCGACCTGCGCCCCCGATCCCTCGTGAAGTCCGCGGACGCCTGACCTCCGCAAGGGCCGGAGTGCTGCCGCGCCGATCTTTCCCGGCGCGGGCGAGACGCACGGCGCCGGTCTACGTATGAGGCAGGAAGCCGGCCGATCCGACTCGGCCGACCGAGCCCGCAGTGCACCGGCGCCCTGAAGGAGCCCCCATGTTCTGGAGCCCCTCCCGTGTCTGCCTGCTTCTCGTCGCCCTGATCGCGGACCTGGTGCTGCTGGCCGCGGTGTCCGCCACCGAGGCCGGCGCGACGGTCCCCGATCCGCACGGGCCCCGGGTCGTCGCCGAGGAATAGGGGGGCGTCCGGCCTCGCCCTGGCCGGGACGCTCACTGCCGCTGCTGCATGTTCCCCTCTGCCGCCGAGCCGTCCGACGCCGACGCGGTGCCGGGGGAGACGACCTCCCCCTGGACCACCTGAGGTGCGGGCCGCTCCCCGGCCGCCGACGCCTGCTCCTCCTTCGTCGCACGGGCCTCGGCCTTGAGGATGCGGGCCGACTTGCCCGCCGAACGGGCCAGATCGGGAAGCCTCTTGGCGCAGAGGACGGCGATGACGACGATGAGGATGACGGCGAGTTCGCTCAGTCCGAACATCAGGGTCCTGTCCTTCTCGTGAGCCGGCGCTGCCGGGGCGGGTCAGACGTTGACGCCGAAGTCGGCGGCGATCCCGGCCAGCCCGGAAGCGTACCCCTGGCCGACAGCGCGGAACTTCCACTCCGCGCCGTTCCGGTACAGCTCGCCGAAGACCATCGCCGTCTCCGTGGAGGCGTCCTCCGACAGGTCGTAGCGGGCGATCTCCGCGCCGCCGGCCTGGTTGACGACGCGGATGAACGCGTTTCGGACCTGCCCGAAGCTCTGGCCGCGGTTCCCGGCGTCGTGGATCGACACCGGGAAGACGATCCGGTCCACCTCGGCGGGCACGGCCGCGAGGTTCACCCTGACGCTCTCGTCGTCCCCCTCGCCCTCGCCGGTGAGGTTGTCGCCGGTGTGCTCGACCGAGCCGTCCGGGCTGGTCAGGTTGTTGTAGAAGACGAAGTGCCGGTCCGACAGCACCTTGCCGGAGGTGTCGAGGAGCAGCGCGGAGGCATCGAGGTCGTGGTCGGTGCCGGTCGTGGTGCGCACGTCCCAGCCCAGTCCGACCAGTACGGCACTCAGGCCCGGCGCCTCCTTGCTGAGCGAGACGTTGCCGCCCTTGGCCAGGGAAACTCCCACTGTGTGCTCCTTCTCGGCAGGTGCGATGGAGGCCCGCGGGCCGGGCCCCGGACACAGAATCTACAGGACTGTAGAGGAAGCTGGCCAGCCTTCCCTCTACGATCCTGTAGAGGAGCGCTACGGGCGGTGCGCCCGGGCGTCTATACGATGTCCGCTCGGGAAACGGCGGCGGAGCGGCGGAAGGGAGACAGAGCGTGACCGGTCACCGGCAGCGTCCCCGGCGGCGGGGGCAGGGCGAGCTGGAGGCGCTGGTCCTGACGGCGCTGCGGGAGGCGGACGGCCCGGCGACGGCCGGCTGGGTGCAGGAGCGCGTCGGCGGAGACCTCGCCTATACGACCGTGATCACGATCCTGACCCGGCTGCTGGCCAAGGGCGCGGTCACCCGGGAGCGGTCCGGCCGGTCCTTCGCCTGGACGCCCGCCTCGGACCAGGCGGGCCTGGCCGCGCACAAGATGCGCAAGGTGCTCGACGCCGCCGAGAGCGACCGCGAGGCGGTGCTGGCCAGCTTCGTCACCGGCCTCGGCCCGGACGACGAGCGGCTGCTGCGCGAACTGCTGGACCAGCCGCGCGGCGAGGGGGAAGGCTGAAGCCGCATGGGGATGTTCGTCTTCCTTCCGCTGGTGCTGCCGTTGAGCGCCTGGCCCATCGCCCGTCTCGCCGAGCACCGTCTGCATCCGCGCAGCGCCACCCGGCTGCTGACCGGCGTGGCCGCGGTGATGGCGACGTGCAGCACGGTGTGCCTCGGTCTGGCGATGGTCGTCGGCACCGCCCAGCTGCCCGGCAACCCCCTGCCCGACGGCTGGTCGGACCCGGAGGTGCGCGCGGCGGTCCCGTACGACGAGGTCGCCGGCAAGGCGGCCATCCCCGCGCTGTGCCTCGTGGTCGCCGCCTGCGGCCGGACCCTGTGGCGCCACGGGCGGGTACGTCGCAGCGCTCACCGCGCGCTGGCCGGGCTGCCGGTGACTCAGGCAGCCGTCCTGCCCGACGACGTGCCGTACGCGTACGCGCTGCCCGGCGGCCGGCGTGACCGAGTCGTGGTGAGTACGGCCCTGCTGGCCCGTCTCGAACCGGCCGAGCGGCGGGCGCTGTTCGCCCACGAGCGGGCGCACCTTGCCGCCCGGCACCACCGCCACCTGCTCACCGCGCAACTGGCCGCGCGCGCCAACCCGTTCCTGCGGCCGCTGCGCACCGCGGTGTCGTACACGTCGGAGCGGTGGGCGGACGAGGAAGCGGCCCGGGCGGTCGGCAGCCGCCGCACGGTCGCGTCGGCCATCGGCAAGGCCGCCCTGGTGTCCCGCGGCACCCCGGCCCCCACCCTCGCCGGTCTCGCGGCGCCGGGACCGGTGCCGCGCCGGGTGGCGGCCTTGCTCGGCCCGGCTCCCGCGGTGCGCGCGTGGCCGCCGGTGTTCACCTCGGTGGGGCTGGCGCTCTGGGGCGCGGCCGCGGGCACGGCCGTGTCGGCGATGTCGTCCGCGAACTCCGCCGTGACGATGGTCCTCATCCTGCACGCCGCCACGCCGCTGTGATACGCCGTCCGTACGCTGCACGGTTGGATCGGGCCAGGTGAAGTGCCTAGGGTGCGGAGGATGTTCTGCTCTGATGTCACTCATGTAACGAACGCAAGAAGAGTCACGGCGGCCCCGGAAAGCAGGGGAGGCACAGCAGTCCCACAATGCATCGGGAGGCCCGGTGGCTGACACCGCGCATTCGGTGGACGCGGCGACTCCGAAGCAGCAGGACCGGCCCTCCGCGGCCGTACGGCAGCCGGGCGGGCAGCGCGACGCGTTCTTCGACAACGCCAAGTACCTGGCAGTCGTCCTGGTGGCGGTCGGGCACGCCTGGGAGCCGCTGCGGGACGGCAGCCGCACCGTCACCGCGTTCTACACGCTCGTCTACGCCTTCCACATGCCGGCGTTCATCGTCATCTCCGGCTACTTCTCCCGGAACTTCGACGCGAGCGGGCCGCGGATCCGCCGACTGGTCACCGGGATCGCCGTGCCGTACATCATCTTCGAGACGGCGTACACGCTCTACACCAGATGGACCGACGGCGAACCGGACCGCCCGATCAGCCTGCTGGATCCCCTGTACCTGACGTGGTTTCTTGCGGCCCTGTTCATCTGGCGGCTGACCACCCCGATCTGGCGCATGGTGCGGTGGCCGGTGCCCCTCGCGCTCGCCCTCGCCATGGCGGCCACCCTCTCGCCCGAGATCGGCGACGACCTCGACCCGCAGCGCGTCCTGCAGTTCCTGCCCTACTACGTCCTGGGCCTGTGCCTGCGGCCGGAACACTTCCGGATGCTGCACCGCCGCGCGGTGCGCGTGCTGGCCGTGCCGGTCTTCATCGCGGCTCTCGTCTTCGCGTACTGGGCGGTCCCGCGGATGAACTTCGCCTGGTTCTTCCACAACGACAGCGCGGCGGAGCTGGCCGCCCCCGACTGGTACGGGCCGCTCATGACCCTGGCCATGTTCGGCTGTTCGCTCACCCTGGTCGCGTGCTTCCTCGCCTGGGTGCCCCGGCGCCGGATGTGGTGCACCGCCCTGGGCGCGGGCACGCTGTACGGCTATCTGCTGCACGGCTTCCTCGCGCAGGGTGCCAAGTTCTGGGGCTGGTACGACCCCGCGTGGATGCACCGGCCGGTGGGCGCGGTCACGGCCGCCGTGGTCGCGGCGGCGGTCATGACGCTGCTGTGCAGCCCGCCCGTGCAGCGGGCCTTCCGGGTGCTCATGGAGCCGGAGATGCGGTGGGCGTTCCGGCCGGAGGGAGCCGCCACGCGCGGCTGACGAGACCGGTCTTCCCAGGTGACGTGCACCTCGCCTTTGTGCAACTAGTTGCACAAAGGCGAGGTCGTGTTCTACAACTACACACACGACACCGCGCACGGAGGCCCCGATGAGCCGCTACCCCTACCTGCTGAGCCCCCTCGACCTGGGCTTCACCACCCTGCCAAACCGGGTCCTGATGGGCTCCATGCACGTCGGCCTGGAGGAGGCCGAGGGCGGGTTCGCGCGGATGGCGGAGTTCTACGCCGCCCGGGCCCGCGGGGGAGTGGGGCTGATCGTCACCGGCGGCATCGCACCCAACGAGGAGGGCCGGCCGTACGAGGGCGGGGCCAAGCTCACCACCGAGGCGGAGGCCGGGCAGCACCGGGTCATCACCGAGGCGGTGCGCCGCGAGGGCGGCCGGATCGCGATGCAGATCCTGCACTTCGGCCGGTACGCCTACCACCGCGACCTGGTCGCCCCCAGCCCTCTCCAGGCGCCCATCAGCCCGTACCCGCCGCGCGAGCTCACCGACGCCGACGTGGAGCGCACGATCGACGACTACGCCCGCGCCGCCCGCCTCGCCCGGCAGGCGGGATACGACGGCGTCGAGATCATGGGCTCCGAGGGCTACCTCATCAACGAGTTCATCGCCGCACAGACCAACCACCGCACCGACCGCTGGGGCGGCTCCTACGAGAACCGCATGCGCTTCCCCGTCGAGATCGTCCGGCGGGTGCGCGAGGCGGTCGGCGAGGAATTCATCGTCGTCTACCGGCTGTCCATGCTCGACCTCGTGCCCGGCGGCTCCACGCTCGACGAGGTGGTCACGCTCGCCAAGGCCGTCGAGGCCGCCGGGGCGACGATCATCAACACCGGGATCGGCTGGCACGAGGCCCGCATCCCCACCATCGCCACCTCCGTGCCGCGGGGCGCCTACACCTGGGTCACCAGGCGGCTCATGGGCGAGGTCGCCGTGCCGCTCGTGACCACCAACCGCATCAACACCCCCGAACTCGCCGAGGAGTTGCTCGCCGAGGGCTGCGCCGACATGGTGTCGATGGCCCGCCCGATGCTCGCCGACCCCGACTTCGTCGCCAAGGCCGCGGCCGGGCGGCCCGAGGCCATCAACACCTGCATCGGCTGCAACCAGGCCTGCCTCGACCACACCTTCAGCGGGCAGATCACCAGCTGCCTGGTCAACCCGCGCGCCTGCCACGAGACGGAACTGGTGCTGTCCCCGACCCGGCGGCGCTTGCGCGTCGCGGTCGTCGGTGCCGGACCGGCCGGTCTGGCCTGTGCGGTCTCCGCCGCCGAACGCGGGCACGACGTGACGCTGTTCGACGCCGCGCCCGAGATCGGCGGCCAGCTCAACATCGCCCGCAAGGTCCCCGGCAAGCAGGAGTTCGACGAGACACTGCGCTACTTCCGTACGCGACTCGCCCAGCACGGCGTGGACGTACAGCTGAACACCCGGGTCCGGGCCGCGGACGTCGATGGCTACGACGAGGTGGTGGTCGCCACCGGCGTCACGCCCCGCACCCCCGACATCCCCGGCGTCGACCACCCGAGCGTCCTCGGCTACCTCGACGTCCTGCGCGACGGCGCCCCCGTCGGCGACCGGGTCGCCGTCCTCGGCGCGGGGGGCATCGGCTTCGACGTCGCCGAGTACCTCACCGACAGCGGCGACAAGGCGCACGAGAACCCGGCGACGTACTTCCGCCACTGGGGCGTGGACACGGACCACCGGACGCCCGGCGGCCTGACCGCCCCCGAGCGGCCCGTCCCGCCGCGCACCGTCCACCTGCTCCAGCGCAAGGCCAGCAAGGTCGGCGCGGGGCTCGGCAAGACCACCGGCTGGATCCACCGCACCGAGCTCAAGCACCGCGGGGTCACCATGGTCCCGGGCGTGCGCTACGACCGCATCGACGACGCCGGACTGCACCTCACCGTCGGCGAGGAGAGCACGGTCCTCGAGGTGGACACCATCGTGCTGTGCACCGGGCAGGAGCCGTGCCGCGACCTGTACGACGAGCTGGTCGCCGCGGGCTGCTCCGCGCACCTCATCGGTGGCGCCGACCTCGCGGCCGAACTGGACGCCAAGCGCGCCATCAAGCAGGGCACGGAGCTGGCGGCGACAATTTAGGCACTGAGGGCCGTACGCCGCGTCCCTAGGATGACTCCATGTCACTCCCGCACGCGATCCTCGTCGCCCTGCTCGAAAAGCCGTCGTCGGGGCTGGAGCTGACCCGCCGGTTCGACCGGTCGATCGGCTACTTCTGGTCCGCGACGCACCAGCAGATCTATCGCGAGCTGGGAAAACTGGAGACCAACGGCCTGATCCGGGCGCTGCCCGCCGAGCAGCCGGCCCGCGGGCAGAAGAAGAGCTACGAAGTGCTGCCCGCCGGCCGCGCCGAACTGGCCCGCTGGACCGCCGCCTCCCAGGACCCCAAGCCGCACCGCGACGCCCTGCTGCTGCGGCTGCGCGCGGCGGCCGTGGTCGGCACCGACGGCCTCGAGGCCGACCTGCGCCGCCATCTGCGGCTGCACGAGCAGCAGCTGGCCGAGTACGAGGAGATCGAGCAACGCGACTTCCCGCCCGGCCGGGACGGCACCGAGGACCGGCTGCGGCACCTGGTGCTGCGGGCCGGCATCGACCTCGAGACCTTCTGGACCCAGTGGCTGCGGCGAGCCCTGACGGAGTTCGCCGACCTGCCCGGCCACGGACACGAGCGCACCTGACCGCCGTTCGCCCCTCGGCTCAGAGCCGGTACGGCCGGTTCCGGCGCCGCAGGTACCAGGCCGTGGCGGCGATCCCGGTCCCGACCAGGGCGCCGCCCGCCACGAGCGTGACGGTGCCGTAGTCCCGGGCCGCCCCGCCGACCCCGCCCATCACACCGCGCGGCGACGCCGAGGCCGTGGCGGAGATCGTCGGGGTGGAAGCGGGGGAGACGATGACGGACTGGGTGCCCGCGGTCTGGTTGTTCGAGCACATCACGATGACGGTGTACGTGCCCGGGCTGACGTTCGACCAGGCGGCCGACTGCAGGGCGCTCGTCCCCGACAGCGACACCTGACGCCCCTGGGCGAAGTTGGCCTGGCTGCTGTTCAGCAGCGAGGCGGTGCCCCAGCTGCCGTTGATCTGCGTGCAGGCGCTGGTCGTGACCGACACGGTGGACCCGGTGGTGCTCACCGAGATGCCCGGGCCTGCTGCGGCCGGCCCGGCGGCCAGGGCGAGCGGAAGCGCGGCGGCGGCCGCCCCGGTCAGGGCCGAGCGGAGGAGTGGCTGGGAGTTGCGCATGTGGTCTGCCCTCCGACGACACGGTTGGCGGTACGTCCCTTGCGCCGCCGAGGGTCGGGAGGTGCCCGTGCCGCCTCAGGGGCAGCCAACGCGCCCGCGGCCCGGCCCGCATTCCGGCTGCCACCGGGCAGGTGACGGATTCCCTCGTCCGGCCGATGCCCGGCAGGCGCATCGGGCAGGGCAGGTGGCGCTGGGGTGGGCTTCAAGGGTGCGCTGCCCGGTCGGCTATTCAGCGGCTGACTGCACAGACCCGAGGTGGTCGATCGACCGCAGCCAGGTGTCCGCGACGGTGAAGCCGCGTGGGAACGGATCGGTCGGGTCCATGCCCATCTGGTAGACCCCGGTGATCCAGGCCTGCCCGGCGACCGTGGGAACGACCGCGTCGTACGGGCCGACCCTGGCGGTGTCCAGCACCGAGCTCTCGAACCTGCTCCCGATGAGGGACTCGTGGACGAACGTCTCGCCCTGCTCGATCTGTCCCTTCGCGTGCATCGTGGCGAGCCGCGCCGATGTCCCGGTGCCGCACGGGGAGCGGTCCACCCGGCCGGGGGAGACGATCACCGCGTTGCGGGAGGTGAGTACGCCCTGCTCCCGGCGGAGCGGGCCGGTGAACTCGGTGATGGTGATGCCGGGGATCTCGGGGTTGTCCGGGTGGCTCACGGTCAGCTGCTCGGCCGCGGCCTTCTTGATCCGCTGGCCGAGTTCGCACAGCGTACGCGCCTCGGAGGGATGCAGCTCGACGCCGATCTGCTCGGCGTCCACCAGGACGTACGTCATCCCCCCGTACGCGACGTCGACCGCGATCTCACCGAGCCCCTCGACCTTGACCGGCTTCTGAAGGAAGTAGCAGAAGGCCGGCTGGTTGACGAAGCGGACGCGGACCACCTTGCCGTCCGCGCAGTCGCACTCGACGCGGATGAGCCCGGCCGGAGACTCCAGGACCAGCTTGGTCACCGGCTCGGTCATCGGCAGGATGCCCGTCTCCAGCAACACGGTCGCGACGCACATGGTGTTCGAGCCGGACATCGCCGGGTACTCCGTCGACTCCATGATGATGTACCCCATCTGCGCCTCGGGGTGGTGGGAGGGGACGAGTACGTTGGCGTTGTGGTGCGCGGCGCCGCGCGGCTCGAAGAGGATCATGCGGCGCAGGTCGTCCTGCTGCGTGGCAACGTACGTCCGCTTGTCGAACACCGTCTCTCCGGGTATGTCGACGACCCCGCCGACGACGACCCGGCCACTCTCGCCCTCGGCATGACAGTCGACGACGGTGACAGTCTTGTTCCAGCGCATGGCTACCAGCTTTCTGTGGGGAAGGGCTTCCTGACGGTCCGATGCCTGACGTCGATGGTGGCGACGGTCTGCCCGGCCTCGACGGACGCCCCTTCGGGCAGGGTGGCGCCCGATGCGATCCGCAGCTGCGCCATCACCAGGTCCCGGTCGGTGACCTGCTCGGTCACCGTGTGCTCCACCTGGATCTGGGGGTTCATCTCGATGAACACGTGGTTGCCGCGCTCGTCGACCAGGAACTCGACCGTGCCCGCGTTCACGTAGCCGATGTGGCGGGCGACGGCGACGGCGTCGGCGCAGATCCGCTCCCGCAGCCGCGGGTCCAGGTTCGGCGCCGGGACGATCTCGACGACTTTCTTGGTGCCGGCGCTGCACGGGGCAGACCGCGTCCGCACCGGCTGTGCGGGCGGCCCTGATCATCTCGTCGACCGACAGGTACGCCCGCACCGGGTGCCCGCGCTCGCCGATCAGGTACGACTCGTCGGCCTTCGCCCGGTGCAGCGAGTTGCGGTCAAGGTGGAGCCGCCTGGGTCGGCACCCGTTCACCCGGACACCGCTTCTGCGCTGTCCGACCGTGACAGTCGGGCGGGGGCATCGCCGGACTCCCAGAAAGAGGCTCCCTTGATGCCGGCCTTGACGGGGTCGAAGACCGGGTCGAGCCCGTCCTTCATCTGGCGTTCGTAGTCCCGCAGGGCGCGAAGCGCTATCGGCAGGAGCAGGGCGATGGCGATCATGTTGAACCAGGCGATGAGCCCGTACCCGATGTCACCGAGCTGCCACACCCGTTCGGTGCTGCGCACCGTGCCGAGGTAGGCCGACAGCAGGACCACGGCCTGCACGATGCGGGCCGGAACACCTCGGGAACTGCCGGTGAGGTACACGATGTTCGTCACGCCGTAGTAGAAGTACGACAGGAGTGAGGTGAAGGCGAAGAAGAAGATCGCAACGGCCACGAACCCGGCGCCGAAGTCCGCCCCTGGAATGCCCGTGTCGATGGCGGTCTGCGTGAAGGCCGCCCCCGGTTCCACTCCCGGAAGGTTCTCGACGAGTGCGTCTCGCCCCTCGGGCAGGATGTTGTACGCCCCGGTCGAGAGGATCATCACGCCGGTCGCCGTGCAGACCAGAAGAGTGTCGATGTACACGGAGAACGACTGGACCAGTCCCTGCTTGACCGGGTGGGAGACCGAGGCCGCCGCACCGGCGAAGCCGCCCTCGCCGACACCGGCGACGTTCGAGTAGAGGGAGCGTCGAACGCCCCAGGACACCGCGGCGCCGATCATGCCGCCGAAGACGGCGTCGGTTCCGAACGCGGAGCCCATGACCATCCGCACGACCCCCGGGATCTCCCCGAAGTTGGCGATCAGGACGACGATGGCGAGCAACACGTAGCAGGCGGCCATGAACGGCACGACCTTCTCGGAGAACGCGGCGATGCGCTTCGTGCCGCCGAACACCACAAGCCCGAGAATGGCGACCACGACCAGCCCGGTCAGCCACGTCGGAATGCCGAAGGCGGCGTCCATCGAGGTGACGATGGTCGAGGACTGCACGCCGGGGATCAGCAGGGCGTAGCACAGCACCGCCACGCCGGCTGCCGCGACTGCGAGCCACTTCAGACCGAGGCCCTTCTCGATGTACCAGGGAATGCCGCCGCGGTACTCGCCTTCGGACTTGACCTTGTAGATCTGGCCGAGCGTGGCCTCGATGAACGCGCTGGAAGCAGTGAGAACGGCAGTGGCGATCATCCAGAACAACGCGCCGGGCCCGCCGAAGGAGATCGCGGTGGCGACGCCGGCGATGTTGCCCACGCCGACCCGCCCTCCCAGCGCCATGGCGAATGCCTGGAAAGAGGAGGTGCCCGTGTCCGAATCAGCACGCCCGAAAAGACACTTGATCATTCCTGGCAGGTGTCTTACCTGCACACCGCGCGTGGCGATGGTGTAGACGGACCCGGTGATGAGCGTGACGTATACCAGCGGGTTCCAGATGAGGTCGTAGATGGTGGTGAGGAGTTTTTCCATGTCATGTTCCCTCTGCGTGAAGAGACGTCCTTGTCTCCTGAGAGGCGTCCCGTCCTCTCGCGGAACGCCGCGAGGCAGGGTCAGCGGCCGGTGAAAACCACGTCGTGCCAGGACTTGTGCCGCTCGCCGGTGATCTCCGACATGACATGCTTGACGTTGGTGTACTCGTCGAAGGAGTACGCCGACATGTCCTTGCCGAAGCCGGAGGCCTTGTAGCCGCCGTGCGGCATCTCGCTGATGATCGGGATGTGGTCGTTGATCCAGACGCAGCCCGCCTGGATCTCGCGGCTCGCCCGCCCGGCGCGGAAGACGTTGCTGGTCCAGGCCGAGGAGGCCAGCCCGTACGGGGTGTCGTTGGCGAGCCGGATGGCCTCGTCGTCGGTGTCGAAGGGCAGGCAGACGAGGACCGGGCCGAAGATCTCCTGCTGGACGACGGCGCAGTCCTGCGCGGCGTCGGTGATGAGGGTGGGCTCGTAGTAGGCGGCCCGGCCCAGCGGCCCGTCGGGGATCCGCCCGCCGCGCACGATCGTGGCCCCGGCCCGGCGGGCGTCCTCGACCATGGCGGCGACCTTGTCGCGCTGCTGGAAGGAGATCAGGGAGCCCATGTCGGTGTCGGGGTCGTCGACCGGCCCCAGTCGTACGCCGTCCATGAGCGCGGCCACCCGCTCGACGAACGCCTCGTACAGGGGGCGCTGGACGTAGGCGCGGGTGGCGGCCGTGCAGTCCTGGCCGGCGTTGATGAGGGCCCCGGCCACGG
The DNA here is from genome assembly GCF_014495685.1 of Streptomyces sp. TRM68367. GTDB lineage: Bacteria > Actinomycetota > Actinomycetes > Streptomycetales > Streptomycetaceae > Streptomyces. Next base: position 18,057 of record NZ_JACTVI010000039.1, on the reverse strand, counting down.
CGCCGCGGGCGGCGGCCTCCAGGTCGGCGTCGTCGAAGACGACGAAGGGCGCCTTGCCGCCGAGTTCGAGGTGGACACGCTTGACCATCCCCGCCGCCTGCGCGGCGATCTGGCGGCCGACCGCAGTGGAGCCGGTGAACGAGACCATGGCGACGTCGGGGTGGGAGACCAGAGCCTGCCCGGCGACGGGTCCGCTGCCGGTGACGATGTTGATCACGCCGTCGGGGATCCCGGCCTCCTGCGCCGCCTCGGCGAACATCACCGAGGTCAGCGGGGTGAGCTCGGACGGCTTGAGCACCACGGTGTTGCCGGCGGCGACGGCGGGCAGCACCTTCCAGGCCGCCATCTGGAGGGGGTAGTTCCAGGGGGCGATGGAGCCGATCACGCCGATGGGTTCGCGGCGGATGGTGGAGGTGTGCTCGCCGGAGTACTCCGCCGAGGCGCGCCCTTCCAGGTTGCGGGCCGCGCCGGCGAAGAAGCGGACGTTGTCGATGGTGCCGGGGATGTCGAAGCCGCTGCTCAGCCTGATCGGCTTGCCGCCGATCCGGCTCTCGGTGCGGGCGAACTCCTCGCTGCGCTGTTGGAGGATGTCGGCCCAGCGCAGCATGGCTTCGGAGCGCTCGACGGGGGTGGTGCGCGACCATGCGGCGAAGGCGGTGCGGGCGGCGGCGACCGCCTCGTGCACGTCCTCCGGTCCTGCCAGGGTGTCGGTGGCCAGGACCTCTCCGGTGGCCGGGTTGGTCACCGAGTACTGCTCGCCGGACGTGCCGGAGCGGCGCTTGCCCGCGATGAACTGCGTTCCGGTGCTCTCCATCAGCGCTCCTGTTCGGTGGCGCCCCACAGGTCGCCGAGCGTGTAGCCGTGCGGGAAGGGGTCGGTCTCGTCCAGGACGTACTGGCTGAACGCGGTGATCCAGCCGCGTCCGCTGATCGTCGGCTCCACGGCTTCGTGGGGGCCGATCCGGGTGGTGTCCTGGAGCGTGCCCGTGAAGGTGGTTCCGATGATCGACTCATGGACGAACGGTGTGTTCAGGGGGAGCTCGCCGCGAGCGTGCAGGGCGGCCATGCGGCCGCAGGTGCCGGTGCCGCACGGGGAGCGGTCCAGCGTGCCGGTCCAGGTCACCGGGTCCGCCAGGTCCACGTGGCCGTTCGGCAGGACGACCGCGTTGCGGCCGGAGGCGCCCGGCGTCGGCGAGGGGCCGTGGATCATCGTCAGGGAGATCTGGTTGATGCCGGGGTTGAGCGGGTGGCTGACCGGCACCTGCTGCTGGGCGACGGTGCGCAGCACCGCTCCGGCGCGGACGATCTCCTTGGCGGCGGAGGCCTCCAGGGGGATGCCCAGGTCGGCGGCGCGCGCCTGGACGAAGAACTGCCCGCCGAAGACGACGTCCACCGGCACGGACCCGTACTCGGGCAGCTCCAGGACGTGGTCCAGGGCGACCGCGAAGGCGGGCACGTTGGCGAAGGTGACCCGGGTGGCCTTGCCCCCTTCGACGTCGACGCGGACCCGGACGAGGCCGACCGCGGTGTCCACGGTGAGTTCCGTGACCGGCTCGGTCACCGGCACCGCGCCCGTCTCCACGAGGGCGGTGACGGCGCAGATCAGGTTGGATCCGGACATCGGGCGGAAGCCGCCCTGTTCCAGCACGATCACTCCGAAGTCGGCGGACGGATCGGCCGGAGGCAGTACCAGGGCGCCGCACAGGGCCGGGTAGCCGCGCGGCTCGCGCAGCAGGAGTTCGCGCAGGGCGTCGAGGTGCTTCTCGCAGTACCGCAGCCGTTCGGCCATGGTGGCGCCCTTGACGTGCAGGTGGCTGCCGATCAGCACGCGTCCCGGTTCGCCCTCCGCGTGGACGTCGATCGCGTGGATGCGGCGATGCCGCTTGGCCATCACGCGGCCAGCCGGTCGTCGGTGGTCTTCACCCCGGCTGCGGCCAGCAGGGTGCGCAGCTCCTCGCGGTACTCCGGGGCGAGCGGCAGGACGGGGGCGCGCGTGGGGCCGGCGCTCACGCCGACGAGGTCGACGCCGGTCTTGATGCCGCAGGCGTAGTTGTGGGACTCCAGGAACCGGCAGATCGGGAAGATCTTCGCCCACAGCTCGCGCGCGGCGTGCAGGTCGGCGCGGACGGCGAGGGCGTCGTACAGGTCGGCGCACAGCCGGGGGATCACGCTGGCGGTACCCCACACGCCGGCCTTCGCGCCGCTGGCCAGCGCGGCGAAGGTGAGGGTGTCCCAGCCGTTGAGGGTGGTGATGTCCTGCGCGTGCTGCTGCTGGACGGCGGAGAGCCAGGCGAAGTCGCCGCCGGTGTCCTTGTAGGAGGTCACCGCCGTCTCGCGGGCCAGCTGCGCCAGCTCCTCGGGGCTGAGCTGCACACCGGTCGCGGAGGGGATGTTGTAGTACATGATCGGGACGTCGATCGCGTCCGACACCGTGCCGAAGAAGCCGAGAAGCTCCTCGAAGGACGGGGCGTCGTAGAACGGCGGCACGATCATCACGGCGGCGGCACCGGCCTTCTCGGCGTGGACGCTCAGCTCCACCGTCTCGGCCGCGCTCAGCGCGCCGGTCCCGGCGACCACCGGGACGCGTCCGGCGGCGGCCTCGACGTACAACTCGGTGGCCTGCTTGCGCTCGTCCAGGGTCAGCGTGGTGAACTCGCCGGTGCTGCCGCCGGGGACGAGACCGTGGATGCCGCCGGAGATGATGTGGTCGGCCTGGCGCTTGACGCCCGCGGCATCGACAGCGGAGCCGTCGGCGGTCAGCGGGGTGACGACGGCGCCGAGGATGCCGGTGAGCTGCGGGGCACTCATGGGAGATCTCCTGAAGTCGAACGGGGGGTGGAAACGAGAGAAGAGCGGGTGAGGGTCACCTGCGGGTGAAGCGGAGCGGGGAGACCGCCTCGGCGACGGTGGGCAGGCGCTGCCGGGTGATGGCCTCGGTGATGATCTCGGCGGTCGCGGGGGCCAGGGTGAGACCCAGCATGCCGTGGCCGGAGGCGACGTAGACGTTGGGCAGCGGGTGGAGCCGGCCGATGACCGGCAGGCCGTCCGGGGTCATGGGCCGCAGGCCCGCCCAGGGGCTGGCCTCTCCCCGGGGGTTGCCCCAGCCGGTGAAGGCGTCGGCCGCGGCCTGCCTGATGGCGGCGACGCGCCGGGGATTGACGTTCTCCTCCAGGCCGCCGAACTCCATCGTGCCGGCGAGGCGCAGGAACCCGTTCAGCGGGGTCACCGCGACCCGGGCGTCCTCCAGGGTGAGGGAGGTACGCAGCCGTACGGGGGCGGGGGAGTAGTCGACGCTGTAGCCCTTGCCGGGGCGGATGGGCAGCGGGGCGCCCAGTTCGCGGGACAGGCGGCCGGTCCACACGCCGGCCGCCAGGAGAAGCGTGTCGCCGGTGATCTCGCCCTTGTCGGTCAGCACGCCGGTGACGGTGTCACCCTGGCGGAGGAAGCGGCGGACCGGTGTGTGCTCGTGGATCTCCACGCCCAGTTCCTGACAGCGCTTGAGCAGGCCCTGGGTGAGGGAGTCCGGTTCGACCTGCCGGTCGTCGGGGAAGTACAGGCCGTGGCGGGTCCGGCTGTTCAGCGCCGGTTCGCGGGCCTGGACGGCGTCCTCGTGCAGGTGCTCGGGAACCATGCCGAAGCGCTCGAAGACGTCGAGGGAGGCGCACTGCTCCTCGTATCTCTCCCGGGTCTCGAAGGCCAGCAGGACACCGGCCTTGTGCATCTCGAAGGCGATGCCGTCCCGGGTCCAGTTGTCGAGCAGGTCCATGGTGCCCTCGGCCAGGCGCAGGGTGGTCTCCAGAACCTGGCGGAAGTCGCGGGCGGTGCAGTGCCGGGCCATGGTCAGCATGAACTTCAGGAAGCCCGGGGCGAGCGAGGGCTTGACGTACAGCGGGCTGTCCGGCTTCAGCATCCACTTCAGGCCCTGCAGGATGACTCCCGGGGCCGGCACCGGACCGCTCTCCGCGAGTGCGATCTTGGCTGCGTTGCCGTGGCTGGCGGCGGAGCCCGCGCGCCGGGCGTCCAGTACCACCACCTCACAGCCGCTCCTGGCCAGCCGGTAGGCACTGGCCAGGCCGACGGCACCGGCGCCCACAACAATGGTCCGCATGGAGTCGAGTACCTCCTGACAGGGCGCGCCGGGCGCCTTTTGCAGTGGGGACGACAACCTCCCCCCGGTGCAGATTGTCAAACAATCTTCGGCGTGGAGGAGACGCTAGGCACGCCATCCCGTGCAGTCAATAGGCGGGGTGAACTTCCTGTAAATGAGCTTGCTCCTGTCGCCACGAGGGGTGCATTTCTGAGGCCGCGTGCACGCGCGTAGCTGCATGCGCAGCAGGTGCCCCGCTGGCACCGGAGCCCTGAACTGCGGAGGCGGCCTGTATACGTACATACCGAGGCTCTCGGTGAAGACCGTGGGGCTGACCGCGTTGATGCGCTGCGGGGCGTTTTCCATGGCGGCCCGCACGAACGCCTCCAGCGCGCCGTTGGCCATGGAAGCCGCGCTGCCGGTGGGGATCGGCTCGCGGGTCAGGATGCCGGTGATCAGGGTGCAGGAGCCGTGCTGGTCCTCGGGCGTGCCGGCGGTGCTGACGACCGCGTCCACCCGGCCTGCCCGGTCGTACAGTTCCGTGATCTGTGCCGGGTCGGTGATGTCGTGGCGCAGGTTGCCGCCGCCCGCCCGCGCTCTCACGCACCCTGGAGCAGCTGGATACGGCGCTGCAGAAGGTCAAGGCGAAGGAACTGCGGGTGGACACCTTCCAGAACGCGCTCAGCGGGGTGAAGGCCGGCCGGGCCGTGGCGGTCTTCACCGACCTGGGCACCGCCGTGGACATGGCGAACAAGGACAAGTCCGTGGGCATCGTCGTCCCCGACCCGGCGATCTTCGTGCACCACGTGGCCTACGGCGTCCCCGCAGGAATCGACGCCCGCTCCATGGAGATCTTCAACGTCGCGGTCGACAACTCCGTGGCCAGCGGTGAGATCGAGCGTGCCTTCGCCCAGGCCGGCTACCGCGACGTGGACGCGCTGAGCGATCTCCAGATCAAGCCCTGACCGCCGCTTCCCGTCTGACGAAGGTAGACCGCGATGTATCTCGCCTACACGCCGGACCTGAGCGTCATCGGTCCCGCGCTGCCCACCCTCCTGGACGGCCTGAGGCTGACCCTGGAAATCTCGGCCATCGTGATCGCGGCCAGCAGTGTCCTGGCATTCCCGGTCGCCGTGGCGCGGATGTCGAAGATCGAAGTCATCTGGTGGCCCGCCCAGCTCTACATCGAGGCGTTCCGCTGCACACCGCTGCTGGTCCAGCTGTTGTGGGTGTTCTATGCCCTGCCGGCCCTGCTCGATATGACCTTCCCCGCGAAGCTCTCGATCATCATGGCGCTCACCGCGCATCTGACCGCCTTCATGGCCGAGACCTATCGCGCCGGCATGCAGTCGATCCCCGTCGAACAGATCGAGGCGGCCCGGATGCTGCGGATGGGAAGGGTGCAGATCCTGCGGCACATCATCGTGCCGCAGGCCTTCCGCCAGCAGATCCCCACGATCCTGTCGCTGAACGTGAGCATGTTCAAGGACACCTCCCTGGTGTCCGCTCTGGGCAGCCCGGACCTGACGTTCCAGGGCAACATCCTCTCCAGCCAGACCTACCGGCCCATGGAGATCTTCACCCTGGTCGCCCTGCTGTACTTCGCCATCGCCTTCCCCGCGACGCTGTTCACCAGCTACATCGAGCGGCGCATGATCACCTCCGGCTCGCGGGGCGCTCCGCCGCCCTCGTCCGGGCTGCGCGGCACGCTCGGCCGGCTGCGGCCCGGCTACCGGCCGCCCGTCGCGGCGAACCCCTCCAGCGTGAAGTTCCAACCGGAAGGTGCCTGATGGCGACGCAGGAAACCAACCCCTCGGCCCTGAGCAAGGGCACGCCCGTCGACGCGGCCACCACCGGCGTCCAGGACGGCGGACAGCCCCCCGACACCGCGTTCCTGCGCACCCGAGGCGTCAGCAAGTCCTTCCACGGACGCCAGGTCCTCAAGGAAGCCGACTTCCGCATCGGCAGCGGCGAGATCGCCGTGCTCATCGGCAAGAGCGGCTCCGGGAAGAGCACCCTGCTGCGGGTCATCGCCGGTCTGGAAGAGCCGGACGCCGGCGACATCCACCTCGACGGCCAATGCGTGGTGCAGGACGGCGAGTACACCGAGGCATGGAAGGAGCTCCGGGGCCAGATCGGAATGATCTTCCAGAGCTACACCCTGTGGCCCCACATGAACGTCCTGGACAACCTCACCATCGCCCCGCGGCGGGTCCTGGGCGAGAGCAAGGCGCAGCTGCTGGAGCGCGCCGAACGCGCTCTGACCGAGGTCGGCATGGCCCAGCACCTGCGCAGCCGCTGCACCCAGCTGTCCGGAGGCGAGCGTCAGCGCGTGGCGATCGCACGCGCCCTGATGATGCGCCCGCGCCTGCTGCTGTGCGACGAGATCACCTCCGCACTCGACCCGCCGGTCGCCGCCGAGGTCCTGGGCGTGCTGACCAAGCTGAAGCAGGAGGAAGGCATCGCCTGCGTCATCGTCACCCACGACATGGCGTTCGCCTCCAAGGCCGCCGACCGCCTCTGCTACTTCGAGGACGGTGTGATCAAGGAGGACGCCCTGCCCAGCGAGGCGTTCACCAACCCTCGTACACCCGGGCTACGGGCGTTCATCGACGCCATCCGCTTCTGACCGGGCCGGGTGCTCGTCGTCCCTTCCGCCGGAACGGTGCGGAGGGACGACGGCATCGCGGGTCTCGTGTCCATCGGACGCTTGCGGTGCCTTCCGGCCGCTCCCATCCCTTCTAGAATGCGTCTGACAATCTGCGGAGGTTTCATGAGCGAGTACGCCGCCCAGGCCGCCGGTCCGAGGCCGGTCAGCACTCAGACGCGCCGGGACGCGGTGGTGGACGAACTCCGCCGGGCGATCATGGCCGGGGAGCTGAAGGCCGGCCAGCGCGTGCGTGAGGTCCACATCGCTCAGCAGTTGGGCGTCAGCCGTCCGACCCTACGCGAAGCCATCTACCAGCTGATCCACGAAGGGCTCCTCGAACAGCAGCCCTATCGCGGAGTCGTCGTCACGTCGATCGACGAGAAGTTCATCGTGGACACCGCGGCCGTCCGTGTCGCCCTGGAGACTCTCGCGGCGAAGGCGCTGGCCGACGACTCCGACGGCTCGCGACGGGCGAAACTGGAGGCTGCCTGGCAGGAGTACCGGGCCGCGCACCGGGTGCAGGACGCTGCGCGCCTCCATCAGGCCCACATCGCCCTGCACCGCACCATCTGGGACGCTTCCGACAACGTCATGCTGAAGCGGATCTGGCCCACCGTGGAAGCACAGATCAACCTCGCCATCACCGTCGACGAGAGCACCCGGTCCGACCCCGACCGGGCCCTGCACGTCCACGAACGGCTGATCGACGCCATTCTCGGCGGCGACCCCCGGACCATCGAGGCCGAGGTGGAACGCCACACCCGGGCGAGCGCCGACGAGCTGATCGAGATGATCGGACAGCGCGGCGCGGAGGGCTCCGAGGCCTGACCTGTCCGCCCCGCCCGCCCTCCGGGCGCAGGGCGGACCGCCGCTGTGGATGGCGCTTCCCGCGCGGGTACGGCCGGCCCTTCTCGGCCAGGCGGCCTGCTCGCCCTGCGCCCGGACCGACGGGTCCGCCCAGTCGGTGGCGTAGACGCCGGGCTCGACCAGCGTCACCTTGATGCCGAGGCCGGGCGAAGGCGCGCAGCAGTGCCGGCCGGTGGCCGCGAACAGCGACTCCGCGACATCGACGTGCGCCGCGCCGAGCTCCACGAGCAGCAGCTGGATCTGGAGCGGCAGCCGTCCGGGTTCGTTGGTGAGGAGCCGGGGGCGTTACGTGTGCTGAAGCTCCTTACGGCTGAACTTCCCATGATAGATGGCGAGTTCATGCCTGTGGCGCGGGCCGCTGTCGTCGCTGATGCCGCGCCGACGCGGGTGGCCGGGTGACCGGAGTCCGACACGGACTCAGGTCCCCGGCTCCTGTCGGGAGTTCGTTGACACACCGGACGGGAGCTTCGCCAACGGCCGTTTGCCCACAGTCGTTGACGGGGCGCGCGCTCACCAACGGCCGTTTGCCGTCAACCCTTGGCCGAGCGTCCCCCCGGGCCAACCGTCAGCCTCACACCTTCCGGTACGTGTACGCCTCCTCGGCTGCCGCGGCCACCGCCGCCAGGTCCGCTCCCGTCGAAGCCGTGACGACCGCGGCCACCGCGCCCTCGACGAACGGGGCGTCCACCAGGCGCGTGCCGTCGGGGAGTTCGTCGCCCTCCGCGAGCAGGGCCTTCACGGTGAGCACCGCACTGCCCAGGTCGGTCAGCACGGCGACCCCGGCACCGCGGTCGACGGACGCGGCGCCGGCGGCGATCAGCTCCGCGCTGGTGCCGAGCCCACCGCTCTCGGTGCCGCCTGCCGGCGCGACGGGCACCCCGGCCGCCCCGCCCGCGAGCCCCTTCGCGAGCGCGGCCACCGACGCCGCCACCTCCGCGCTGTGCGACACCAGCACGATCCCGACCAGCTTCTCGTCACTCACCGCCGGCCTCCACGAGAGCGGCGATGAGCAGCGCCGCCGAGGTGGCACCCGGGTCCTGGTGCCCGATACTGCGCTCCCCGAGATAGCTCGCCCTGCCCTTGCGGGCCTGCAACGGCGTCGTCGCCAGGGCTCCCTCCTCGGCCGCCGCCCGCGCCGCCGCGAACGAGTCGGAGAGCGCCTCCACGGCGGGCAGCAGCGCGTCCACCATGGTCTTGTCGCCCGGCGCGGCACCGCCGAGCGTCATCACCGCCTGCACACCCGCCCGCAGCGCCTCGGCCAACTGCTCCGCACCGACCTCGGCGGCGTCCCCGAGCGCCTTGCCGGTGCGGCGCAGCAGCGTCCCGTACAGGGGCCCCGAGGCGCCGCCGACGGTCGAGATGAGCTGACGGCCTGCCAGGATCAGTACCGCACCCGGTGTTCCGGGGGCCTCCTTCTCCAGCGCGGCCCTCACGGCCGTGAACCCGCGCTGCAGATTGCTGCCGTGGTCGGCGTCCCCGATGGGCGAGTCGAGGGCGGTGAGCCGTTCCGCCTCGCGGTCGACGGACGCGGCGGTCGCCGTCATCCAACGGCGGAAGAAGTCGGCGTCGAGCACTGGATCTCCTTGCCTGGTAGGTGCGGTGTGGTCACCGAGCGGGTCGCGCTCACCGGTGATCGGTTACCCCGGTGCGCGTCACATGCCCCAGCGCAGCCCCGGCGTCTTCACCGGCGCGTCCCACAGCCGCAGCAGTTCCTCGTCGACCTGGCACAGGGTGACCGAGGCGCCCGCCATGTCGAGTGACGTCACGTAGTTGCCGACGAGCGTGCGGGCGACGGCGACACCGCGCGCGGCGAGCACCCGCTGCACCTCGGCGTTGAAGCCGTACAGCTCCAGCAGCGGCGTCGCGCCCATGCCGTTGACCAGGACCAGGACGGGATTGCGCGGGGAGAGGTCCGCCAGGACCGCGTCCACGGCGACGTCGGCGATCTCCCCGGAGGTCATCATCGGCCGCCGCTCCCGGCCCGGCTCGCCGTGGATGCCGATGCCCAGCTCCAGCTCGCCCGGCGGCAGCTCGAACGTGGGGCTGCCCTTGGCCGGCGTCGTGCACGCGCTCAGCGCGACGCCGAAGCTGCGGGAGTTCTCGTTCACCTGCCGCCCGACGGCCTCCACCCGCTCCAGCGGCTGCCCCTCGTCCGCCGCCGCGCCCGCGATCTTCTCCACGAACAGGGTCGCGCCGGTGCCGCGCCGCCCCGCGGTGTAGAGGCTGTCGGTGACTGCCACGTCATCGTCGACCAGCACCTTGGCGATCTGAATGCCCTCGTCCTCGGCCAGTTCGGCGGCCATGTCGAAGTTGAGCACGTCACCGGTGTAGTTCTTCACGATGAACAGCACACCGGTCCCGCTGTCCACGGCGGCGGCCGCCCGCACCATCTGGTCGGGCACCGGCGACGTGAACACCTCGCCGGGACAGGCGGCCGACAGCATGCCGGGGCCGACGAAACCGCCGTGCAGCGGCTCGTGCCCCGAGCCCCCGCCGGAGACCAGGGCGACCTTCCCGGCCACGGGTGCGTCCCGCCGTACGATCACGCGGTTCTCCACGTCCACGGACAGCTCGGGATGGGCGGCCGCCAGGCCACGTAGCGCGTCCGCGACCACGGTCTCGGGGACGTTGATGAGCATCTTCATGAGGACCTCCTGGTGACAACGGCTCTCCCGCAGTATCGACCTTGGGAACGGTGGCGGTCACCTGTGCGGACCTCCCGGCGTGCCTCGCGGGGCCGGTCAGTCGATGCGGGCGCAGAGGTCGTCGGTCGTACCGTGGAGCAGGTTCACGGTCTTGTACCCGTCGGAGGCGATGTTCATCGTGTAGAGACCGTCGACGATGTACAGGCCGCGGGGCAGGCTGCCCAGGCCGGGACCGACACCGACCAGGACGGGGCCGTGCACGGTCCAGAACTGGGAGCCGTCGGTGCGGTACTCGACGAGGGCCGAGCCGCTCGCGTCGGCGTCGTAGGAGGCGCCGGTGCCGGTGTTCGTGACGCGTACGACGAGATCGCCCTTGTACGCCACCCGCTTCGGGGAGCCGTCGGGACGGGTGTCCAGGACGCGCCGCACCACCTCGTCGACTACGGGCTCGCCGTGCACGGGGAAGTCGCACCGCAGGCCGGCGTCGGCGTCCCACGGCGCGGACGGCGCCGGTTCCCAGCCAGTGCGGGCGCCGGTTTCCGCGGACGCGGGGTGTGCTGCCACGAGCACGGCGGCAAGGGCCAGCGGGGCGAGAACGGTTCGTCGCATGAGTCTCTCCCGGTCGGAGGGGACAAGAGGGTTCGCCCAAGAGGCGTACGGCAGTCTCGTCCCGGCCGCTGACCAAACCCTCACCACGCCGGGACTTCGCCCCGTTAGGCTGCTGGGCAGCCATGGAGTTCCAGTTGCTCGGTCCGTTCGGGGCGAGGACGGCCTGGGCCGCTGGCAGCCGTCCCCCTCCGCCGGTCTGCGGCAGCCCCTGTGCGCGGTGGCCCGCAGCGCGGGCGAACTCCTCGCCGATCCCCAGCGCTTCACGATCCGCCGCTGCCCCAGCGCGGACTGCGGCTGGCTGTTCCTCGACGCGAGCGGGCGCGCCGCAGATGGTGCAGCCTGGCGACCTGCGGCGCCCGGCGGACCGAGGGCACCCCGCGGGCCGACTGCCGGCAGTGAACCAACGTCGGGCAGTGAACGAACGGCCGGCAGGTGGACCAATGGCGGGCCGTGGTCCAACGGCGGTCACCGCTCCCGCAACCGCCCCACCTCCTCCAGCGCCCGCGCGGCCGCGCCCGCCAGCCGGGGCCGGTTGCGGACGTAGCGGCCCGCGCCGGCTCCCGGCCCAGCCAGTGCACGGCGCCGCCCGGCACCGGACGCACCACCGCACCCTCGTGCACCCGCAGGTCACGGGTCTTGAGCGACTCCTTGTAGCGGCCCGGCCGCTGCCCAGGTCGACCGTGGTGATCCCGTCCGCCGCCGCGGCCTCCAGCATCCCTATCATGTCATGGACATATCAGCCACGAAGGCCTGCTCGTCACCGCGTCGCGGCACGGACAGCACGCAGGCCGCACGGCGCAGGCCCTGATCGGTACTGCCGTACTCAGCAGCGAAACGTCTGCAACGCCGCGGCGCTCCGACCCGCGGCATGCGTGGGGAACCGTCCGGCCGCCGCCTCGCCGGGTACGCCCGTGTCCGCAGCCACCGCGCTCTGCACCGCCGGGCCCACCTCCGGTGCGATTCCCGGGGCGAAGAGATGCAGCAACAGGATCGAGGCGAGCAGGACCACCGCCGCTGCCCGTCGGCGCCGCACCAAGAGACCTCCGTACCGCGTCTCGGCGGGGGTTCGACCTACGGGTTCCAGGGCCGGCACCCGAAAAGTCCCCCCAATCCGCCCGGCTGCGCCTTCCAGTAGGCCGACCGTCCTTCGCCCCGTCAGCCCCTCATGGCGCGATCGGCCACGTCCGGCCCACTTCATGGCCGAAGTACTGCGCCATATGGCCCGCCCGGCCCTACGGGGTACCCGGCGGCGGGAGGAAGGTGAGGAGGTACCGACCGGCCGGTCCCGCCCGCCCCGTCCCCGACCCGGAAGGGAACCCCTGATGTCCGTCGAACCCCAGCAGGCGACCGCCCCTCCCCCAGCCTCCGGCCGGGGGGACCCCCATCCCGCCGCGCTCGCGGACGACGAGCTGAGGACGCTGGACGCCCACTGGCGCGCCGCGAACTACCTGTCCGCCGGCCAGATCTACCTCATGGCGAACCCGCTGCTGACCGAGCCGTTGCGCCCGGAGCACGTCAAGCCGCGGCTGCTGGGCCACTGGGGCACGGCCCCTGGCCTCAACCTCGTCCACACCCACCTCAACCGCGTCATCAAGGCCCGGGACCTCGACGCCCTGTGCGTCTGGGGCCCCGGCCACGGCGGACCCGCGGTCGTGGCCAACTCCTGGCTGGAGGGTTCCTACACCCGGACCTACCCGGACGTCACCCGGGACGCGGCGGGCATGGCGCGGCTCTTCAGGCAGTTCTCGTTCCCCGGCGGCGTGCCGAGCCACGTCGCACCCGAGACACCGGGCTCTATCCACGAGGGCGGCGAGCTCGGCTACGCGCTGTCGCACGCCTACGGGGCCGCCCTGGACAACCCCGGCCTGCTCGTCGCCTGCGTCATCGGCGACGGCGAGGCGGAGACCGGACCGCTGGCCGCGTCCTGGCACTCCAACAAGTTCCTGGACCCCGTGCACGACGGCGCCGTCCTGCCGATCCTGCACCTCAACGGCTACAAGATCGCCAATCCGGCGTTGCTCGCCCGGCTCCCCGAACCCGAGCTCGACGAGCTTCTCCGGGGCTACGGCCACGACCCGATCCACGTCACCGGCGACGACCCGGTCGCCGTCCACCACGCGATGGCCCGGGCCACGGACAGCGCCCTGGACCGCATCGCCGGGATCCAGCGCGCCGCCCGCGAGGACGGCGCCGCCGAACGCCCCCGCTGGCCGGTGATCGTGCTGCGCACCCCCAAGGGCTGGACCGGCCCGGCCGAGGTCGACGGCCTGCCCGTGTCCGGCACCTGGCGCTCCCACCAGGTCCCGCTGGCCGCCGTCCGCGACAACCCCGACCACCTGCGGCAGCTGGAGGAGTGGCTGAGGTCCTACCGCCCCGAGGAGCTCTTCGACGCCGACGGCCGGCCGGCCCCGGACGTCCTCGCCTGCGTCCCCGACGGCGACCGCCGCCTCGGCGCCACGCCGCACGCCAACGGCGGACTGCTGGTGCGCGAACTCCCCCTTCCGCCGCTGGAGTCCTACGCCGTCGAAGTCGACAAGCCAGGCGCCGTGCTGCACGAACCCACCCGTGTTCTCGGCGAGTACCTGAAGGACGTCATGCGGGTCACCGCCGACCGGCGCGACTTCCGGCTCGTCGGCCCCGACGAGACGGCCTCCAACCGGCTGGAGGCCGTCTACGCCGCCAGCGGCAAGGCCTGGCAGGCACAGATCCTGCCCGTGGACGAACACCTCCAGCGGGACGGGCGGGTGATGGAGATCCTGTCCGAACACACCTGCCAGGGCTGGCTGGAGGGCTACCTGCTCACCGGCCGGCACGGGCTGTTCTCCTGCTACGAGGCGTTCGTGCACATCGTCGACTCGATGGTCAACCAGCACATCAAGTGGCTGCGCGTCACCCGCCGCCTGCCCTGGCGCGCCCCCGTCGCCTCGCTCAACTACCTGCTCACCTCGCACGTGTGGCGGCAGGACCACAACGGCTTCTCCCACCAGGACCCCGGCTTCGTCGACCACATCCTCAACAAGAGCCCCGAGGCGGTACGGGTGTACCTGCCGCCGGACGCCAACACCCTCCTCGCCGTGGCGGACCACGCCCTGCGCAGCCGGGACTACGTCAACGTGATCGTGGCGGGCAAGCAGCCCTGCTTCGACTGGCTGCCGATGGCGGAGGCACGCACCCACTGCGCGCGGGGCGCCGGGATCTGGGACTGGGCGGGCACCGAGAACGGCCGCGAACCGGACGTGGTGCTTGCCTGCGCCGGGGACGTCCCCACGCAGGAGGTGCTGGCCGCCGCCCAGTTGCTGCGCCGCCACCTGCCGGAGCTGGCGGTGCGGGTGGTGAACGTGGTCGACATCGCCCGGCTGATGCCGAGCGGGGAACACCCGCACGGGATGACCGACTTCGAGTACGAAGGGCTGTTCACCGCCGACAAGCCGGTGATCTTCGCCTACCACGGCTACCCGTGGCTCATCCACCGCCTGGCCTACCGGCGCACCGGACACCCCCATCTGCACGTGCGCGGCTACAAGGAGATCGGGACCACGACCACGCCGTTCGACATGGTCGTCGGCAACGACCTCGACCGCTACCGCCTGGTCATGGACGTCATCGACCGCGTCCCGGGCCTCGCCGTGCGGGCGGCTGCCGTACGGCAGCGGATGGAGGACGTCCGGCTGCGCCACCACGACTGGATCCGCGCCCACGGCACCGACCTGCCGGAGGTCGCCGACTGGACCTGGGACGGGTGAGCCGCCGCGTGCGTGGACCGGGCCCTGGAGGGGGACTCGGGTGCCAGGCCGCCGCGGCACGGCCCTACGGCGGTGTACGGGAACCCGTCGTCGAACGGGAGGCCAAAGAGCCGCTCGGCGAGCCGGGAGGAGGAGCGAAGTGACGGGGTTGAGCTGGGAGTACGAGGGCTACGAACCGGCGGCCGAGCGGCTGCGGGAGTCGCTGTGCACGCTGGGCAACGGGTACTTCGCCACGCGCGGGGCGCTGCCGGAGTGCGCCGCCGACGGCGTGCACTATCCGGGCACGTACGTCGCGGGCTGCTACAACCGGCTCACCTCCGAGGTGGCGGGCCGCCGGGTCGAGAACGAGGACCTGGTCAACGTGCCGAACTGGCTCCCGCTGCGGTTCCGCGTCGACGGCGGCTCCTGGCTGACCCCGGACACCGCGACCGTGCTCGACCACCGTGCGGTGCTGCACCTGTCCACGGGGCTGCTGGAGCGCCGGACCCGGTACCGGGTCGGCGGGCACGGCGTGCTCGCGGTGCGCCAGCAGCGGATCGTGCACATGGCCGACCCGCATCTGGCCGCGCTGCGCACCGAGTTCACCGCCGAGGGCTTCTCCGGCGCGCTCACCGTCGAGGCGGCCCTCGACGGCGGGGTGAGCAACGCCGGCGTGCCGCGCTACCGGGAGCTTGACGGACACCACCTGACCCACGTGCACACCGGCACCGCCGCCCCGCACACGGTGTGGCTGCGATGCCGTACCCGCACCTCGGACATCCGCGTCGGTATGGCGTCCCGGCTCACCGCCGACGCGCCCGCCCTGATCCAGCACGACCCGCCGTGCGCCCGCCAGCTGACGCGCCTGGACCTCGCACCGGACCGGAGCACCACCGTCGACAAGATCGTCGCCCTGTACACCTCGCGCGACCCGGCGATCAGCGATCCCGTGTACGCCGCGATCGACCGGGTCGGCCGCGTCCCCGGCTTCGAGGCGCTGCTGGCCTCGCACCGGACGGCCTGGGACCAGATGTGGCGCCGCGCGGAACTCGACGTGCCCGGCGAGTCGGGCAGCATCCTGCGCCTGCACCTCTTCCACGTCCTGCAGACCCTCTCCCCGCACACCGCCGACCTCGACGTCGGCGTGCCCGCGCGCGGGCTGCACGGCGAGGCCTACCGCGGCCATGTCTTCTGGGACGAGCTGTTCGTCCTGCCCTACCTCAACCTGCACTTCCCCGAGGTCTCGCGCGCCCTGCTGCACTACCGCCACCGGCGCCTGGAACGGGCCCGCACCGCCGCCGTGGACGCCGGCCACAAGGGCGCGATGTACCCGTGGCAGAGCGGCAGCGACGGCCGCGAGGAGACCCAGCGGCTGCACCTCAACCCGCGCTCGGGACGCTGGCTGCCCGACCACTCCCGGTTCCAGCACCACGTCGGGTCGGCGATCGCGTACAACGTCTGGCAGTACTGCGAGGCCACCGGCGACACCGAGTTCCTGCACACCAAGGGCGCCGAGATGCTGCTGCAGATCGCCCGCTTCTGGGCGAACTCGGCCCGCTACGACGAGACCCTCGGCCGGTACCGCATCACCGGCGTGGTCGGCCCGGACGAGTACCACGACGCCTACCCCGGCGCGCCGGAACCCGGCATCGACGACAACGCGTACACCAACGTCACCGCCGCCTGGGTGCTCACCCGCACGTTGGAGCTGCTGGACGCCCTGCCCGAGCCGCGTCACCGCGAACTCGTGGAGCGCACCGAGCTGGACTACCGCGAACTGGAGCAGTGGGAGGACGTCTCCCGCGCCCTGCACGTGCCCTTCCACGACGGCGTGATCAGCCAGTTCGAGGGCTTCGGCGACCTCGCCGAACTCGACTGGGACGGCTACCGGCAGCGCTACGGCGACATCCGCCGCCTGGACCGGATCCTGGAGGCGGAGGGCGACACCGTCAACCGCTACCAGGCCTCCAAACAGGCCGACGTGCTGATGCTCGGCTACCTGTTCTCACCGTCCGAACTGCAGGGCCTGTTCCAGCGGCTGGGCCTCCCGCTGGACGAGGAGACCTGGCACCGCACCGTCGACTACTACCTGCACCGCACCAGCCACGGCTCCACCCTCAGCGGGCTGGTCCACGGCTGGGTACTTGCCCGGGCCCGGCGTGCCGAGGCCTGGAAGTTCTGCCAGGAGGCCCTCCAGGGCGACATCGCCGACATCCAGGGCGGCACCACCGGCGAGGGCATCCACCTGGGCGCCATGGCGGGCACCCTCGACCTGGTCCAGCGCGGACTGACCGGGATGGAGACCCGCGAGGGCGCGCTGTGGCTCGATCCCGTGCCTCTGCCCGAGCTGTCCTCCTACGGCTTCGCCATCCGCTACCACGGCCACTGGGGAGTGCGGCTGGGCCTGGAACGCCGCCACCTGGAGATCGCCGTGCCGTCCTCCAACCGCGACCCGATCGACGTACGGCTGCCGGACCGCCACGTGCGCCTCCAGCCGGGGGAGACCGGCCGGCTCTTCCTCCCGGACTGACTCAAGAAGCAGCGCTCGGGGCGATCCACGACCTTGCCCACCGGGTGACCCACGACCGGGCCCGCAGGGTGCCGTAGGAGAGGCCCCCCGCACCGGATTGTCAGTGGCGCGTGCTACCCAGGAGGTGATCCGGGAGGTAGCTGATGCTCATCGACACCAACGCGCCACTGGCCCGCGCCGCCGTCGAGGCGATCCGCACCGGCAACGTGCCGGCGCTGCGCGACCTGCTGACCGCCCATCCGGGTCTGGCCACGGCCCGGCTGGGCAACCTGAAGACCACCCGCACGCTGCTGCACGTCGTCACCGACTGGCCCGGCCACGTCCCGAACGGCCCCGGCACGGTCGCCGCCCTGGCCGGCGCGGGCGCGGACGTGAACGCGCGGTTCACCGGCCCGCACCGCGAGACCCCGCTGCACTGGGCGGCCAGCTGCGACGACGTCGCCGTCCTGGACGCCCTGCTCGACCTGGGCGCGGACATCGAGGCCGACGGCTCCGTCATCGACGGCGGCACGCCGATGTCCGACGCGGTGGCCTTTGGCCAGTGGAGAGCCGCCCGGCGGCTGCTGGAGCGCGGAGCGCGCACGACACTGTGGCAGGCCGCCGCCCTCGGCGCGGCCGACCGCGTCACCGCCTGCTTCCCGCCGGCCGCCGAGCCGCCCAGCCCGCAGGAGATCACCGGCGCGCTGTGGTGCGCCTGCCACGGCGGCCAGCGGGAGATGGCCGCCCACCTGCTGGAGCGCGGCGGCGACATCAACTGGACCGGCTACGACGACCTGACCCCGCTCGACGCCGCGCACCGCTCCGGCCACCCCGGCCTGGCCGACTGGCTGCGCGAGCGTGGCGCGAAGTCGGCCGGAGAACTCGCCTGACAGTGAGGATGTGACGTGGTGACGCCGCTGGTGGGTCTGACCCCTCGCCTGACTGACGTCTCGACTGTCCTGTTTGGGA
>NZ_JACTVI010000038.1 GCF_014495685.1 Streptomyces sp. TRM68367 | reverse complement strand
GGGGCGCCGGGCAGCGGGCCGGGCCGGGCGGCCGCGCCGGGGGCACCGGCTCCGCCGGGGGCACCGGCTCCGCCGGGGGCACCGGGTGCACCGGCTCCGCCGGGGGCACCGGGTGCACCGGCTCCGCCGGGGGCGCCGGCCTGCTGGCTGCTGGAGGAGGCGAGCGTACGGCTGCGCACCCGGTACAGACCGGTGTCGAGGTCGTCCGCCTTCTCCAGGTGCACCTTGATGGGGCCCATGAAGGTGTACCGCTGCTGCTTGGCATAGTCCCGGACCATGCCGGCGAGCTCGTCGCCGAGCTGGCCGGAGTACGGGCTCAGGCGCTCGTGGTCCGGGGTGCTCAGCTCCACGATGAAGTCGTTGGGTACGACGGTCCGGTCGCGATTCCAGATCGTCGCGTTGTTGTCGCACTCCCGCTGGAGTGCTCCTGCGATCTCCACGGGCTGTACCTCGGACTTGAACACCTTGGCGAAGGTGCCGTTGACCAGACCTTCGAGGCGCTGCTCGAACTTCTTCAGGACTCCCATGGGGCACCTCCTCCGCTGTTGTCGTCCTGTGTACGGCCGTGCGTACCGCTGTCCTGCGTACTGCTTTCCTGGTACTGCTTACTGATCGTATCCACGCGCCGGGGAATCGGCTGGTTCCCCCTGTCAGCCCGGCCGACGGGTGTCGACGACTGACGAAGTTCCCTGCGGAGCTCGCCTTCGAACTCCTACGGGGAGTACTCCTGCGCGGTACTCCCGCCAAGGATCGTAGAGGCGGGCGCAGACCAGTGTCCCGCACCTGGCTGTGGACCCCGACCGGCTCCTGGGCAGACGGGCCGGACCGGTACGAGGTTGATACGTGAACACGGGTACGAGGCTGCCGCGTGAAAGGCGCCGCGGAGCACCGCGCAGGGGGGTGCCCGGAGCGCGATGGCCGCAGCTCAGGGGCCCTGGGGAAAGGGATGTGAACCCACCCCGTCCCCCGTGCTAATGTTTCCGGTGTCGGAAGGCGCCAGCCCCAAGTGGTCGGAGCCCGAAGACACACCCAATGCGCGGGTGGCGGAATAGGCAGACGCGCTGGATTCAGGTTCCAGTGCCCGCAAGGGCGTGGGGGTTCAACTCCCCCCTCGCGCACCACCAGGAGAAGCCGAAGAAACGGGTCTCTGCAGGTGACGGAAGTCACCGCAGGGGCCCGTTTCTCGTTTCCTTGATCGTTGTGAGGCATCACACAGTCTGGTCAGGTCACACAGCAGGCCTCGACGCGTGAGCTATCTCACGGGTGGGGCTGTCTTCGCTGTGCTGCATGATGCGGTAGCCGCGACGAGCGGCGATCAGTTTGATCCACGTCTCCCGGTCGATGCGCTCGGCGTGCAGGTAGCGAGGACGAGGGCCGGGAGGACTTCGGGGTCGGGGATGCCGCCCCTGTGTGCAGACGCAGGAGCCTGGGCCGGATCGCAGCCCAGTTCCACGAGCAGGTCGCGTACGGCGTTCAGATAGCCCTCGGGGCCGCAGGTGAAGACGGCTCGCTCCTGGATGTCCGGGACCGCGGACCACAGCAGCGAGGCGCTCAGCCGTCCCCGGTAGCCGTGCCACGGCTCGCTCCCGGCGTCGTCCTCGCAGACGTAGGAAGCGGTGAAGCCCGGCAGTCCTGGGCGATGGTGTGCAGTTCGTCGCGGAAGAGCACGTCGAGCGGGGTCCTGGCGCTGTGCAGGTACACCACGTTGGCGTCCGACGCGGTGTCGGGCAGGGCGCGCGCCATGGACATGAACGGTGTCGCGCCGCTGCCGCCCGACAGCAGCAGGTACTTCTCCGCCGGGTGGTCGTCCATGGTGAACAGGCCGTACGGTCCGCGGGCCCGAACCTCGTCCCCCGGCCGCAGGTTGTCGTGCAGCCAGTTGGAGACCACCCCGTCCGGTGTCCGCTTGACGGTGATGGACAGCAGGTGGGGTCGGGTCGGCGACGAGGACAGGGTGTAGCAGCGGCTGACGGGCCGGCCGTCGACGGTGAAGTCGAAGGTCATGAACTGCCCCGGCCGGTACGGCAACGAGAGAGTCGGCGCGGGTGCCCGCCCGCCGCTGCCCGCGGACGGCGTCCCGGTCGCCGGCGCAGCGCCAGGGCGGCCGGGAGTACGGACGCCGGGACGGCGAGCACCGCGCAGGCCGCCGTGACCGCGCCCATCGCCGGCCACGGCAGGACCAGGGCCGCCGGTGCGGACAGCAGGCCCAACGCCCCCCACATCCCGGCCAGGTTGAGCCCGGCGACCAGCAGCCCCAGCAGCGCGCCCACGGCGACCACCGTCACTGCCTCGACCGCGACCAGCCGCAGCACCTGCCCGTGGGTGGCCCCGGCCAGCCGCAGTACGGCCAGGTCGCGCATCCGGTCCGAGGTCGCCATGACCATGGTGTTGACCAAGGAGATGCCGGTGTACAGCAGGGCGATGCCGAAGACGAGCAGGAAGCCGAGCCGGGTCGTGCGGCTGGTGACGGGACGCGTGGCCCGCACCCACTGGTCCTCGGTGAACACCTGTCCGCCCGCCGCGCGCAGCCCCGCCGCCACGGCACCGGCGTCGGCCCCGTCCGCGAGGGCCACGTCGACCCGGTCGGGCCGCGCCCCGGGAGCGTTGGCCGGGGTGACGTAGACGCCGTTGTCACCGGTGCCGGTGCTCATCACGGCGGCGATCCGCAGCGTCCGCTCCGTGCCGTCGCCGAGCCACACCCGCACCCGGTCGCCCACGGTGTGCCGCTGCCACTCCTCGTTGACGATGATCGAGCCGTAGTCGAGGTCGGAGACCTTCCCGGCGCTCAGCGGCAGGTGGGTGGTTACGGTCAGCGCCCGGGGGTCGGCGGCGCGGGCGTCGGACCTGATGAGCGCCACGCCGTCCTCCAGGACGTACACGGCGCTCGGCGAGCTCGCGGACACCTTGGCGCCGGGCACCGCGCGCAGCCTGCGCAGCGTGGCCGCGTCGAAACCGCCGCAGCCCGCGGGGGTGACGACCAACGCGGCGGCGGTCCGCTCCCGCGTCTCGGCTGCCCCGGCCTCGTTCAGGGTCGCCGTCGCGCCGAGCAGCGAGCCCGTGAGGGCGACCGTGACCAGCACGGGCGCCGCGATCGCCGCCGTACGGTGCACTCCGGCGGCGGCGTTCTCGCGGACCAGCAGGCCGCCCCCGCCCGGCAGCCGGGCGGGCAGCCAGGTCAGCAGCCGGGTCAGCGGGCCCACCACGAGCGGCGCGAGTAGCGCGACCGCGGTGATCAGCAGCATCGGCCGGGTCACGTAGGTCTTGCGCTGCAGCAGGTCACCCGGATTCCCGGCCAGGGCGATGCCCAGCGTCACCGCCGCCGTCAGCAGCAGGCCCACGCCGGAGAACAGGCGGCCCGGGGGCGTCGTCCTGCTGTCCACGCTGTCCGCTGACGCCTCGCGCAGCGCCTCGACGGGACCGGTGCGGCCCGCCCGCCAGGACGGGCCACCGCACCCCACAGCGCGACGAACAGCCCCGTCCAGAAGGCCATGTGGTACGGCCAGCCGTGGTCGCCGATCGCGAACCAGGCCGGCGCCAGACCGCCGTCGACCACCCACTGCGCCAGCTCCGGCGCCCCGTACGCGCCGAGCACACAGCCGGTGGCCGAGGCGAGCACGCCGACCAGCAGGGCCTCCGCGCACACGTCCGCCGGATCTGGCCCGGCGTGCCCCCGGCGGTGCGCAGCAGCCCGAACTCGCGGCGCCGCTGGGCGACCGCGAAGGCGAACGTGGAGGCCACCACGAACACCGACACGAAGGCGGTGACCCCGCCGGCCGTGCCGAACAGGGCGTTCATCGCGGTCAGGGCCTCGCCGTCCCGGTCAGGGTCGGCGTCGGCGTACCGGCGCGCGTCCCCGGTGAGGACCCGGACACCGTCGCCGACCGCCGCCCTCACGTCCGCCACGTCGGCCTCCACCACCAACTGCTTACTTATGGGAGAAAGTTGGGCGGCGCGGGCGTCGGTGTAGAAGACGGCGTCCTCGAAGCCGAGGTCGGGGACGGTGCCCACGACGCGCACGGTGCCACGGTCGGTGCGCACCCGCTCGCCCGGCCTCGCCCAGTCGCCGGTGACGACGACCTCGCCGGCCGTACGCGGCGCGCGGCCCGCGGTGATGTCGTACGGCGCGAACGCGGCCGTGGACCAGGGGTGGCCCACCAGACCGGCGGGCCCGCCCGCGGCCCGTACGGGAAACGAGCGGTCGGCGACGACCGTGCCGAGCCTCTCCAGGGGCGGAGACGGTGGCGGCGGGCACGGGGCGCGGGTGGGCGAGTTTCCCGGTGCGGTCGCCGTTCGGGGTCGGTACCCGCAGCGTGTCCCGGCCCTTGACGACGACCGGCGCGGCGGCGAACCGCTCCGGGCGCCGTTCGGGCGCATCCAGCGACGAGGCGAGGGCCAGGCCCATCACGTGAGCAGCGCGACGGAACCCGATGCGCTCACGCGGCGCTGCGGCTGCGCGAGCGGCGGCCCGCGCTGCCGGTGCTGGTGCTCAGCCAGTACGTGCAGCGGACGTACGCCGCCGACCTGCTGGACTCCGGCGACGGATCGGGCGTCGGTTATCTGCTGAAGGACCGCGTCGGCCAGGTCGAGGAGTTCGTCGAGGCGCTGAGCGAGGTCGCGGCCGGCGGCACGGTCGTCGACCCCGAGGTCGTACGACAGCTGCTGCGCCGCCGCCGCGACCCGCTGGAGCGGCTCAGCCCGCGTGAGCGGGAGGTGCTGGCGCTGATCGCGGAGGGGAAGTCGAACGGCGCCATCGCCCGCGGACTCGTCGTGTCCGAAGCGGCCGTGGGCAAGCACATCGGGAGCATCCTCGCCAAGCTGGATCTGCCGCCGACGGAGGATTCGCATCGGAGGGTGATGGCGGTGCTGGCGTATCTGCGGGCGTGAGGTGGCCGGGATGCGGAGGGGACGGGACGGGATGGGGAGGGAAACCGACCGGTCGGTCTAGTCTCTCCGTCCTCCGAGCTGTCCTTCGAGGAACGACCGGTACCAGGGCGCCGAGCGCGGGAACGTGGCCGCGAACCCCTCGCCCGGAGTGCAGCCGACGTCCTCGATGCCCTTCCAGAAGGCGTCGTCCGCGAACCAGTGGTCGACGGTGAGCAGGTCGAGGTGGTGCAGCGCGCGCGGCGATTCCGCGGAGCGGGCGCGGGCGGTGGCGACGTCCACGGCCGCCCCGGCGCCGGGGTCCTCCACCTGCCCGGACACGGCCGCGAGCAGCTCCGAGGCCGGTACCGGGTCGGGGTGGTCGACATGGTGCACGCCGGACAGCTGCGACAGCGCCGCGGCCACCACGGCCCGGCCCAGCGTCTCGACGTCGATCATCGAGTGCAGGGCGTCGCACCCGGTCGGCGTCGCCGACAGTTCGCGCAGCAGCCCCACCAGGCCCGGGATCACCCAGCGGTCGCCGGCGCCGTACACCAGGTGCGGCCGCAGCACCAGGCCGCCCGCGTCGAGCACGTGCCGTTCCGCCGCCGCCCGGGTGCGGCTGGTGGCCGACGCGGGCGCGAGCGGTGCCTCGCCGGGCCGTACGCCCCGGAAGGGCCCGCGGCCGAGGACGGAGGCCGTACTCACATACACGATCCGGCGCACCCCGCTGGCCACGGCCTCCGCCACCAGGGCCATCGTGCCCATGTCGTTGATGGCCGCCGCGGTCTCGGCGGCACCGCCGATGTGCGAGGCGCAGTGGACCAGCACGTCGGTGTCCGCGCAGACGCCGCGCAGGGAGCGTGGGTCGGCGAGATCTCCGTGGAGAGCCTCGTCGCCGGGAGAGGTATGGCGCCGCATCAGCCGTACGTTCACATCGGGCCGTTGGTGCGCGGCGGCTGCCACCCGGCTGCCGATGAAGCCGGTCGCGCCCGTGATGAGGAGGTTCACCGTCACGACGGGAACCGTACCGGGGACGGGCCCGATGCCGGGCCCGATGCCGGGTTCGCCCAGGTGAGGGTGGTGGTGAAGACGGACTCGCCGTCCTGCTGCCCGGACACTCGCACCGTCACCGACTCCGGACCCTCGTCGAGCACTTCGGTCTCGATCCAGCAGGGGTTGTCCAGTTCGGCGTACCGGCTGAAGGCGACCGCCATGTCGGCGGGCAGGAACGGGCGCCGGTCCGTCGTCGCGGCCGCGGCCTGCCGGGCCGCCTCGAACAGGACCATGCCGGGGACGTGGTCGTTGGGGCGCGGGAAGAGGACCGGGTGGCCGGTGTCGACGCGCAGCCGCCAGACGCCGGGACGGTCGGCCGGGGCGAGGACGACGTCCTGTGCACGGGCGCGGCCGACCTGCTCGGGCGGCACGCCGGGTATGAGCGGCACGGGGGTGCCCAGGGCCGCCAACTGCCGTGCCCGCAGGCGCTGGTAGGCGGCCGGGGAGGTGCAGCCGGTGCTGCCGGTGCCGCGCGCGACCAGTTTCCCCGCGCGGCGGAACTCCATCGTCGTCCGCACGCTGCCCAGGCCGCGCCCGCGCCGCCGTATCTCGGAGCACTCGACGTCGATTTCGACCGGCTCGGCGGCGTCCGCGAGCAGCAGTGCGGCGAGGTCGGTGCGGATCTCCAGGTCCCGCATGACGAAATGGGTGTCGGCCGGGGCGCCGAACTCCGCGTGGGCGAGCGCCATCGAGGTCTGGCGGAGCGTTTCGCCCACGACCATCGGGTCCTGGTGGCGGTCGTCGACGGGGCCGAAGAAGGGGTGGTCGGCGGGCCAGTGCGCGGTGACGCGGAACCGGGTGTCGGAGAGGCGGGTCCAGTGGGTGGGGAAGACGTCCGACTCGGTTGTGCGGTGGGCGAGTTCCTTGGTGACCCGGGTGACTTCGGCGGTCTCGGACGGGGCCTCGGGGGCGGCACCGGGTACGGCGTCGGGGGCGGCTCCGGATGCGGTCTTGGGGGCGGTTCCGGTTGTGGCCTCGTGGCCTGCTTCGGAGGCTGCCGCGGTGGTGGTCCCGGCGCCGGCGCTGGTTGCGGTGTCCTGGGGTGTCGGGGTGCGGCCGACGCCGTGACCGGCGCGGTTTGCCGGACCACCCGCCG
Source organism: Streptomyces sp. TRM68367 (assembly GCF_014495685.1). Taxonomy (GTDB): domain Bacteria; phylum Actinomycetota; class Actinomycetes; order Streptomycetales; family Streptomycetaceae; genus Streptomyces. The sequence continues at coordinate 70,700 of NZ_JACTVI010000038.1, read as the reverse complement.
GTCCGGTCTGATCCTCCGTGGGCGCGCTCAAAGGACCTGTCTGCGGCATGAGGAACCCCCAGGATCGACAGCCTGGCTCCGGTCGGCGTCTGACTAAGATACGGACGAGACGGTTTTTTTAAAAGGGTGATCCACATCGCTGGGGACGGCCCAAGCGCCCGCAGGTCATGGCGACTTCACGCAGATCGACTTCAGATCAGGAGGCACCCGATGGCGCGACAGGAGCGCGCGATCCGCACCCGGCGGACCATCCTGGAGGCGGCCGCGGCCGTTTTCGACGAACGTGGCTACACCTCGGCGACCATCGGAGAGATCCTGGACCGGGCGGGGGTGACCAAGGGCGCCCTGTACTTCCACTTCGGCTCCAAGGAGGAGCTTGCGCTCGGCATCTTCGAGGAACAGCTGGCGATCTCCCTGCCGCCGCAGCCCAGCAAACTCCAGGAACTCGTCGACTCCGGCCTCGTGCTCGCCCGGCGCCTGCGCGGCGAACCGCTCGTGCGGGCCAGCGTCGGACTCGCCCTCGACCAGGGTGCCCTGGGCCTGGACCGCACGCCGGCCTTCCGCATGTGGATCGACCAGACCAGGCGGACCCTCGCCGAGGCGAAGGCGCACGGTGAGCTGCTGCCGCACGCCGACGCCACGGAGACGGCGGAACTGCTGGTCGCCAGCTTCTCGGGCGTACAGCTGATGTCTCAACTGCGCTGCCAGCGGCGTGACTTGGAGCACAGGGTGGTGGTCCTCTTCGACCACATGCTCCCCGGCATCGCCGTCCCCGCGGTCCTGGCCCGCCTCGACATCGCCACGGACCGCGCCGACCGGGTCCTCGCGGAGTACGAGCCGGAGCCGGAGCCGGTGGCGGCCGAGGCGGGGTGAGGGGTGAGGGGCGAGGGGGTGAGCCTCGGTGACCGCATCCCCTGCGGCTCCGCCACGTCCACCCTGCGGGTTGTCCACACCTGTGGAGTTGTCCACAGGATCTGACGCATTTCGGCCAGTCGGCTGTACGGTCGGCACGAGTTGGTGTTCGTGATGATCTTCGTGTGCGTGGGGGAGGCGGTCGGTGTGACCGAGGTCGGTGCCAGGACGACGGCGGAGGCGGCGGTGGAGGCGGGCGTGGTCCCGGCTCAGGAGGCGTCGGCCGGCGTCGCGGGTGCGCGTCGGCTGCCCCCGGTGGCCGGCTTCGCAGACTGGCCCGGCGCCGGCTCACCCAAGGAGGAGGGCAAGGCGCTGCGCAAGCGGATCCCGCGCAGCACACACGCCGAACTGGACCTGGACGGCGCCCGCCCCGACGCCGTGAGTGCGGTCGAGGAGTCCAGCCGCGGCCGGCTCGCCGAGCTCACCCCGATCCGGATCGGCCGGATGGCGGCCACGCCGTTCGCCTTCCTGCGCGGCGCGGCCGGTCTCATGGCGTACGACCTGGCCCGTACCCCTATGACCAGGATCCGTGCCCAAATCTGCGGCGACGCCCACGCGGCCAACTTCGGCCTGTACGGCGACGCACGCGGCGGCCTGGTCATCGACCTGAACGACTTCGACGAGACGGTGCCCGGTCCCTGGGAGTGGGACCTCAAGCGGCTCGCGGCCTCGCTGGTGCTCGCGGGCCGGGAGGCGGGCGCGGACGAGGACAGGTGCCGCAAGGCGGCCTACGACGCGGCGGGCGCCTACCGCCGCACCATGCGGCTGCTGGCCAGGCTGCCGGTGCTGGACGCGTGGAACGCGATCGCGGACGAGGAGCTGGTCTCCCACACCGACGCGCACGACCTGCTCGGCACGCTGGAGCGGGTCTCCGAGAAGGCGCGGGCCAACACCAGCGGGCGCTTCGCGGCCAAGTCGACCGAGGCGACCGAGGACGGCGGGCGCCGCTTCGTCGACGCGCCGCCGGTGCTGCGCCGGGTCGGGGACGAGGAGGCGGCGGCGGTCGCGGCGTCTCTCGCGGAGTACGTGAGCACGCTGCCGGAGGACCGCCTGCCCCTCCTGGCCCGCCACGCCGTGCACGACGTGGCGTTCCGCCTGGTCGGCACGGGCAGCGTCGGCACGCGTTCGTACGTCGTCCTCCTCCTGGACCACCGAGGCGAGCCGCTGGTCCTCCAGGTGAAGGAGGCCCGCCCTTCGGCGCTGGTCCCGCATCTGGTCACGGCCGGTTTCGAGGCACCTTCCGTGGACCACGAGGGCCGCCGGGTGGTCCTCGGCCAGAAGCGGATGCAGGTCGTCAGCGACATCCTGCTGGGCTGGACGACGGCCTGTGGCCGCCCCTTCCAGGTCCGCCAGTTCCGCAACCGCAAGGGCAGCGTCGACCCCGCCGCCCTGGCCGCCGACCAGATAGACGACTACGGCCGCATGACCGGCGCCCTCCTGGCCCGCGCCCACTCCCACAGCGCCGACCCCCGCCGCATCGCCGGCTACTGCGGCAAGAACGAGGAACTGGACGAGGCGATCGCCACCTTCGCCGTCCACTATGCCGACCGCACGGAGGCGGACCACGCTCACCTGGTGGCGGCGGTGCGGGCGGGGACGGTGGCGGCGGAGCTGGGGGTATGACGGGTGCTGCCGGAGTCGGAGCGGTGGTCGTCATCACCGGGGGGCCGGGGTCCACGTACGAGTCGATGACTGCGACCTACACCGCGTACGGCTACGAACTGGTGCACCTGCCCCTCGCCCCCTTCGGCCATGGGAGGGGCGGGCCCAGCAGGAGGAATGGGCCGGACTGGCCTTGCCCTACGCTGGTCAGGTGACGACGACCCCGGAGCAGTCCCGACCCGAGGAGCGGCTGGAGCAGGCCGTGCGGGCCGCCGAGCAGGCCTTGATCGAGTACGAGATCGCGGTGGAGACCTTCCGCGTCGAGGTCGAGAACTTCTCCCGGCTGCACGAACAGCGCCTCGGCCCCCTGTACGCCCGCCTGGAGGAACTGGACGCCCAGCTGGCGGAGGCGAAGGCCGCGCGCACCGGCGACCCCGAGGACGTACGGCGGGCGCAGGAGCTGCGCGCCGCCGTGATGCCGATCCCCGGCGTCGAGGACCTCCTGCACGGGTGGATGGACGGCGGCGGCCTGTTCCCGGAGGCCGCGGCCATGCTCACCGACCAGCAGGTGCGGCCCCCGCAGCGGGTGCGGCCCAGCGAGGAGGCCCGCAAGCTCTACCGCGACCTCGCCCGCAAGGCCCATCCCGACCTGGCGCAGGAGGAGGGCGAGCGGGCGCGGCGCGAGGAGTTCATCACCCGGGTCAACGCCGCCTACGCCCGCGGCGACGAGACCGAGCTGCGGGAGCTGGCCGAGGAGTGGGCCAAGGGCCCCGTGCCGGAGTCGCGCCCGAGCCGCGCCGAGGAACTGTACGACCGCCTCGAATGGCTCTCCCGCCGCAAGGAACTCCTCACGATCGTCGCGAAGGACCTGGAGGAGAGCGCGATCGGCGCCATGCTCCGGCTGGCCCCGGAGGACCCCGACGGCCTCCTGGACGACATCGCCCAGCAGCTGCGGACGCAGATCGGCGAGCGCGAGGCGGAGCTGACGGCCACGCTCAGCCCGCCGCCCGCCGCCGGAACCGCGCCCGCGTCCGGTAGCGTCGGCGGCATGAGTTTCGGAGCTGGTGTGCCCACGGTCGAGGTCGCGGACCTCAAGGACGGCGACTTCCTGCTGGACGTCCGCGAGGACGACGAGTGGCAGGCGGGCCACGCCGAGGGCGCGCTGCACATCCCCATCAGCGACTTCGTGGCCCGGTACGGCGAGCTGACCGAGGCGGCGCCGCAGGACGGCCGCATCCATGTGATCTGCCGGTCCGGCGCCCGTTCGGCCCAGGTCACGATGTATCTGGCCCAGCAGGGCATCGACGCGGTGAACGTCGACGGCGGTATGCAGGTGTGGGAGGCCGCGGGCCGCCCGGTCGTGACGGACAAGGGCGAGCCGGGATACGTCCTCTGACCTCTGCCTCCTCCATCCAGGGCCCCGGATCTTCCGGCAGTCAGGCAGTCCGGCAGCCAGGCCCTCCGGGGTGGCCGCCGGATCGGGCATCGGCCCACGATCCCCGCCCAGCCGGTCGTCAGGCCAGCGGGTGGGCCGCCAGCAGGTCGCCCAGCGTCTCCTCGTGTGCCGCGGCCGGGCCGAGCGACAGCTCCAGGTGCTTGGCCCACGCGTGGTACCGGTGCAGCGGGTAGTCGATGTCGGCCCCGAACCCGCCGTGCAGGTGCTGTGCCGTCTGTACCACCCGCCGCACACCCTCCGCGGCCCAGATCTTGGCCACGGCGACGTCCCCGGAGGCGGGCAGCGCGCCCGGTGCCCCCGAGCTGATCCGCCAGGCCGCCTGCCACAGCGTGGCCTCCATCGCGCGCAGGTCGATGTACCGGTCGGCGGCCTGCATCGCGACCGCCTGGAAGGTCGCGAGCGGATACCCGAACTGCTCCCGCTTCCCCGTGTACTCGCCGGTCATGCCCAGCACCCGCTCGCCCAGCCCGAGCGCCAGCGCACACGTACCGGTCGCCAGCAGCTCCCGCAGCCACTCCCAGGCGCCGTCGGCGTCGATGACGTCCCGGTCGGGAATCCGGGCGGACTCCAGCCGCAGCTCGCCGAGCCGCTCGCCGGTGGTGGAGTACTGCTCGCCGAGCACGGCCCCGTCCTGACCGCGCGGTACCAGCGCCAGCACCGTCCGGTCGGCCTCCGAACGCGCGGGTACGACCGTGAGGTCCGCGTCGTACGCCCACGGCACCGCCGTCTGCACCCCGTCCAGCACCCACACGTCCCCGTCCCGCCGCCCGGCCACCGCGAGCTCCGCCGGGTCGTGCCCGGTGCGGCCGTGCGCGGCGACGGTCAGTACCACCTCGCCCCGGCCCGCGCGGGCGAGCAGCGCCGACTTCAGCTCGGCGCGGCCGTGGGTCTGGACGGCGGCCGCCGCCGCGCTGCTCTCCAGCAGCGGCACCCGTGCCAGCACCTTCGCCGACTCCCGCAGCACCAGGCACAGCGCGACGGCATCCAGGCCGGCCCCGCCGTACTCCGCGTCGAGCAGCAGGCTCAGCAGGTCGGCGTCGGCGAGCCGGGCCCACAGCGCCCGGTCGAAGTCATCGGCCACCGCGCCCCTGGCGAACGCGGGGCTGGGCACCGCGTCCGGCGCGACGGCGCCGAACACCCCGCGCGCCGCCTCGGCTGCCGCCTGCTGCTCCTCGGTGAAGGTGAAGTCCACGGTCCCTGTCCTTCCGGCGGATCCCGCTCATCTGACGGAGCGTCAAGATAGAACAGGTTCTACAAGAAGGGAACGGGAACGGTGCGGCCGAGGACGCCGACAGGGTGGGCGCGCGGCGCCGGGGCCGACAGGGAAGGCTGGTCGGAGTGGGTGCGGGGTGTGGGCTGTGCCGTCGCGGGCTGTCGCTCGGAGCCGCTGCGGATTGCTGGTCGGAGTGGATGCGGGGGCGTGGGCTGGTGCTGTCCCGGGGAGTCGACCGGAGCCGCCGCGGTACGCCGACCGGAGCCGACGCGGCGCGGTGGCAGGGGCTGACGCGCAACGCTGACGGGGATCGACGTGGAGCGCGGGCTGGAGCAGACGCGCAGTCGCTGGCCGGATCAGTCGGAGCGGCCGGCCGGAACCGTCGCCGGGCCCGCCGCCCCGGCGCCGTCAGCGGTCGAAGTCCAGTTCCACCTTCTCCGTCACCGGATGCGACTGGCACGCCAGCACATACCCGGCCTCCGTCTCCTCCTTCTCCAGCGCGAAGTTGCGGTCCATCCGCACCTGGCCGGAGACCAGGAAGGCCCGGCACGTCCCGCACACCCCTCCCTTGCAGGCGTAGGGCGCGTCGGGCCGGTTGCGCAGCACCGTCTCCAGCAGTGACTCGCCGTCCTGGACGGGCCAGGTCCCGCCGCGGCCGTCGAGCCGCGCGGTCACCGTGCTGTGCGCCAGGGCCGGGGCCGCCGGCGCCCGGACGGCGGCCTCGTCCACATGGAAGATCTCCTCGTGGATCCGCATCCGCGCCACCCCAAGGCCGCGCAACGCCCGCTCGGCCTGCTGCACCAGCCCGAACGGCCCGCACAGAAACCACCCGGCGACCCGCTCCACCGGCAGCAGCGCCGGCAGCAACCCGGTCAACCGCTCCTGATCGAGCCGGCCGGACGGCAGCCCCGCCTGCTGTTCCTCCCGGGAGAGCACCGTCACCAGCTGGAACCGCTCCGGGTAGCGGTCCTTCAGGTCGGCGACCTCCTCCAGGAACATCGTCGAGGCGGACGTCCGGTCGCTGCGTATCAGACAGAACCGGGCCCCGGGCTCGCGCGCCAGCAGCGTCGCGACGATCGACAGCACCGGGGTGATGCCGCTGCCGCCGACGATCGCCGCGTACAGGCCGGGCGCGGGCTGGAGCGTGAAGCGGCCGGCCGGGGTCATCACCTCCAGGTCGTCACCGGCGCTGATCTCCTTCAGCGCGTACGTCGAGAAGGCCCCGTACTCGACCAGCCGCACCCCGACCCGCAGAGTGCTCGGCCCTTCGCCGGCCTCCGGCGCCGGGGAGCAGATCGAGTACGTGCGCCGTATCTCCGCTCCGTCGGCCGTGCGCCGCAGGGCGAGGTGCTGGCCCGGCGCGAACCGGTACTCCACCCTCAGCTCCGGAGGCACGGCCAGGGTGAGCGCCACGGAGTCGTCGGTGAGCCGGTCGACCGCGGCCACCCGGAGCCGGTGGAAGCGGGCCATCACAACTCCTTGAAGTGGTCGAACGGTTCACGGCAGGCCAGACAGCGCCGCAGCGCCTTGCACGCGGTGGACGAGAAACGGCTGAGCAGCTCGGTGTCGGCGGACCCGCAGTGCGGGCAGCGCACAGCATCGCCGTCCGGGTCCTCGGCGGTGCGCGTCGTCCCCAGTTGCACGGTGACCGGTCCGCTCGCCAGCCGCACGCGCGGCGGCGCTATCCCGAACTCCCGCAGCTTGCGCCGCCCCTCGTCGGTGATGTCGTCCGTCGACCAGGCGGGCGAGAGCACCGTGCGCACGCTGACCTCCCGTATGCCGTGTCCGCGCAGCACCCGCTCTATGTCCGCGGACATCGCCTCGATCGCCGGGCAGCCGGTGTACGTCGGGGTCAGCTCGACCTCGACCGCGTCGGCACCGCGCACACGCACCGCACGCACGACGCCCAGCTCGTGCAGCGTCAGCACGGGCAGCTCGGGGTCGGGCACCGAACCGGCGAGTTCCAGGAGCTCCGCCTCCAGCGGCGTGACCGTCACCATGACGCCCCCGGGTGGCTGCGGTGCAGATGCTGCATCTCGGCGAGTATCCGCCCGAAGGGCTCGGTGTGCAGGCCCTGCCGCCCGGCCCCGGCCGTCCAGGCGCCGGTGCGCGGCCCTTCCGGCACCGTCAGGGTGGCCCGGCGCAGCACGTCCCCGACGCGCTCCGACCAGGCCTCATCCAGCGCCGCCCAGTCGACGTCGAGCCCGTCCACCGGCTGGAACATCTCGCCGGTGAACCGCCACAGCGCCCCGGCCGCCCGCTGCATCCGCTCGTGACTCGCGTCCGTGCCGTCGCCGAGCCGCAGCGTCCACTGCTCGGCGTGGTCGCGGTGGTAGGCGACCTCCTTGACCGCCTTCGCGGCCAGGGGCGCGAACGGGCCGTCCTCTGCGGCCAGTTGGCCGTAGAGCAGGTGCTGGTACGCCGAGAAGTACAGCTGGCGGGCGATGGTGTGCGCGAAGTCGCCGTTCGGCTGCTCCACCAGCTGGAGGTTGCGGAAGGCGCGCTCCTCGCGCAGATACGCCAGCTCGTCCTCGTCGCCCACCAGGGACAGCAGCACCCGCGCCTGGCCCAGCAGGTCGAGCGCGATGTTGGCGAGGGCGACCTCCTCCTCCAGCACGGGGGCGTGCCCGGCCCACTCCCCGAGGCGATGGGAGAGCACCAGGGCGTCGTCGCCGAGGGCCAGCGCGGCCGTCGTCGGGACTGTCGTCGTCACAGGTGCTTCACCCCCTCCGGGATCTCGTAGAACGTCGGGTGCCGGTACGGCTTGTCGGCGGCCGGCTCGAAGAACGGGTCCTTCTCGTCGGGCGAGGAGGCGGTGATCGCGGACGACGGCACGACCCAGATGGAGACGCCCTCGCCGCGCCGCGTGTACAGGTCGCGGGCGTTGCGCAGGGCCAGCTCCGCGTCCGGGGCGTGCAGGCTGCCGGCGTGGGTGTGGGACAGGCCCCGGCGCGAGCGCACGAAGACCTCCCACAGGGGCCAGTCGGTGTTCGTCATGCTCGCGTCGCTCCCGTCTCAGCGGTGGGCTTGGCTGCGTACGCCGCGGCGGCCTCCCTGACCCAGGCGCCCTCCTCGTGGGCCCGCCTGCGCTGGGTGATCCGCTGTTCGTTGCACGGGCCGTTGCCCTTGAGGACCTCCCGGAACTCCGTCCAGTCGATCGGGCCGAAGTCGTAGTGCCCGCGCTCCTCGTTCCACCTCAGGTCCGGGTCGGGGAGGGTGAGCCCGAGGGTCTCGGCCTGCGGGACGCAGATGTCGACGAAGCGCTGGCGCAGCTCGTCGTTCGAGTGCCGCTTGATCTTCCAGGCCATCGACTGCGCCGAGTGCTGGGAGGCGTCGTCGGGCGGGCCGAACATCATCAGCGACGGCCACCACCAGCGGTCCACCGCGTCCTGCGCCATCGCGTGCTGCTCGGGTGTGCCGCGGCCGAGGGCCAGCAGCAGCTCGTACCCCTGGCGCTGGTGGAAGGACTCCTCCTTGCAGATGCGGACCATCGCGCGCGCGTACGGGCCGTACGAGCAGCGGCACAACGGCACCTGGTTGGTGATCGCGGCGCCGTCCACCAGCCAGCCGATCGCGCCGACGTCCGCCCAGGTCAGCGTCGGGTAGTTGAAGATCGAGGAGTACTTCTGGCGGCCCGAGTGCAGCTTGTCCAGCAGCTCGTCGCGGCCGGTTCCGAGGGTCTCCGCCGCGCCGTACAGATACAGGCCGTGCCCCGCCTCGTCCTGGACCTTCGCCATGAGGATCGCCTTGCGGCGCAGCGAGGGGGCGCGGGTGATCCAGTTGGCCTCCGGCTGCATGCCGATGATCTCGGAGTGGGCGTGCTGCGCTATCTGCCGGACGAGGGTCGCGCGGTAGGCGTCGGGCATCCAGTCGCGCGGCTCGATGCGCTCGTCGGCGGCCACGGCCGCGTCGAAGGCACGCTCGTACGCGGCGGTGTCACCGGCGTCGCCCTGGGCGTACGCCTGATCACGGGCCGTCTGCTGCGGGGCTGCTGTCGCCATGAGGTCCCCCTCGACCTGCGCTCTGCTGGGAGCACCACTCCCGACCGATCGTTCGGTTCGTGCGATTCCATCGTCCGACGAGGGTCGTAAGGTGTCAACCGCTGCGGATAACCTGCGGTTGTTCCCTGTGGACAACGGGGAGGAGCCACTCCGCCGCCGGGCCTGTGGACAGGGGGTGCGCCCGGACGGGCAGTCTGAGTACCGTTCCGGTGCGAGCGCCGCGCAGCGATGTGCGCGGGCGGTACGGCGCCCTGCGGCCGGGCGGACGTGAACGACGGACGACGCACGGGAACCAGAACGGGGCGGAATGGACGCGCACGACAAAGGCTCGGACGCCCGGCACGAACCGGCCGCCCCTAGTGAGCCGCCGGGTCTGCGACCGGCCGCCCCGAGCGAGCCGCAGCTGCCCACGGGCCCCGGACCGGCCGCCGGGTGGCCCGAGGCGGCGCCGCCCGATGCCCTGGTGCCGGAGAGTTCCGTCCCCCGTACCGGCGTCGCCGCGCTCTCGCTGCGCTACCGGGTCTGTGCCGCGCTGGCGCTCGCGGTCGTGGCGGTCGGCGTGTGCGTGCATCTCGGGATGACGTTCCTGCACGTCGCGCCGCCCAACACGGTCACGGAGGAGCACGGCCAAGCGGTCGACGACTGGATCTACCCCGAGTTCGAGCAGAACTGGAAGCTGTTCGCGCCGAACCCGCTGCAGCAGAACATCGCCGTGCAGGTCCGCGCCGAGATCCGCACGGCGGGCGGCGCCCCGGCGACCACCGGCTGGTACGACCTGTCCGCCGAGGACGGCCGGGCCATCGACGGCAACCTGCTGCCGAGCCACACCCAGCAGAACGAGCTGCGCCGCGCCTGGGACTTCTACGTCGCGACGCATGACAGCGACAACCGCCCGGTGGGCCTGCGCGGCTCTCTGGCCGAGACGTATCTGCGCCGGATCATGGTGCTGCGCCTGGACCGCGAGGACGCGGCGGCGCGGGCGGTCGGCCGCGGCGGTGTCATCGAGCGCGTGCAGGTCCGCTCCCGCACCACCAACGTGCCCCCGCCCAAGTGGACCCGGGAGCAGGTCTCCGACACGCCGGTGTACCGCGTGCTGCCCTGGTGGACGGTGCCGGCCGACGAGGCACGGGGAGGCGTACGGTGAACCGCTTCGCCCTGTGCCTCTCCCACGGCATCGCCCGTGTCACGGATGCCGCCCTCGGCCCGTACCAGACCGCCGTGATCCGCATCGGCTTCGCCGCCACCTGGCTGCTGTTCCTGCTGCGCGAGATCCCCCACCGTCAGGAGCTGTACGGGCCCGACGGACCGTGGAACTTCGACCTCGCCCAGCAGCTGATCGGCACCAACGGCGCCTTCACCGCCCTGATGTGGTCCGACGGGCAGGCCTGGTTCGAGTTCGGCTACGCGTTCGCGATCCTCTCCAGCGTCCTGATGCTGCTGGGCTGGCGCACGCGCACGACGTCGGTGCTGTTCATGGTGGGCGTGCTGTCGCTGCAGAACCGCAGCATCTTCATGGGCGACGGCGGCGACAACGTCCTGCACCTGATGTCGGTCTACCTGGTGTTCACGCGCTGCGGCCTGGTGTGGTCGCTGGACGCGCGGCGGGCGCGGCGCGCACGCGAGGCCCGCGCGCGGGGGGAGCGGGTCGTGGACCGGGCCGGGCCGGCGCTGTGGGGCGTGCTCGGGTTCGTGCTGATCGCGGTGACCCTGTCGGGCCGGATGGACGGCGACTGGCTGATACCGGCCATCCTGTGGGCCGTGTGGCTCGCGCAGGGCCTGTGGTGGCTGGTCGGGCGGCGCGCGCGGACCGCCCAGCCGCGGATCCTGCTCGACGTCGTCGCGAACATCGTGCACAACGGTGCCCTGCTGGTGATCATGGCCGAGGCCTGTCTGATCTACGCGACGGCCGGCTGGTACAAGATCCAGGGCACGCTCTGGCAGGACGGCACCGCGGTCTACTACCCGCTGCACCTGGAATACTTCTCGCCCTGGCCCGCGCTCGCCGGCCTGCTGACCGTGAGCGGCACCCTGGTGATGCTCGTGACGTACGGCACGGTCATCGTGCAGGTCGCCTTCCCGTTCACGCTGTTCAACCGGCGGGTCAAGAACGTCCTGCTCGCGGCCATGATCACCGAACATGCGGTGATCGCCGTCATCCTCGGGCTGCCGTTCTTCTCGCTCGCGATGATCGCGGCGGACGCGGTCTTCCTGCCGACGTCCTTCCTGCGCCGCCTGGGCGACCGCGCGGCACGCGCGCGTGAGCGGGTTCTGCGGCGCGCCGTCCGCGCGAAAGTCCCCGAGCAGCGGTCCGCGGAGGACTCCGAGCACACGCACGTAGGCTTCACGGCATGACCGACCCCGCCGGCGGCCCCACCGACCCCGTGCGCGCGTGGCGCAGCCTCGCCGGCACCTGCGTGCTGCTCGACGGCTTTCACGCCCTCAAGCACGCCGTGCGCTTTGGTGCCGAGGTCCCGGTGGCGGTCGCCGCTGACCGGGCCGCCGCGCTCGCCCTCGCCGACGGGCTGGCCCCGGACGTACGGGACACGCTGGACGCGCTGCTGGCCGAGGTGCCGCCGGAGACGTACGCCGCTCTCGTCCCGCGCCCGCACCCCACCGCGGTGGCCGCCCTGGCGGTACGCCCCCCGCGCGCAGCCAACCTCGACACGCTGACGCACACGCCCCGCACCAGCCCCGTCGTGGTCCTCGACCACCCGCGCAACCTGGGCAACGCCGGGGCCGTGATCCGGCTGGCCGCCGGACTCGGGGCGACCGGCGTCGTCACCACCGGCACCCTCGACCCCTGGCATCCCACGGTGGTGCGCGGCGGGGCGGGGCTGCACTTCGCGACCGCCGTGGAGCGGCTGGACGTGGCCGAACTTCCGCCGGGACCGGTGTTCGCCCTGGACCCGGAGGGCGAGGACATCCGCGCCCTGAAGCTGCCGGACGACGCGCTGCTCGCCTTCGGCTCGGAACGCAGCGGACTGTCCGCGGACCTGCGCGCGCGTGCCGACCATCTGGTGGCCCTGCCGATGCGCCCTCAGGTGTCCAGCTACAACCTCGCCACCAGCGTGGCGATGACGCTGTACCACTGGAGCCTCACCGGGGGCGCGACGGTTTCCCGGGCCTCTTCCTAGGCTTCCCGGCGTACCTCCACCACCCTGAACCGGTTCGCCACGAACGCCCCGTCGGTGAGCGCCGAGTTGGCCGCCGGGTTGCCGCCCGAGCCGTGGAAGTCGGAGAAGGCGGCCGTCTGGTTGACGTACACCCCGCCGGCGAGGTTGAGGGACAGCTGGGCGGCCTCCTCCAGGCAGACCTCCTGGATCGCCTGCTCGACCTCGGCGTCCGTGGTGTACGCGCCGACCGTCATCGCGCCCTTCTCCCGGATCGTGCGCCGCAGCAGCTCCACCGCCTGCGCGGCCGAGTCGACGGCGACGGCGAAGGAGACCGGCCCGAAGCACTCGCTCATGTAGGCGGCCTCGGCGTCGGGCTTGGCGCCGTCCAGCTTCACGATCACCGGCGTGCGCACCACCGCGCGGGGGAACTCCGGGTTGCTGATCTCCCGCGAGGCGAGGGCGACCTCGCCCAGGCCGGCCGCCGCCTCCAGACGGGCCTTGACGTCCGGGTTCACGATGGCGCCGAGCAGGGCGTTCGCGCGCGCGTCGTCACCGAGGAGGCCGTCGACCGCCCGCGCGAGATCGGCGACCACCTCGTCGTACGACTTGGGGCCCTGGTCGGTCGAGATGCCCTCGCGCGGGATCAGCAGGTTCTGCGGGGTGGTGCACATCTGGCCGCTGTACAGGGACAGCGAGAACGCCAGGTTGGCGAGCATCCCCTTGTAGCCGCCGGTCGACTCGACGATCACTGTGTTGACGCCGGCCTTCTCCGTGTGGACCTGCGCCTGGCGAGCGTTGGTCTCCAGCCATTCGCCGAAGGCCGTCGACCCCGTGTAGTCGATGACCCGGATCTCGGGGCGCACGGCCAGGGTCTTCGCGATGCCCTCGCCGGGCCGCTCGGCGGCCAGCGCCACCAGGTTCGGGTCGAAGCCCGCCTCCGCGAGCACCTCGCGGGCGGTCTGCACCGTGAGCGCGAGCGGCAGCACCGCGCGCGGGTGGGGCTTGACCAGGACCGCGTTGCCGGTGGCCAGGGAGGCGAACAGGCCCGGATAGCCGTTCCACGTCGGGAAGGTGTTGCAGCCGATCACCAGGCCGATGCCGCGCGGCACCGGCGTGAACTGCTTGGTCAGCACCAGCGGGTCGCGCTTGCCCTGCGGCTTGGTCCACTCGGCCGTGCCGGGCGTGCGGACCTGCTCCGCGTACGCGTACGCCACCGCCTCCATGGCGCGGTCCTGCGCGTGCGGGCCGCCCGCCTGGAACGCCATCATGAAGGCCTGGCCGGAGGTGTGCATGACCGCGTGCGCGAACTCGTGCGTCCGGCCGCTGATCCGCTTGAGGATCTCCAGGCAGACCATCGCGCGCAGCTCCGCGCCCGCGTCCCGCCAGGCCCGCTGACCGGCCTTCATCGCGGGCAGCAGCACGTCCACGTCCGCGTGCGGGTACCTCACCCCCAGCTCGATGCCGTACGGCGAGACCTCGCCGCCCACCCAGTCGTCCGTACCGGGCTGGCCGAGGTCGAGGCGGGTGCCCAGCAGGGCGTCGAAGGCGGCCTTGCCCGCCGCCATGTCCAGGCTGCCGTTCTCGCCGTAGGCCTTTGGGTGCTCGGGGTGCGGGGACCAGTACGCGCGCGTGCCGATCGCCTTCAGCGCCTGGTCGAGGGTGGGCCGGTGCTTTGCGATGAGGTCGGGCGCGGTGAGTTCGGCGGCCATGCGGGACCAACTCCTCGTCTCAAGAACTCTTCGTCGAGTTCATGACCTGGGCAAGAACGTGGGCAGAAACGGGCACTCAGAGTTAGAGTAACCGAACGATCGGTCGGTTCAAGGGGGTCCCGCCGCATCTGTGGAAAACCCCGTGCGGGAGGATCGCGCACATGACAGCACTCGACCTCAGCAGCCCCGTGGCCGTCGTCGGAACCGGCACCATGGGCCAGGGCATCGCCCAGGTCGCACTGGTCGCGGGCCACGTCGTACGGCTGTACGACGCCGTTCCCGGGCGCGCCCGCGACGCGGCCGCGGCGATCGGCGCCCGCCTCGACCGGCTCGTCGAGAAGGACCGGCTCACCGCCGGCGACCGAGACGCGGCACGCACCCGGCTGCTGCCCGCCGAGAGCCTCGCCGACCTCGCTGACTGCGCCCTCGTCGTCGAGGCGGTGCTCGAACAGCTCGACGTGAAGCAGCGGCTGCTGCGCGAGCTGGAGGGCGTCGTCGGCGACGACTGCCTGCTCGCCACCAACACCTCGTCCCTGTCCGTCACCGCCATCGGCGGCGCACTGAACAACCCCGGCCGCTTCGTCGGCCTGCACTTCTTCAACCCGGCGCCGCTGATGCCGCTGGTCGAGGTCGTCTCCGGGTTCGCCACCGACGTCACCTCGGCCACGCGCGCGTACGAGATGGCCCGCGCCTGGGGCAAGACCCCCGTCGCCTGCGCCGACACCCCCGGCTTCATCGTCAACCGCATCGCCCGGCCCTTCTACGGCGAGGCCTTCGCCGTCTACGAGGCCCAGGCCGCCGACCCGGCCACCATCGACGCGGTCCTGCGCGAGTCGGGCGGCTTCAAGATGGGCGCCTTCGAACTGACCGACCTCATCGGGCAGGACGTCAACGAGTCCGTCACCCACTCCGTGTGGGAGTCCTTCTTCCGGGACACGCGCTTCACCCCGTCGCTCGCCCAGCGCCGCCTGGTCGAGTCCGGCCGGCTCGGCCGCAAGAGCGGGCAGGGCTGGTACGACTACCGGGACGGCGCCGAACGCCCGGAACCGCACACCGCGGAGCGCGCCCAGCCGCCCGCGCACGTCGTCGTCGAGGGCGACCTGGGCCCCGCCGCCGAGCTGCTCACGCTGATCCGCGAGGCGGGCATCTCCGCGGAGCAAGAGGAAGAGGACCACGGCACCCGCCTGCTGCTGCCCAGCGGCGGCCAGCTGGTGCTCGCCGACGGCCAGACCTCCGTGGAGTTCCGCGATGTCGTCTACTTCGACCTCGCCGTGGACTACCGCCGCGCCACCCGCATCGCCCTGTCCGCCTCCCAGGACACCGCGCCCCAGACGCTCGCCGAGGCCACCGGCCTGTTCCAGGCGCTCGGCAAGCAGGTCAGCGTCATCGGCGACGTGCCCGGCATGATCGTCGCCCGCACGGTCGCGCGGATCGTCGACCTGGCGCACGACGCCGTCGCCAAGGGCGTGGCCACCGAGGAGGACATCGACACCGCGATGCGGCTGGGCGTCAACTACCCGCTCGGGCCCTTCGATTGGAGCCGCAGACTCGGCCGCAACTGGGCGTACGCACTCCTCGACGACCTCCACCTGCGCGACCCCTCCGGCCGCTACGCGCCGTCCCTCGCGCTCTACCGCCACGCGTACGCCACCGACAAGAGGGAGGGCAGCGCCTCATGACCACCGCCAAGCGCGACACGTACACCCCGGAGACCCTGCTGTCCGTCGCCGTGCGGGTGTTCAACGAGCGCGGCTACGACGGCACCTCCATGGAGCACCTCTCCAAGGCGGCCGGCATCTCCAAGTCGTCGATCTACCACCACGTCACCGGCAAGGAGGAGCTGCTGCGCCGCGCCGTCAGCCGGGCGCTGGACGGGCTGTTCGGAATCCTCGACGAGGAGCCCGCGCGCGTGGGGCGTGCCGCCGACCGGCTGGAGTACGTCGTACGGCGCATGGTCGAGGTGCTCATCGCGGAACTTCCGTATGTGACGCTGCTGCTGCGGGTGCGGGGCAACACCGGTACCGAGCGGTGGGCGCTGGAGCGGCGCCGCGAGTTCGACCACCAGGTCGCCGAGCTGCTGAAGGCGGCGGCCGCCGACGGGGACGTGCGCGGCGACATAGAGGTGCGCCTGGTGACCCGGCTGGTGTTCGGGATGGTCAACTCGATCGTCGAGTGGTACCGGCCCGACGGGCGCGGCATGAACGAGCGCGAAGTGGCCGACGCGGTGGTGCAGGTGGCGTTCGGGGGCCTGCGCAAGGACGGGTGAGCCGGGCTCAGCCCTGCGGCTCCAGGTCCTCCTCCTCGAACACCAGCAGTGTGCGCGTGCTGAGCACCTCGGGGATCGCCTGGAGCCGGGTGAGCACCAGCTCGCGCAGCGCCCGGTTGTCGGAGGTGTGCACCAGCAGCAGGACGTCGAAGTCGCCGCCCACCAGCGCGATGTGGGAGGCCCCTGGCAGCTGCCGGAGCTGCCCGCGCACCGTGCGCCAGGAGTTCTGCACGATCTTCAGCGTGATGTACGCCGAGGTGCCGTGCCCGGCCCGCTCGTGGTTGACGCGGGCGGCGAAGCCCCGGATGACCCCGTCCTCCAGGAGCCGGTTGATGCGGGCGTAGGCGTTGGCGCGCGAGACGTGGACGCGCTCGGCGACCGACCGTATCGAGGCGCGCCCGTCCGCCTGGAGCATCCGCAGAATGTCCTGATCAATGGCGTCGAGGGGGCGTGGCGGCGGCAGAGGGACGCTGTCTCCCGGTTCCTCGGCCATTTGTTCAGGTGCCATGTCCCCCCGCCTCCCGGTCGTGGACGTACTGCGTTCATTCCAGGTTGTGGAGAACCGTTTGTCCACAGCCCAAGGTCACCTGTAGCCAAAATGTGCCAGCGACCGAACAATCGGTAGGGGAGGCGCATCACACATGCCGCGCCTCCCGAAGCCGCTCCCACGAGGAGGTGCCGTCATGACGGTCATGGAGCAGCGAGGCGCATATCGGCCGACGCCGCCGCCCGCCTGGCAGCCCCGTACGGACCCCGCGCCCCTGCTGCCCGACGCCGAGCCGTACCGCGTCCTCGGCACCGACGCGGCCGACCGGGCCGACCCGGAGCTGCTGCGCCGGCTGTACGCCGAGCTGGTGCGTGGCCGCCGCTACAACGCGCAGGCCACGGCCCTGACCAAGCAGGGGCGGCTCGCCGTCTACCCCTCCAGCACCGGCCAGGAGGCCTGCCAGGTCGGTGCCGCGCTCGTCCTGCAGGACCGCGACTGGCTCTTCCCCAGCTACCGCGACACGCTCGCCGTCGTCGCCCGCGGCGTGGACCCCGTCGAGGCCCTCACCCTTCTGCGCGGCGACTGGCACACCGGCTACGACCCGTACGAGCACCGCGTCGCCCCCCTGTGCACCCCGCTGGCCACCCAGCTGCCGCACGCCGTCGGCCTCGCGCACGCCGCCCGCCTCAAGGGCGACGACGTGGTC
Source organism: Streptomyces sp. TRM68367 (assembly GCF_014495685.1). Taxonomy (GTDB): domain Bacteria; phylum Actinomycetota; class Actinomycetes; order Streptomycetales; family Streptomycetaceae; genus Streptomyces. Next base: position 53,235 of record NZ_JACTVI010000038.1, on the reverse strand, counting down.
GCGCTGGCGCTGGTCGGCGATGGCGGCTCCAGCGAGGGCGACTTCCACGAGGCGCTGAACTTCGCCGCCGTCTGGCAGGCCCCGGTCGTCTTCCTCGTGCAGAACAACGGCTTCGCCATCTCCGTCCCGCTCGCCAAGCAGACCGCGGCCCCGTCGCTGGCCCACAAGGCCGTCGGCTACGGCATGCGCGGCCGCCTGGTCGACGGCAACGACGCCGCCGCCGTGCACGAGGTCCTCACCGACGCCGTACGGCACGCGCGCGCGGGAGGCGGGCCCACGCTCGTCGAGGCGATCACCTACCGCGTCGACGCCCACACCAACTCCGACGACGCGACCCGCTACCGCGCCGACGCCGAGGTCGAGACCTGGCGGGAACACGACCCGATCCTGCTGCTGGAACGGGAGCTGACCGAGCGCGACCTGATCGACGAGGACGGCATACAGGCCGCCCGCCAGGACGCCGAGACCTTCGCCGCCGCGCTGCGCGAGCGCATGAACCAGGACCCGGCCCTCGACCCCATGGACCTGTTCACCCACGTGTACGCCGAGCCCACCCCCCAACTCCGCGAGCAGCACGCCCTGCTGCGGACCGAGCTGGACGCCGAGGCCGAGTCGGAGGGAGCGCACCGATGACCACCGTCGCCGTCAGGCCGGCCTCCATGGCGCAGGCCCTCACGCGCGCGTTGCGCGACGCCATGGCCGCCGACCCGGACGTCCACGTCATGGGCGAGGACGTAGGCACCCTCGGCGGCGTCTTCCGGGTCACCGACGGCCTCGCCAAGGAGTTCGGCGAGGACCGCTGCACGGACACCCCGCTCGCCGAGGCCGGCATCCTCGGCACGGCCGTCGGCATGGCGATGTACGGGCTGCGCCCGGTCGTGGAGATGCAGTTCGACGCGTTCGCCTACCCGGCCTTCGAACAGCTCGTCTCGCACGTGTCCCGCATGCGCAACCGCACCCGCGGCAGGATGCCCCTGCCGATCACCGTCCGCGTCCCCTACGGCGGCGGCATCGGCGGCGTCGAGCACCACAGCGACTCCTCCGAGGCGTACTACATGGCGACTCCGGGGCTCCATGTGGTCACGCCCGCGACCGTCGCCGACGCCTACGGTCTGCTGCGCGCCGCCATCGCCTCCGACGACCCGGTGGTCTTCCTGGAGCCCAAGCGGCTGTACTGGTCGAAGGACGCCTGGAACTTTGAGGAGCCGACGCCCGTTGAACCGATAGGCCGCGCGGTGGTGCGGCGCTCAGGGCGGAGCGCCACACTCATCACGTACGGGCCGTCCGTACCCGTCTGCATGGAGGCGGCCGAGGCGGCCCGGGCCGAGGGCTGGGAACTCGAAGTCGTCGATCTGCGCTCGCTGGTGCCGTTCGACGACGAGACGGTGGGCGCCTCGGTGCGGCGGACGGGACGCGCGGTCGTCGTGCACGAGTCGGGCGCCTTCGGGGGCCCGGGCGGGGAGATCGCGGCCCGGGTCACGGAGCGGTGCTTCCACTACCTGGAGGCGCCGGTGCTGCGCGTGGCCGGGTTCGACGTGCCGTATCCGCCGCCGATGCTGGAGCGCCACCACCTGCCCGGTGTGGACCGGATCCTGGACGCGGTGGCGCGTCTGCAGTGGGAGGCCGAGAGCTGATGGCACAGGTGCTGGAGTTCAAGCTCCCCGACCTCGGTGAGGGGCTCACCGAGGCGGAGATCGTGCGCTGGCTGGTCGAGGTCGGCGATGTGGTCGCCGTCGACCAGCCCGTCGTCGAGGTCGAGACGGCCAAGGCGATGGTCGACGTGCCCTGCCCCTACAGCGGCGTGGTCACCGCCCGCTTCGGCGAGGAGGGCCAGGAACTGCCGGTCGGCGCCCCGCTGATCACGGTGGCGGTCGGCGAACCGGCCCCCGGCGACCGGCCCGAGAACACGGGCGGCACCCCGCCCGCGGGCACCGCCGCCGGCGCGCGCTCGACCGAGGGCTCGGGCAACGTCCTCGTGGGCTACGGCACCGCGGCGCCTCCGTCACGACGCAGGAGGGTACGACCGACCTCGCCGCCAGCGTCCGGCACCCCTGCGAACGGCACGGCGGGGGAGGGCGCGCCGGGGCGCCGTGGGACGGCAGCCGAGGGGCGGCCGACCGGTGGCGCCGTGGGCGAGAGCGCGGCTGCGGACGGCTCGGCCGGTGTGGGTACGGCGGCGGCTGTGGACGCCTCGGCGGGTATCGGGTCGTCGCCTGCGGCACCCGAGGGCGCGGCGGAAGGCTCGGCCGGTACGAGTACGAGGGGGGCGGACGCGGGTCCTGGAGACGCGGCTGGGTACGGCACCGCTGGCGCGGGCACGTCGGCGGCGGCTCCGGCACGTGACGGTGCGGCTGTGGACGGCCCGGGCGGTACGAGTGCGTCGACGGCGGATGCGGGCTCCGAGGGCGCGGCGGCGAACGGCATCGCTGGTGCGAGCGCGTCGGCGGTCGGTGCGGCTCGAGAGGGCGCGGCGGCCAATGGCACCGCCGGTGCGAGCGGGGCCGTGCGTGAGGGCGAGACCTCCGTCGGCGTGGCCCGCTCCGACATGGACCGCGGTGACGGGCCCGTTCCGGTGATCTCGCCCCTCGTGCGGCGGCTCGCCCGTGAGCACGGGCTGGACCTGCGGGAACTGACCGGTTCCGGCCCCGACGGGCTGATCCTGCGCGCGGACGTGGAGTACGCGCTGAGGGCCGCCGCCCTTCAGGGACGTACGGTTCAGCCCGCCGCCGAGCCGGACGCGCGCGTGGCGGCACCGACGGCCGAACCCGCATCGCCCCAGGCCGCCCCGGCGGCGACCCCCGGCGCCCCGGCCGCCCCCGCCACGCCCCCTGGCGCCCCAACAGCCCCCGGCGTCACAAGGACCGCCACCGGCATCCCCACCACCCCCGGCCCGTCTGGCACGCCCGCGACTCCTGGCGGCATCCGCACCGCCCTCAAGGGCGTCCGCGGTGCCGTCGCCGACAAGCTGTCGCGCAGTCGTCGGGAGATCCCCGACGCGACCTGCTGGGTGGACGCGGACGCGACCGAGCTGATGCGGGCGCGGACGGCGATGAACGCCGCCGGCGGGCCGAAGATCGCCCTGCTCGCCCTGATGGCCCGGATCTGCACCGCCGCCCTGGCCCGCTTCCCGGAGCTCAACTCCACGGTCGACATGGAAGCCCGGGAGGTCGTCCAGCTCGACCACGTCCATCTCGGGTTCGCCGCGCAGACCGACCGGGGGCTCGTCGTGCCCGTCGTACGGGACGCGCACGCGCGGGACGCCGAGTCGCTGACCGCGGAGTTCGCCCGCCTGACCGAGGAGGCCCGGGCCGGCCGGCTCACCCTCGCGGAACTCACCGGCGGCACCTTCACGTTGAACAACTACGGCGTGTTCGGCGTCGACGGCTCCACGCCGATCATCAACCACCCCGAGGCCGCCATGCTCGGCGTCGGCCGCATAGTCCCCAAGCCGTGGGTGCACGAGGGCGAGCTGGCCGTGCGCCAGGTCGTCCAGCTCTCGCTCACCTTCGACCACCGGGTCTGCGACGGCGGCACGGCCGGCGGCTTCCTGCGGTACGTGGCGGACTGCGTGGAGCAGCCGGCGGTGTTGCTGCGGACGTTGTGACCGCGTACCCGCCGCCGCGTTCCCTCCTGATCGCGGCGGCACGCATACTCGTGGGGTGACCTCGAACGAGCGCCCCGCCGGACGCGGCGATGTCTGCGTCCACGACGACGCCTGTGCCTACGACGCCGTCGTGCTCGCCGGCGGGTCCGCGCGGCGGCTCGGCGGCGCGGACAAGCCCGGCGTGCGGGTGGGCGGCCGCGCGCTGCTCGACCGGGTGCTGGCCGCCTGCGCCGGGGCACGTACCACCGTTGTCGTCGCCGACCCCAGGCCCACGGCACGGCCGGTGACCTGGGCGCGCGAGGAACCGCCCGGCGGCGGACCGCTCGCCGCGCTCGACGCCGGGCTCCGGCACACCACGGCCGAGCACGTCCTGGTGCTCTCCGCCGACCTGCCGTTCCTCGACGAGCGGACCGTCGGCCGGTTGCTCACCGCGCTGCGCGCGAGCGGCACCGACGGGGCGCTGCTCGCCGACGCCGACGGCCGCGACCAGCCGCTCGTGGCCGCGTACCGCGCACCCGCCCTGCGCCGCACGCTGGCCACACTCACCGACACCGCATCCGCAGGCGGCTCCGTGCGCACCGGCACCGCACCCGTCGGCAGCACCCCGCACACCGGCACCGAACCTGCCGACGACACCGCACCTACCGGCTCCGCACCCACCCACCAGGCGCCCCGAAGCGGCGCCGCGACCGGCAGTCTCGCGGGGCTGCCCCTGCGCCGGCTCACCACCGCGCTCGACCTCACCCGGGTCCCCGGCCCCGTCGCATCGTTCGACTGCGACACCTGGGACGACATCGCCACCGCCAGGGCACGTATCAGGGAGCATGGGCACGTGTTGGATGAATGGATTTCCGCAGCCAAGGACGAGCTGGGCATCGACATCGACGTCGATACCGCAGTCCTGCTCGACCTCGCCCGCGACGCCGCCCACGGGGTGGCCAGGCCCGCGGCACCGCTGACCACCTTCCTCGTCGGCTACGCGGCCGCACGGGCCGGCGGAGGCCCCGAGGCCGTCGCCGAGGCCGCCCGCAAGGCCGCGGCCCTCGCCCAGCGTTGGGCGGAGGAGGCGGCCTCCGAAGCCGCGGACTCCCAGTCAGCGGACACCGGGCCCCCCGCCGGTCTGCCCGGTGTCCGGCCCGATGTGGCGCCCGACGCGACCCCGGACACCCGCCCCGACACCCGCCCGGACGTCCCATGACCCCCCACGGCACCCGGACCGACGAGGACGCCGAGGACCTCGACGTCGAGGAGGTGCTCGCCCTCGTGAACGAAGACACCGGCCGCAACCAGGACGAGGGCCGCCCGCCCGGCGACGACCGCAACCCCGACGACGAACACGCCCCCGTCGACGACCGACCCGCGCCCCCCGTACAGGACGGCCGTCACCGAGACGCCCCCCGCCCGTCCGGCACCCACCACCGCGCCACCCCCTGGCCCGAGGCCCGCACCATCGCCGAGCGCGCCCCGCGCACCGGCGGACGGGGGCAGGGCCGGACCGCCCGCCGCGCCCCTGTCCCCGCGTCCCTCGACGCCGCCCTCGGCCACACCCTGGCCGCCCCCGTCACCGCCCTCACCGACCTGCCCTCCTTCGACACCTCCGCGATGGACGGCTGGGCGGTCGCCGGCCCCGGACCCTGGGCCGTACGGGACGAGGGCGTGCTCGCCGGGCACGCGGAGCACGAGCCGCTCACCGACGGCGAGGCCGTCCGCATCGCCACCGGCGCCCGCATCCCCCCGGACACCACCGCGGTGATCCGTAGCGAGCACGGCCGCACCGACCACAAGGGCCGCCTGCACCCCACCCGGGAGCTCCAGCACGGCCAGGACATCCGCCCCCGCGCCCAGGAGTGCCGCACCGGCGACCAACTGCTCGCCGTAGGCACCCTCGTGACCCCGGCCGTGCTCGGCCTCGCGGCGGCCGCCGGGTACGACGCCCTCACCGTCGTCCCCCGCCCGCGCGCCGAGGTCCTGATCCTCGGCGACGAACTGCTCACCTCGGGCCTGCCGCACGACGGCCTGATCCGGGACGCCCTCGGCCCGATGCTGCCGCCCTGGCTGCGGGCGCTCGGCGCGGAGGTCACCGGCGTCCACCGGATCCGCGACGACGACGAAGCCCTGCACAAGGCAATCACCGCGTCCGACGCCGATGTCATCGTCACCACCGGCGGCACCGCCTCCGGCCCCGTCGACCACGTCCACCCCACCCTGCGCCGCATCGGCGCCGACCTCCTCGTGGACGGCGTCAAGGTGCGCCCCGGCCACCCCATGCTGCTGGCCCGCACCAAGGAGAACCAGCACCTCGTCGGCCTGCCCGGCAACCCCCTCGCGGCTGTCTCCGGCCTGCTCACGCTCGCCGAGCCCCTGCTGCGCACCCTCGCGGCGCGCCCGGCGCCGGAGCCGTACACGCTGCCGTTGCAGGACGCCGTGCATGGGCACCCGTACGACACCCGGCTCATCCCCGTCGTCCTGCGCGGCGACCGCGCCGCGCCGCTGCACTACAACGGTCCGGCCATGCTGCGCGGCATCGCGGCGGCCGACGCCCTCGCCGTCGTGCCTCCGGGCGGCGCGCGGCCGGGACAGGAGACGGAACTTCTCGACCTGCCCTGGGCGTCCGGGGGAATCGAGGTGTGTTTCACGTGAAACTTCCGGGCCAGGACGTGATCGCCCGCCAGGCGGACGAACATCTCGTCACCCATCGGGTGAAACTCCCGAGGAAGGTGGTGGAGCATCCGTTCCGCCAGGTCGCCAAACGGCTGTCCATCGCCTTGGTGGTCCTCGTGGCGACGGCACTGATCGTCTATGTCGACCGGGACGGCTACACGGACAGCTCCGACGGCCCCGTCGATCTGCTCGACTCCTTCTACTACGCGACCGTCACCCTCTCCACCACCGGATACGGCGACATCGCACCGATCAGTGACGCTGCCCGGCTCACCAACATCTTCGTCATCACGCCCCTGCGCGTGCTGTTCCTGATCATCCTGGTCGGCACCACGCTGGAGGCCCTCACGGAGCGCACCCGAGAGGAATGGCGACTGACCCGATGGAGGTCCACGTTGCGTGATCACACCGTCGTCGTCGGCTTCGGCACGAAGGGACGCTCGGCGATACAGACCGTCTGTGCGACGGGGCTGAAGAAAGAACAGGTCATCGTGGTCGATCCCAGCTCCAGGGTGATCGACGCCGCGACGGCGGACGGGTTCGCCGGCGTCATAGGGGACGCGACGCGCAGCGACGTCCTGAAGCGGGCCGAGGTGCACAAGGCGCGGCAGATCATCATCGCGACCCAGCGCGACGACACGGCCGTGCTCGTGACGCTGACGGCGCGGCAGATGAACCGCGGCGCCAAGATCGTGGCGGCGGTGCGGGAGGAGGAGAACGCGCCGCTGCTGAAGCAGTCCGGCGCCGACGCCGTGATCACCAGCGCCAGCGCGGCCGGCCGGCTGCTCGGCCTGTCCGTGCTCAGCCCCTCGGCCGGCATGGTGATGGAGGACCTGATCCAGCAGGGCAGCGGGCTCGACATCGTCGAACGGCCGGTCATCAAGGCCGAGGTGGGACGGACGCCGCGCGAGGTGGACGATCTGGTGGTGAGCGTCGTACGAGGGCACCGGGTGCTCGGATACGACGATCCGGCCGTCGGCACGCTTGGGCTGACGGACCGGCTCATCACGATCGTGCGGGTGACGCCGGGCACGCAGGTCGCGCCCGACATCCGCCCGCTCCCCCGCGCCTGACCGCCGGGACGTGTCCTGCTTGCCGTTGCCCTACTTGCGGTTGTAGAGCCGCATGGTGACCGGCCCGAAGACCAGCACGAACAGGCCTGCCCAGCCCAGGGACCAGGCGATGTGGTCGGCCGGCCAGCCGCCCGCCATCAGGTCGCGCACGGCCGACGAGAGGTGGGTGACCGGGCTGTTGTGGACGAAGGCCTGCAGCCAGCCGGGCATGGTCCGCGGGTCGACGAAGATGTTGGACAGGAAGGTGAGCGGGAAGAGGAACATCATGCTGACGCCCATCACCGACTTCTCGGTGCGCAGCAGCAGCCCGAACATCGTCCAGATCCACGAGAAGGCGAACGAGAATACGACGAGCAGCGCGATGCCGGCGACCACGCCGACCACGCCGCCGTCCGGCCGGTAGCCGAGGATCAGGCCGACCGTGAGCATCACGACGGACGCGATCGTGTAGCGCAGGGCGTCGCCGAGCAGATAGCCGACCATCGTCGACGGCCGCCAGATGGGCAGGCTGCGGAACCGGTCGAAGACGCCCTTCTCGATGTCGGTGTTGACCGAGACGCCGGTGTACATCGTGATCATCACGACCGACATCACCAGGATGCCCGGCAGCAGGAACTGGATGTACTCCTGCGGCGAACCGGCCAGCGCCCCGCCGAACAGGTAGGTGTACATCAGCACCATCATGATCGGGAACGCCGTGACGTCGAAGAGCTGCTCCGGCACGTGTTTGATCTTGAGTATGGCCCGCCAGCCGAAGGTCAGCGAGGCCGACCAGGCGCTGGGCCGCGGCGGCCGTTCCTTGGCGATGAGCAGCGCGGCGAGCGAGTCGGTGCTGACCGGGGCGAGTTCACTGCTCTCGGTGGTCGTCGCGGTGCTCATGCTGCCACCTCGTCCTTCGTGTCGTCGGTGTCGTCGGTGGTGCGGGTGTCGTGTCCGGTGAGGGCGAGGAACACCTCGTCCAGGCTGGGCTGGCCCAGCGCGAAGTTGTCGACGGTGACGCCAGCGCGGGACAGCTCGGTCAGCGCCCGGGCGGCCTGCTCGGCCGCGGTGTCGTCGCTCGCCGCCGTACCGAGGCGGGCCGTCAGCGCGACCGGGTCGGGCTCCGCCTGGACGGCCGCGCCGAGCGCCCGGGTCAGCACCTCCGACGCCAGCGGCCGCTGCTCCGCGTCCCGCAGCCGCAGGTGTACGGAACCGGCGCCGACGGACGCCTTCAGCTCGCCCTTGGTGCCCTCGGCGATCACCTTGCCGCGGTCGATGACGGCGATCCGGGAGGCCAGCTGGTCGGCCTCGTCCAGGTACTGTGTGGTCAGCAGCACGGTCGTGCCCTGCCCGACGACCGCGCGCACGATGTCCCACACCTGGTTGCGGCTGCGCGGATCGAGGCCGGTTGTCGGCTCGTCGAGGAAGAGAAGATCGGGTGTGTTGAGGATGGACGCGGCGATGTCGATACGGCGCCGCATGCCGCCGGAGTAGTGCTTGACCTGCTTCGCGGCCGCGTCCGTGAGCCCGAAGGCCTCCAGGAGCTGGGCGGCGCGGTCGCGGGCGGTCTTCTTGTGGTGACCGAGGAGCCGGGCCAGCAGGACGAGGTTCTCGGTGCCGGTGAGGTCCTCGTCCACGGACGCGTACTGCCCGGTGAGGCTCACGCGGCCGCGCACCTCGTCGGCCTCACGCACGACGTCGTGGCCGAAGACGTGTGCCTCACCGCCGTCGGGCCGCAGGAGGGTGGCGAGCATCTTCACGGTCGTGGTCTTGCCGGCGCCGTTCGGACCGAGGACGCCGTAGACCGTGCCGGCCGGGACCGCGAGGTCCACGCCGTCGACCGCCCGTGTCTCGCCGAACGTCTTCACCAGGTCCGCGGTTTCGATCGCCAGGCCGGACGTATGCGTGCTCATGCTGGGGTCCTTCCGCGTGCTTGGGCTACGCATGGGGAGACTTTTACGGTCGCGCAAACTCATCGGTCCCGCATATGGATTTCTGCCAGGACCGGACCAAGGGCGGAGGGGGTTCCGACCGGCGGACGAGGCTCGGGACGGAGGACCGGGGACCGAGGACCGAGGACCGAGGACCGGGGACCGGGGACCGAGGCGCAGGCCGGGGGCGTGTGGCCGCGTTCCGAGCGGTGGGGGATCGGTGGGGACCGGGCTGGGGTTTACGGCGGGGCCGGGGCGGCCTCGCAGTGGTGCGGGGGCGAGTGGGGGCGACGGGCCGGGATCCGGTGCGGGAGTGACGGGTAGCGTCCCCTCATGCATGCGATCACGATTTCCGAACCCGGTGGGCCCGAGGCGCTGGTCTGGGGCGAGGCGGCGGATCCGGTGCCCGGTGAGGGCGAGGTGCTGGTCGAGGTGGTGGCCAGTGCCGTCAACCGGGCCGACATTCTTCAGCGGCAGGGCTTCTACAACCCGCCGCCCGGTGCGTCGCCGTACCCAGGCCTGGAGTGCTCGGGGCGGATCGCCGCGCTCGGCCCCGGCGCGTCCGGCTGGGCCGTCGGCGACGAGGTGTGCGCGCTGCTCTCCGGCGGCGGCTACGCCGAGAAGGTCGCCGTCCCCGCCGGCCAGCTGCTGCCCCTCCCCAAGGGGGTCGGACTCAAGCAGGCGGCGGCCCTGCCGGAGGTCGTCTGCACGGTCTGGTCCAACGTCTTCATGATCGCCCACCTCCGCGCCGGCGAGACCCTCCTCGTGCACGGCGGCTCCAGCGGCATCGGCACGATGGCGATCCAGCTCGCCAAGGCCGTCGGCGCGAAGGTCGCCGTCACCGCGGGCACCAGGGAGAAGCTGGAGCACTGCGCCGGGCTGGGCGCCGACATCCTGGTCAACTACCGCGAGCAGGACTTCGTCGAGGAGATCCGCACGGCCACGGACGGAGCCGGCGCCGATGTCATCCTCGACAACATGGGCGCCAAGTACCTGGACCGCAACGTCAAGGCCCTCGCCGTCAACGGCCGCCTCGCGATCATCGGTATGCAGGGCGGCGTCAAGGGCGAGCTGAACATCGGCGCGCTCCTCAGCAAGCGCGCCGCGATCAGCGCGACCTCGCTGCGTGCCCGCCCGCTGGACGAGAAGGCGGCCATCGTCGCGGCCGTACGCGAACACGTCTGGCCGCTGCTCGACGCCGGGCACATCCGCCCGGTCGTCGACCGCGAACTCCCGATGCCGGACGCGCCCGCCGCCCACCGGCTGGTGGAGGAGAGCGGTCACGTGGGGAAGGTGCTGCTGGTCGCGCCCTAGTTGTAGTGCCCCGGCAGGCAACGTTCGCCCCGTCGCGACGCTAGGTCCTGCGCAACCGGAGGCCGACGAAGGCCAGGCCCAGGCCGAGCCCGATGAGGAGCAGCCCGCTGCCGAGCGGCACGATCCGCAGCACGGGCTCGGTGGGCCGCTCCGCGTGTCCGACGGCCGTCCGCGTCGGCTGCGCCGACCCGGACGGTACGGCCGCGCCGTCCGGCGGCGCCTCGGGTACGGCGGGTACGGCGGGCGGCGCCACGGCGCTGGAGTCGCCGCCGTCACCGCCCTCACCGGCGCCCTCTCGCTCCGGCTCTTTCCCCGGCTCCTCCGGTTCGGCTGTCTCCCGCCGCCCCGGCCGCTCCCGCCCCTCACCCGCCCGGCTCCCGGCACGGGAGGGCTCCGGCGCGGGGGCCAGGCCGGGCGGAGAAGCGACGGCGGAGTCCCGCCCCGAACCGCCGACCGAGCCGGAACCGGGCCCGTGGCCTGGCCGAGAGTTAGGAAGCCGGTGCTCGGCCCGGGAATCGCCCTCGGAGCCGGACTGGTCCCCGGAAGCACCCGGAGGAACCTCGGGAGGGCGGGAACCCGACTCCGAGCCGGACACCGACCCCGGCACGGAGTCAGCCAGAGAATCAGACGGAGAGGCGGCCACAGAGGCAGTCACGGCGTCAGCCACGGAGGCGGAGAGGGACGCGGGGACGGACGCGGACACCGACACCGACGCACCCTCGGCACCCGGCGGCGGCCCTTCGCCGTACACCGCCCCGCCCACCCCGCCGTACGCCCCCGGCCGGCCGCCGCCCTGCGCCTCGTCCGTCACGGGCCCGCTGCCCGGCGCCTGGTACGTAACGGCCCCCCCGTACCCCTGCACCCCGTAAGTCATCCCCGCCCCCCACACCACAGCACCCACAACCAGCACCCCCGCAGCCCAACCCCCCTTCCGTACCCGCTGCCATGGAGTCACGCTCGTGACCCCCTCCCGGTATCGCCCGAAGACCGACGGGACCAGCCTCACATTTCCTGTTTCTTCCGGCATTCCGGGTTCGTCCGGGAGGGTTGAGGGGGCCGCACAATCCGGGTATGCCGCCACGTCACGGGCTGCTGGCGGGTGAGGTGGACGGGTGCGAGACAATGGCGGCATGGAGATGCCGAGGAACGAAAGGTCGCCGGAGAACCCGCAGATCCTGGTCGTCGGTCAGGACGGCATGGCGCTCAGCGGCGGCAACGGAGACGAGGACTCCCGCGAGACCCCGGTGACGGATCAGGTGGAGCAGCCCGCCAAGGTCATGCGGATCGGCAGCATGATCAAGCAGCTGCTGGAGGAGGTGCGTGCCGCTCCCCTGGATGAGGCGAGCCGGGTCCGGCTCAAGGAGATCCATGCCGGCTCGGTGAAGGAGCTGGAGGACGGCCTGGCGCCGGAGCTCGTCGAGGAGCTGGAGCGGCTCTCCCTGCCCTTCACGGACGAGGCGACCCCGTCAGACGCCGAACTGCGCATCGCGCAAGCACAGTTGGTCGGCTGGCTCGAGGGCCTCTTCCACGGGATCCAGACCACCCTGTTCGCCCAGCAGATGGCCGCGCGCGCCCAACTGGAGCAGATGCGCCGCGCGCTGCCCCCGGGCGTCGCCCACGAGGGCCACGACGACGAGCACCCCGGCCCCCGCTCCGGCGGACCGTACCTGTAAGCCCCCTCAGCAAAGGGCCCGGCAGCACAGGCTGCCGGGCCCACTCATGTGACCGGGTCAGGACGCCGGGTTGCCCGTCGAAACCTTCAGCTCGATCTCCGGCATGTCATCGGGGTCCATGCCTGTGTCCGCCGACGGGAACTGGTCCATGACCGTGCCGTCGCCGAACGTGTTCTCGTCGACGTTCGTGACCTTCATCGTCCAGCCCGCGGCCTGGAAGCACGCCTTGACGGACTTGATGTTCTTGTACTTGAACTTCGGAACCCGGATCTTCTCGGGGTCGTTGTACGACTCCCGAGGCTCCGTGCACTCGTCGGACTCGATCGTCTTCGACGGATCCGGCCCGCGGTACCCCGCCGCCTTCGTCGCCGACGCGCTGGCCCTGCTGCCCCCGCCGCCCGCTTCCTGGCCGTTGTCCCCGTTGCTCAGCAGCAGCGCCGTGACCAGCCCGCCGACCGCCAGCAGGGACACCACGACCGAGCCGATGATCACCGGCCTGTTGTTCCCCCGCCCGCCCGAACCGGCGGGCTGGGGCGTGATGTTGTACGGCGGCGGCGTCGGCGCCCCGGGCTGCGGCGCGTACCCCGACGGGTGCGGCGTCTGGTAGCCGCCCTGCTGCGGATAGCCGTACGCCGGAGAAGGCGCACCCGGCACTCCCTGCACCCCCGGCCCCGACGGCGTCGGCATCCCGTACGGATTCGGCGTGGGCGCCGGATGGTACGGCGTCTGGACGCTGCCCGAGGACGCCGGAGCTGCCTGGTCGACCGGCGGGAACACCGCCGAGCCCACGCCCGCGCCGCTCGGCGTCTGCGCGCCCGGCACGATGCTGGGCGGCGCCGCGTGGAAGGACCCCGCCACGCGCAGGCACTCGCCGCGCATGGCCTCGGCGCTCGGGAAGCGCTCGTTCGGGTTCTTCTTCAGCGCGTGATGTCCCGGTGGACCAGCCCCATCTCATGGCTGATCTCCAGGGCCGCGAGCACGTCCGCGGTGACCTTCAGCGCCCTTTCGCGGGCATCGCGCCGTACTGCCGTACGTCCTCGTCGAGCACCGAGCCGAGCGGGCGGCCCTCGACGTACTCCATGACGATGTACGGCACCGGCGTGTCGTCGCCCGCGGCGGAGCCGCTGTCGAATGCAGTGTCCTCGCCGGTGTCGAACACCGAGACGATGTTGGTGTGCGTGAGCTTGGCCACGGCCTGGGCCTCGCGGCGGAACCGCTCGCGGAAGGCCTGCTCCCGGCCCAGCTCGGTGTGCAGCGTCTTGATCGCGACCTGGCGGTCGAGCACCGAGTCGTACGCGAGGTGCACCGAGGCCATGCCGCCCTGTCCAAGCAGGTCACGCAGCTGATAGCGGCCCCCGGCCAGCGCCCGCCCCGCGTACTGGCCCTGCGCGCCGTCCTGGCGATGTGCTATTCCCGGCCAAGTCTGCCGGAGGGCACTGACACGTCAAGCTCGGTGCCCGTTCCGTGACCGTACGCGAAAGAAGCGTCGCGGAAGTGTTACGAGGGGTGTGCGGCCGGTACACAGAATTTGCACGCAGAACGAGTTGACGGTTTCATGGCCGGTCCGTCCTGTGCCCTTGCAACGCCCTGTCTCACACCGGTCCCGACGCCCGTATCGGGCCGGATCCGGGACCGGAGGCTTGCGCGGAGGCTGTAGCGTGGCCGACGGAGACCGTAACAACACCGCGCGCACCGCGGGCAGAAACGACGGCGAGGACTGATGGCACAGCAGCAGCGCGCCCAGGGCCCGTCCGACCCCGAGGCGACTGGCGGCGGTATGTCAGACGCGCCGGAGCTGTGGGGGAACGGCGGGTTGGTTGGGGATGGCCGGTACCGGCTGACCCGCAGACTCGGCCGGGGCGGAATGGCCGAGGTGTTCGCCGCCGAGGACGTCCGCCTCGGGCGCACCGTTGCCGTCAAGCTGCTCCGTTCCGACCTCGCCGAGGACCCGGTGTCCAAGGCCCGCTTCACGCGCGAGGCGCAGTCGGTGGCCGGGCTGAACCACCACGCGATCGTCGCCGTGTACGACTCGGGCGAGGACATGGTGGGCGGCCAGTCCGTGCCGTACATCGTGATGGAGCTGGTCGAGGGCCGCACCATCCGCGATCTGCTGCTGAACGCCGAGGCGCCCGGCCCCGAGCAGGCGCTGATCATCGTCTCGGGCGTCCTGGAGGCGCTCGCGTATTCGCACCAGCACGGCATCGTGCACCGGGACATCAAGCCGGCCAACGTCATCATCACCAACAACGGCGCCGTGAAGGTGATGGACTTCGGCATCGCCCGCGCCCTGCACGCGGCGCAGTCGACGATGACGCAGACCGGCATGGTCATGGGCACGCCGCAGTACCTCTCGCCGGAGCAGGCGCTCGGCAAGGCCGTCGACCACCGCTCCGACCTGTACGCGACCGGCTGCCTGCTGTACGAACTCCTCTCCCTGCGGCCCCCGTTCACCGGCGAGACCCCGCTGTCGGTGGTCTACCAGCACGTCCAGGACATCCCGACGCCCCCGTCGGAGGCCTCGGACGCCTGCCCGCCGGAGCTCGACGGCCTGGTCATGCGCTCGCTCGCCAAGGAGCCCGACGACCGGTTCCAGACGGCCGAGGAGATGCGCGGCCTGGTCCAGTACGCACTCCAGATGCTGTACGAGGCGGGCGGCCACACGGGCACCTGGAACACCGGCCCGGTCGACATGCACGACGGCCGGCACACCCCGGCGGCGGGCTTCGCGAGCACGACGGTCATGCAGCACCCCGGTGGCTCGGGCTCCGGCACCACGCAGATCCCGCAGCCTGTCCTGCCCGCCGGCTACGGCGGTGGCGACGACGGCGGCTTCGAGGGGCACGGCAACAGGGGCAGCGGCCGCGGCAAGCTGTGGATCCTCGCCGTGCTCGCCGTGATCGCCGTCGCGGTGGGCGTGGCACTGGCGCTCAGGGGCGGCAGCGGGGACGGGAGCGGGCAACAGAACCAGAAGCCGCCGACCCCCTCGCAGACCACCGAGAACTCCTCGCCCAGCGAGACGGCGACCGACGATCCGACCGGCCAGCCCACCGACACGGCCACGGACAACGGCAGCGGCACGGGTTCCAACCCGGACTACACGCCCTCGGAGCAGCCCTCCTACACGCCGTCCGAGCAGCCCACGTTCCAGCCGACGGACCAGCCGACCGACCAGCCGACGAATCCGCAGCCGACGGAGCCGACGAACCAGCCGTCGAATCCGCAGCCGACCACACCGGACGAGCCCACCGACGCCCCGACGGGCGGCACGAACACGGGCGGCACGACGACCGGCGGCGACAGCAGCGGGGCCGAGGGCGGCGGCTGACCCGACCGGCAGGCCCCCCACGCGCGCGTGCACCCGAAACGGACGGCACACGCGCGTGATGTGTTTACGGGGACGTACACACGCGCGTGTGCTCGTGGACGCCCTGGCGGACGACCTCGTGGCCGTCGAGGGGAATAACCCGATTTTTCCTTCTTCGCGGACGGGGTACGTCTCATACACGGACTCTTCCCGTGCCCGGGGTGGCCGGGATAACGTGCCGTTGCTCCGGCCTCCTGCAAGGCTGTGACCTGGAACCCTTCGGAATCTTTCCGATTTACTTGGAAATCCAAGCAAAATCGCAGGTCAGAGGGGGTTTCACAGAAATGTGGAGCACTGGGTAACGTGACTGCTGCAGGGCGCTCGCCGGGGCACCTGTCAAGCCTGTTCCCGGCCATGGGCACCCACCCCGTGCACGGGACCGGGATCAGGCGAGCCGCACTGGTATCCCGGCAATCCCGGGGGCCGGACCGACGGAGGAGCACACGTGACCGTGGAGAGCACTGCCGCGCAGAAGCCGCGACGCAGCGCCGGGAGCAAGGCCGGCACCACCGGCACCAAGCGCACCACCAGCACGACAGCCAAGAAGAACGCCGGCACGAAGAAGGACGCCGAGCCGCAGCTCGTGCAGCTGCTGACGCCCGAGGGCAAACGCGTCAAGAACGCCGAGTACGACAAGTACGTCGCCGGCGTCACCCCCGAGGAGCTCCGCGGCCTGTACCGCGACATGGTCCTCACCCGTCGCTTCGACGCCGAGGCCACCGCCCTGCAGCGCCAGGGCGAGCTGGGCCTGTGGGCCTCGCTGCTGGGCCAGGAGGCCGCCCAGATCGGCTCCGGACGGGCCCTGCACGACGACGACTACGTCTTCCCGACCTACCGCGAGCACGGCGTCGCCTGGTGCCGCGGTGTGGACCCGGCCAACCTGCTCGGCATGTTCCGCGGCGTGAACAATGGCGGCTGGGACCCGAACGGCAACAACTTCCACCTCTACACGATCGTCATCGGCTCCCAGACCCTGCACGCCACGGGCTACGCGATGGGCGTGGCCAAGGACGGCGCGGACTCCGCGGTCATCGCCTACTTCGGCGACGGCGCCTCCAGCCAGGGCGACGTGGCCGAGGCCTTCACCTTCTCCGCGGTCTACAACGCCCCGGTGGTGTTCTTCTGCCAGAACAACCAGTGGGCCATCTCCGAGCCGACCGAGAAGCAGTCCCGCGTGCCGATCTACCAGCGCGCGCAGGGCTTCGGCTTCCCCGGCGTCCGGGTGGACGGCAACGACGTGCTGGCGTCCCTGGCGGTCACCAGGTGGGCGCTGGAGCGGGCGCGTGGCGGTGAGGGCCCGACGCTGGTCGAGGCGTTCACGTACCGCATGGGCGCGCACACCACCTCCGACGACCCCACCCGGTACCGGGGCGACGAGGAGCGGCTGGCCTGGGAGGCGAAGGACCCGATCCAGCGCCTTCGCCGCTATCTGGAGGCATCGAACCACGCGGACGAGGGATTCTTCGCGGAACTTGACTCGGAGAGTGAGGCGTTGGGCAAACGAGTGCGCGAGGCGGTGCGTGCCATGCCGGACCCGGACCGCTTCGCCATCTTCGAGAACGCGTACGCGGACGGACACGCTCTCGTCGACGAGGAGCGGGCGCAGTTCGCTGCCTACGAGGCGTCGTTCGCCACTGAGTCTGACAGCGGCTCCGCCGCGGTTTCGGGGGTCTGACATGGCAGCGGAGACTGTGACATCCAAGGCTGTGACATCCAAGAGCATGGCTCTGGCCAAGGCGATCAACGAGTCGCTGCGCCGCGCCCTGGAGGCCGACCCGAAGGTCGTCATCATGGGCGAGGACGTCGGCAAGCTCGGCGGCGTCTTCCGCGTCACCGACGGCCTGCAGAAGGACTTCGGCGAGAGCCGCGTCATCGACACCCCGCTGGCCGAGTCCGGCATCGTCGGCACGGCGATCGGCCTGGCGCTGCGCGGCTACCGCCCGGTGGTGGAGATCCAGTTCGACGGGTTCGTGTTCCCCGCCTACGACCAGATCGTCACCCAGCTGGCCAAGATGCACGCCCGCTCCCTGGGCAAGGTCAAGCTCCCGGTCGTCGTCCGGATCCCCTACGGCGGCGGCATCGGGGCGGTAGAGCACCACTCCGAATCGCCCGAGGCCCTGTTCGCGCACGTGGCCGGCCTGAAGATCGTCAGCCCGTCCAACGCGGGCGACGCTTACTGGATGATGCAGCAGGCCATCCAGAGCGACGACCCGGTGATCTTCTTCGAGCCCAAGCGGCGCTACTGGGAGAAGAGCGAGATCAACACCGAGGCCATCCCCGGCCCGCTGCACAAGGCGCGCGTGGTGCGCGAGGGCGCGGACCTGACGCTGGCCGCGTACGGGCCGATGGTGCGGCTGTGCCAGGAGGTGGCGGACGCGGCCGCCGAGGAGGGCCGGTCGCTGGAGGTGGTGGACCTGCGCTCGGTCTCGCCGCTGGACTTCGACACGATCCAGGGGTCGGTGGAGAAGACCGGCCGTCTGGTCGTGGTGCACGAGGCGCCGGTGTTCTTCGGCTCGGGCGCGGAGATCGCCGCGCGGATCACCGAGCGCTGCTTCTACCACCTGGAGGCCCCGGTGCTGCGCGTGGGCGGCTACCACGCGCCGTATCCGCCGGCCCGTCTGGAGGAGACCTACCTGCCCGACCTGGACCGGGTGCTGGATGCCGTCGACCGCTCGCTGGCGTACTGAGGAGAGGGCGTGACGACGATGACTGAAGGGTCCGTACGCGAGTTCAAGATGCCCGACGTGGGCGAGGGACTCACCGAGGCCGAGATCCTCAAGTGGTACGTCCAGCCCGGCGACACGGTCACCGACGGCCAGGTGGTGTGCGAGGTCGAGACGGCCAAGGCGGCCGTCGAACTCCCCATCCCGTACGACGGAGTGGTGCGCGAGCTGCACTTCCCCGAGGGCACCACGGTCGATGTGGGCACGTCCATCATCGCGGTGGACGTGTCGGGCGGAGCCGCGCCCTCCGCGGCTCCGCCGGCGAAGCCCGCCGCGAAGCCGGAGAAGCCCGAGTCGGCCGAGGTGCAGGAGCCGAAGCCGGAGGGCTCGGGCCGCCAGCCGGTCCTGGTGGGCTACGGGGTGGCCACGTCCTCGACGCGCCGCCGCCCCCGCAAGGGCCCCGATAGCCTCGCGGGCCCGGCGCAGCAGGCCGAGGCCGCGCTTCAGACCGAGCTCAACGGCCACGGCACGCCGGCCGCCGCCGCCAGGCCCCGCCCGCTGGCCAAGCCGCCCGTCCGCAAGCTCGCCAAGGACCTCGGCGTCGACCTGGAGACGGTCACGCCGACCGGCCCGGACGGCATCATCACGCGCGAGGACGTCCACGCGGCGGCGGCCCCGCCGAAGCCCCCCGAGCCCGTGCAGGAGACCCCGGCCGCGGCGCCGGCTCCCGCTCCTGCGGCGACGGTGTCGTACGACGCGGCGCGCGAGACCCGCATCCCGGTCCGGGGCGTCCGCAAGGCGACGGCGGCGGCGATGGTGAACTCCGCCTTCACCGCCCCGCACGTCACGGAGTTCGTCACGGTCGACGTGACCCGCACGATGAAGCTGGTCGAGGAGCTGAAGCAGGACAAGGAGTTCACGGGCCTGCGCGTGAACCCCCTGCTGCTCATCGCCAAGGCCCTCCTGGTCGCCGTCAAACGCAACCCGGACATCAACGCGACGTGGGACGAGGCCGCGCAGGAGATCGTCCGGAAGCACTACGTCAACCTGGGCATCGCGACGGCCACCCCTCGCGGCCTGATCGTCCCGAACATCAAGGACGCCCACACCAGGACCCTGCCGCAGCTGGCCGAGTCCCTGGGCGAGCTGGTCGCGACGGCGCGGGAGGGCAAGACCTCCCCGGCCGCGATGCAGGGCGGCACGATCACCATCACCAACGTCGGCGTCTTCGGCGTCGACACCGGCACGCCTCTGCTGAACACCGGCGAGTCCGCGATCCTCGCCGTCGGCGCGATCAAGCTCCAGCCGTGGGTCCACAAGGGCAAGGTGAAGCCGCGTCAGGTCACGACCCTGTCCCTGAGCTTCGACCACCGCCTGGTCGACGGCGAACTGGGCTCCAAGGTCCTGGCGGACGTGGCGGCGATCCTGGAGCAGCCGAAGCGGCTGATCACCTGGGCCTGACCGCCCGGCCCGTCCGCGCACCGGCGGCCCCCGCTTTCCGGCGGGGGCCGCCGACGTGTGTACCCGCCTTCGCCTCCACCAACACGCCCCCATGAGATGAATTCAAATTCGACGCGGGAGATCCTCGGCGTATGATGCGTTCCTGAAATTCGGCCATTCGTGGTGCAGGTTATACATGGCCGCGAAGCGACAGATGGGCACGCAGCATGGAAGAGCCTCCAACCGAATGTAGGCTGATCGACGAGGACGTACAATCCGACTACTACTCGGATTTGCTGGACAGTTTTCTGAACGAGATCAGTCAAATGAAAAGTGAATATCTTAGGGCCCTGGACGAGGCATCCTGAGCCGGTTGTGGAGGAATTATCCGATGGACGGGATGCGCAACGATGCCGGTCTGTACGACCCGCATGCCTACGACGCCGACCACCTGGATCAGGAACTGGCCCGGCTGCTGACGATCGAGCAGCCCAGCCAGGAGCCGGCTGCGACCCAGCCGCTGATCCCGGTGCAGCGGCCTTCCCACAGAAGTAACCGGCGCCAGCTCCGGGCGAATTCACATTTTCTCGACGGCGGTCAGAGAATCACTCATGTGACGATCCTGATCGCGGTCATCACACTGTGCGCCGTGTGCATGCTGGGCTGGTCCATTTCTTATTCTTATCGTCAGCTGTGCGCGATCGCCTCGTCCGTGCTGCCGCCGCATTTGGCGCGCTGCTGGCCGCTCACGGTGTACGGGCCGTGGTTCGTGGCGGCCCTTTCCATCCTGCGGGCGACGGTTCAGCGCCGGAGCACGCGCCGGTCCTGGTGCGTCCTGCTGTGCGCCTCGGCCGTGGCGGCGGGCCTGTGCGTCAGCTACTCGACGGGTTCGCTGCTGGCGTTCGTCCTGGTCGGCATTCCGCCCATCACCGCGCTGGTGTGCTTCTGGGAACTCGTCGGCCAGGTCTCGTCCCGCTACCGCCGCTCCCGCCACGGCGCCCACGCCCAGGGAACCACCACACGCCGCCCGTCGACCCCCTGACCGTGCCCGCCGCGTAGGTTGGCCCCATGATCGAGGGGGCGAGGACCAGAACCGGATCCGCGGCACCGGCGGACAACAGCAAGGGCGGCTCAGGCTTAGGCCGCTCCACGCTGCTGATGGCCGCGGGCACCGTCATATCGCGGGCCACCGGGCTCATACGGCAGGTGCTGCAAGGCGCCGAGCTCGGCACCGGGCTGCTGGCCAGTACGTACAACACCGCCAACACCGTGCCGACGAGCCTGTACACGCTGCTCATCGGCGGTGCCCTGAACGCCGTGCTCGTGCCGCAGCTCGTGCGGGCGCGGGCCACACAACCCGATGGCGGGCAGGCGTACGAGCAGCGGCTGGTGACGCTCGTCGTCACCGTGCTGGGCATTGGGACCGCACCCTCGGCATCGCCGTACAGGCCCTGGCGCTCGTCCCCTTCGCGCGCGCTGCCGGTTTCCGGTTCCGGCCCCGGTTCGACTGGAAGGGCACCGGCCTCGGATCCGGGATCCGCGCGGCCAAGTGGACACTGCTGTTCGTCCTGGCCAACCAGGTCGCCCTGACCGTCGTCACCAACTACGCCAACGCCGCCGACCAGGAACTGCCGACCGCCGGCGCCGGCTACACAGCGTACAGCTACGCGCAGAGCATCTGGCTGCTGCCGCAGTCCATCGTCACCGTCTCCCTCGCCACCGCCTTACTTCTGCCGCATCATCCAGTCCGGCCTGTACTGCAAGGGCTACGACGGCGGCGGCCTCGACGGCCGCGCGGAGTCCAACCTGGCGTCCGGGACGGCGGTGCGGATCCGCCCGGACTTCTACCCGAGCGGCGTCAAGGGCGGTTTCTTCCCGCAGCAGGAGACGGTGGTCCGCGACATCCTCGCCGAACTCGACGGCGCTGTCCGCTGGGGCGGCGACGACCGTACGCCGGACGAGTCCCTGTTCTCCATCGACGTCAAGCCCGGCGACAAGCGCCTGGCCGACGTCGCCTCCCGCATCCGCGGCTGGAGCCTGGAGCCCGGAGCGGGCGCCGGCTCCGCGGTCAACGTGCTCGCGGGCAGCCGCCGCAGGGCCGCCCGCGCCCTGGAGCGGCTCCAGCGCAGCGCCGCGTAACAACGCACACGAGGAAGGGGCCCGCCGCTCGGAGCGGCGGGCCCCCTTCGCGTCTCGTACGCGGATCAGACCTTCGAGAAGCCGTAGTTCAGCAGCTTCTTCGCGTCCGAGGAGCGCGCGTTCAGGCCGGTGGAGGCGAGGACGGTGCCGTAGACGGTCTTTCCGTTCCGGGTGGCGGCGAAGACCAGGCAGTACTTGGCCTCCGGGCCCGAGCCGGTCTTCACACCGATCGCGCCGCGGTAGGTGCCGAGCAGCGGGTTGGTGTTCTTCCACGGTGCCATCGTGCGCGTGCTGCCGGACTTCGTGGTCGTCTTCGCCGTGTACGACTTCGTCTTCACGACCGTGCGGAACGTGGCGTTGTCCATCGCCCTGCGGGCCAGCTTGGTCAAGTCGCGCGGCGTGGAGTAGTTCTTGCCCTTGCCGATGCCGTCGAACGAGTCGAAGTGGGTGTTCTTCAGGTCCAGGCTCTTGGCGGTGCTGTTCATCTTGCCGATGAACGACTTCACGCGCGCCGCCCGCGTCGAGCCCGAGCCGAACTTGTCGGCGAGCGCGTACGCCGCGTCGCAGCCGGACGGCAGCATCAGGCCGTACAGCAGCTGACGGACGGTGACCTTGTCGCCGACGATCAGCTTGGCGTTGGACGCCCAGTTGTTCTGGACGATGTAGTCGCTGTACGCCTTCTGGATCTTGACCTTGGTGTTCAGGTTGAGGTTGCGCTGCTTCAGCACCACCAGCGCGGTCATGATCTTGGTGGTGGAGCCGGTGGAACGCCGGGTGTCCGCGGACTTGGTGAACAGCGACTTGCCGTTCGCGTTCATCACATAGCCGCCCTTGGCGGCGATCGAGGGTTTGGCGGCGGCCTGCGCGGACGTCGCGGAGAGGACTCCGGTCGCGAGCATGGCGCCGGTGGTCACGGCGACGCCGGCGGCCCTGCGGAGACGGATGCCCTGAATGCCGGTTATCAAGTTAGGTACCCCGAATACGTCGAAATGCGCCTGCGGTGCGGCCAGTTGAGCGTGAGGTGCATGAGGACAGAGGGGCCGCACCTGTCTGACTCGTAACTAGCACAGATGGTTGTGCGGTTTTCGAGCGGGGGCCGGTTTCCGTCGGATGAGTGGTGCGTCATCCGCATGCTGGACGGACGTATTGACGTACCCCTGTTGTATCTATCCTGTCGGCATGACCCTCGCCGTGAAGCAACCGCCCGCCGCCGACCGTGTCTACACCCACGTCAAGCAGGGCGTCCTTGACCGGCGTTACGAGGGCGGGACGCTCCTCACCGAGGGCGAGCTCGCCGAGGCCGTGGGGGTCTCCCGCACGCCCGTTCGGGAAGCGCTGCTGCGCCTCGAGGTCGAGGGGCTGATCAAGCTCTACCCGAAGAAGGGCGCCCTGGTCCTGCCCGTCTCCGCGCAGGAGATCGCCGACGTCGTCGAGACCCGGCTGCTCGTCGAGGAGCACGCGGCGCGCAAGGCCGTACCCGCGCCCTCCGGGCTCATCGAGCTCCTCGAGTCGTTGCTGGCCCGGCAGAAGGAGCAGGCCGCCGCCGGTGACCTCGCCGCGGCCGCGGTCACCGACCGCTGCTTCCACGCCGAGATCGTCCGCAGCGGCGGCAACGAGATCCTCTCCCGGCTCTACGACCAACTGCGCGACCGCCAGCTGCGGATGGGCGTCGCCGTCATGCACTCCCACCCCGACCGGATCGCCAAGACCCTCGCCGAGCACGAGGAGATCCTTCAGGCGCTGCGCTCCGGGGACGCGGAGGCGGCCGTGGGCCTCGTCCACCGGCACGTCGGCTGGTTCTCCCACCTGGCCCGGGGCGAGGTCCGATGAGCGCGCGAGGAGGCGCGATACAAGGGGCCGCTCTGCCCGGCGACCCGCCGGGTGGCCGCCGCGCCGTCGCCGTGTGGGGCATCGGCGTCGCCGTCTACTTCGTCGCCGTCATCTTCCGTACGTCGCTGGGGGTGGCCGGCCTCGACGCCGCCGACCGCTTCCACGTGGGCGCCTCGGCCCTGTCCACCTTCTCGATCCTCCAGCTGCTGGTCTACGCCGGCATGCAGATACCCGTCGGCCTGCTGGTCGACCGGCTCGGCACCAAGAAGGTGCTGGCCATCGGCGTCGTGCTGTTCACGGCCGGGCAGCTCGGGTTCGCGTTCTCCCCGTCGTACGGCATGGCGCTCGCCTCGCGGGTGCTGCTCGGGTGCGGTGACGCGATGACCTTCATCAGCGTGCTGCGGCTGGGCGGGCGGTGGTTCCCGGCCCGGCGCGGGCCGCTGATCGCCCAGCTCGCCGGGCTGGCCGGGATGGCGGGCAACCTGGTGTCCACGCTGGTGCTGGCCCGGCTGCTGCACGGGATCGGCTGGACGGCGGCGTTCGCGGGCAGCGCGCTCGCCGGTGTCGTCGTCCTCGTCCTGCTCCTGCTGTTCCTCAAGGACCACCCCGAGGGGCACGAGCCGGAGCCGCTGCCGCACATGGGCGCCGCGTACGTACGACGGCAGATCGCCGCGGCCTGGCGCGAGCCCGGCACCCGGCTGGGGCTGTGGGTGCACTTCACCACCCAGTTCCCGGCGATGGTGTTCCTGCTGCTGTGGGGCATGCCGTTCCTGGTCCAGGCCCAGGGGCTGTCCCGGGCCACGGCCGGTGAGCTGCTCACCCTCGTCGTGCTGTGCAACATGACGGTCGGGCTGGTGTACGGCCAGATCATCGCCCGGCACCACGGGGCGCGGCTGCCGCTGGCCCTCGGCACGGTGGGGGCGACGGCGGCGCTGTGGGCGGCCACGCTGGCCTACCCCGGCGAGCACGCGCCGATGTGGCTGCTGATCGTGCTGTGCGCGGTGCTGGGCGCGTGCGGGCCGGCCTCGATGATCGGCTTCGACTTCGCCCGGCCCGCGAACCCGCCGGAGCGGCAGGGCACCGCGTCCGGCATCACGAACATGGGCGGCTTCACGGCCTCCATGACGACCCTGTTCGCGATCGGTGTGCTGCTGGACGCGACCGGCGACGACTACACCGTCGCCTTCTCGTCCGTGTTCGTCCTCCAGGCGCTCGGCGTCGTCCAGATCCTGCGGCTGCGGAAGCGGGCGGCGCGGCGGGAGCGGGAACGGCTGGTGGCGAGCCGGGTGGAGACGGTGCACGTCCCGGCGTGACGGTGCCCTGAGCCGGGGCAGGGTGGGCGGCGCTTGCCCGCGCTGGCGGGGTGCCTCCCCCACGCTCGAACGAGCTCGCGCGGAGGCACCCCGCCAGCGCCCACCCGTGCCGCCCTGGGGTACCTCCCAGGCCCATAAGGCACTGGGGGAGGCACGCATGCCCGCAGCTACGTTCGTCGAGTGGTTACGGCGTCACCGCGAAGTTCCGCAGGATCGCCGCCGCGAGCTCCGGGTCGCCCTCCGTCTTCACACGGTCGGCCACCGCCTCCGGCGTCACGCGGCCGCAGGCCATGCGGACGTAGGTCTCCCAGTCGAGGGTGAGGGTGGCGGCGGGCCCGAGCGCGGGGGCCGTCTCCACGGTGCCGCGGCCCTGGATGTCGACGCGGACCGTACGCAGGAACTCCACCGGGCCGTGCACATCGAAGACGACGGCCGAGCTGCGCGGCGCCTTCGAGAGGTCGGCCACCACGCGCGGAAGCTCGCCGAGCAGCACCTCCCGCGCGACATGCGCGCCGGGGGAGTCGAGGTTGCCGGGCCGGCCGAGTGCCGCGCGCAGGTCCTGCTCGTGCACCCACACGTCGAACGCGTGCCGGCGCATCGACTCCTCCAGGGGCAGCTCGGCCCCGAGCGAGCCGCGCACCTTCGTCCCCGGATCGCGCGTCTCGCCCCGCAGCTGGCGGTTGCGGCGGATGACGGTGTACTCCAGCTCGGCCGTCATCTCCGGCGCCGTGTGGTGGCGGCGGACGTCGACCTGCATCTCCATGTAGCGCTGGTGATCGTTCGTGACGTGGAACAGGTCGCGCGGGAGCGTGTGGATGGGGCGCGGGTCGCCCAGCATCTCGCAGTCCAGGCCGATGACGTGCGAGACGACGTCGCGCACGGACCAGCCCGGGCACGGGGTCCGGCGGTTCCAGTCTGCCTCCTCGAGCGATGTCACCAGCTCGGATATCGCTTCGATGGAGTGGGTCCAGGCGTCGGCGTAGGGCTGGAGGGTTGGATGCAGACTCACGGAACGGGACCCCTCGGCGGTCGGTACACGGGCAGGTTCTGGCGGCGTTGCCAATGGGAGGCTGCCGTCGGCGGGTGTCTTGGAACGCTAAGTTACGCTGCTGTGAGGCACCCCGGCAGTGCTTTCGTGTGACGATCGTAGGCCTGTGGGGAAGCCATTGTGGACGCCTCGAATGCCAGGACGGTGGTACTGTGCGCGCTTCGTTGCTCCAAATCGCCGTGAACGAGGGCGAGTCGGTCGAATCGCGTCGGCGTCGGGTCGCCGCGCTTGTGCGGGATCAGGCCGGGGCCGATCTCGTCGTGCTGCCCGAACTGTGGACCACGGGCGCGTTCGCCTACGAGGCCTTCGGCAGCGAGGCGGAGCCGCTCGACGGGCCGACGTACGAGGCCATGGCGCAGGCCGCGAGCGACGCGGCGGTCTGGCTGCACGCTGGCTCGATCCCGGAACGGGACCCTGAGGGCCCCCTCTACAACACGTCTCTCGTCTTCTCCCCCTCCGGCGACCTGGTGGCCACCTATCGCAAGATCCACCGCTTCGGCTTCGACAAGGGCGAGGCGGTGCTGATGGGCGCGGGCGATCAGCTGGTGACCGTACGGCTGCCCGGTACGACGCTGGGCGTGGCGACCTGTTACGACCTCCGTTTCCCCGAACTCTTCCGCGGCCTCGTCGACGCCGGCGCCGGAACCTTCGTCGTCCCGGCGGGCTGGCCGGAGCGCCGCCGGTCGCACTGGACGCTGCTGGCTCAGGCGCGGGCGGTGGAGAACCAGTCGTTCGTGCTCGCGTGTGGAACGGCCGGGACGCATGCCGGAGTTCCGCAGGCCGGTCACTCGATCGTGGTCGATCCGTGGGGGGAGGTGCTGGCGGAGGCCGGCGCCGCCGAGGAGGTCCTCAGGGTGGAGTTCGACCCGGCGAAGGTCGCGACGACGAGGGAGCAGTTCCCGGCCCTGAAGGACCGGATGCTCGGCCTGGCACCCCCACGCCGCTAAGGCCCCCGGTCCTAGTCCTCGCCCTTCTCCCGGTCCTCCCGCTCCTTCTCCGCCAGGTGGATCACGCACACCGCGACCGCGATGAGCAGCGCCGGATCCGCGTCGTCGCGGACGACGTCCACGCCGTACGTCTCCCGCACGTGCAGCCAGCGGCGGGAGATCACGGCGAGCAGCTCCCCGTCGTACTCGACGGCGAACTCGCGGTCGAGGATCTTGCCGCTCACGTCGAGTTCGGTGCCCTCGACCAGGGACACCCGGTAGTGGTTGCGCAGCAGCGACAGCCGTTTGCGCCGGATCCGCGCGAGCGGCTCCCCGGCCCGCTCGATCAGCATGGTGTCCCGCAGGGCGAACATCTTCTGCCGGATGTCGATCAGCACCCGCCCCTGCGTGTCCTTCAGCTCGAAGGTGTCGCGCAGCCGCATCGCCTTGCCGTCGACGAGGAACACCTTCCGGCCGTGCTCGTCCTCGATCCAGTAGTCGTCACCGATGCCGAGGAGCCGGTCCCGCACAAGAAATCTCATGCAGTGACCGCTTCCCCACCACCCGCTGGGAAACGCCGCCGATAGGCCGACGGGCTCAGCCCGGTCACCCGCCGCACCTGCACCCGCAGACTGGCGGCGGTCCCGAGCCCGCTACGGGCCGCGACGACATCCAGCCGCTCCTCACCCCGCTCGATCAGCCGGCAGGCGAGGGCCACGCGCTCTCCCGTCAGCCACGCCAGCGGCGTCGTCCCGAGCTGGGCCCGGAAGCGCCGGTGCAGCGTCGCCGGGCTCATCGCCGCCCGCGCCGCCAGATCCGCCACGGTCAGCGGCTCGCCCAGCCGCTCCTGCGCCCACGCGAGCAGCGGGGCCAGGGACTCGTCCCGCACGTCCGGCACCGGGCGCTCCACGAACTGCCGCTGCCCACCGCTCCGGTGCGCGGCGAACACCAGCCGCCGGGAGACGGCGTTGGCGACTTCGGCGCCGTGATCACGTCGTACGACGTGCAGCCCCAGATCGAGCGCGGCGGCGCTGCCCGCGGCGGTCAGGATGTCGCCCTCGTCGACGAACAGCACGTCCGGCTCCAGCAGCACCTTCGGGTGCAGCTCGCGGAACGTCTCCGCCCACATCCAGTGGGTGGTGGCCCGGCGCCCGTCGAGCAGCCCCGCCTCGGCCAGCGCGAAGCTCCCGGTGCACAGGCTCATCACCCGGGCCCCGCGCGCGTGGGCGCGCCGGATCGCCGCCAGGACGGCGGCGCCGCGCGGCACGACGTTGTCCGGACGGCCCGGCACGACGAGGGTGTCCGCCCCGTCCACGGCCTCAAGACCCGCCGCGCCGGTCAGCGTGAAGAAGCCGTGGTTCATCCGCACCTCGGGGCCGGGCGTGCACTCGTACAGCGGCCCGGGCCGCCCCAGCTCGGGCCGCGGCAGCCCGAACAGCTCGGTGGCGACACCTACCTCGAAGGGATTGGTGCCCTCGTCGACGATGACGGCGACCCGATGCGCCCGCGGCGGCTGAGAGGATCCTTGCGGCATGTGCGATTCCTGGCACTCGCGGGGCCCGCTCACCACCACCGAGGATGACCGCCATGAACAGCGAACCCGTGTCCCTCCCCGACGCCCTGGCCTCCTTCACCGAGCAGTGGAGCCCCCGCATCGTCACCGCCGTCAACGACTACGACGTCCGCATCGCCAAGGTCGAGGGCGAGCACGTCTGGCACGCGCACGACCACACCGACGAGTTCTTCCTCGTCCTGGACGGCGAACTCCACATCGCCCTGCGGGAGGCGGCGGGCGAGCGCACGGTCGTCCTCCCCAAGGGCTCGGCCTTCACGGTCCCCCGCGGCACGGCACACAAGCCGTACGCCCCCGTCCCCACCGCGATCCTTCTGCTGGAACCCACCGGCACCCGCACCGTCGGTGACCGTCACGACGACGTACCGGAGCACGTCGACGTCACCACGGGGCACGCGCTGGCTCACACGCCGTATCCGTCGCTGTAACCGCCGCGGTGGTGATGGTGGCGGTGGGGGTCGTCGTCGACGACCGGTGTCGTCGGCGGGACCACCACGCGGCGGCGCCGGTAGATGCTGCTGAACGTCGTGGTGCCGATCAGGCCGGCGATCATCAGGATGACTCCGACCAGGTCGAGGTTGACCCCTTCCATGTGCCAGTCGGTCGCGAACGTGAGGATGGCTCCCACGGCGATGAGGACAATGCATCCGCCGAGGCCCATGAGTTGTCGCCTCCCTGTCCGGTCGTTCCGGTCGTTCCGGTCGGAGGCGGGTACCCGTCCGCACATCGCCCATGCGCCACCGGGGAGTTGACCGTCTCCCCCGTTACCCCTGCAGAAACGCCGTCAGCGCCCGTGTCAGCAGCACCGGGTCCTGGTCACCGCACAACTCCCGCGCGCTGTGCATCGACAGGATGGCCACGCCGATGTCGACGGTCCGGATGCCGTGCCGGGCCGCGGTGATCGGGCCGATGGTCGTGCCGCAGGGCATGGAGTTGTTCGACACGAAGGACTGGAAGGGGACGCCCGCCTTCTCGCAGGCCGCGGCGAACACCGCGCGGCCCGATCCGTCCGTGGCGTAGCGGTTGTTGACGTTGACCTTGAGGATGGGGCCGCCGTTGATGCGCGGGTGGTGCGTCGGGTCGTGCCGCTCGGCGTAGTTGGGGTGCACTGCGTGGCCCGTGTCGGACGAGAGGCAGACGGTGCCCGCGAAGGCGCGTGCCCGGTCCTCGAACGACCCGCCCCGCGCGAACACCGAGCGCTCCAGCACGCTGCCCAGCAGCGGCCCGTCGGCCCCGGTGTCGCTCTGCGAACCGTTCTCCTCGTGGTCGAAGGCGGCCAGCACCGGGATGTACGGCAGGTCCCCGGAGGCGGCCGTCGCCGTCAGCGCCGCCGTGGCCGCGTGCGCCGACAACAGGTTGTCCATGCGCGGGCCGGCCACCAGTTCGCGGTCCCGGCCCAGGTAGGCCGGCGGCTCCACCGAGTGCACCATCAGGTCCCAGCCGGTGACGTCGCCCGCGGCGAGGCCTGACTCCTGTGCCAGGAAGGCGATCAGGTCGCCGTCGCGCACGTCGCTGCCCAGGCCCCAGACGGGCTGCATGTGCCGCTGCTTGTCGAGCTTGAGGCCCTCCGCCGTCACCGAGCGGTCCAGGTGGATCGCCAGCTGCGGGACGCGCAGCAGGGGGCGGTCCACGTTCACCAGCCGGGTGGCGCCGTCGCGCAGCGTCAGCCGGCCCGCCAGGCCCAGGTCGCGGTCCAGCCAGGAGTTCAGCAGCGGCCCGCCGTAGACCTCCACGGCCACCTGGCGCCAGCCGTGCGCCCCGGTGTCGGGCAGCGGCTTGACCCGCAGGTTGGGGGAGTCCGTGTGCGCGCCGACGATCCGGTACGGCGTGTGCGGCGCGGCACCCTCGGGGACGTACCAGGCGATGATCGCGCCGCCGCGCAGCACGTACTTGCCGCCGGCCGTCCCGTCCCATGCGTCCGTCTCCGCGACCTGCGTGAATCCGGCCTTCTCCAGCCGCTCGGCGGCGTTCGCCACGGCGTGGTACGGCGACGGGCTCGCCGTGAGGAAGGACATCAGGTCGTCGGTGTGGCCGCGGTCGAGGCGTGGGGGTTCGCTCATGGGGTTCACCTTAACGATGGACGAGGGTCCGCTCCCCGGGAAAGGAGAGCGGACCCTCGTACGACACGGCGTGCCTAGAACGCCGCCTCGTCCAGCTCCATCAGGTCCAGGCCGACGCCCTCGGACACCTTGCGGGCCAGGGTGACGCCCGGCAGGACGTTGGCCGCGAAGAACCTCGCCGCCGCGATCTTGCCGGTGTAGAAGGACTTGTCCTTCGCAGAGGCAGAATCCAGCTTCGCGGCGGCGACCGCGGCGCCCTTCAGCAGCAGGTAGCCGACGACCACGTCACCGCAGGCCATCAGCAGGCGGGTGGTGTTGAGCCCGACCTTGTAAATGTTCTTGACGTCCTGCTCGGTGGCCGCCAGGTCGGTCAGCATCAGGCCGACGATCGCCTCCAGGTCGACGGCCGCCTTGGCGAGCTGCTCGCGGGCCGTGGCCAGCTCCTCGCCGCCCTCGCCGAGCGCCAGGAACTTCTTGATGTCCTCGGCGAGCGAGTTCAGCGCGGCGCCCTGGTTGCGGACGATCTTCCGGAAGAAGAAGTCCTGGCCCTGGATCGCGGTCGTGCCCTCGTACAGCGTGTCGATCTTGGAGTCTCGGATGTACTGCTCGATCGGGTACTCCTGAAGGAACCCGGAGCCGCCGAAGGTCTGCAGCGACTGGGCGAGCTGCTCGTAGCCCTTCTCCGAGCCGTAGCCCTTGACGATCGGCAGGAGCAGGTCGTTGAGGGCCTCCAGCGCGGCGGTGTCCTCGCCCGCGGCCCCCTTGACGGCGATCTCGTCCTGGACCGACGCGGTGTACAGGACCAGCGCGCGCATGCCCTCCGCGTACGCCTTCTGCGTCATCAGCGAGCGGCGCACGTCCGGGTGGTGCGTGATGGTGACCTTGGGCGCGGTCTTGTCCATGAAGTTGGCCAGGTCCGGGCCCTGGACGCGCTCCTTGGCGTACTCCAGCGCGTTCAGGTAGCCGGTCGACAGCGTGGAGATCGCCTTCGTGCCGACCATCATCCGCGCGAACTCGATGATCCGGAACATCTGGCGGATGCCGTCGTGCTTGTCGCCGATCAGCCAGCCCTTGGCGGGGTGCCGGTCGCCGAACGTCATCTCGCAGGTGTTGGACGCCTTCAGGCCCATCTTGTGCTCGACGTTCGTGGCGTACGCGCCGTTGCGCTCGCCCAGCTCGCCGGTCTCGAAGTCGAAGAGGTACTTCGGGACGAGGAACAGGGACAGGCCCTTGGTGCCGGGACCGGCGCCCTGGGGGCGGGCGAGGACGTAGTGGAGGATGTTCTCCTCCATGTCGTGCTCACCGGACGTGATGAACCGCTTCACGCCCTCGATGTGCCACGACCCGTCCTCCTGCGGGACGGCCTTGGTACGCCCGGCGCCCACGTCCGAGCCGGCGTCCGGCTCGGTGAGGACCATGGTCGAGCCCCACTGCTTCTCGACGGCGATCTGCGCGATCTTCTTCTGTACGTCGTTGCCCTCGTCGAAGAGGATCCCGGCGAAGGCCGGACCGGAGGAGTACATCCAGATCGCCGGGTTCGCGCCGAGGATCAGCTCCGCGTACGACCAGATCAGCGACGGGGGCGCGGTCGTACCGCCGATCTCCTCGGGCAGGCCCAGGCGCCAGTACTCGGAGTCCATGAAGGCCTGGTAGCTCTTCTTGAAGGAGGCCGGGACCGGCGCGGTGTTCGTCTCGGGGTCGAAGACCGGCGGGTTGCGGTCGGCGTCCGTGAAGGACTCGGCCAGCTCGTTCTCCGCGAGCCGCGTCAGCTCCTCCAGGATGCTTTTCGCGGTGTCGACGTCCATCTCCTCGAACGGGCCGGTGCCGTACAGCTTGTCCCGCCCGAGTACCTCGAAGAGGTTGAACTCGATGTCGCGCAGATTCGACTTGTAGTGCCCCATGGCGACGGCTCCGTAGAGGGATCGGCGAGGCACTGACTCCTCGCACCCAGTTCATGTACCAACAAGTAGCTACGAATGATGCTACCCGTCGGTAATAAGAAGCAACCCCTATCGGTCATCTGTGACAGGTCACACCGCGACCGTCAGCGTCGCCGTGTAGCCATCCCCGGCGCTGCCCTTCGCCGCCGCCAGCTGCTGATCGTGGCCGTCGCTGAAGACCGAGTCCGACTCCAGGGAGAGCTCGGCGAGATGCGTGACACTCCGGTCGTAGCCGTCGGTCGCGTACACCGTGTCGCAGACGTCCTTCGGCAGCGCGAGCTGTGAGGTGTTCGTGATCGACCGGGCCGCCGTGGCGTCGGCCAGGCTGCCGAAGACCTCGAAGTGGATGTGCGGCCAGCGGCCCTGGTAGCAGCCGGGGAAGACGCTCCTGAAGGTCACCTGTCCCCTGTCGTCGGTCTCCTGCACGCCCCGCAGGTAGTTCTCGTCGGTGACGCCCTCGGTGTACAGGGAGTACCGGCCCTCCCGGTCGCAGTGCCAGACGTAGACGGCGGCGCCCTTCTTCGGGGTGCCGCACCCGGAGGCGGCGTCCACGACCGTGAGCGTGACGGTCAGGGGCACGCCCCCGGCGGTGCCGCCCGCGGAGTCGCCGAAGCTGGAGGTGATGTCGTCGCGTACAACGCCGCTCTCCTTCAGGACGTTCACGCCGCCCGAGCCGTCGCCGGGGAAGGGGCCGGCGGTCTCCTCCGGGACGGTGGCGCACTCGGCGGCCGAGGAGGACGACGAGGGTGGCGAGGGGGACGGGCTTCCCGGCGAGTCGGCCGCCGGGGTCTCCCCCTCGGCGGTGCAGCCCACCAGCGGTACCAGCCCCGCCCCCGCCATCAGCCGGATCATGCGCCGGCGGGCGAGGACGGGAAGGTCGTAGGAGAGCCCCCGGTCGTGCTCGTGGATCTCGCCGTCGTGGTGGTGTCCGCGCATGACCGCAACCTACGGCCGCCTCCGGTGGAATGACAGAGTCCGCGGCTGTCAACACCCTGTCGTTCCGCCGGGAGGCCCGTACCGGCCCGTCCGCCCTCGCACCCTCGGTACGCTTGCGCCCATGTACGGATACGGCCCGACCATGAATGACGACGCTGCCCAGCAGGGCTACGTACCGCCCCAGCAGCCGATGGGCGGCGGGTACGGACAGCAGCAGGCGCCGCTGTACCCCGAGCCGTCCCCGCCCTCGCTCACGGACGCGGTGCGGGCGTTCACGACCGGGCAGCTGACCGCCGAGGACTTCCAGCAGGTCTTCGCGACCTCCAAGGTGTACTGCCCGCGCGGTGACAACCCCGGTTTCCTCGCCCTGCACAACACCCAGCAGCCGGTGATCCCGATGTTCACCACGCTGAAGGAGCTGCGCCGGTACGCGGGCAAGGAGTCGAAGTACTTCGTCATCACCGGCGCCGAGGTGCTCGACCTGCTGCCGACCGGCTACGGCTTCGTGCTGGACATGGAGGGCGAGCACCGGATCGTCTTCGACGCGAAGGCGGTCGAGCAGATGGTCGACTTCGCGATGCGGCGTATGTACGGCTGACAACCGACGCCCCTGTGAGCCCGGAGGGAATGACCTCCGGGCTTTTTACGTTCCAGGTAGCGGAAAGTTCAACGCTCAACTAAAGTGGGCGTACACAAGGAGGTACCGCCATGCCTGCAGTGACCGTCGAGAACCCGCTGACGCTGCCCCGCGTGACCGCGCCGGCCGACGCCGTGGCACGTCCCGTGCTCGCCGTCACGACCGCGCCGAGCGGTTTCGAGGGCGAGGGCTTCCCGGTTCGCCGGGCGTTCGCCGGGATCAACTACCGCCATCTCGACCCGTTCATCATGATGGACCAGATGGGCGAGGTGGAGTATCAGCCTGGGGAGCCGAAAGGGACCCCGTGGCATCCGCACCGCGGCTTCGAGACCGTCACGTACATCATCGACGGGATCTTCGACCACCAGGACTCGCAGGGCGGTGGCGGCACCATCACCAACGGCGACACCCAGTGGATGACGGCCGGCTCCGGCCTGCTGCACATCGAGGCGCCGCCGGAGCACCTGGTGATGTCCGGGGGCCTCTTCCACGGCCTCCAGCTGTGGGTGAACCTCCCGGCCAGAGACAAGATGATGACTCCTCGCTACCAGGACATCCGCGGCGGCAGCGTGCAGCTGCTCACCTCCCCCGACGGCGGCGCGCTCCTGCGCGTCATCGCCGGTGAACTGGACGGTCACGAGGGCCCCGGCATCACGCACACGCCGATCACGATGATCCACGCCACGCTGGCGCCGGGTGCGGAGATCACCCTGCCGTGGCGGGAGGACTTCAACGGCCTGGCGTACGTCCTGGCGGGCAAGGGCTCGGTCGGCGCCGAGCGCCGTCCGGTCACCCTGGGCCAGACCGCGGTCTTCGGCGCCGGGTCCTCGCTGACCGTCCGCGCGGACGAGCGGCAGGACTCCCACACGCCGGACCTGGAGGTCGTCCTCCTCGGCGGACAACCGATCCGCGAGCCGATGGCCCACTACGGCCCGTTCGTGATGAACACCCGCGAGGAGCTCCAGCAGGCGTTCGAGGACTTCCAGAAGGGGCGCCTGGGGACCGTCCCCGCGGTGCACGGGATGTTGTCCGAGCGTGGGCCGGAGCGCTGACCTCCCGTAGGGAGTGGGTCAGGCGCGCTCGTCCAGGGCCCTGCGGACGGCGGTCACGACGGCCTCGGGATCCGCGCCGAGGGCGCGGGCGGCCGAGGTGAAGTCCCGGGCCAGCGTGGCGAGGCGGGCCGGGTCGGGGTGCTCCGGCGAGGGTGGGGGCGCCGCGACCCGGGTGCCCGCGCCGCGGCGGGTGCGGATCAGCCCGGCCGCCTCCTCGACGATGTGGACCGGGAGCTGATCGGGAAGCGTCGCGGGGACCACAACCGTCTGGGGTTCGCGCTCCAGATGTGCACGGTCCGCTACTTGGGGTTGTTCCTGGAGGACCCGCTGGATGTGCCGT
The DNA here is from genome assembly GCF_014495685.1 of Streptomyces sp. TRM68367. Taxonomy (GTDB): domain Bacteria; phylum Actinomycetota; class Actinomycetes; order Streptomycetales; family Streptomycetaceae; genus Streptomyces. Next base: position 17,739 of record NZ_JACTVI010000038.1, on the reverse strand, counting down.
GGCGGGTGATCGAGTACCTGGCCGAGCACCTGGGTGTGGAGGACGCCTCGTGCGTGAAGCGGTACACCGAGCGGCTGAAGACGGCGTACGAGCACGCGCGGGAGATCCGGGACGCCTACGGCTACCACCCGTTCGAAGGATCCGGAGTGGGGCCGGAAGTTCCGTACCTTCCTGCACGGGCGGGCCTGGACGGCCGCCGAGGGGCCGGTGGCGCTGTCCAACCAGGCGGTGGGGTGGCTGCGTCGGAACCGCTTCAAGGACCTGACCGACCAGCGGTTCTGGCGCGCGGAGATGCCCGGCGTCGCCATCGGCGGCTACGGGCCGCTGGAGGCCCTCGCCCGGAGCCGGGTGAACCTGAACAAGGTGATCACGCACTGGCCGGACATGCTGCGGGTGGCCGGCTCCCTGGTGACGGGGCAGGTCGCGCCTGCGACCTGCTGCGGATGTTCGGCCGCGAGGACGCCCCACCCCGCTCGGCACCGCGTTCGCCGAGTACGGGCGGATCGCCAAAATCTTGCACCTGCTGCGCGTGGTCGACCCGGTGGAGGGTGCGGCTCTTCCTCAGGGAGGATCCGTCAGGCTGTGAGGGCGTATCCGGCCTGGTGAGGGCTTTGATGGACGGTTGGTGTGTTCGCCGGCGGGCGAAAGGTTCGTGAGTGATGCAGGTCACTCGGCTTGCCCGTCACAAACGCGAGGTGGGCTCCATCCCGTGTGTGAACTGATTGCACAACAGGAGGCACACATGAGGGTCCTGGTGGTGGGAGCCGGCTACGCGGGGACGATCGCGGCAAACCGGCTGGCCAAGAAGGTGACGGCAGCGGAGATTACGGTGATCAACCCCCGTCCGGACTTCGTCGAGCGGGTGCGGCTGCACGAGCAGATCGCCGGGACCGGAGCCGCGGCGACCCCGCTGACGTCGATGCTGAACGAAGGGGTCGCAACGCGGGTGGGCACCGTCGACAAGATCGGCGACGGCCAGGTCACTCTCGGCGACGGGGCGAATCTCTACTTCGACCACCTGTTCCTCGCGGTGGGCAGCACGGTCGCACCGCTGCCGGGCACCGTTCCGGTGGGGACCTGGGAGGGCGCGGAGGAGGCGCGGGCCGCGCTGGCCGAACTGCCCGGCGGGGAGGCGGTCACCGTCATCGGTGGCGGGCTGACGGGCATCGAGACGGCATCCGAGATCGCCTTCGGCCGACCCGACCTCCGCGTGCGGATCGTGGGACAGACGATCGCCGCGAGCCTGTCGGCAGGAGCGCAGAAGCGTGTGCGCACTGGCCTGGACCGCTTGAACGTGGAGGTCGTGGAGGACTCCGTCGCGCAGATTGACCCTGGCGCCGGGGAGGGAGGAGGCGACATGGTGCATCTCCGCTCGCGCCCGCAGTTCACCTCCGACCTCACGCTGTGGGCGATCATCGGGAGCGTGCCCGGCCTGGCCGCCCGCAGTGGACTTGAGGTGGATGCCGACGGGCGTGCGGTGGTCGACGAGCATCTGCGCAGCGTGACCGACCCGCGGATCTTCGTCGTCGGCGACTGCGCGGCGGTTCCCGGCTCTCGAGCGGCCTGCGCGACGGCCCTGCCTCAGGGCGCACACGCAGCGGATACGGTGGCGCGGATGACCCAAGGCCGTAAGCCCAAGCCCTACTCCATGGGGTACACCGGACAGGCGTTGAGCCTGGGCCGGCGCGACGGGCTGCTACAGGTCAGCCGCAGGAACGACACCGTGCGGCGGCTCTACTTCGCCGGGCGCACCGCGGCCGTGAGCAAGGAGCGAGTCTGTCGCTACGCGAAGTTCGGCGCCCGCACCGCCACCTACGCCTGGCTGCGGGGCTCGAAGTGACCGAGCAGCCGGATCCCGCGGACGAGTTCACCGCGCACAGGGCCCTGCTGTTCTCGATCGCCTACGAGATCCTCGGGTCGGTGGCCGACGCCGAAGACGTCCTGCAGGACAGCTACCTGCGGTGGCGGTCGGTGAACCACACCTCTGTGGACAACGCGCGGGCCTATCTGGCGCAGATCGTCACCCGGCAGGCGCTCGGCGTACTGCGGTCGGCCGTCCGCCGCCGGGAGCAGTACGTGGGGCCGTGGCTGCCCGAGCCGCTGGTGACCGACGCTGTCGGCGACGCACCCGACGGCATCGACCATGTGCTCACCGGCGAGGCCGTGACCACCGCGATGCTGCTGGTTCTGGAGGCCCTGACCCCTGCCCAGCGCGCGGTGTTCGTGTTGCGCGAGGTGTTCGGCTTCGACTACGCGGAGATCGCCGCCGCGGTGGGCAAGTCCGAGGCTGCGGTGCGGCAGTTGAACCAGCGCGCCCGTAACAGCGTGCGCGCGAGGCGACACACCGCAGTCGCCACCCCTGCTGAGGCACGGCCGGTCGCCGAACGGTGTCTGACGGCGGCCGCGAGCGGTGACGTCCAAGGCCTCATGGACCTGCTCGCACCCGATGTGGTGTTCCTGGCTGACGGCGGCGGGGTTGTGAACGCGGTGCGGCGTCCCGTGGTCGGGCCCGACAAGGTGGCCAAGCTGCTTCTCGGGCTCCTGGCCAAGGGCGCCCGCATGGGCGAACTCGACGTCCGCATCGGCACCTACAACGGGATGCCCTCCCTCGCGGTGCTCATCGACGGCGAACTCGATCAGGTGACCTCAGTCGAGATCCGCGGCGGTGTCGTGACGGCCATCTACTGCGTCCGCAACCCGGAGAAGCTCACGGCGGTCAAGGTGTGACCGGCGCGCCTTCAAGGCCAAGATCACGGTTGGGATGGGGACTCGGGTGATGCCCAGTGTCCCCGTCTCGCCCTCTCACAAAAATGACCCTTTGCCCGAGTAAGATCAAGAACGGACCGCCGAACCCTCGGTGATCTTCGATCGGTTGTCAGAACTCGTTCTCACGCAAAAGCGGGACGGACCCCCTTCTGAGAACTGCATTGTGCGAAGATCCGGGGTCATGACGGCCCCTCAAGACCCTTCGCCGGGCGACGCGGACGATGTCGAGCGCCACCCCTGCCCGCGCTGCGGCGTCCAGCCCGGATCGCCGTGCCGCTCGCGCGGCGGCGCGGTCGCGGCCGCCTACCACACCGGCCGGTTCACGAAGGTGCCCCGCTTCGCGAAGCTGTTGCGGGTACCGACCCCGGCTGACCGGGGACCGGGACAGCCCTGGCGCCCCGGCGCCCCGCCCCCGGCCCCGGTCGTCGAGGACGCCCCGGGCGCGGACATCCGCATCGGCTACGCCCGCTGCTCGCACATGACGCAGGAACTCGACTCCCAACTCGACGCGCTCACCGCGCACGGCATCCCCCGGGACAAAGTCTTCAGCGAGAAGATCAGCACCCGTGTCCGGGTACGCCCGCAGTTCGAGCAGGCGCTCGCCACAGCGCGTGAGATCAAGGCGCACGCCCCGCACTACCGCGTCATCCTGACGGTGTACGAGATGAAACGGCTCGGCCGCGACGCCGCCGAACTCACCGCGCTCGCCGACCATCTCACCGCCCACGGCCTGGTCCTGGAGATGCTCGCCGGGCCTCTGCCCGGCATCTACGATCCCACCGGGCCGGGGAAGCTGCTGTTCGCGTTCTTCGCAGCGATGGCGGAGACGGAACGGGAGAACATCCGCGAGTCGACGCTGGAAGGGCTCGACACCGCGGCCCGCAAGGGTAAGCACGGCGGTCGGCCGCCGGTCATCACCGACGACATGCTGCACACCGTGCTGCGACGCCGGGCACTCGGCGAGTCGGTCGAGCAGATCCAGCCCGACCTGATTATCCCTACCGGCAAGCGCAAGGGACAGAACCCCTCCGTCGCCAGCGTCTACCGGGCGCTCGCTGAACACGCCAAGCGCGAGGCGTACCCCGAAGCCGTCGAAGCGGCGCATACCGATTTCGCCGCCCTCCAGACCAGCGGACTCCCCGGCCCCCGTACGGCGTCGGCGGGGCCAGCTCGGTGACGCGATACTGCGCCAGCGGCTACCGCTAATTCCCGTGGACGAGGGGCTCGCCGCCGGTGACGCGGACCTTGGCGACCACGGTCATGTTGGGGACGGTCGCGATCGGCAGCGGGGCGATGATCAGGCCGCCGTCGGTGACCTGATCCACCCACGTCTTCGGCAGCAGCGGCGGGGTGCACCAGGCCACCATCCGGTCGTACGGGGCTCGCGCGGGGAAGCCGGCGGTGCCGTCCGCTACGTGGCAGCGCACGTTGTCCAGCCCGTGTCCGTGGTGGATGAGGTTCGCCCAGCGCATGAGGTAGGCGTCGATGTCGAGGCTGGTCACCGTGCCGGTCGGGCCGACGAGGGAGGCGAGCAGGGCGCCGGAGTAGCCGGAGCCGGTGCCGAACTCCGCCACGTTCATGCCCTCGTGGACGTCGAGCGTGGTCAGCTCGCGGTGGATCACCTCGGGGTTGGAGCGGTGCGGGGTGGCGCCGCGGCCTTCGTGGTGGGTGTAGTGGCGTTCGGGAACGGTCTCGGCGGTGTCGGCGACGGCGGTCACGCTCACTCCTTCGGGGTACAGGGGCACTCGTATGCGAGAACTGCGCCGGGCGGGTGAAGGACACCCCCCAGCCGCACGGCGGTGTAGGTCAGATCGTGAGGGCGGTGTGGTGGTGCCACCCGGCGGCGGTGTACTCGCCGATGGGTCCGTGTCCGGGCAGCTCGGCCCAGGCGTGGTACTCGACCGGCGGCGGGGCGAACCGGGCCCCGAGGCACCAGGTAAGGCGGCGGCCGAGCAGGGCGGCGGCGAACACGCTGCCGAGGGAGTCTCCATGCAGGCGGCCCGTTCGGGCCACAGGCGGGTGGTGTGCCCTGGCAGACGGTCGTTTGCCGACACTTGGGTCCGGTGGCACGCATCCCCGGGCCGGTCGCCACTGATACAGGTTTGCCGTGCAGCCGATCGAAAGGCTTTAATGAATGAACGAGCATTTATTAATTGAGGGGAGCCGTGGTGGTGGGACGCCCCCGAGGGGTCGAAGATGCGGTGATCTTGCGTGCGGCGGCCGACGTGATCGGCCGGGTAGGCCCTGTGGGGCTGACTCTGGCTGTCGTGGCTCGTGAGGTGGGATTGGTACCCGGCACGCTCGTGCAGCGATTCGGGTCCAAGCGCGGGCTGCTTCTGGCACTCGCCGAGCAGTCCGCGAAAGACGCAGACGCGCTGCCCGGGCGAGTACGCGAGGAGCACGAATCGGCGCTTGGGGCACTCGCGGCGCTGATCGTGGAGCCGATGGCCTCGATGGCCACGCCCGAGACCTTCGCCAACCATCTGGCGTTCTTGTGCATCGATCTCACGGACCCGCAGTTCCGCCAGCATGCCTTGGCCATCCACCAGGGCCAGGGCCGAGCCATCGAGGAACTGCTCACAGAGGCCCTGCTTACGGGCGAACTCCGCGCTGGGACGGACATTGCGGCTCTGGCTAGGTCCGTGCAGGCGATCACCTCCGGTACGGGCCTGATATGGGCCCTCGACCGGCAAGGCACCCTCGTACAGCGGCTCCGGCAAGAGCTCGCCAACGTGTTGTCCCCTCACTACTCGCCCCGCCACGACCACGACCTGGAGGAATCATGACGATCGACGCACGGCCGCTGGCCGGGAAGGTGGCCCTGGTCGCCGGCGGCACCCGAGGCGGCGGGCGGGGCATTGCCGTCGAGCTCGGGGCCGCCGGCGCAACGGTGTACGTCACCGGCCGCAGCAGCACTGCCGGACGCTCGGACCTGGACCGCCCGGAAACCATCGAGGAGACCGCCGAGAAGGTCACTGCCGCCGGTGGCCTCGGCATCCCTGTCCGCACCGACCACAGCTGCCCGGACGAGGTCCGTGTCCTGGTCGACCAGATCGCGGCTGAACAGGACGGGCAGCTCGACATCCTGGTCAACTCCGTGTGGGGTGGAGATCCACTGACCGACTGGGAGCATCCGCTGTGGGAGCAGGATCTTGATACCGGCCTTCGGCTGATACGGCAGGCGGTGGAGACCCATGTGATCACCAGCCGGTTCGCGCTTCCGCTGATGGTCGCCCGCGGCAGCGGTCTGGTCGTGGAGGTCACCGACGGCAACACCGCCCGCTATCGAGGCTCGTTCTTCTACGACCTCGCCAAGTCGGCGGTGATCCGTCTCGCCGTGGCCCAGGCCGCCGAACTGAAGGCGCACAGCATCGCGGCCGTGGCGATTACGCCCGGCTTCCTGCGCTCGGAGGCCATGCTGGAGGGCTTCGGCGTCACCGAGGCCAACTGGCGGGACGGCGCGGCCAAGGACCCGAACTTCGCCCGCTCCGAAACCCCGGCCTACCTGGGACGGGCGGTCGCTGCGCTGGCTGCCGACCCCAACATCATGGTCAAGACCGGGCGGGCATTGGCCACCTGGGGCCTGTACAAGGAGTACGGGTTCACCGACGCCGACGGCACGCAACCGGACTGGCCCGCTCATTGGGCCAATGCCCTGGAAGAGGAGTACGGGCCGCTCGGAGACCCGCTGTGACACCACGGGGTCACGCAGCATGTGGGGCCAGGTGACGATCTCGCACCAGTTCCAGGACGCCTTGGGGAAGTTGAAGCGCAGGTGCCGGTAGAGCCCGTCGTCCTTCAGGACGGTCATGGTCGCGCACTCGACGTCACGGGTGAACCGCTCCTTGGCCTGGCTCAGGTGCTGCTTCAGCTCGTCGTACGGATCACTCACGCTCATGCCGGCGCCTTCCTCGCAGCTTCCCGGCCCTCCGGGACGCTGGGCCTTCCGGGGTACAACGACCTCGCGGGCAGGCGGTAGCGCATGGCCAGGCGCCTGGCCGGAGGTCCGTCACATCCCTCCGTCCGGGCGCCTGGTGTCTCTTGCGGGCCCGCCGCTGGTCAGGGCCTGGCCAGCGGCAGGCCGGGCAGCTGCGGGTGGCGCAGGTGCTGCCCGCCGTCGTAGACGTGCAGGGTGAACGTCTCGGGCCCGGGTCGGCCCGCCTCGTCGTACGCGGACAGCACGCGCTCGATCCGGCCCCAACAGCCGCACGGGGCCGCCCTCGCGGACCTCCCACCGGTCCTCGCGCGGGGTGAGGGTGGTGGTCGACGACGGCCGTGCGGCGGGTGCCCGGGCCGTTCGGCCGACGATCGGACCGGGTCACTGCCAGGCGGTCGCCTCGGAGGCGTGGATGCAGTAGTGCTTGAACGTGCTCTTGCCGCCGACCTTGGGGACCGCGCAGGCCGTGACCTGGAACTCGCCGTCGCCCACCCGCACCATGCTGGTGTACTTGTCGTCCCCGTACTCGATCTCGGCACTGCGCTTGGCGCCGCGGGCGGCCTCCACTGTGACCACGTCTCCCGGATTGCCCCGCTCGATCCGCGCCCAGACCGCCTGGCACTCCTCGCTGTAGCGCAACTGCAGAAGCGTGGGATTGCCGACAGCCGGCTTGAAGGTACGGGCATCCTCGGTGCACCCCTGGTTCTGCGGGTTCTTCCCCTCGCAGGCTTCCCCCGGGCAGGTCGGCTCGTCCAGGAATGCCTTCACGACGTGCTCGCCGAGCGGGGACAGCACGGCTGCCGCCACGGCGCCGACGATTGCCACGGCGTAGGCCAGTCGGGTCCCGGCATCCCGCCAGGTGCGACCGCGAACAGGCGGCTGCGCTTCGGACCCGGAGGTAGAGGGAGTGGAGGGGTCGTTGCTGCTGCTCGTGGTCATGGATACCGCCTTGGTGCACTGGACCCGGAGAGACAGAATCCACCTGTAGCGCCGCAAGGGAAAGGCGCATACCGGAGGCACTGAAGGCACGCGGGTTCCCCCTCGTGCGCCCCCTTGCGCAGTACCGGGCACACGCCCGCGGCGGGGCGCCCGGCCACGAGGCGGTCGTACTTGACCGATGAGCTAGCTGAGGCCAAAGTTGCACGCTGGGTGATTCTCATAACTGACCATCTGTGAGAGTTCTGCGAGAGCCCCGGACGCGACCACGTTTCCGAAGGTGATCGCTCGCAGAAGTCCCCTCAAAACTCGCACGTTGTGCGACAGCCCGCCAGGAACTGGCGAGCCAGCTCGAAGCCCTCCGCCGGGCAGAGTGCCACCAGATCTTCCAGGAGCAGATCAGCACCCGCGTCAAGGCGCGGCCCGAACTGGAGAAGGCTCCCGCACTGGCCCACCAGTTCAAGGAGGCTGCCCCCGAGACGCCGGTCATCTTCACCGTCACGAGCTCAAGCGCCTCGCGCGCAACGCCGCCGAGCTGATGACGCTGTCCGCTGAGCTCCAGGCCGGCGGCATCCAGCTGGAACTCCTCACCGGCCCGCTCACCGGCATCTACGACCCCAACGGCATGGGCGCCATGTTCTTCGCCGTGCTCGCCGTCGCCGGGCAGATCGAGCGCAACTACATCCGGGAGAAGACCCTCGAAGGCCAGGTCACCGCAGCGGCCAAGGGCAACCACGGCGGACGGCCGAAGGTCATCGACGACGACATGCTCACCTTCGCCGTCGCGCTGAAGGACAAGGGCCTCCCCGTCCCCGATATCGCAAAGGAGCTCACCATCAAGACCGGCAAGAACGCGGGGCAGGTCACCGTCGGTTGCCTCCCTCTACCGGGCCCTCGCCGAAACCGAGCAGGCCGCCGCGGACGACGGCCTGCCGCTCCGGCCCAAGCCCGCCCGCATCCGCCGACCCGAGGAACCGCTCACCCCCGAAGAGATCGACCTCCGCGACCGGCTCCAGGCTCAGCCCCACCCAAACGCCGGAGACACCCCTGTGGATGACCTCGCGACAGTACGCGCCAGGAGTACGCGAAGGTGTGCTCAGCAGCGCGCCGGTGGCCGTCGCGACGGTGCCGGACAGCTGGGCCGAGACCCGCAGCCCCCCAGGCCGCAGTGACCGCCAGCGAGCGGTCGCGGCGCTGCTGTCCGGTGCCGGGACGCCGGGCGATCCGGCGCAGGGCCCAGCCGCAGGCGAGGGTGCCGACGGCGAGCGAGGCGAGGATCGGGAGCCCGTAGTAGAGGCCCGGCCAGGGGTGTGGCTCTCGGTCACACCACCGCCGCAGGCGACGGTGAGGGCCCGGCCCGCCCGGCCCAGGTCGTCGGGCGAGGCCACGGCGGCCGCGGTCGCCAGCAGTGCGGCGAGGGACACCGCCTGGCAGAGCCGGACCGTGCAGATGCATCCGGCGGTGGTGATGCTGACGATCACGGCGGGGGCGTCGGTGGCCGGGGTGCTCGGCATGCTCCTCGCCGTACCGCTGACCGCGGCCGCCTTCGGGGTCGTCCACGAACTCCGTACGCGTTACGCCGCCCCGGCGGCCGGCACGGCCCCGGAGCCGTCCGCCGACTCGTAGAGCTCGAACCAGATGCTCTTGCCCTCGCCGCGCGGATCCACCCCCCAGGCGTGCGCCAGCAGCTCTATCAGCATCAGGCCGCGCCCGGAGGACGCCAGTTCCCCGGGGCGCCGCTTGTGCGGCAGGTCGTCGCTGGTGTCGGTGACCTGGACGCGCATCCGGCGCCCGCCCGTCCCGTCGGCGACCTCGGCGACCTGGGCGACCTCGGCGACCAGGAGCGCGTCGGCGTCGGTGTGCACGAGGACGTTGGTGAGCGTCTCCGACAGCAGCAGCACCGCCGAGTCCACCTGGTCCGGCGAGGCCCAGTCGTGCAGCAGCTCGCGCAGCTGCTGGCGGGCCACCGCGACCCGCTCCGGCTCGGCCTGCGCCACCGTCAGCATCGTGCGCCGCACCCAGGGCCGTACGACCGCCGTCTCGCCGCAGCCGCAGCCCACGCCCTCCCGACACAGCAGCAGCATCGCGATGTCGTCCTCGCGCCGGTCGGCCAGCGGGCCGGTGGTGTGGTGCGAGGACGGCCCGTGCACCGCCTGCACCAGCGCGTCGGCCAGCTCTTCCAGATCGCCCTCGTGCTCTTCGAGGATCGTGCGCAGCCGCCGCCAGCCGGTGTCCAGGTCGTGGCCTCCGGTCTCGATCAGGCCGTCCGTGCACACCAGCATCGTCTCGCCCGGCTCCAGGGCGATCCGGGTGGTGGGGAAGTCGGCGTCCGGGTCGATGCCCAGCGGCAGGCCGCCCGCCGTCGGCCGGGCCAGCACCGTGCCGTCCGCCATCCGGATCGCCGGGTCCGGGTGCCCGGCGCGGGCGATGTCCAGCAGCCCGGTCGCCGGGTCCACCTCGACGTACAGGCAGGTCGCGAAGCGCAGGTCGGAGGGGTCGTCCTCGGTCGCCGAGATGCCGTGCAGGAAGCGGGAGGCGCGGGAGAGCACGGCGTCCGGGCGGTGGCCCTCGGAGGCGTAGGCGCGCAGGGCGATGCGCAGCTGGCCCATCAGCCCGGCCGCCCGCACGTCGTGCCCCTGCACGTCCCCGATGACAAGTGCGAAGCGTCCGCTGGGCAGCGGGATCACGTCGTACCAGTCGCCGCCGACCTGGAGGCCGCCGCCGGTGGGCACGTACCGGGCGGCGACGCTCATGCCGGGTATCCGCTGCCGGCCGAGCCGCGGCAGCATCGAGCGCTGCAGCCCGTCGGTCAGCTCCCGCTCGGTCTCGGCGGCGCCCGCCCGGGTCAGCGCCTGGGCCAGCATCCGTGCCACGGTCGTCAGCACCGAGCGCTCGTCCGGCGTGAACGCCACCGGATAGGTGAACGCCGCCATCCAGGCGCCCATCGTCCGGCCGGCCACGGTCAGCGGCAGGAACGCCCACGAACGGCGGCCGAAGCGCTGGGCGAGCGGCCAGGTCAGCGGGTAGCGGGACTTGTACTGCTCGGGGGAGGACAGGTAGACGGCCCGGCCGGTCCGCACGACCTCGGCCGCCGGATAGTCGGTGGCGAGGGCCATGTGCGTGAAGGGGCCCTCGTCGCCGGGCTGCTGCCCGTGGTGGCCGATGACCGTCAGCCGGTCGCCCTCCGCGCCGAACACCGCGAGCCCGTCCGGCGAGAACCCCGGCATCGACAGGTTCGCCGCGACCCGCAGCACCTCCTCCGTGGACCGCGCCTCCGCCAGCGCCCGGCCCGCGTCCAGCAGGAACGCCTCCCGCGAGCGCCGCCAGTCGCCGGTCACCGCGCTGCGCCCCGCCGGGGTGCCGGGCATCGGCTCGGTGACCTCCTGGAGGGTGCCGATCAGCTCGTACGCCTTGCGGACCGGGTCGAAGGACGGCTTGGAGCGGCTGCGTACGACCCGTACGACCCGGCCCTGCTCGTCCATGATCCGGACCCGCACCTCGGCGAGCGTGCCCTCGGCGACGGCGAGCTGCACCACCCCGGTGGTCTCGTTCCAGTCGACGGGGTGGAGGCGGGACCTGACCTGGGCCTCGGTGAGGCTGACCTGTTCGGTGGGCAGCCCGAGCAGCCGTGCCGCCTCGGCATCTACCGTGACCAGCCCGGTGGCGGTGTCCCAGTGCCACATACCGGTCGCGAGGGCGGCGAGGACCTCCCCCACGGCGGGCAGGGGCTCGCCAGTGCGCATTGCCCCACTTTAAGAAGAGGAGATCGAACACTGCCACTGATCGCGTACAGGAGTACATGATGATCGCGGGATCAATCGTGGCGGACGCGTGCGGGATCGATGTGCGAGGCGGCCGCCTGCGGGCCCACGTGCCCCTGGCCCGCGGGCTTAATGGTGGGGAGGGGATCCTGGGGTGGCCGGTACCCTGGGATGGCCCAGGCCGTAGGCCGCCTTGGCGTTTCCCCGATCAGCGAAGACTGGATGAACGACGATGCATCGGTACAGGTCCCACACCTGCGGCGAGCTCCGCGCCTCTGACGTCGGCACCGACGTCCGGCTGAGTGGCTGGCTGCACAATCGGCGCGACCTGGGCGGCATCCTCTTCATCGATCTGCGCGACCACCACGGCATCACGCAGCTCGTGGCCCGTCCGGGCACCGCGTCGTACGAGGCCCTCGACAAGCTCTCCAAGGAGACCGTCGTCCGAGTCGACGGCACCGTTGTTTCACGTGGAACCGAGAACGTGAACCCGGACCTGCCCACCGGCGAGGTCGAGGTCGAGGTCGCCGAGGTCGAGGTCCTGGGCGCGGCGGCCCCCCTGCCCTTCACGATCAACACCGAGGACGGGGTCAACGAGGAGCGGCGCCTGGAGTACCGCTTCCTCGACCTGCGCCGCGAGCGCATGCACCGCAACCTCATGCTGCGTACGGCGGTCATCTCCGCGATCCGCCAGAAGATGACGGCGATGGGCTTCAACGAGATGGCGACGCCGATCCTGTCCGCCACCTCGCCCGAGGGCGCCCGCGACTTCGTGGTCCCCTCCCGCCTGCACCCGGGCAAGTTCTACGCCCTCCCGCAGGCCCCGCAGCAATTCAAGCAGCTGCTGATGATCTCCGGCTTCGACCGCTACTTCCAGATCGCGCCCTGCTTCCGCGACGAGGACGCCCGCGCGGACCGCTCGCCGGGCGAGTTCTACCAGCTCGACGTCGAGATGAGCTTCGTCGAGCAGGAGGACGTCTTCCGGCCCATCGAGAAGCTCATGACCGAGCTCTTCGAGGAGTTCGGCAACGGCCGTCACGTGACGTCCCCGTTCCCGCGGATCCCGTTCCGCGAGGCGATGCTGAAGTACGGCTCCGACAAGCCGGACCTGCGCGCCAAGCTGGACCTCGTCGACATCACCGACATCTTCGAGGACTCGGAGTTCAAGGCCTTCGCCAGCAGGCACGTGCGCGCGCTGCCGGTGCCGGACGTGGCGTCCCAGCCCCGGAAGTTCTTCGACCAGCTCGGTGAGTACGCGGTGGAGCTGGGCGCCAAGGGCCTGGCCTGGGTGCGTGTCGCCGAGGACGGCTCCCTGACCGGCCCGATCGCGAAGTTCCTCACCGAGGAGAACGTCGCCGAGCTGACCAAGCGGCTGTCCCTGGCCGCCGGGCACGCGGTGTTCTTCGGCGCGGGCGACTTCGACGAGGTCTCGAAGATCATGGGCGCGGTGCGGGTCGAGGCCGCCAAGCGCGCCGGGCACTTCGAGGAGGACGTCTTCCGCTTCTGCTGGATCGTCGACTTCCCCATGTACGAGAAGGACGAGGAGACCGGCGCGATCGACTTCTCGCACAACCCGTTCTCCATGCCGCAGGGCGGCCTGGAAGCCCTGGAGACCCAGGACCCGCTGGACATCCTGGGCTGGCAGTACGACATCGTCTGCAACGGCGTCGAGCTGTCCTCGGGCGCGATCAGGAACCACGAGCCGGACATCATGCTCAGGGCCTTCGAGATCGCGGGCTACGACCGGGAGACCGTCGAGGAGAAGTTCGCCGGCATGCTGCGCGCGTTCCGCTTCGGCGCCCCGCCGCACGGCGGCATCGCGCCCGGCGTCGACCGCATCGTCATGCTGCTCGCCGACGAGCCCAACATCCGCGAGACCATCGCCTTCCCGCTCAACGGCAACGCCCAGGACCTGATGATGGGCGCGCCGACGGAACTGGAGGAGGCGCGGCTGAGGGAGCTGCACCTTTCGGTGCGCAAGCCGCAGCCGAAGTAGGCGACTCTTTGGGAAGTGGCTCGGAACCGGCGTCGGTTCCGGGCCAATTTCGCATGCTGGGCTCTCGCCCAGCTCTCTCATGTCCCGCGATTCCGCGTTCACATACATGTCCATCTGGCCAACCCGTCGCTGGAGGTGCACGCCGACAGCGTCACCGCGGACGCCCCGCCGCGCTGTTGACGCCAGGAACGCCGGTCGCCTACCGGATCGGCGCCCTCACCGCCGAGCAGATCGCGGCGTCGGCGCCGGCGGACGTCCGCCGCGACCTCCCGCGCAGGACACCGGGCTTCCTCCAGGCCCTGGACGTCACCGCCGTGACCTGCCAGGACGCCGAGCGCCTGCGTCGTACGGCCCGCACGCTCGTGCGCGACACCCTGTACCGCGACGACCTGGCGTCCTGGCGCCCCTGACCGCTCCCGGCCCTACCGGGCGACGAACTGCGTGAGAATCGCCTGCACCTCGTAGATGTCCACGCCCTTCGTGAACGTCTTCTCGATCGGGGTCTGATTGCTGGAGATCCAGATCTTCAGCTCGGCGTCGAGGTCGAAGGTCCCCGCGGTCTCCACCGCGAAGTGCGTGATGCTGCGGTACGGGATGGAGTGGTACTCCGTCTTCTTCCCGGTCAACCCCTGCTTGTCGATCAGGATCAGCCGGCGGTCGGTGAACAGGATGGTGTCCCGGATCAGCAGATAGGCGGCGTGCACCTGCTCGCCGTGGCCCAGCAGCCGTGCGTAGTCGTGCTGCGCGGAGGCCGGGTCGATGGTGTGTGCGTTGCCGAACAATGCCATGGGTGGTCCCCCTTGTGATCGGTGATCTTCGTCAGGTACAGCGCCTGAACGCGGTCTCGTCAACCCTAAGGACGCCTGGTCTCGGGGGATTGCCTCCCGCCGTTCAACGCCAGGCGGCGACCGCGTCCCGGGCATCCCACACCAGCCCGACGCCTCCGTCGGCCACAGGCCCGGCCGTCCCGGAGAGAGACACGACGGCCAGGCCTGTGGCGTCCGGAGCGAAACCGGGAACCTGGGCGGCGCCCTGCCGGAGACTGGCGAGGTCGTGCTGGTCGAAGGGGGAGGCCAGCCACTTCACGGATCCGGCGAAGAAGACGGTCCCGGCGACCGGGGCCCGGTCGGCGCCGAGCAGATCGATCTCCGGTGAGAACCGGCGGTTCCACCAGCCGCCGACGACTTCCGTGTCCGGCCAGGGGAAGTCGCCGGAGGCAGCGGCCAGTTCCAGAGCCTCGCGGATCAGCGGCTCGACGGCCCGACCGCGCCAGGCCGCCCAACGACGCTGCACGAGCCGGTACGCGGCCTCTGGTCGGCCGCGTCGCGACAACTCCTGTGCGGAGCGCATGGCGGCCAGGTAGAGGCGCAGGTTGCTGTCGGCCACGCGGTAGAGAGCGGGTTTGCCAGAGGCGGTGGAGAGCGGAGTGTCGGAGGCGAGGACCCGCTTCTCCTCGGTGAGCCGCCGCAGCAGAGGGGACAGTATCCCGGACGGCAGCGCACCGCTCTGACTCCCCGCCGTCGCCGCGATGTTTGCGTGCGTACGGTCGCCGCTTCCCACCGCTTCCAGAACCCTGCGGGACTGGTCGGGCGTGGGAAACTCGGCCATCAGGGCCGCCTCCGGCACGCCGAACAGCGGCGAGGCGGGGTCCGCGCACTCCGCCTCGACGAAGGCGAGGGCCGGGGTGGCGTGCGGCCAGGCGCGCAGGATTCCCGGCAGACCGCCGGAGACGAGGTGCGCGTCGATGGCGTCCGCCGGGTTCAGCCCCAGCGCGTCCCCGGTCTCGGCCGGGTTGAGCGGGCCGAGGACCAGGCTGTCGGCGCGCCCGTAAAAGGGGCGGTCGTACGCCGTGAACCGTTCCATCATGTGCAGATCGCTGCCGAGCAGCAGCAGGAGCACGGGGCGGCCGGACAGCAGCCGGTCCCAGGCGGTCTGCAACGCTCCTGCGAACACGGAGTCCTGTTCGGCAAGCCAGGGCAGTTCGTCGAGTACGACGATGCTGGGGGAGTCGGGCAGGACGGCGGCGAGCGTGCGGAAGGCGTCGGGCCAGTTGGTCGGTGCGCTCTTCGGCACGAGTTCCGGGTCGGCGGGGAGAGACGACTCTCTCAGTTCGGTGATGAAGTCGGCGATCCCCTCCACAGGGGAGGCGCCCTTGGTGGCGGTGTAGAAGACGTACGGCCGCTGAGCGCGATCACAGAACTCCTGCACGAGCCGTGACTTCCCCACCTGCCGCCGCCCCCTTATGGCGACAGCCACGCCGGTACCGTCGGACGTGACGCGGTCGAGGCGCTTGCGCAGGAGGGCCAGCTCGGTTCGGCGGCCTACGAAGGGGGTGGGCATGGGGCCTCCTGATGGCGAAGGGCACGTTGTGTAGTTTCATTCTATGTAGACGCAATCTACCTTGCCTTCCACGCCGCCGCGCTGAGCACGCACCAGACGAATTTGCCCTGATGGTCCTGGGCTTGAGTCCGGGAGCCCAGGGCGTACCAGCCCCAGCTGTCCGTGCATGCCTCCACGAGGATCAGGCCGCGGCCCGACTCGTGGCTGGGGGTCGGGGTGAGGGGCGGGGGTGCGGGAGGCGTGGGGTCCGTGTCCCGGACGCCGATGCGGAGGACGGGGGCCGACCAGCGGAGCCTTATCGCCGCCGGGCCCTTGGTGTGCTGTACGGCGTTGGTGACCAGTTCGCAAGCTACTTCCGAAAGTACGTCAGCGATTCCCCAGGTGACGGGCGGTGTCAGGCCCCCTGAGCTGCTTGCTCGCCGTCGCTCAGCGGGCCGGAGTCCTACTCGGTGCGAGTTACCCTCGCGTGGTCGGTTACGACGCGCCGGAAGAGATCGTGACCCGTGCGGTCGGTGTGACGCAGTGCCCAGAGTTGGGCCGTCTCCTGCTCACCCTGGGGACCAGACTCAGCGCCGCAACCGGAGGTGACGCAGAACACTTCGAACGTAACTCCGCCCTCCGGTGCATGCCGGATCGCGTGGCGTACGAATCGCAGAACGGCGCGGCTCATCCCGCCGTCTCCAGCGCCAGGGGAAGCGCGTTCAACAGCTTCACTGCCGAGCCGACCGGAAGCGCCCCGAGTTCCACGTACGCCTGTCCCTTGCTGGTGACCAGGGCACGCACCCGCGCGGCCTGGTGCTCGGGGATTCCGGCGCGTTGCAGGGCCGCCCGCAGCAGCGCCGCCGTGTGCTCCGCCTCGGCGCGTGCGCTCTTGTACTGGTCCATGGGGATCACTGCCCCTCCTCCTTCGGGGCGCACGCCGGTGCCAGTAGGCCACGACCGGAGACGAGTCGCGGCGGGAGAGCATCCCCCGGCGGCAGCTCTCCAGGCTCTCGATCGGTTTCCCGCAGGCCGGGCACGTCTGACCGGCTGGGGCGTAGGTCGTGTACTCCCACTGGCGCGCGTCGGTTGCTGCCTCCGCGCGCTGGCGACTTTCGGGGCGCTCGGCTGTAGCTTTGGGCACTGTCGTCAACCTCCCAACAGGTTGGTGGCCACGCCCCCGGACCGTCCATCCCAGGGTCGCGGGGGTCTTCCGTCATGAAGACCCTTGCGCCCGGTGCTCGTTGAACCCATCCCATGGCGCTATAGGGGCGCCCTATATTTGAGGTATGGAAGGTGTGCTCAGCACAAATGTGTGGTCCCATCCGCAGTTGGCGGCGGCGGTCGCCGACGGGGATTGGGGGGCCGTCTTCCGGACGTACCGAAAGCTGACCGGCTTGAGTCAGACCAAGCTGGGTGAACGTGTCGGTCTCGCTCAGTCGGATGTTTCCGACATCGAGCGCGGCCGTCGCCGGGTGACCTCGGTGGAGGTACGACAGCGGGCGGTCGACGGGCTCGGGATCCCCTCGCGTCTTCGCTCCGGCGGGGCCTCGTCTGTTCCGGACCGCTCTCCGGTGGCAGGCCTCGTGTCTCCGGAGGCAGGGCCGGATGAGGATCTGTTGGCTCGTGTGACCAGCGTGGTGGATGCTTCCCGCCGGGTGGACGCGCCCACGCTTGACTGGCTGGATCGCCTGTTGGCCGAGCATCGCCGGGCAGAGGACCACATCGGGTCACGACCGCTGGTCGACGTGATGCGGCAACAACTGCGGACCGCCGTGGACCTGTACGCGGGCGCGCCTGGCCCATTGGCCGACAGGGTGGTACGTCTGGCTGCCGAGCATGCACAGTTCCTCGCGTGGATGGCGCAGGACCAGGCGCAGACGGCGGCGGCGCTGGCATGGTACGACCGTTCGCACGAGTGGGCGTTGGAGGCCGGAGACGCCAACATGGCCGCGACGACGCTCAGTATGAAGGCGCACATGGCATGGTCCGGCGGTCGCGGTAGCCGCTGCGTACGCCTGGCC
>NZ_JACTVI010000037.1 GCF_014495685.1 Streptomyces sp. TRM68367 | reverse complement strand
CTCGCATCACTGGCCATGCACCCACCGGGACCGAGAGGTCACAACCCTACTCGTGAGGGCTGCAGAAGGGATGGTCCTCTAATGAGCATCACCCAGCCCATCCCCGGGCAGACCACCGCCGAGCAGCCGCCGACCGGCGAGAACCTGCTCGAAGTTCGCGGTCTGCACAAGCACTTCCCCATCCGGCAGGGCATCGTCTTCCAACGGCAGATCGGGGCCGTGCACGCCGTCGACGGCATCGACTTCTCGGTCGGGGCCGGTCAGTCGCTGGGCCTGGTCGGCGAGTCCGGCTGCGGCAAGTCGACGACCGGCCGCCTGATCACCCGGCTGCTGGAACCCACGGCCGGCACCATCGTGTTCGACGGCGAGGACATCAGCCACAAGGCGGCGGCGAAGATGCGGGACGCGCGCCGGAGCCTCCAGATGATCTTCCAGGACCCGTACTCCTCGCTGAATCCCCGGCACACGGTCGGCACCATCGTCGAGACCCCGATGCGGCTCAACGGCATCAACCGCCCGCCCCAGGGCCACAAGAAGCGCGCCCAGGAACTGCTTGAGACGGTGGGCCTCAACCCGGAGCACTACAACCGCTACCCGAACGAGTTCTCCGGCGGCCAGCGCCAGCGCATCGGCATCGCCCGTGCCCTCGCTCTGCGGCCGAAGCTCATCGTGGCCGACGAACCGGTCTCCGCGCTGGACGTCTCCATCCAGGCGCAAGTGGTCAACCTGCTGCAGGACCTCCAGCGGGAGTTCGGCATCGCGTTCGTGTTCATCGCGCACGACCTGGCCGTCGTGCGCCACTTCTCCGAGCGTGTCGCGGTGATGTACCTCGGGAAGATCGTCGAGGTGGCCGACCGGGAGACGCTCTACACCCGGCCCCGGCACCCCTACACGCACGCACTGCTGTCCGCCGTCCCCGAGGCCGACCCGGACGCCACGGAGCGGCGCGAGCGCATCCGCCTCGCCGGGGACGTACCCTCCCCGATCGACCCGCCCTCCGGCTGCCGCTTCCGCACCCGCTGCTGGAAGGCCCAGGACCAGTGTGCGGCGCAGGAGCCGCCGCTGGTGCGCATCGAGGGGAACGCGGAGGGCCATCTGACCGCCTGCCACTTCCCGGAGGAGCCGACGGTCGAGGCACGGGAGGAGGACATCGTCCTGGATCCGGCGCTCGCCCCACACGGGGAGACCACCTGACAGCGGTCACTCACGGTGTCCCGTACCGGGCCATCGCGCGCCGCTCCTGTCGCCTGTGAACAGCACCCGTGGTACGGGAGGTGGAGGGCGATGCTGCCGTACGTGTGCCTGGGACGTGGATGACGTGCGCTCCGCCGCCGGCGTCGAGGACGTCGCCGGACAACTCCGCCGACGTAACTCATCTGCGTCTCGGTTGGGATGCGACCCCAGGACTGACTGATTTCTTTCGCGATTTACGAGAGTTTTGCTATTTCGAAGTCGCAATTGCGATTTTACCTGACGAGGGAGATTCCGAGAACAAAGTCAGGGTGAATCTTCTCCGTCCTGATATGAACATAAGTCCGGATGTGGAGGGTGAGCGTTCTACTGTCGGTTCGCAGCCAGTGCTTCGCGGTTCGCCGGCCACCTCCATCAGGCCGGATCCACCGCCCGTCGAAGGAGAGACATGCGCGCCCACTCATCTGCCCTAGCGCGGGGCATCACGCTCGCCGCCGGGCTGACGTTGGTCCTCACCGCCTGCAGCAGCGGCGGCGGGGGCAACGGCGGCTCCGGTACGAGCACCTCGGCGGGCCTCGCGTCCTGCACCACCCAGGGCAAGGCCGACACCTGCAACTCGGGCGCCAGGAAGTCCGGCGGCACGTTCACCTACACGCTGGAGAAGAACATCCAGCAGTGGAACATCCAGGATGCCAACGGCAACACCTTCGAGAACGCCGAGGCCCTCGGCGTCGTTCTGCCCCAGGTGTTCGTCCCCCAGCCCGACCTGGGCGTGGCCCTCAACACCGACCTGGTCACCTCGGCGACGCAGACCAAGGCCAGCCCGCAGACCCTCGTCTACAAGATCAACCCGAAGGCGTCGTGGAACGATGGCACCCCCATCACCGCTGACGACTTCATCTACTACTGGCGCACCAACGACGGCAAGGACTGCCCGCCGCCGCCCGCGAGTGACAGCACGCAGACCAAGGGCTGCCTGCCGCAGAGCACAGCCGGCTACGACCGGATCAAGTCGGTCACCGGCTCCGACGGCGGCAAGACGGTCACCGTCGTGATGTCCAAGCCGTACTCCGACTGGAAGTCGCTGTTCGGCGGGGGATATCCGCTGTATCCGGCGCACGTCGCCGAGAAGCTTTCCGGCGCCAAGACCGGCGATGCCGCCCATATGACGGCCGCCCAGATGACCAAGGGCTGGCAGTACTTCCAGAAGACCCCGCCCACCAAGTACGCGACGGCGGGCCCGTACAAGATGCAGCAGTGGGTGGACAACGACCACGCCACCTTCGTCCCCGACCCCAAGTGGTGGGGCGCGCACAAGCCGACCCTGAAGCGGCTGATCTTCAAGGTGATCACGGACGCCACGCAGGAGCCGATCGCCCTGCAGAACAACGAGGTCCAGGGCATCTACCCGCAGCCCGAGGTGGACCTGGTCAAGCAGGTCAAGAACATCCCGAACGTCACCTACACCATCGGCAACGGCCTCGACTGGGAGCACTTCGACCTCAACCTGCACAACCCGGTGCTCGGCAAGTACAAGCCGCTGCGCCAGGCGATGTTCACCGCCATCAGCATCAAGGACATCGTGGCCAAGACGGTCGGCCAGTTCGACCCGAAGGTGAAGCAGCTCGGCAGCCACAACTACGTGCCCGGGCAGGCCGGTTACCAGGACAACGTCGCCGGGACCGGACAGGGATCGGGTGACCTGGCCAAGGCCAAGAAGTACCTGACCGACGCCAAGTTCACCGGCGTGGGCAAGGCCCTGAAGACCCCGGACGGCAAGGCCGTCGGACCCTTCAACTGCCGCTACACGACCGGCAACCAGATCCGCCAGAGCGAATGCCAGATCCTGCAGAGCGACCTGGCGAACCTCGGCATCAAGGTCACCATCAAGCCGATCGGCGCCGCCGACCTCGGCACCGTCCTGACACAGCACAAGTACGACATCATCGTCTTCGCCTGGGTCGCCTCGCCCTTCCCGACCAGCAACGCCCAGCAGATCTGGTCCACCGGGGGCGGCGGCAACTACGGCGGCTACAGCAACAAGAAGGTCGACTCCCTGATCAACCAGGCCGTCGGTGAGACGGACCAGGCGAAGGCGGCCGCCCTGCTCAACCAGGCCGACAAGATCATGACGGACGACGCCTACGTCCTCCCGCTGTACCAGAAGCCGACCTTCCTGGCCGTGCAGTCGCGGTTCGTGAACGTGCGGGACAACGCCACGAACGTGGGCCCGCCCTACAACACCGCCGAGTGGGGCCTGAAGAAGTAGCCCCGGCAGCTGTCCCGAGTGCCCGGCCCCGCGACCACGGTGCCGGGCCCCCGGCCCACGGACTGCACCCCTACCCGTCGGCCCCGAGAGAAGACCGCATGCTCGCCTACACTGTGCGCCGCATCCTCGGCTCCATCCCCGTTCTCATCGCCTCCACGTTCATCGTGTTCCTGGTCGTCGTCAACGCAGGCGACCCGGTGGCCAACTTCGCCACCTCGCGGCAGCCCGCCCCCAGCAAGGCCGCTGTCCACGCTTTCGCCCGGCACATCCATGCCAACCAGCCGGTGCTGGAGCGCTACTGGAACTGGATCACCGGAGTGCTGCACGGCAACTTCGGCCCGTCCGTGCAGGCGAACCTGAACATCGGCCACGACCTGTTCACCCGCTTCCGCGTGACCGTCACCCTGATCGCCGCGGCCATGGTCCTCGCCCTGCTCCTGTCCGTGCTGTTCGGAGCGTTCAGCGCGATCCGCCAGTACTCCGCCTCCGACTACACGATCACCTTCGTCGGCTTCCTGTTCCTCGCCATGCCGGTGTTCTGGTTCGCCGTCCTGCTCAAGCAGGCGGGGATATGGTTCAACGAGGCCACCGGCAGCCAGTTCCTCGGCACCATCGGCGAGAAGTCGCCGTACCTGAACGTCGACACCCCGTGGAACGAGTTCGTCGACCACGTCGGCCACCTCGTGCTGCCCACCATCACCCTCGCCCTGGTCTCCTTCGCCTCCTGGACCCGCTACACCCGCGCCTCCATGCTGGAGGTGCTGAACAGCGACTACGTCCGACTGGCCCGCGCCAAGGGGCTCCGACGGGGCAAGGTCATCACACGGCACGCCCTGCGGACCGCCCTCATCCCGCTCACCACCGTCACCGCGCTCGACATCGCGGCCATCCTGGGCGGCGCGGTGGTCACCGAGACGATCTTCCAGTGGCACGGCATGGGCGAGATGCTCGTCCAGTCCGCCTCGACCATCGACGTCTACCGGCTCATGGCGTGGCTGCTGCTGTCCGCGGTCGTCGTCATCGTGTTCAACCTGCTCGCAGATCTCCTCTACGCCGTCCTCGACCCGAGGATCCGATATGACTGACATCAAGGCACCCGGGTCGACGACCACCCGAGCCCCGCGCGCCGACCAGGAGTTCACGGTCCGGCGGCGCAGCCAGACCCAGCTCGTCCTGCGCCGTTTCCTGCGCCACCGGGCGGCCGTGATCAGCCTGATCCTCTTCCTGCTGATCACGCTGTGGGCCTTCCTCGGCCCCTACTTCTGGCACTACTCGTACAGCAAGTTCACCCCGGACAACTCCCAACCGCCGTCCCTGAAGCATCCCTTCGGCACGGACTCCTCCGGGTACGACGCCTACGCCCAGGTCATGCGCGGCACCCAGACCTCGCTGAAGATCGCCATCATGATCGCGCTCGGCTCCACCGTGGTCGGCGCGGTCTGGGGAGCCATAGCCGGCTACTACCGGGGCATCGTCGACGCGGTCATGATGCGGATCGCCGACCTCGTGCTGACGCTGCCGCTGCTGGCCATCGCCCTGGTCATCTCGTCCCGCAGCGGCGGCTCCTGGTACGCGATCGCCATCGTCATCGCGGGACTGACCTGGGCGTACGTGGCCCGGGTCGTACGCTCCAGCGTGCTGTCGCTGCGTGAGAAGGAGTTCGTGGAGGCCGCGCGGGCGCTGGGCTCCTCGGACGCGCGGATCATCTTCCGGCACCTGCTGCCGAACGCGCTCGGCCCGATCATCGTCAACGCAACGGTCCTGGTGGCCACCGGCATCCTCACCGAGACGGCCCTGTCCTTCCTCGGCTTCGGCGTCCAGCCGCCCGACACCTCCCTCGGCCTGCTGGTCGCCCAGGCCCAGACGGCCGTCGACACCCGGCCGTGGCTCTTCTACATCCCCGGTGTCTTCATCATCGCCATCGCCCTGACCGTCAACTTCATCGGCGACGGCCTGCGCGACGCGTTCGACCCCCGGCAGCAAAGGGTGCGACAGTGACGGACAGCGACAAGGACACGGTTCTCGAAGTCGACGGCCTCACCGTGGAGTTCCCCACGGAGGACGGGCTCGTACGGGCCGTCCGAGGCGTCGGCTACCGCCTGCGGCGAGGCGAGGCACTGGGCATCGTCGGCGAGTCCGGCTCCGGCAAGTCCGTCACCGCCCTCGCCGTGATGGGGCTGCTGCCCGCCACCGCGCGGGTGAGCGGCTCGGTGCGGTTCGCGGGGACGGAGCTGCTCGGCCTGTCCGACGCACGGCTGTCGGAGGTACGCGGCAAGGGGATCGCGATGGTCTTCCAGGATCCGATGACCTCCCTCAACCCGGTCTACCCCGTCGGCCACCAGATCACCGAGACCCTGCTCCGGCACAACCCGGACCTGAAGGCCCGGGCCGCCCGCGAGCGGGCGATCGACCTGCTCGGCAGGGTCGGCATCCCGAGCCCCGAGCGGCGTGTCGACGTCTACCCGCACGAGATGTCCGGCGGCATGCGCCAGCGCGTCGTGATCGCCATCGCCATGGCCAACGACCCGGACGTGATCATCGCCGACGAGCCGACCACCGCGCTCGACGTGACCGTGCAGGCGCAGATCCTCGACGCGCTGCAGACCGCCCGCGCCGAGACGGGAGCGGCCCTGGTTCTCATCACCCACGACCTCGGCGTGGTCGCCGGGCACACGGACCGCGTGGCTGTCATGTACGCGGGACGGATGGTGGAGTCCGGCTCCGTGGAGGAGATCTTCTACACCCCGCGCATGCCCTACACCCTCGGCCTGCTCGGCTCCCAGCCCCGTCTCGACCGCGAGGAGGAGCGCCTCACCCCCATCACCGGCTCGCCGCCCTCGTTGCTGAACCTGCCCCCGGGCTGTCCCTTCGCACCCCGCTGTCCCCTGCGCCGGGACGACTGCGACGGCGCGGAGCCGCCGTTGAGCCCGGTGGGAGACGCCGGCCACCTCAGCGCCTGCCACTTCGCCGACGAACTGGCCGGCACCGGAGCGGTCTTCGACGTGGCCGGCGCGGACTCCGCGGCCTTGGCCCGCTTCGCCGACGCGGCATCCGTCACCACCCCTGAGGAGGACACCGCATGAGCGCGCCCGCACAGGTCGCCGCACCTCTCACACCACTGCCCGGCCACGGCGGTTCCGGCGAGCCGGTCCTCCAGGCCCGCGACCTCGTCAAGCACTTCCCGGTCATGTCCCGCGGCGTCGTACGCCGCCGGGTGGGCGACGTGCACGCCGTGTGCGGGGTTTCCTTCGACCTCTACGAGAACGAGACCCTGGGCCTGGTGGGGGAGTCCGGCTCCGGCAAGACGACGATCTCCCGCACCGTCCTTGGCCTGGAGTCCGCCACCTCGGGCCAGGTCCGCTACCGGGGCCGGGAGCTCACCGAGCTGAGCCGGCGCCGGATGCGGCCGCTGCGGCGCGAGCTGCAGATCGTCTTCCAGGACCCGTACGCCTCCCTCGATCCGCGCATCTCAGTGCACGAGATCGTCGCCGAACCCCTGCGCATCCATGGCAGGTACGAGTCAGGGGCTGCCGACGAGGTGCGTGAGCTGCTGCGGCTCGTCGGCCTCAACCCCGAGCATGGCAACCGCTACGCGCACGAGTTCTCCGGCGGCCAGCGACAGCGCATCGGCATCGCCCGGGCGTTGGCCCTGCGTCCCAAGGTCGTCGTGCTGGACGAACCGGTCTCGGCACTGGACGTGTCGATCCAGGCCGGCGTCCTCAACCTGCTGATGGACCTGCAGAGCGAACTCGGCCTGTCCTACCTGTTCGTGGCGCACGACCTGTCGGTGATGCGGCACGTGGCCGACCGGGTGGCCGTGATGTACCTGGGCCGCCTGGTCGAGATCGCCCCCGCCCACCAGCTGTTCTCCCGCCCGGCCCACCCGTACACCCAGGCCCTGGTCTCTGCGATCCCGCTGCCCGACCCCCGCAAGGAACGCGCCCGGAAGCGGATCACCGTCCAGGGCGAGGTCCCGAGCCCGGTCCGCCCGCCGAGCGGCTGCCGCTTCCGCACCCGCTGCCCCAAGTTCGCCGACCAGCTGACCGAGAGCGAACGCACCGCCTGCATCGAGGAGGTGCCCGCACTGGTCGACCGGGGCGGCGGCAACCCGGTCGCCTGCCACTACGCGGAGAGCGTGCAGCTGTTGTAGAGAGGCTGCCGTCCACCGGCGACGGCGTCTCCCGTGAACAGCCAGGCCGTCCGCGGAAGATTGAGCGCGACGCTGGGGCAGCAGCATGGCCGCCTCCACGTGAAGGGGGCGCTCCCGAGCCCGATGACGTTCATGGGAGGACCGCACAAGGACCCCCGCCCGCAGGCGGGGCCCTCAGCTGAGGGCAGAGCGTTCAGCCCGCCGCGTAGTTGCGCAGGAACAGGGCCTCCGTCACCGACAGGCGTTCCAGTTCCTCGGGGGACACGCTCTCGTTCACCGCGTGGATCCGGGCCTCCGGCTCGCTCAGGCCGATGAGGAGGATCTCCGCGCGCGGGTACAGCGACGCGAGCGTGTTGCACAGCGGGATGGAGCCGCCCTGGCCGGCGTAACTCATCTCCTGGCCCGGGTAGGCGACCGCCATCGCGTCGGCCATCGCCCGGTACGCCGGGCTGGTGGTGTCGGCGCGGAAGGCCTGGCCCTGACCGGTCTGCTCGGTGCTCACCCGCGCGCCCCACGGCGTGTGCGCCTCCAGGTGCGCCTGGAGCAGCTTGGTCGCCTCGGCCGCATCCACGCCCGGCGGCACCCGCAGGCTGATCAGGGCGCGGGCGCTCGCGTGCACGGACGGGGTGGCGCCGACGACGGCGGGCAGTCGATGCCGAGCACCGTGACCGCCGGGCGCGCCCAGATGCGGTCGGCGACCGTGCCGGAGCCGATCAGCCCGACGCCGTCGAGGACCCTGGCGTCCTTGCGGAACTGCTCCTCGTCGTACTGCAGGCCGTCCCACGCGGTGTCCCCGGCCAGCCCGTCGACGGTCGTCGAGCCGTCCTTGGCGCGCAGCGAGTCCAGTACGCGGATCAGGGCGGCCAGCGCGTCGGGCGCGGCCCCGCCGAACGAACCCGAGTGCAGGTTGCCTTCGAGCGTGTCGACCCGGACGCGTACGAGCGTCATGCCCCGCAGGGTGGAGGTGACCGTCGGCAGGCCCACCCGGAAGTTGCCCGCATCGCCGATCACGATGGTGTCGGCCTCCAGCAGCTCCGGGTGCTCCTCGGCGTACCGCTCCAGGCCGCCCGTGCCCTGCTCCTCCGAGCCCTCGGCGATGATCTTGACGTGCACGGGTATGCCGCCGTTGGCCTTCAGTGCCCGCAGCGCCAGCAGGTGCATGATCACGCCGCCCTTGCAGTCGGCGGCCCCGCGCCCGTACCAGCGGCCGTCGCGCTCGGTCAGCTCGAACGGCGGGGTCGTCCAGGCGGCCTCGTCGAGCGGCGGCTGCACGTCGTAGTGGGCGTAGAGGAGGACCGTCTTGGCGCCCTCGGGGCCGGGCAGGTGGCCGTACACCGACTGCGTGCCGTCCGGGGTGTCCAGCAGGGCCACGTCTGCGAAGCCCTCGGCGCGCAGCGCGTCGGCGACCCAGCGGGCCGCGCCCTCGCTCTCGCTGCGGGGGAACTGGTCGAAGTCCGCCACCGACTTGAAGGCCACCAGTTCGGTGAGCTCCGCCTTCGCCCCGGGCATGAGAGAGGCGACGGTCGCGGCGACCGGATTCGACGACATGGGCACGCTCCTTGTAGGTGCGACGTTGTACCTGTGGGTACGGAGATCCTCCCACAGCGGCCCTCGGCGATCGCCGCCGTAGGATGCGGGAGACAGGTGCGGCAGGCGGCTTGATCGGGAGCAGTAGACCATCGTGAGCGGCGAGAACTCTTCGGCGGACGACGTGCGGCAGGTGTGGGACGTCGTCGTGGTGGGTGCGGGACCCGCGGGGGCCTCGGCCGCCTACGCGGCGGCGGTCGCGGGGCGACGCGTGCTCCTGCTGGAGAAGGCGGAGCTGCCCCGCTACAAGACGTGCGGCGGCGGCATCATCGGCCCCTCGCGCGACGCGCTGCCGCCCGGCTTCGAACTGCCGTTCAAGGACCGGGTGCACGCGGTGACGTTCTCCAACAACGGCCGCTTCACCCGCACCCGCCGCTCCAAGCAGATGCTGTTCGGGCTGATCAACCGGCCCGAGTTCGACCAGCAGTTGGTCGAGCACGCCCAGAAGGCGGGCGCCGAGCTGCGCACGGGCGTCACCGTCCAGCGGGTCGAGCAGCACGGGTCGGCGGTCCCGGACCGGCGCACGGTCGCCGTGTTCCTGCAGGGCGGCGAGATCCTGCTCGCGCGGGCCGTGGTCGGCGCCGACGGCAGCGCCAGCCGGATAGGAGCGCACGTCGGCGTGAAGCTCGACCAGGTGGATCTCGGCCTGGAGGCGGAGATCCCGGTGCCGGAGACGGTCGCCGAGGACTGGAAGGGGCGGGTGCTCATCGACTGGGGGCCGATGCCGGGCAGTTACGGCTGGGTGTTCCCCAAGGGCGACACGCTGACGGTCGGGGTGATCTCGGCCCGGGGCGAAGGCGCCGCGACCAAGCGGTACTTGGAGGAGTTCGTCGGGCGTCTCGGCCTCGCCGGCTTCGAGCCGAGCATCTCCTCCGGGCATCTGACCCGCTGCCGCGCCGACGACTCGCCGCTGTCGCGCGGGCGGGTGCTGGTGTGCGGGGACGCGGCGGGGCTGCTGGAGCCGTGGACGCGCGAGGGCATCTCGTTCGCGCTGCGGTCGGGGCGGCTCGCGGGGGAGTGGGCGGTGCGGGTCGCCGAGGCGCACGACGCGGTGGACACGCGCCGGCAGGCGATGAACTACGCGTTCGCCGTCAAGGCCGGGCTCGGCATCGAGATGAGCGTCGGCAGGCGGCTGCTGACCGTGTTCGAACGCCGCCCCGGCCTGTTCCACGGCGCCCTCACGGGCTTCCGGCCCGCGTGGAAGGCGTTCCGGGACATCACGCAGGGCTCCACCTCGCTGGCCGAGATCGTCCGCACCCATCCGATGGCCCAGCGCGCCCTGACCGCCCTGGACCGACGTCCGGCGGCGGGCGGCGAGGTCAGCTCCTGACGGTGATCCGGAACACCGGGTGGTCGGGGGCGACACGGCGCAGTTCCGCGTCCGGGGAGTCCGGGCCGACACCGTTGAAGAACACCCCGACCTCGGCCTTCCAGCGCTTGAGGTAGGCGCGCAGGAGCGGGACCTTGTCGTCGTCGGCCACCTCGGTCGCGGTGAACACGTCCACACGCTTGCCGAGGTGCAGCTCGCCGCCGCCCGCCGCGCGCATGTTGTGCGTCCACTGGACGTGACCACGCGGGGCGACCAGGTAGTGCTGACCGTCCATGGTCATGAGGTTGACGGGGGTGGTCCGCCACTGGCCGCTCTTGCGGCCGCGGCCCGCGAGGACACGGGAGCCCCAGACGCTGATGCCACGGCGGTTCAGCCAGGCAACGGCGCGGTTGAGGACCTTGACGGTGAACCAGCCGGGCTTCTGGACGTGCGTGGACATGGGAACCCCCTGACATGGAGAGAGCGCCGCTCTCTTTTGTGAGCACTGCTCTCGCTCTCTGCAGGACACTCTGCCCGAGGTCGGTGACCCAAAGCAAGAGCAGTGCTCTCTTTTGTGTGCGGCGCTCTCCTTTGTGTGCACTGCTCTGTTTTCGTGGCACACTGCCGCGCATGAGCACCGCACACGGCGCCCGTGCACGGGCCAGGATCGAAGTCACCGCGGCCATCAAGGACGCGGCCCGCAGACAGCTCGCCGAAGAAGGCGCCGCCAAGCTGTCGCTGCGGGCCGTGGCCCGTGAGCTCGGTATGGCCTCCTCCGCGCTGTACCGCTACTTCCCCAGCCGTGACGACCTGCTCACCGCGCTCATCATCGACGCCTACAACTCCCTGGGCGAGGCGGCGGAAGCCGCCCACGACAACGTCTCCGAAGCCGGACCCCTGCGGCGCTGGACCACAGTCTGCGAGGCCGTGCGCGGCTGGGCGCTGGCGCATCCGCACGAGTACGCGCTGATCTACGGTTCACCGGTGCCCGGCTACCGCGCCCCCGAGGCGACGGTCCCGGCGGCCGCACGCGTCGGCCACCTCCTCTTCGGTATCGCGCGCGACGCGTACCAGGGGCTGGGCGTGGCGAAAACCCCGCTCCCGGTCGAACTGCGCCCCGAGGCCGAGCGGATGGCCGCCGACCTTGCGCCCGACCTGCCGCCCGAGGTGGTCGCCGCGCTCGTCGCCGCGTGGGCCCAGCTGTACGGGCTGGTCGGGTTCGAGCTCTTCGGGCAGTTCAACCGGGTCGTGGCGGACCGTGAGACGTTCTTCCGGCACGCGGTGGCCCAACTCGCCCACGGCGTCGGCATGGTGTATCAGCAGAAGGGGCGAGCCGCCCAGAGCCGGCCCTCCTAGTGCCGGGTCCGGATGCGCGCCCGTCTCCGGAGGCGTCGTCTTGCTGGTGGGTGCCGCGCCCGCGGCCGGCTGCGGGGGGCCAGGGAGGCCGAGGCTCCGGCGGACGTACTTCCCCGGGAGTACGTGTGATCACCACGCGCGGGTGACGCCACCGGGGGCCGACGGCGTCTAGCGTGGCGGACATGGATGAGCAGCGTGTTCGCGGGGGCGGCCCGCCGACGTGGTGGCGGCACGGGCCCCCGTGGTGGAACCGCTGGGCCGACGAGGCCGACGAGACGCGCGGGTCCCGGTGGCCGTGGCTGTCCACCGCCGTGATGACCCTCTTCGTGCAGGCCGGCTCGACCTATGCGGCCCAGGAACAGCAGGGCGAGCGGGCCGGCCTTGACCCCTTCGCGCGTGTGCTGCTGGCGGTGGCCGCGGTCCTGCTGCTGTGGCGGAAGCGGTACCCCGTCGCCGTCGCGTTCGGGACGGCGGGCGCTGCCATGCTCTACCTCGGCGCCGGATACCCGTACGGGCCGGTGTTCCTCACCGTCGCCCTGGCCTGCTTCAGCGCCATCGTCGCCGGGCATCGCAGGGCCGCGTGGGCAGCGATGGGGACGCTCTGGGCCGGACACATGCTGGTGGCGCACTGGCTGTACCAGTGGCTGCCGCCGTCCGGGGACGCCGCCGCCCCCTGGGACCAGGAGCTCGTGATCGTCACCTGGGTCGTGGCGATCACGGCGGTGGCGGAGCTGGCCCGGGCCCGGCGCGAGCAGTGGGTCCGGGAGCGCGCCGAGCGGGCGCAGGCGGCACGGCGGCGGGCGGACGAGGAGCGGCTGCGGATCGCCCGCGAACTGCACGACGTCCTCGCGCACAGCATCTCCGTCATCAACGTCCAGGCCGGCGTCGGCCTCGCGCTCCTCGACACCGACCCCGAGCAGGCGCGCGCGGCGCTCACCACCATCAAGGCCAAGAGCAAGGAGGCGCTCGGCGAGGTGCGCCAGGTGCTCGACACGCTGCGCACACCCGGTGACGCGCCGCGCGCGCCGGCGCCCGGGCTGGGCGGGCTGCCCGAGCTGGTGTCACAGGCGGCGAGCGCGGGCCTCACGGTCGAGGTCGAGGGAGAGCCGCCGCGCCTGGCGCCGGGCACGGATCTCGCCGCGTTCCGGATCGTCCAGGAGGCCCTCACCAATGTCGTACGGCACTCCGGTTCGCGCCGCGCGCGCGTGAGCCTGGGCCGGGACGGCGGGGCGCTGCGGCTGCGCATCGACGACGACGGGCCCGCGACCGGCGCCGACGCGGGCGGTAGCGGCAACGGACTGGCCGGAATGCGGGAGCGGGCGGCCGCGCTGGGTGGCACCATCGAGGCGGGCCCGCGCCCCGACGGCGGCTTCCGGGTGCTCGCCGTCCTGCCGCTCACGGCATCCGCCGACGTCAAGGAGGACCACCGGTGATCCGGGTACTGCTGGCCGATGACCAGTCACTGGTGCGGGCCGGGTTCAAGGCGCTGCTGGATGCGCAGTCGGACATCGAGGTCGCCGGGGAGGCGGCCGACGGTGAGGAGGCGGTGCGCCGGATCCGCGAACTGCGGCCGGACGTCGTCCTGATGGATATCCGCATGCCGCTGCTCGACGGCCTGGGCGCGACCCGGCGGATCACCGACGACGCGGCGCTGACGGACGTGAAGGTGGTCATGCTCACCACCTTCGAACTCGACGAGTACGTCTTCGAGGCGATCCGCTCCGGCGCCTCCGGCTTCCTGGTCAAGGACACCGAGCCGGACGAACTCCTGCGCGCGGTAAGGGCGGTGGTCGCCGGGGACGCGCTGCTGTCGCCGGGCGTGACGCGCCGCCTGATCGCCGAGTTCGCGGCCCGCTCCAAGGAGCCCGCCGCGGCCGACGCCCTCGCCGACCTCACCGAGCGCGAGCGGGAGGTGATGGCGCTGGCCGGCATCGGGCTGTCCAACGAGGAGATCGCCCGCCGCCTGGTCGTCAGCCCGCTCACCGCCAAGACCCACGTCAGCCGCACGATGGTGAAGCTGGGCGCCCGCGACCGTGCCCAACTCGTCGTGCTGGCCTACGAGTCCGGGCTGGTGCGGCCGGGCTGGCTGGGCTGAGCGGACTCCCGGAAGCGGAACAGCACGCTCACGACGCGGGCGAAGAAGGGCACGGCGGCCACGGTCGCGCCCGCGCCGACGAGCGTGCTCCGCGCGCCGTCCGAGAGGTCGAAGGCGAAAGCGGGCCCCGCCACGGCCCCGAAGACGACCGCCGCCAGGAAGGCCGCGCTGCACAACGCGTACCCGATCTCGACGGTGAGCGCGTCCCGTTCGGCCTGGGTGCGCCGTCCCCCGTGGTTCTCCATGCCCCGTCCCCCGTGGTTCTCCATTCCCCGAGTCTCACAGGCGTGCGCCCGGCGCAGCAACAGGCCTCGCCGGGCGCACGCGTGAGGGGGCGTCCCCACTAGTCGCGCACGGACACGCGCTCCGCCTCCCGGGAGGTGGACTTGGCGACCACGACGGACTGCTGCGGGCGCCGCCTGCGCAGTCCCGTGACCGTGATCAGCAGCCCGGCGACAGCGATGCCGGTCACCACCACGAGTCCGGGCCGGTAGCTGTCGAGGACGGCCTGCGGGGTGGCGTTCTCGGGGGCGTGCGCGGTCACCACCGCCGTCACGACGGCCAGGAAGATCGCGCCGCCGACCTGGACCGAGGTGTTGAGCAGACCGGAGACCATGCCCTGCTCGCGGTCCTCGACGCCGTTGGTGGCCTGGATGTTGAGCGACGGGAAGACCAGCGCGCACGCCGCGCCGATCAGCAGCATCGACGGCAGGACGACCGCCGCGTAGACCGGGGCGAGGTCGACGCGCAGGAACAGCGCGTACCCGACGACCATCAGCCCGAAGCCCAGCGGGATCAGCCGCTGGGTGCCGAACCGGTCGACGATCGCACCCATCTTCGTCGCGGAGAGCGCGACCAGCGCGCCCGCGGGCAGGAAGGCGAGCGCGGTCTCCATCGCCGACCAGCCGAGCAGCGACTGCATATAGAGCGTGGCGAGGAACTGGAAGCCGATGTACGACCCGAAGAAGAACATCGCGCCGAGCTGGGCGCGCACCTGGGTGCCGGAGCGCAGCACACCGAGCCGGACCAGGGGGCCGGGCGAGCGCCGCTCGATGAGCACGAAGACCGTCAGGAGCGCGGCGACCGCCAGGAAGGACAGCAGCGTACGGGCCGAACCCCAGCCTGCCTCCGGCGCCTGGACGACGGTGAAGACCAGCAGCAGCATCGATGCCGTGCCGACGAGCGCGCCGGGGATGTCGTAGCCGTCGTGGTCCTTCTCGCGCGCGGTGCGCGGCAGCAGCTTCCAGCCCGCCAGCAGCGCGATCAGGGCGATGGGCGCGGGCAGCAGCATGGTCAGCCGCCAGCTGGCCTCGGTGAGCAGACCGGACAGCACCAGGCCCATGGAGAACCCGGTGGCCGCGCAGGTGGTGTAGATCGACAGTGCGCGGTTGCGCAGCGGGCCCTCGGGAAACGTCGTGGTGATGATGGACAGGCCGGCCGGCGCCGTGAACGCCGCGCTCAGGCCCTTGATGAAGCGGCTGGCGATCAGCAGCGGTCCGGAGTCGACGAGGCCGCCCAGCAGCGAGGCGAGCGCGAAGACACCGAGCGCGACCAGGAAGACCTGGCGCCGGCCCAGCAGGTCCGCGGTGCGTCCGCCGAGCAACAGCAGACCGCCGTAGCCCAGGATGTAGCCGCTGACGATCCATTGCAGCGTCGAGGTGGACAGGCCGAGGTCGGCGCCGATGGACGGCAGCGCCACACCGACCATCGACACGTCCAGCGCGTCCAGGAACATCGCGGCGCAGAGCACCAGCAGGGTGCCCCACAGCCGGGGGGTCCAGCGGACCGCCGAGGGCGCGGTCGCGGGGGTGGTGAGCGGAGAGGTCATGCGGGAGAGATTACATGTGCATGCATGGAATGCAAATGCATTTAATTCCGGTGCAACGATGGCGTTTCTCTGCTACGGTGCCGCGCATGGCGGCGACGAAGGCCGAACAGGCGCTCGTGGATCAGTGGCGGGACCTGCTGGCGCTGCACGCGCGCACCCAGTGTGAGCTCGACCGTGTCCTGCACGAGCACGGTCTGTGCGCCAGCGACTTCGAGGTGCTCGACGTACTGGCCGGAAGCCGGGCGCCGGACGGGACCTGCGCCTACCGCGTCCAGGAGATCTCCGAGCGCGTCCACCTCAGCCAGAGCGCGCTGTCCCGGCTGATCGCCCGGCTGGAGAAGTGCGGGCTCGTCGAGCGCGCCATGTGCTCGAAGGACCGGCGGGGCGTCCGGGTGGCGCTCACGGGCAAGGGGCGCGCGCTGCACGGTGAGATGCTGCCCGTGCAGCGGGCGGTGCTGCGCCGGATGCTCGCGGGCGGCTGACCGCGCTTCGGGCTGCCGCGTGCTGGTCTGTGGCGCTCTGGTCTCTCGCTCTCCGGTCTGTCGCTCCCTGATCTCAGATGGCTGACGTCTCTCGCCACAGTTCGGCGAGCGTGCGGTCGCCCGTCACGCCCGGCACCGGCGCGCGGTTCCACAGCGCCAGGTACAACTGGTCGGCGGGACCGGCCAGTTCGCACTCGGCGTCCTCGTCCTCGCCCCGCGTGGCCGCGGGCGGCTCCGATGACAGCCGCACGGTCCACACCGCGTCCGCGTCCGTCGCGCGTACCCGCAGGACGCGGGGCGTGTCGGTGCGGACCCGGCTCCTGGGGCGGGTGTGGAAGCCGCGCAGCAGTTCGTCGATGCCGTCCGCGGCGAAGTCCGGGGCGATCGGGGACGGGGTGCCGCCGAGCGCCGACTCGGCGTCGAAGCGGTGCACGGCCGTCTCGTGGGCCTGCCGCCGGGTCCAGAAGGCGAGCGGGGAGGGCGCCGGCAGGAAGGCGAAGCACTCCAAATCCGGCGGCGCGGCGGTCAGGGTGTCGACGAGCCGGCGGTGGCTGTCGCGGTACCAGGCGACGAGCTCCGCGCCGTCGAGGTCCGGCGGTTCGCCCAGCGGGCGGCGCTCGGGGTGGCGGTCGGTGACGAACGCCGCGGCCCAGTGGTGCACCTGGCCGGTGTGCCGCAGCAGGTCGCGCACCTGCCAGCCGGGGCACGTGGGCACCCTGGCGTCCGTACCGGCCCGCTCGGCGGCCGACGACAGCAGCTGGCCCTCGCTGTCCAGGACTTCCAGGTATCCGGCGGTCTGCATGAGGCGAGTCTGCCGTATGGAGCGGACTCCAGGGCAAGGCGTTTCCGCGGGGGCCCGCGCTGTCCGCGGTAGGCCAGGGCCTGGGCTGCCGGGGCTTCCGCTGTCCTGGTTGCCGGAGCCTTCCACGGCCCAGGGGTGTCCCGGGGCCCGCCGTCGCCTACCGTGCGGCCCCGGTGGCGAGGGCGGGGATCGTGCCGCCTGCCAGGACCGCGCGGCGCTGGCGGTCGGAGAGGCGGTGGTGCAGGCGGTACTGCTCGGAGCGGGTGGTGTTGCGGACGACCAGGGCCGGCGGCGCGCCGGGGGCGAGCGCGGCGTGCAGGTCCTCCAGGCGGAGCCGGTCGCCGGGCTGGATGCGCGCGTGGTCGTCGGGGTCGTCGAACTCCAGGGCGAGGACGCCGAAGTTGGCGAGGTTCTGCCAGTGGATGCGGGCGTAGGACTGGGCGAAGACGGCCCGCAGCCCCAGGTGGCGCAGGGTGACCGCGGCGTGCTCGCGGGAGGAGCCCTGTCCCCAGTTCTCCCCGGCGACGATCACGTGCCCGCCGCGGTCGCGCAGTTCCGCGGCGCGCCGCGGGTAGTCCGGGTCGAGCCGGGTGAGGGTGAACTCGGCGAGCTTGGGGATGTTGGAGCGGTACGGCAGCGCCCTCGCCCCGGCGGGAGAGATCTCGTCGGTGGACACGTGGTCGCCCGCCTTGAACAGCACCGGCGCGTCCAGGGTGTCCGGCAGTGGGTCCAGGCCGGGCAGGGCGGAGATGTTGGGCCCGCGCTCCAGCTCCACTGCGGCGGCCTCCTCGGGCGGCGGCGGGGGCTCCAGCATCGCGGTGTTGACGGTCGCCCGCTCCGGCAGGGTCAGCTTCGGATACGGCACCTGGTGCTCGGCGGCCCAGTCGCGCGGGTCGGTGACGGCGCCGGTCAGCGCCGAGGCGGTCGCCGTCTCCGGGGAGCACAGCCAGACCGCGTCGTCCTCGGTGCCGGAGCGGCCGGGGAAGTTGCGCGGGAAGGTGCGCAGGGAGTTGCGCCCGGCGGCCGGTGCCTGGCCCATGCCGATGCAGCCCAGGCAGCCCGACTGGTGCAGCCGGGCGCCGGCCGCCAGCAGGTCCAGCGTGGCGCCGGTGCGGGTGAGGTCCTGCAGGATCTCCCGCGAGGTCGGGTTCACGTCGAAGCTGACGCCGGGCGCGGTCTGCCGGCCGCGCACCATGGCGGCCGCGATCGCGAAGTCCCGCAGTCCGGGGTTGGCCGAGGACCCGATCACCGCCTGTCCGATCGGCTCGCCCGCCGCCTCACGCACGGGGACGACATTGCCCGGAGACGTGGGGCGGGCGATCAGCGGCTGGAGGGACGAGAGGTCGACCTCGTCCTCCAGGTCGTAGCGCGCATCGGACTCCGGGAGGATCTCGGTGAAGTCGTCCTCGCGTCCCTGCGTGCGCAGGAAGTCGCGTACGGCGTCGTCGGCCGGGAAGACGCTCGTGGTGGCGCCCAGCTCGGCCCCCATGTTCGCGATGACGTGCCGGTCCATCGCCGTCAGCCGCTCCAGCCCCGGGCCGTGGTACTCGAGGACACGGCCCACCCCGCCCTTGACGCCGTGCCGGCGCAGCAGCTCCAGGATCACGTCCTTGGCGCTCACCCACTCCGGCAGCGCGCCGGCCAGCCGGATGCCCCAGATCCGCGGCATCCGCAGGTACAGCGGCTGCCCGGCCATGGCCAGCGCCACCTCCAGGCCGCCCACCCCGACGGCCAGCATGCCCAGCGATCCCGCGGCGCAGGTGTGCGAGTCGGAACCGGCCAGGCTCCGGCCGGGCGCGCCGAAGCGCTGCATGTGGGTGGGGTGCGAGACGCCGTTGCCGGGCTTGGAGTACCAGACGCCGTAGCGGCGGGCGGCCGAGCGCAGGAAGGCGTGGTCCTCGGCGTTGCGCTCGTCCGCCTGGAGCAGGTTGTGGTCGACGTACTGCACGCTCACGCCGGTGCGCACCCGGTCCAGGCCGAGCGCCTCCAGCTCCTGCATCACCAGCGTGCCGGTGGCGTCCTGGGTGAGGGTCTGGTCGACGCGCAGCCCGATCTCCTCGCCCGGGACCATGCGGCCCTCCAGCAGGTGCTCCTCGATCAGCCGGTGCGCCACCGTACCGCCGGAGCCAGGTTCTGCCGCCATCCGTCACCGACCTCCCAGACCGTCACACCTGCCGGGCCACTCCCGACACCCCTCCCAGCGCACCCCCGCGCACCGCGGTGCCGGGCTCCGGGTGCCCGCGGGTGGGGG
Organism: Streptomyces sp. TRM68367; assembly: GCF_014495685.1. Taxonomy (GTDB): domain Bacteria; phylum Actinomycetota; class Actinomycetes; order Streptomycetales; family Streptomycetaceae; genus Streptomyces. The sequence continues at coordinate 58,543 of NZ_JACTVI010000037.1, read as the reverse complement.
CGGGAAACGGAGAGGGGGAGAGGGGAGGGCAGTGCGGCTGTGCGGCTGTGCCGAGGGTGTGGGCAGGCGGAGCCGGGAGGTGGGGGTTGGTAAGGCGCGCATGGCCCTGGTTCGTGCGGGTACCCGGGCGGCTCGCGGCGGACGTAGTAGATCCATATGGCTTTGAATCCGTCCGTACGGCTCCGGCGGGGAGGACGCGATGCTCTGGCCCGGCTGTCCGGTAGTCCTCGCACGCGTTCTGCCACGCGTCACGCCGCGGCGCCGTCGGAGCGAAGCAACTGGCCCGGTCGCACCATGAAGCTGACGTTCCTCGACCCGCTCTTCGCCGCGCCCGGCCCCTGGGCGAGTATCTACCTCGACACCTCCCAGGACATCGAGGAGCGGGACAAGGCGATCGACCTGCGCTGGCGGCACCAGCGGGACGCCCTGCGCGCGCAGGGCGCGGACGCCGCCACCGTCGACGCCCTGGACGCGGCCGTGGGCACGGGCCCCGCCGTGCCCGGCCGGCACGGACGGGCCCTCTTCGCGGCGCACGGACGACTGGCCCTGGACCGGGAGCTGCCCGAACCGCCCGTGCGCGAGACGGCCCGGTTCGGCGACCTGCCCGACGCCATGCGGCTGGCCGTGCAGCGCGCGCCGGACATCCCATACCTCGCGGTCCGTCTCACCCGGGACAGCGCGCGGCCCGCTGTCGACGGCGCCTACGGCATCGGCGACGGCGGTGCGTGGCCCGACCCGGAGGAGCACGTGCTGGTCGTCGCCGAGACCGGGCGCTGGCCAACCAGCCGGGTCACGCCGGGCCGGCGGCTGAGTCACCTCGTCCCCGCCGAGGAGTGGCCGCACACCGCCCCGCGCATCGCGCAGGAACTGGAGGACCTGACCGACCGGCACGGCGCCGAGGAGATCGTGCTGTGCCGCGACGCGGGCGACGTCTGGGTCTCGGGCGTCCTGGCCAACCAGCTGCCCATCCATCTCCAGAACCGGACGACGGTCGTCGAGGACGAGCCCGGCCCGGCCGATCCCGGGGCCGGGGCCGGGCCGAGTCCCGCCCTGATCGAGACGCACGTCGCGCACACGCTGGACGGCCGCCTCAGCCGCACGGACCGCCTCCAGACGGACACCTTCCTGTCCCAGCGGGCCCGGCACCCTCTCAGGTCTGAGGGCGTCGCCGCCGCCGTCGCCGCCCTGCAACGCGGCCAGGCACGCGCCCTCCTGCTCGTGCGGCCGGACCGGCCCGGCGCGCCGGACCGGCTTCCCGAACGGCTGTGGGTGGGCACGGAACCCCCGCAGATCGCGCTGTCAGTCGCGGATCTGGAGACCTTCGGCGTGACGGCGGTCCGCGAAGAACCCGCCGACGCGGCCCTGCTGTACGCCGCCGTCCGCACCAGGGCCGAGCTGATCGTGCTGCCGCCCGGCCGCACCCTGACCGACGGGGTGGGCGTGCTGCTGCGCTACCGGGATGTCACCGACATGGTGGAAGATGACCCCGCGTCATTCCGCGCCGTCGGCGCCCTCCGCCCGCCGCCGTGACGCCGCGATCTCCGCGTACGCCCCGTCCCGGCCCTCCCAGTGGGAGCCCTCGGCGGACTTGCCGGGTTCCAGGTCCTTGTAGACCTCGAAGAAATGGGTGATCTCCAGCCGGTCGAACTCCGGTATGTCGCCGATGTCCTGGGTGCCCGCGTAGCGCGGGTCGTGCGCGGGCACGCACAGGATCTTCTCGTCGGGGCCGGCCTCGTCCGTCATGCAGAACATCCCCACGGCACGGCACTCGACGACACACCCCGGGAACGTCGGATCACCGGTCAGGACCAGGGCGTCCAGCGGCTCGCCGTCCCGCCCCAGGGTGCCGTCGACGTAGCCGTAGTCGGCCGGGTACTGCGTGGACGTGAACAGCATCCGGTCCAGCCGCATCCGCCCCCGTGCGTGGTCCATCTCGTACTTGTTCCGGGACCCCTGCGGGATCTCCACGGTCACGTCGAACTGCATCGCGCTCTCCTGCCTGAATCGGGAACCCCAGAACCTGGGACCCCAGAACCAACCTAGTGCCCCGGCAGGCAACGTTCGCCCCGTCGCGACGCCCGGCACGCCCTCTCGCCGCACCGGCCGAAAGCCCAATGACGTCCAGTACGAGGGCTTCCGGCCGGCACGCCGAGAGCACGCACCGGACGCCGCTCCTTGACGGGCAAACGTTGCCTGTCGGGGCTAGAACCTCGGCGCCGTGGTCGGCTCCTCGATCAGTTCGGCCGCCTCCTCCCGGGTCTGGACCGCGGGCGGGGAGCCCGCGAGCTGCTTGCGGGCGGTCTCCTTCATGGCGGCCACCGCGGCGACGCCGATCAGGGACGGCGCCGCCGACATCGTGCCGAGCAGGCAGATGAGACGGAGCCCGAGCATCAGCATGCCGGCCTGGACGGCGACCGTACTGCCCTGCCGGACCAGCAGGAAGGCCGGGGCCGTACTCGGCGATGAGGCCGCCTTCACCGCCCGCCTGACCGCCCGCTTCGTCCGTCACCGTGATGTCCGATCTGCGCAGCCTGGGATTCATTCGGCGCCTGATGGGGCGGAACTGGACGGGATGGCGCCGGACCGCCGCCGGGCCGGGCTTCCGGCCGCGCTCGTCGGCGGCCGTTGACGTACGCCGGGACCAGGATCAGCGCGCAGCCGGCGAGCTGCAGCGGGGTGGGGCGTTCGCTCAGGACGTCGCGCCGAGACGCACAGCGCGCCCACGGCCATGCCCTGTGCCGGAGACCGGGACGGCCAGTTCGACAGGCGGCCGGGGCGGCGCGGCTCCGCAGGAGCACGGTCGCAGCAGGCGCTGCGTGCCCCGGGAACCTCCCACCCGACTCCTGGCCGCGGAGATCGGCCCCATGTGTGGTGCCGCGCGGCCTCGGGTACCCGGGGCGCGACCGTCGTGGAGGGAGATGAGGCGCGATGCCCGCGCGGCTGTTCGACCGGCAGGACGTGTTCCGGCTCGTCGAGCAGGAGGGGGCACAGCTCGTCGAGGTGCTGCCGCCCAAGCCGTACGAGCAGGCCCATCTGCCCGGCGCGCTCCGCATCGGGCTGCGCGACCTGGACGAGGCGGCGCCCGGCGAGCTGGATCCCCGGCGGCCCGTCATCGGGTACTGCGCCGACCAGCTGTGCGACCTGAGCCCGCGGGCAGCCGCACGGCTGGAACAGCTCGGGTTCCGGCAGGTCTACGACTACGTGCCCGGCAAGGCCGACTGGCTCGCCGCGGGACTGCCCAGGGAGGGTGAGGCCGCCCGCACTCCGCTGGCCGGGGACGTGGCGGACCGCAACGTACCGCTGTGCACCGTCGACCAGCTGCTCGACGACGCCCTGGCCATGCTGGACGAGACAGGTCGGCGCACGGGCGTGGTGGTCGACGACGAGGACGTGGTCGTCGGTCTGCTCCGGCACGACGACGCGGCCGATCGCACCGAGGGCCGGGTCGCCGACATCCTGCGGCCGGGCCCGGCCACGGTCCGCGCCGACGAGGAACTCGGCCCGCTGCTGGAACGCATGAGGAAGGCCGGCCTGCCGACCGTCCCGGTCACCGACCCCGAGGGACACCTCCTCGGCGTCCTCGACCGCGAGGACGTCGAACGCGCCATCGCCCGGCGCGAGGGCGCCGCCCAATGAGCCGCGCGGGCGGGACCGGCCCGGGGAAACATCTGCACCTGCGACCCGCCGTGGAGGGACCATGACCTCAGCCGGCCCCGCCGGCACCGTGCTCGTCGGCGTCGACGACACTTCGCACACCTGGCTGGCCGCGGAGTGGGCCGCCACGGAGGCGGAGCTGCGCGGCGCGCCGTTGCGGATCCTGCACGCCGTCGGGCCCGACACCGGGGCCGGGGCGGACGAACCGGGCGCGGCGGAGACCGTGGAGCGGATCGCCGCCGCGGGCACCGGCGTACTGGACGACGCCCGGGACCGGATCGCGGCCGCCCACCCCCGGCTGCGCGTCGACACCGTCCTGGCCCGCGACGATCCCGCCGAGGCCCTGCTGACCGCCGCCGAGGACACCGGCCTGGTCGTGGTCGGCACGCGTGGACGCGGCGGCTTCGCCGGTCTGCTGCTGGGCTCGGTGAGCCTGAAGGTGGCCGCCCACGCGGACCGGCCGGTGGTCGTCGCGCGCGGCCACACCGAGCGGGCCGCCGAGGGCCACGTCGTGGTCGGCGTGCGCGACGAGCGCGACGAGGCGGCCGTACGGTTCGCCCTCGCCGAGGCCGGCCGGCGCCGGACCGCCGTACGCCTGGTGCACGCCTGGGCGCCGGTCGTCCGGGCCGGCGTGATGGTGCCCCAGGCGAGCCGGCTGGACGAGGAGCAGCGTCTGCACGCACGACTGCTGAACGAGGCCGCCCGGCCCGTCGCCGAGTACCCGCAGGTGCACGCGGACACCGAGCTGGTCGTCGGCCCGGCCGCCGCCGCGCTGGTGGACGCCTCGGCCCGGGCCGGCCTGGTCGTACTGCCACGCCATCCGCCCGCGGGCCGGTTCGGGCTGCGCCTCGGGAGCGTGGTGCACGCCGTACTGCACCACGCCGACTGCCCGGTCGCCGTCGTCCCCACGGAGTAGGCGGCGGACTCGGCCGGCTCCTTCGTCAGGGGCGCCGGAGACACGTGGATCCGCCGCGGCCGTCGACAACCGACGGCGCGAACCAGTAGGCGACGACCTGCGCTCCGTACACCCGCCCGGCGGCGATCAGAGGTGCCGGGAACGGCCAGCTCCGGCGGCGCCTGCTGTGGCCCGACGGTGACGAAGCCAGCTGCCCTCACGGTTGCGCCGCCCGTCGGCCGGGGACAGGCTCGTCTCGTGTTCCGGTCCCATCCCGGCGACCGTCCGTCGCCGGACACAAAGGGAGTGATCTTCATGGCGAAGTGCGAAGTCTGCGGCAACAACTACGAGATGGCCTTCGAGGTACGGGCTGCCGGCGCGGTCCACATCTTCGACAGCCTGGAGTGCGCGGCCCAGCGCATGGCTCCGATCTGTGAGAACTGCAACTGCCGGATCCTGGGCCACGGTCTGCAGGCGGACGGTCAGTTCTACTGCTGCGCCCACTGCGCACGGGAGAAGGGCCGCGCCGAACTGGTCGACCACGCCTGAACGGCGGCGCGTCCGCACCGGTTCAGCCCAGTGACGTGAGGAACGACCGGCACGCCTGCGCGCAGCGCCGGCAGCTGTCCGCCTGCCCGCCATGACGGTCGTCCGCCGCGTGGCGGCCGAACTCCGCGGCCTGCTCCTCACAGGTCAGCGCGCACAGCTCCACCTGGGCGCGCAGGTCGGCCGTGTCGGTGGCGGGGAGCTGGTTCAGCACCATGCTCGTGTGCTCGCAGGTCCTGGCGCACCGTGCGGCCACCCTGTTCCACGCGGTCGGGTCGACCGCCGGTACGGCCGGCTGGCAGGCGGCCGCGCAGGCCTCGCACGCCTGGACGCAGACGAACGCCTCCTCGACGAGCCGGACCGGCGCGGGACGTTCCGGGGCCGGTGTGGTCACGGTGCCGCCTCCTTCCTGTGCTGTCCTGTCCGTCACTCTTCTGGCCGCGACCGGCTCACGCGGTGGCCTCGACGGCGCGCAGTGCCTCGACGACCTGTGTGTCGGACACCTCGGCGAAGTCCTCGTACCACTCGCCGATCGCGTGCAGCGACGCGGGCTGTTCGAGGCAGACGAGTTCGTCGGCCTCCTGCCGTACCTGGTCCACAGCGCGCGGGCCGCCCACCGGCACCGCCACGACGAGCCGTCCCGGCCGCAGGCGGCGCAGGAAGCGCAGGGCCGCGGTCATGGTGAGTCCCGTGGCCAGGCCGTCGTCGACCAGGACCACGGTACGGCCGCGGACGGACGTAGCGGGCCGGCCGCCGCGGTAGAGGTGCTCGCGGCGGTGCAGCTCGGTGCGCTCGCGGGCGACGTCGGAGCCTAGCCGGTCCGGGGTCAGGCGCAGCATCTCCAGCGCCCGCCGGTCGAACAGCGGAGGCTCCTCGGCGACGATGGCGCCGATCGCCGCCCCCGGCCGCACCGGCGTGCTGACCTTGCCGGTGACCAGGACGTCCAGCGGCGCGTGCAGGGCGCGGGCGACCTGCGCTGCGACGGGCACACCGCCGCGCGGCAGACCGAGCACGAGCAGGTTGACGAGGTCGCCCGAGTCGGCCCACTCGACCAGCCGCAGGGCGAGTTCCCGTCCGGCGTGGGCGCGGTCGCGGAATGACACGGCTTCCTCCTCGCTCGCCCGCGGGTCACACGCCCGCGGGCCAGGTCTCTTGCTCCGGGCTGCGGGCCGTCAGGGGGCGCAGGGGCTGCAGGGCGTTGGTGTGGTCGAGATAGCAGAAGGCGTCGTACCGCCGGCCGAGGACCGTGGGCACGTAGTTGCCCCAGCGTTCGAGTCCGGGCTGGTAGACGACGCCGATCGCGCGGTGCCCGCGCTCCCGGTGGAACCACTCGGCCCGCTGTCCGACGGCCAGCCCCTCGCGCTGCCCGTCGGGGAGGACGAACAGGGCCCGCTCCCCGGGCAGGACCCGGTGCAGCAGGTCCTCCAGGCTGCCGCTGCGGGCGGGCGGCACGTCCATCACGCGCGGCAGGTCCCCCCAACGGTCCGCGGCGATCACGGTGCCGTCGCAGGAGCCGGAGCCGACCAGCACCACGCCCTCCGCCAGGTGCCGTTCGCGCACCAGCTGGCCGACGTTGACCATGCCGGCGTCGGCCATGTCGGTGGCTCGGGCGTCCCCGATGTGGGTGTTGTGCTCCCACACCACCGCCTTGGCATCGGGGCCGTAGTGCTCCATGAGCCGGTCGAGGGTGTCGGTCCATGTGGTGGTCGCGGATGTTCCAGGACTCCGGGCCGCTGCTCAGCATGGCCCGGTAGTAGCGCTCGGCCCCGGCCAGCACCTCCAGTGAGGCCGGACCGGACAGCGGCCGGGCCTCGTCCCGGATGCGGAGCCGGTCGGTGTCGGGCACGGCGGCCCTCCCTCCACGCGTCCTTCCGCGGGTCCGGCGACGGGTTCCCTCCCGGCGCACGGCGAAAACCGGGCGCCGGGACGCCGGCATGCCGCGCCGGGCGCGCTGCTACGCGGCGAGCTTATTTGCGGGCCCAGCCGGTCATCCTGCGCTTGGTGACGGTCAGCGGTGTCTCCAGCCGGTGCGCGGCACGGCGCGCGTCCTCCTCGGACAGTCCCCGGCCGCGCAGGAAGTGGGCGAGCGCGGCCCGGTCGGCGAGGTGGATCATCGGCCGGTCCCAGCGCTCGATGCCGACGACGTCGAAGACACGACCGAGTTGATCCGCGGCGTCCTCGGCGTCGAAGGTGAGCGGCTCGCACCAGCGGGGGAGGAGGGAGGCCAGCTCGGGATCGTTGTCTTCCCCAACCCCGGCGATCACGAACTGACTCCGGAAGAGATCGCCGCGCTCCGGCAGAAGCTGGTCAGCGCCGGGCTGCCGTCCGACCGGCCGTTCGACATCGCCGTGCGCGGCAACGCCAGCCCCGCCTGGCAGGAGGACAAGCACGTCGACCTCAGGGGCCTCGCCCAGGCCGGTATGACCTGGTGGCTGGAGTCCCTGATCCACTTCGACCTGCTGGAGCTGTCGATGGCGGTGGTCGACGCCGGTCCGCCGCGCGTGTGACGCCCAAGGGGGCCAAAAAACCGGCTGGGACCGGTCCAAGGGGGCCAAAAACCAGGCTGGGACCGGCGCCCGCGTCGTGTACGTCGACAACGACCTGCTCGTCGCGGCACGCCGACGCCCTCCCCGCCGGCAGCCATGTCATCAAGCCCTGACCCGTCTCCGGCCTCGCAGGGCGCATCAGCGCGCGTGCCCTGGAAACACGGTGAGATGCAAGAAGGGGGGAGCCGCTCAGGCGGACAGCACGAAGGGCCGCACCATGGCTGACGACATCATCACCATGCTCACCACCGACCACCGGGAGTTGCAGCGCCTGTTCGACATGATGAAGAAGGACAAGAGCTCCCGGCCGCTGGCGCTCCCCCTGGCCGTGGCCATGCTGGAGGCACACAGCGAGGCCGAGGAGGACCGCGTGTACCCGGCCGTGGCCCACGAGGCCCACGAGAAGGAAGAGGCCGAGCACGCCGCCGAGGAACACCACCAGGCCGAGAGCCTCGGCAAGCACCTGCTGGAAATGGACTGGGAGAGCAAGCAGTTCGACCGCGCCCTGAACAAGTGGGTCAACGCCGTCCGCCGGCACGTCGAGGAGGAGGAGAACGAGATCCTGCCCGCGCTGCGCGAGTCCGTCGACGCCGGCCGGCTGCGGGAACTGGGCCTGGAGTTCGCGGAACGGCGCTCCCGGGCGCTGGCCGGTGAGCCCCTGGCCGCCGTCGGCAGGGGCAGCGGTGGCGCAGGCCGCCAGGCGACGAAGGCCGCGGGCCGCCAGGCGACGAAGGGCGAGGCCAAGGCGGAGTTGGGCGGTACCAGGGCGGAGCTGTACGACAAGGCCCGGGAGCTCGGCATCCAGGGCAGGTCCTCGATGAGCAAGGAAGAACTTGCCGAGCAGGTGAGCAGGGCCCAGCAGCGCAAGTAGCGAACACATGTCCACGGCGGCGGCAGACGCCCGGAGGCGATCCACCTGCCGGCCTCCCGTCGGCGTGACGCGGCGGGTCCGGCGGATACCCGATGCGCATGACGCGTACGAGGCCGGTGGTGCCGCAGTGGATCCGTGAGGCCGGACAGGTGGCCCGGGGCGGCCGGGTGCCGGGGCCCGTTGAGGCCCGCGGCGTCGGCCGGGCCGCACGGGCCGCCTTCCGGGAGCCGGGGCGCGAACGCGATCTGGCCGTACAGTCGCTGAAGGCCGCGGGGGCGGCGCTGCTCGCCTGGGTCGTGGCCGACGAGTGGCTCGGCGACCCGATGGCCCTGATGGCGCCCTGGGTGGCGGTGGTACTCGTACAGACCACGGTCTACAGCTCGCTGCGCCAGGCCGTGCAGCAGTTCGCGGCGATCTGCGCCGGAACCCTGCTGGCGTCGGCGTCCCAGGTCGCCACCGGCACGACCCTCGGCGGACTCGCCCTGTCCGTGCCGGTGCTCATGCTGCTCGCGAACTGGCCCCGCTTCGGCGACCAGGGCATCTACGCCGTCACCACGGCGATCTTCACGCTCGCCTCGGGCACCGTCTCCACGTCCGCGGTCAGCCACCGGGTGGGGCAGGCGGCACTGGGCGCGGTGATCGGGGTCGCCGTCAACGCCCTCGTCCTGCCGCCGGTCCACCTGCGGGACGTACGGGAGAACCTCGCGGCGCTGGCCCGGGAGGCGGGCGATGCGCTGCACACGGTGGCCGACGACCTGCGGAAGAGCGAGTGGGACGCGCACACCACCGTCGGCTGGCTCTCCGCCTCCGCGCGACTGGAGTACCGCCTGGACGCGCTGCGGTCGGCGCGGCACTGGAGCCGGGAGAGCCTGCGGACGGCGTACGGCCCGCTGCGCGCCGTGTACCGCGTGCCGCTGTCTGTCCCGCCCGAGGAGGAGGACGAACGCTGGAGCCGCGTCACCGGACATATCACGGCGCTGAACCGCACGCTGGCGGTCGCGGCCGACGACGGCCGCACGCCCGCCCCACCCCGGGGACCGGTCCTGGGCTCGTACGCGCATCTGCTGGACCTCATCGGAGACGCCTGCCACGCGGAGGGCAGCCGCCTGCTCGAAGGCCACACGAACGGACCCCCGGACGGCCGGACCGAGGAGGTGCTGCGCAGACTGCACCGGCAACTGCAGGACGGCCTGCGGGAGCACGCCTGGCAGGGCGCCGCGCACGCGGCGGTCCTGGGCACCCTGCTGCTGCAGGCCGAGAACCTGTGGGCGGAGATCGTTCCGGTGAGCAGGGAAGAGTGACGCGGATTACGGCACGATCCATGTCGTGGCGCGAGAGATGGGTGCGATGGGGCCTGGACGGCCATCATCCGCTCGGCCTCGACGCCGCGTTCCCCGCCAGCCGCAGTTCCTGACGCAGGGACGAACTCAGCGGCCGGATCGCATACTTGGAATGGCCGTACGCGTGCAGGGCGTCCAGCAGCGGCAGGAACAGTGCCTTGCGGAAGCGGTGGCCCTGCCCGTCGAGGGCGTGGACGGCGCCCTACCCACCGCGCCGTCCTCGACGCCCATGACGTCTGGCACGGGGCAAGTCGGGCACGGCGGTGAGGATCGGTTGCGTGAGCCGGTTCGACGCGCGGATGATCGCGGTGAGGCCGGTTGATCCCGGCCGATGTCCAACGTCGCCCCGTGAGAAGGGAACTCTCCATGTCCGAGCAGGACGAGCGATTCGACGTCGTGGTACTCGGCGCGGGCCCCGGCGGCTACGTCGCCGCCATCCGCGCCGCCCAGCTGGGCAAGCGCGTGGCGGTCGTGGAGGAGAAGTACTGGGGCGGCGTCTGTCTGAACGTCGGCTGCATCCCCAGCAAGGCCCTGCTGCACAACGCCGAGCTGGCGCATACTGTGCTGCGGGAGGCGAAGACCTACGGCATCAAGGTCGACGGGCAGGTGTCCTTCGACTACGGCGAGGCCTTCCGCCGCAGCCGCAAGGTCGCGGACGGCCGGGTCAAGGGCGTCCACTTCCTGATGAAGAAGAACAAGATCACGGAGATCGACGGCCGCGGCACCTTCCTCGACCCGCACACCCTCCAGGTCTCCGGCTACGACGGCGGCACCCGCACCATCGGCTTCGACCACTGCATCATCGCCACCGGCGCCACCCCCAAGCTGCTCCCCGGCACCCGCCGCACCTCCCGCGTGGTGACGTACGAGGAGCAGATCCTCGCCGAGGACCTGCCGCAGTCCATCGTCATCGCGGGCGCCGGCGCCATCGGCATCGAGTTCGCCTACGTGCTGCACAACTACGGCGTGAAGGTCACCGTCGTGGAGTTCCTGGACCGCGCCGCCCCGCTGGAGGACGCCGAGGTCTCCGCCGAACTCGCCAAGCAGTACCGCAGGCTCGGCATCGACGTGCTCACCTCCACCCGCGTCGACGCGATCGACGAGTCAGGACCGCAGGTCCGCGTCACCGTCACCGGCAAGGACGGCGCCCAGCAGGTCCTGGAGGCCGACAAGGTGCTCCAGGCGATCGGCTTCGCCCCGAACGTAGAGGGCTACGGCCTGGACAAGACCGGCGTACGCGTCACCGAGCGCGGCGCGATCGACGTCGACGGCCGCTGCCGTACGTCCGTCCAGCACATCTACGCCATCGGCGACGTCACCGCGAAGCTGATGCTCGCGCACGCGGCGGAGGCGATGGGCGTGGTCGCCGCCGAGACCATCGCCGGTGCGCAGACCATGGAGCTGGACTACGCGATGATCCCGCGCGCCACCTTCTGCCAGCCGCAGATCGCCAGCTTCGGTTACACCGAGGCCCAGGCCCGCGAACTCGGCCACGACGTGCAGGTGGTGAAGTTCCCGTTCACCGCCAACGGCAAGGCGCAGGGCCTGGGCGAGACGGCCGGCTTCGTGAAGCTGATCAGCGACGGCAGGTACGGCGAACTGCTCGGCGGCCACCTCATCGGCCCGGACGTCACCGAGCTGCTGCCCGAGCTGACCCTGGCCCAGCAGTGGGACCTGACCGTCCACGAGGTCGCCCGCAACGTGCACGCCCACCCGACGCTGAGCGAGGCCGTGAAGGAAGCGGTCCACGGCCTCGCCGGACACATGATCAACATGTGAGGAAGAGCGGGGGCAGCGGTGCCGGCGGGTGTCAGCCGCCGGCGTGCCCGCCCTCGGTGCCGTCGAGCGCGTGGGCCTCGGCCAGGAGGAGGTAGGCGGCGGCCGTCCACGTGTAGGCGCGGTCGCGCAGGCCCGTGCCGGTGAGGGCGTCGAAGTTCTCCGCGAAGCCGTGGGTCTCGCACAGGGCGCGGAAGCGGGCGCTGATCTCGTCCGCGAGATGCCGGTGCCCGCCGCGGCGCAGGCCGTCCTCGATGAGGACGGTGGCCGGCGCCCAGATCGGCCCGCGCCAGTAGCCGTCAGCCAGGTAGTGCGGGGAGGCGGGCTGTTCTGTGGCCAGCCCGTGTTCGGTCAGGTGGGCCTTGATGCGGTCCGCCAGCGCCGTGCTGAGGCTCTCCGGCAGGTGCTCGCCGAGCGCGATCGGCATCAGGTCGAGCAGGCCGGCGGTGGTCCAGGTGTCCCCGCTGTGGACGCCGCGCGCGGCGAACCGGTTGCCGGTCCACAGCTCGTCGAGCAGCGCGGCCCGGGTCGCGTCTGCCGTACGGGTCCACCGCAGGGCGTCCTCGGGGCGGCCCAACTCGATGGCCAGGTCGGCCAGTTCGTGCAGTTGCAGGACGAGGAACGCGGCCAGGTCGGCGGTGACGACCACGCGCTCGGGGTCGAAGGTCGTGGCGTTGTCCCAGCCGCTGTCGTTGCCGTGCTGGTAATGGGGCAGCGCGGCGCCGGGGGCGCGCCGGGCGGTGAGCCAGAAGCCGGTCCAGCGTTCCAGACGGCGGTAGGCCTCGGCGAGTTCCGCCGGCCCGAGGGGTGCGGGCAGGCGGCTGCGCAGCCGGCGCAGGGCCCAGCCGTGGATGGGGGGTTTGACGAAGTTGTAGAGCACTTCGGAGTGGGTGACCGAGTCCGGCAGCGCCCCGCTGTCGTCCTGGTGGTCGAAGGGCAGCGCGAACTGGTCCCACGCCAGCTCCGGCGCGCCGGGGGCCAGGGCGAGGGCGTTGAAGCAGTGGTCCCAGCTCCACACCTTGTCCATCCAGTGCTTGGACATCAGCACGCCGGGCCGGGTGACCAGGCCGGCCGGGCGCACCGTAGCCGACCACAGCACGTACGCGGCGAGCTCGGCGGCCGGCGTGCCGGCGGAGCGCCACGGTGCCACCGCGTCGGCGAACGACCGGAACGCACCCTCGGCAGCCGAGACGACCTCGTCGAACGCGGCCCGGCGCACATACGGGCTCCGGGCGCAGTCGAGTTCCTCCACGACCGCCTCCCACCCGCCCTCGCCGTCGGCGGCGAGCGTGAGACCGCGGTCGGCGCCGCCCAGGCTCTGCGCGCCGGACACCTCGGCGGCCGTGCCGGACAGCACCGTGACCCGGTAGCGGCGCCCGGTCTCGTACGAGGTGAACACGTACGCGCCGTCCGCCGGGTCGCGGAAGAAGTACGTGCCCGTGAAGGGCGTCAGCTCCGACGCCGCCGCGGCGACGCGCAGGCCGAGCCCCTCGCCGCGCAGCCGCACGGTGTCCGGCGACTCGTAGGCCAGGTCGGCGCGCCCGCCCCGGCCGGTCCAGCCGAGCAGACCCGGCGTGGCCCGCACGGACGTGTCGCACCGGTCTCCCGTCACCGGGTCGAGGGGGACGAGGCGCAGCACGGCGTGCATGCCGTTCTGGTGCGAGACCAGGTGGAGGTCGTCGGCGTACGTCTTCTGCGCCACTACGGGCGAGAAGCCGAACCAGGACCCGTACGTGCTGAACGGGATGTCGCGGACGGAGAAGGCCGGGCCGGAGGGGGCGGCGGTCATGCTGGGTACTCGATTCTTCGGTTGTGGCGGGCTGGACGGCGGTGGGTCAGTCCTTGACGGCTCCGGCGGTCACGCCGGCCGCGACGTACCGCTGGGCCAGGACGAGGATCACCGCGGCCGGCAGCGAGGCGACGACGGCGGTGGCCATGATGGCGTTCCACTCCTGGTTGTTGTTGCCGATGTACTGGTAGATGCCGAGCGTGATCGGCTCGTGGGCGCCGCCGTTGACGAGCGTGCTGGCGAAGACGAAGTCGGACCAGGACCACAGGAAGGCGAACAGCGACACCGTGACGACGGCGTTGCGGCTCATGGGCAGGATGATCGACCAGAAGGTGCGCACGACGCCCGCGCCGTCCGTCTTCGCCGCCTGGAGCAGCTCGCCGGGGATGCCGGACATGAACGCGGTGAAGATGAGCACCGCGAAGGGGACCGCCAGGGTGGAGTCGGCGACGATCAGTCCCGGCACCGACTGCAGCAGGCCGAGCTGCAGATAGATGGCGTAGAAGCCCATCGCCATGATGATGCCCGGGATCATCTGGGCGACCAGGAGGAGGAAGCCCAGCACACCGCCGCCGCGCGGGCGCAGCTTGGCCAGCGCGTAGCCGGCGGGCGCGGACAGGGCGACGGTGAGCGCGACGGTGCCCAGGCCGATGACGAGGCTGGTGCCGAGGTAGGGCAGCTGCTGGTCGAGGACGGTGCGGTAGCCCTCCAGCGTGCCGTGCGACGGGAACAGGTCCGGCGGACTCTTGCGCATGTCCTGGTCCCGGGTGAGGGACACGTTGACCATCCAGTAGACAGGGAAGAGCATGCCCGCGGTCAGCAGCAGACCGACCGCCGTCTTCCCCCACGTGAGGCCGCGTCGGTTCACGACACCTCCTGCTTGCGCTGCACCCTCAGATAGACGAGGCCGAAGACCAGGGCGGCGACGACGAGCAGGTTGCCGACGGCCGCACCGGGGCCGAAGGCGGGCAGCAGGTTGCCGAAGCCGAGCTGGTAGGACCAGGTGGCGAAGGTGGTGGACGAGTTCGCCGGACCGCCCTTGGTCATGATCCAGATGATGTCGAAGACCTTGAGCTTGTACACGAGGCCCAGCAGCAGCGTGATCGCGGACACCGGGCGCAGCAGCGGGAACGTGACGCGCCAGAACCGCTGCCAGGCGTTTGCGCCGTCCAGCGCGGCCGCCTCGTACAGGCTGCGCGGGATGGCCTGCAGACCGCTGTAGAGCAGCACCAGGTTGAACGGCACGCCGATCCAGATGTTCGCGACGATCACCGAGGTGAGCGACCACGACGGTGACGTCAGCCAGTTCACCGCGTCGAGCCCGAGCAGGTTCAGGGCCGCGTTGACGATCCCGGAGTCGCTGTTCAGCATCCACGACCAGGTGGAGGCCGACACGATCAGCGGCAGCAGCCAGGGCACCAGGAACAGGGCGCGCAGGGTCGCGGAGAGCCGGAAGTGCTGGTTGAAGAAGACCGCGAGGGCCAGACCGATGGCGTACTGGAAGACGAGCGACGCGGCGGTGAACACCACGGTGTGCGTCAGCGCCGGGCCGAACGTCGGGTCGTCGAAGACGGTCAGGTAGTTCTTGAGACCGGTGAACGGCGCGTCGCCCTGTACGAAGGAGCGGACGGTGTAGTTCCGCAGGCTCAGGTCGATGTTGCGGTAGAGGGGATAGGCGTAGAAGAGGACGAGGTAGACGGCCACCGGGGCCAGGAAGCCCCAGGCGGCCCACTGCTGGGAGGAGGGCCGGCGCCGCCGCTTCGGAGGCGGACCGGCGTCGGCGGCCGCGCTCACGTCCCGCGCCCGCGGCTGTGTCGCTTGGTTCATCAACGTGCCCCGGGCCATGGTCACTTGGCGGCGTTCTGCGCCGAGGACAGCGCGTCCTCGGGCGACTTGGAGCCGCTCAGGGCGGACTGGACCGCCTTCCACAACTGCTCCGAGATCTTCGGGTACTTGGTGCCGAGGTCGTCGCTGGTGCGTCCCCTGGCGGCCCTGACCGCCTCGACCCACGGCTTCAGCTCTGCGTCCGCGGCCACCTGCTTGTCCTGCACCTCACGGGTGGGGGCGACGTACGACAGGGTCGTGTCCGTGTCGTAGAGGTTGGTGCCGCTGGTCAGGCAGGAGACCAGCTTGCTCGTGGTGGCGTAGCGGCCGGTGTCGCCCTGGACCGGGACGGTGACGAACTCTCCGCCGGTCGGGGCCGCCGCGGTGCCGCTCTTGGCGGCGGGGATCGGCAGCACGCCGTAGTCGAAACCGGCCTTCTTGGCGTTGGCCAGCTGCCAGGTGCCGTTCTCCGCGAACGCGTAGTCGCCGCTCGCGAACTCCTGCCAGCTGGTGGTCTGCGTGTTGTTGAGCACCGAGTTGGGGGCGTAACCCTGCTTCAGCCAGTCGCTCCACAGCTTCAGCGCCGAGACGCCCTCGGGCGAGTCGACCTGGGTCAGCTTTGCGCCGGCTCCCCAGAACCACGGCAGGAACTGGAAGCTGCCCTCCTCCGTGCCGATCGCCGAGAAGGTGATGCCCTTCTTGCCCGCCTTCTTGACCTTGTCCAGGGCCGCGGTGAGTGACGGCCAGTCCTTGATGGACGCGACGTCGACGCCCGCGGCCTTCAGGACGTCCTTGTTGTAGTACAGGGCGAGGGTGTTGGCGCCGATGGGAGTGCCGTACGTCTTGCCGCCCGTCTGTCCGGCGGCGAGCAGGTTCGGGTCGGCCTTCGAGGTGTCTGTCTTGGTGTCCTCGGTCGTGGTGAGCACGCCCGCCTCGGCGAGGGTGGACACCACGGGGTTGTCGACGATCAGCACATCGGGGGAGTTGTCCTGCTGGGCTGCCAGCAGGGCCTTGTTGGTGAGGTCGCTGGTGTCGTACGCCGTCCGCTCGACCTTCACGCCGGCCTGGCCGCCGCAGCGGTCCAGCAGCTTCGCCCACGCCGAGCTCTTGTCGAACTGCGGGTACGGGTCCCAGACGGTGTAGGTGCCGCTGTCCGCCGCGTTCGAGGCGGCGTTCTTGCCGCTGGAACACGCGGTGGTGCCGGCGGCTACGGCGACGACGGTCATGGCGGCGGCGGCAAGACGCCGCCCGGTGGCTCTGTTCATGGTGCGTTCCTCTTCGGCTCTGGGCACACGGGTGCCTGAGGAGGGGTGACCGGGGTGAATGCGAGAGGGGACGAAATGTGGTGGGTGGCGTGTGGTCAGGTAGTCGCGTCGGCCCCGGCGGGGGCCGTGCTGGCGCGCAGGGAGATCGGCGGCGTGAGGAGCTGGTGCCGGGGCGGGGCGCCGGGGTGGTCGAGGCGTTCGACGAGCAGCTCGACGGCCAGCCGGCCCATCTCTGCCGCGGGCACGTCCGCCGCGGTGAGCTGCGGGGTCACCGTCTCCGCCCACCGGCTGGCCACGACCCCCGTGACCGAGAAGTCGCGCGGGACATGCAGTCCGGCATGGGTCAGCCCTCGGTAGAGCCCGCCCAGCGCGGCCTCGTTCAGCGTCACCACGGCCGTCGTACCGGGATCGTCGTGCAGGATCCGCTCCACGCACGCCTGGCCCGACGGGGCGTCGTCCCCGCAGCAGTACGTCCGGACGGTCAGCCCGCGCTCCGCCGCGGCCTTGGTGAAGCCGTCGAGACCGCGGTGCGCGGACTCGTAGCCCGCCCGCAGCAGCTGCTCGGGCCGGTTGACGAAGGCGACCCTGCGATGCCCCAGGTCCGCGAGATGGTGGACGCACGCCTTCACCAGCGCGGTGTGGTCCAGGCTGACCCACCAGTCGCCGTCCGGCTGCTCGGTGCGGCCGATGCAGACCGCCGGGAAGCCCACCGTCCGCAGATGGTCGACCCGGTCGTCCCGCAGCCTGATCTCCATCAGGATCGCGCCGTCCACGCGCCGCTCTCCCAGCAGCCGTTGGAAGGAGCTGTCGCTGTCCGCGCCGCTCGGGGAGAGCAGCACGTCGTAGTCGTAGGCCGCGGCGGCCTCCACCACGCTGCCGATGAAGTCCAGCTGCATGCCGGTGTAGTGGTTCCCGGCCGGCGGGAAGACCAGGCCGAGGGTGCTGGTCCGGCCGTTGGCCAGGGCGCGGGCGCTCGCGTTGGGGCGGTAGCCCAGCTCGTCGATGACCCGCTGGATCTTGCGCCGGGTGGCCTCCGACACGGAGCGCTTCCCGCTGAGCGCGTAGGACACGGTGCTCCGCGAGACACCGGCCCGCTGGGCGATCTCACCGATGTTCACGGAACTCCTTCGTCGAACCAGTGCGGTGCGCGTGCGCTCCCCGCGGGCCGTGGGTCGCCACAGGGTAGCGGAGGCTGAGGCGAACGGTTGTCGAACCGGTTCGCTTCGGTGACGGTAGGAGTAACCGGGGTGGGTGTCAACGCCTCAGTGGTGCTTCCCGAAGTAGCCGAGAGATCGTGGTCATGGATCTTCGCTGCGGGTATTGCTGGCCGATCGCCTCGCTGCTAAGTTCCTCGAACCGGTTCGACAGCCCCGGGGTTGCGAGGGTGCCGTCCGACCACCGTCAGCGCCGCGAGGATCAGGAAGGGCAGCAGCTGACTCATGAGCCCGACCCCTCGTCGGAACCGCGACCCGGCGTCCGGGAACTCGGAACCGATGGGCGACAGCCCCTTGCGCCTGCGCCAGTAGATCCAGCCCCGGCGCTCCAGCCACAGCGGCAGCTGATCCGCGAGCACCAGGCCCGCTCCCAGCGCCGCGACGCCACCCGGGGCGCCCGCTGACTCACCCGCCATGCCGGGACGACGGCCCGAACGCCCCGCCGGGTTCCCGGAGCCGTCAACCGGCCGCTGATAGCGTGCACTTGAAGCGAGGGGAGATGGCCGCCGTGGCCGCCGAACTCGGCGCCACGCCCACTCAGGTCGCCCTCGCCTGTCTCCTCGACCGCTCACCGGTCGTCCTGCCGATCCCCGGCACCGCCTGCATCGACCACCTGGCGGAGAACCATGCCACGGCGGACCTCCACCTCACACCCGCCCACCGCGACCGCCTCGACCGGCTCGTCCCGGACCCCTCCTGACGACCGCCGCGGCAACAAGGCAAGCGGGCCCCGCGCAGTGCCCCCCGTCAGCGGCGGCGGCGCGTGCGGCTACGCGGCGCCGTTCCAGTCGTACGGGCCGCCGCCCCGCCACTCGATCAACTCCGGGTCGTCGACGGCCGTGTCGGCGGTGGGCAGGCCAGCGGCGTGCAGGAACTCCAGCACGTCGAACAGGCTGTACGCGGTGCCCACGCGATCCCCGTGGATCGTCACGGGCCGACCGCCGTCCTGCGAGGGCGGCAGTACGACCACGGGCGGGCGCTCGTCCATAGGACCACCATGCGCCCGAAGCGGCCGGAATGCAGCTTGACGGCGGTGAGACGGGTGGTTCCCTCTGAGGACGCCGCTACGCGCAGCCGTCGGGCGACGCCCTACCGGCACGGGTGCGCGTAGCGGCGTTTGTGGGTGTCCCCCCGCAGGAATGATGCCAGTTGGGCCTGATGACGGGAGCGGTCGGCGGGGAGGGATGCGGCATGCCCCAGTCCGACGACGAGCGGCTGTGCGCCCTCGAAGCGCGGCTCACGCGCGACGACCCCCGGTTCGCGCGGGCGATGAGCAGCGGACGCCCCGCCCGGCCCCGCGAGTACCGGCACACCGGCGCCTGGTGCACGCTGGCCGTCGCCATCGCCGTACTGGCCACCGGTATCGCCGTGGCCGACGGGCTGCTCATCGCCACCGGCCTGGTCCTCGCGGGCATCGCGGTCGAGCTGTTCGACCCGCACCGCGAGCGCGGCCGGCGCGGTGAGCCGCCCCTGGGCTGAATGCCGTGCCCCGGAGCGCCGGGCTCCGAACCCCCCTGCTCACCCTGCTGCTGAGGGACCTCCGCCGCGTGGTGCCACGTTCGGCGTGCGCTAGAATTTTTTACAGAGTGCTTACGCTCCATTGAGCGGCTACTTGCTCAACTGTGAAGCAGTGCCGGGTGGTTCAGGCTGACGTGAGGGGGCGTGACATGGATCGAGTCGCCCACGTGCGCGTCGAGAACGCCGCCCGCGACAGCGTCCCGGATACCGGCAGCGCCGGCCGGAACGACCACCCCGTGCGCTGACGCCTCCTCCCCGCCCGCCATCCCTTGTCCCTGCCCCCGATACGGCCCTCCCCGATACGGCACGCAGCCGATCGACTCCACGGGGAACCCGCGTACCCGTACGCCGTCGACGAACCGCCCGCGCTCCGGCCCGGCCGCAGGCACCCACGAAGGCACAGACGCCGTCACCGAACCGACCACGGAGGACAGACGCCCGTGCACGACACCACCGCCATGCTGATCGAACTCGGGGCCGTCATCCTGGCCCTGGGGCTGCTGGGACGCCTCGCGGGACGGGTGGGCTTCTCGCCCATACCCCTCTACCTGCTCGCCGGACTCGCCTTCGGACAGGGCGGCATCCTGCCCCTGGAAGCGAGCGAGGAGTTCATCGCCACCGGCGCGGAGATAGGCGTTATCCTCCTGCTGCTCCTGCTCGGCCTCGAGTACAGCGCCTCGGAACTCGTCAGCAGCCTCAAGAGCCAATACCCCTCCGGCGCCGTCGACTTCGTCCTCAACGCCGTCCCCGGCGCCGCGATGGCGCTGCTGCTGGGCTGGGGCCCGATCGCCGCCGTCGCCCTGGCCGGCGTCACCTGGATCTCCTCCTCCGGCGTCATCGCCAAGGTCCTCGGCGACCTGGGACGGTTCGGCAACCGCGAGACCCCGGTCATCCTGAGCATCCTGGTCCTCGAAGACCTCTCCATGGCCGTCTACCTGCCCATCCTCACCGCCCTGCTCGCCGGGGTCAGCCTGGCCGGCGGCACCGTCACCCTCACCATCGCCCTGGCCACCGTCGGCGCCGTCCTGTACGTGGCCCTGCGCCACGGCCGGCTGATCAGCCGCGCGGTCTCCTCCGACAACGCCGAGATGCTCCTGCTGGTCGTCCTCGGCCTCACCCTCCTCGTCGCCGGACTCGCCCAGGAACTCCAGGTCTCCGCCGCCGTCGGCGCGTTCCTCGTCGGCATCGCCCTGTCCGGTGAGGCCGCCGAGGGCGCGAGTACCCTCCTCACCCCGCTGCGGGACCTGTTCGCGGCGGTCTTCTTCGTCTTCTTCGGTCTGCACACCGACCCCTCCGACATCCCGCCGGTGCTGCTGCCCGCGCTCGCGCTCGCGGCCGTCACGACCCTGACGAAGATCGCCACCGGCTACTGGGCGGCCAAGCGGGCCGGGATTTCGGCCAAGGGCCGCTGGCGGACCGGCGGCACGCTGGTCGCCCGCGGCGAGTTCTCCATCGTCGTCGCCGGACTCGCCGTCGGCGTCGAGCCGCGCATCGGCTCGCTGGCCACCGCGTACGTACTCATCCTGGTCGTCGTCGGCCCGCTCGCCGCCCGCTGGACCGAACCGCTCGCCCGCCGCCTCACCCGGCGCCCGCCGGCCGAGCCGCTCGACACCACCGTGCCGGCCGAGACGGCAAAGGCCACGTCCGCGAAGGGCTGAGTGGCGGGGGAGTACGGTTCCGGGGATGGTTGAGCGGCGGGGGAGGGCGGACACCGCGGACGGCTGAACTACGGGGAGGGCGGGACTCCGGGGCCACGGGGAGGGCTGGGCTTCGCGGGCGGCTGAGTCACGGGGAGGGCTGGGCTCCACGGCCGGCTGAGCTACCAGGGGGCGTGCCGATGACGGAACCTCGACGACACCCTAACCAGCATCCGGACGGGTGCACCCGGTGGAACAATGCGGTTCGGGGGCCACGCCGCCGGGACGGGCCGCGCCCGGTGGCAGGTCGGCGGAGGACCGGAAGGAAGCGTCAGCATGATCGAGTGGGTGTCCCTCGGTACCGGGGCCCGACCCGTTCCCCGGCCCGTCGCCACCTCCCTGGTCTGGGCCACGGCCACCGGCGGCGCACTCGTGCTGGTCGCCCTGCTCAACACCTTCGTGGGTATCGGCCGCCCCGGCTTCGCCCTGGTCGCGCTGTCCCTGCTGGCCGCCCTGCTGGGCCTGTGCGCGCGGTTCACCGCCGCCCCCGGCACGGCCGTGCTGTGCTGGCTCTTCCTCAACGGCTTCGCCATACCGCCCGCCGGCACCCTCAGCTGGACAGGGGCCCGCGACACCTTCTGGCTGGCCTGCCTGCTCACCGCCGCCCTTGTCGGCACCACCCTGGCCCGCCTCGCCCACGCCCGCGCCGCCTACCGCCGGGTCACCGCAGGGGCGTGGGGACCGAACAACCGGCCGTACGACTGACCCCGCGGACCAGGCCTCTCCCTCCGGTCGGCCTCGATTGGGTAAAGGGTCGCGGCACGGACTGCTTCGTGACGGAAACCTTTGCATAGTCTCAAGACCGAGGAGGGGTGCCTGTGGTGAGGGGAGGGCGGCTCTCATGCGTCACGACACCGCTGGAGCAGGCCATGATCATGAGGAAGCCGCCGTCCAGTGCCACGGTGCTGTCCTGGGTGCCGGTGTGCGTGATGGCGATGGTGTGCGTGGTGGACGTCGTCGCCGGGCCGAGCGTGGGATTCCTGCCGCTGGTGTCGCTGGGGCCGGCATTCTCCGGGCTGGTCGGCGGCTGGCGCCGTACGGCCGTGATCGGCGCGGTGGCGCTGGTGCTGTGCGTGGGACTCGGGCTGTACGACGGGCTGTTCGAGGAGCGGCGGGGCTTCACCGCGATGGCGTCGGTGGCGGGCGTGACCGGCGTGGGCGTCGCGGCTGCCGTGATGCGCTCGCGCCGTGAGGCCGAGCTGGCCAGTGTGCGGTCGATCGCGGAGGTCGCCCAGCGGGTGCTGCTGCGGCCGGTGCCGCGCACCGCTGGCCCGCTGCAGGCGGCCGTCTCGTACACCTCGGCGGTGGCGGAGGCCCGTATCGGCGGTGACCTGTACGAGGTGGTCGCCTCGCCGTACGGGGTCCGGGTGATCGTCGGCGATGTGCAGGGCAAGGGGCTGGCGGCGGTGGAGACGGCCGCGGTGGTGCTGGGCGCGTTCCGGGAGGCGGCGTACGACGAGACCGACCTGGTCGGGCTGGGGGAGCGGCTGGAGCGCAGCGTGGAGCGGGAACTGGAGGGGGAGAAGTTCGTGACCGCGGTCCTCGCCGAGGTCGGCGCGGACCACGAGGTCGTCCTGCTCAACTACGGTCACCCGGCCCCGGTGCTGGTCCGCCGCGACGGCACCGTCGACCTCCCGCAGCCGCTCGCCTACGCCCTCCCGCTGGGCCTGAGCGCCCACGGCGCGGAGGGACCGAAACCCTTCCGGGTGCCGTTCGCGCCCGGCGAGCAACTGCTGCTGTACACCGACGGCGTCACCGAGGCCCGCGACGAGCACAGGCGCTTCTACCCGCTGGCCGAGCGCGTGTACCTGCTGAAGGATCGGGACGCCCACCGCGCCCTGGACACGCTGCGCGAGGACCTGGTGCGGCACACCGCCGGGCCGCCGCACGACGACGCCGCCATGCTCCTGCTCCGCTACCACGGCCACGACGAGGGCGAGCACACCGCCGTCCCCGCGTGATCGGCCGGCGGCCGGACGGGGCGTGGGGGACGAGGTGTCGATCGCCACCAACTGCTGCTGAGGCGTGGCCAGATCGGGCAGGGTGACGCCGAGTCGGGGGCCGATCTTGCGGCAGGTGGCGTCCAGGCGGGCGTGTCCGGCGACGAGGTGCTCGCCGGCCTCCTGGGGACCCGTCCAGCACGTCCTCGATCAGGGCCCGGTCGACCGGACGGGCCGCGGACCGGCCGAGCCCGGTGGTCATGTCCAGGCCCCACACGGGGCGGCTGTGCTCCTCCACCAGACCGGGCACGAGCCAGGCACCGCCCAGGTCCACCACCTCGGTACCGGGCCCGCGCAAGTCGCGTACGCGGGCGCCGGTGAGGACGAGGCCGGCGGTGGGCATGGCGGGGTTCCTTGAGGGAGCGGGCGATGACGCCGGCCGGGGTGCCGGGAGTCAGCGCGCGCTGCTCCAGGTGTGGGCGACGTCGATGACGACACGGCCGTCCATCGGCAGCACCCGGAACGGCAGCCGGGCGCGGACTCCGAGGCCGACCTGCGTGTCCCCCTCGAAGCTGCCGGCGAACCGAGCGTCCCTGAAGGTGCGGTATCCGGTGAGGTCCACGCCGGGCAGGGTCCGGCCCGCCCGTGCGGGATAGGCGGGTTTGCCGGTCGCGGGGTCGTACGCGGGTGCGGCCACCCGCACCTCGAGCACGGCGCCGCCGCCGACGGGTATGACCTGCCCCGATCCGTCCTGGTGCAGGCGGTCGACATACCTGACCGAGTAGCCGAGGCTGCCGCGGCCGGCGCCGGGAACGTCGACGACCATCCGGTCGAAGCAGACGTGGCGGCCGGTCCTGATGTTCTGCACCGGCGTTGCCGTGGCGGTGGCGCGCGTCTTGTCGGCGCTGCCCCAGCCGGTCGGGCACGCGGTGGTGCGCGTGGTGGTGGAGGCGGTCGGCGCGGCGTCGGCCGGGACCGCGGCCACGCCCAGCGTGGCGGCCATGAGCGAAACGGTCGCCCAGGCGGTTCGTGTTCGTGCCATTGTCTCCCCCGAGACCTCGATGGTGCTGATATCGGGTGAGACGAGCGGGTTGACGGAAAGGTTGCACTACCTGGCGTTTCGGTGTCCGAAGACCGCTCATTCCTTGCGGCCGGTCACCGCCACGGTCACCCCCAGGCCGATCATGGTGAGGCCGCCGGCCCCGCCGACCAGGGACAGCCGCCGCGGCGACCGCGCGAACCAGCTCCGCGCGGTCGACGCCGCCAGCCCCCACACGCTGTCGCAGGTCACCGCGATCACGTTGAAGACCAGCCCGAGCAGCAGCATCTGCGCCGCGACATGTCCCTGGCCGCGGTCGACGAACTGCGGCAGTACGGCCGCGAAGAACACGATGGTCTTGGGATTGGTCACCCCGACCGCGAACCCCTCCCAGAACGTCCGCAGCCCGCCGTGCCCGGCCGCGTCGGCGGCGAACGCATCCGCCAGCACACCGCGTGTCCGCCACGCCCTGACGCCGAGATACACGAGGTAGGCCGCGCCGGCGAGCTTCAGCACCGTGAAGACGAGCACCGAGCGCTCGACGACCGACCCGACGCCGAGAGCGACGGCCAGGACGAGGACGTAGGCACCGAGCGTGTTCCCGACCACCGAGGTCAGCGCTGCACGCCGCCCCTGCGCCAGCGCCCGCCCGATCACGAACAGCACACTGGGGCCGGGCACCACGATCAGCAGAAACGACATCGCCGCGAAGGCGAGCAGACGGTCGGCGGACACCATGCGCCCATGCAAGCACGGGGCGGCTGCCGCCGCGCAACCCGATTACCCGCACCCTTCTGAGACGCCGTGGCCCGGCTCGGCCGAAACCGCTCGACGCCCGCTGAGCGGGCTGCCTATGCTCTCCGCCGCGGCATCGCGTGTCGGTCACCGGCTGGGTGAGACATGGAGGTTCCGCGGAGATGCCTGTGGAGGCATTGACCAGTGTCAGTCGAGTTCAACCACACCATTGTCTTCTCCCGTGACCGGGAGAAGTCTGCCCGTTTTCTCGCCGGGATCCTCGGTCTTGAGGTCGGGGAACCAGCCGGGGTGTTCCTGCCGGTGACGACCAGCAACGGCGTCACGCTGGACTTCGCGACCGTCGACTTCGACATCCCCATGCAGCACTACGCGTTCCTCCTCTCGGAGGAGGAGTTCGAACAGGCCCTCGCCCGGCTCGTCGAGCAGGAGATCCCGATCCAGGCCGATCCGCACGGCAAGCACCCGCGCCGCATCAACCGCAACGACGGCGGCCGCGGCGTGTACTTCGCAGACCCGGCCGGCCACGGCCTGGAGATCATCACCCGTCCGTACGGCAGCGATCCGGCCTCGGAGCTGAACGGTGTGACGGAGGAAGTCCCCGGGGCCAGCTAGCCCCGCACGCCGGGTGACGACTCCCGGGGATGTGCGCGGCCGTAGGCGGCGTCGAGGACCAGGTTCATGAGCCGCTCCGGCTGGTCCGCGTCGGTGCGGCGGGCCGTGGCCAGGGCGATGCCGGCGACGAGTTGGAGCAGGTCGTCGGCGGTCAGGTCGGTGCGGGCCGTTCCCTGCCGCTGTGCCCGGGTGAGCAGGGCCGTCGCCGCGTCCAGGATCACCTGGTGGCAGTCGAGGCCGGGCGTGACGGGTTCCTCGATCATCACGGTGCTGACCATGCCGTGGTTGACGCGGGCGTGGGTGAGCAGCGCGTGCAGCCAGTGCGCCAGGGCGTCGTCGGGGGTCTCCGTGCGCAGCAGGGTCTCCGCCTGCGCGCGCAGGGCGTCG
Source organism: Streptomyces sp. TRM68367 (assembly GCF_014495685.1). Lineage (GTDB taxonomy): Bacteria > Actinomycetota > Actinomycetes > Streptomycetales > Streptomycetaceae > Streptomyces. The sequence continues at coordinate 32,874 of NZ_JACTVI010000037.1, read as the reverse complement.
ATCCGGTCCCTGAGGACCGCCGTCAGCAGGGCGTGACGGTTCGGGAAGTGCCGGTAGAGGGTGCCGGGACCCACGCCGGCCCGGCGGGCGATCTCGTTGAGGGACGCGCCGGGCCCGGCCTCGACGAACACCTCCTGCGCCGCGGCGAGCAGCCGTTCGCGGTTGCGCAGCGCGTCGGTGCGCCGCGGTGCGGGGGCGGAGCCGGGGCCGTGCGTGTGGGTCATGGTGCCGCCTTCGGTCGTCTCCGGGGCTGCGGGGTCTCGTCGTCGCCGGAGGCAGCGGGGTCTCCGGGTCTCAGGACCCTCCGGCCGACGAAGTGGAGAGCCTCTCCGTACGCTACCGAAGCGCACGCAGCGCAGCGGCCTCCCGGAGAGCTGACCGAAGCCGGCGTCGGCTGAAGCCGCTGCTCAGGGTATGAAGCGCACGTCCGGGTGGGCCGGGGACGGACCGGCCGGCAGGTGCTGTGGCCGTCCCCGCAGGTGCTGGTCGAAGAATGCCGTGAGGTAGGCGCGCTGGGCGGCGGTGCTGCGCTCGGTGCCGACGGTGCCGAGGTACTGGCCCTCGACACCGGGCCCGTGATCGCCGTCGGACACTCCATGGGCGGACAGGTCGTCAACCTGCTCGCCGGCCGGCACCAGCACGCCGTCCACTCGGTCGTCGCGCTCGACCCCGCGCACGGCGCCGACGAGTCGGAGGCCGAGGTCGTCCCCGCCCGCCTCGCCGCCTACCGCACCCACGGCGCCCGCGCGGCCGCCGCCTTCGTCGCCGACTCCTTCGCCCCGACGTCCCCGCCCGGACTGGCCACCGCCCACGTCCGCACCATGCTCGGCACACCCGACCACGTCGTCGTCCAGGCCTACGCCGGCATGTACACCGACGCCGACGCGGTCGGCGTCCGCAAGCAGAGCGAGGAGTATCTGCGGCACCGGATCTGCCCCTCGCTCACCGTGTGGACCGCGGGCGAGCCCGCCACATGGGAGAACGAGAACCTGCACGTCCGCGGCTCCCGCGTCGACCACTGGCCCGACACCGGCCACTACATGCACGAGGAACGCCCGCGGCGCACCATCAAGCTCATCGAGAAGTGGGCCGACAGCACCCTCGAGGACTAGGGCCGACGGCGCGGCCGTCGCAGGGGTTTACCGCAGCCGGTGCGGGCTACGCGGCGGGCACACGGAAGTCCCCGCCGACTCCAGTCCCGGGAGGTGCCCATGACCCGGAAGGTACGGGACGTGATGTCACCGGGCACGGCCGCAGTCGAACCCATGACCACGGTGGCGCGGGCGGCCCGGCTGATGCGCGAGCAGGACATCGGCGATGTCCTGGTGGCCTACGACTGCGACCTGTTCGGTGTGCTGACCGACCGCGACATCGTGCTGCGGACCGTCGCCGAGGGCCGCGATCCCAGCGCCACCCCGGTCGGCTCGGTGTGCACCCACCCGCCTGTGGTGACGCTGAGCCCGGCCGACACGACCGACCACGCCGTCGAACTGATGCGGCAGCACGCCGTCCGCCGGCTCCCGGTCGTGGAACACGGCGGCTGCCCCGTCGGCATGGTCAGCCTCGGCGACCTCGCCACCACGGAGGACCCGCACTCCGCGCTGGCCGACATCAGCAAGGCGCCGCCCAACCACTGACGGCCACCGAGAGGGGAGGGCAGGGCATGAATGACCGACGCCCCGACCGGACGCGCCCGACGCGGGAGCCGGTGCCCCGAGCGCGGTCCGGTGCCTTCGGCCATCACTTCCCGCGCACCGGCACCGAACCGGTCACCGCTCAGAGCGCGCTCGGTCTGCGGCTGCTGCTGGCGGCCGTGTTCCTGCCGTTGTTCACCGCCGCCGCCGTGCTCTTCGGCATCTGGGCCGCGCAGTCCGGCCCAGGCGAGAGCCCCGGCCGTGGTCCGCTGGTGACCCTCACCGTGGTCTGCGCGCTGCTCGCCCTGGCGACGGCAACGGACCTGACGGTCGTACTGCGCCGCCTGCGCCGCGAGCGCGGCACCCGCCGGGGCACGGCAGCACGACGGGGCACGACGACATGACCTCCCGCGGCGGGCCGCCGCCGACCACGGCCGGCCCGCCCTCGGCGACTGTCAGCCCCGGACGGCTGTCAGCGCTGGTAGAGCCCCACCAGCGTGCCGCTGGCGAGCTGCCGTTTCTCCACCTCCCGGTGCACCTCCTCGGCGCTCGGCGAATCGGAGAGGACACACGGCTCCGACAGGGCGTAGAGCCGGAAGAAGTAGCGGTGCGCCTCGTCCCCCGGCGGAGGATGCGGCCCGCCCCAGCCCTGCTCGCCGTAGCCGTTGACCAGTTCGGTGCCGCCCGACGGGTGCTCGCCCGCACCGACGCCGTCGCTGTGCGGGTCGATACCGACCACGATCCAGTGCGCGAAGGTGCCCGACGGCGCGTCGGGGTCCTCGCACAGCAGCACCAGTTCGGCCGCGTCGTCCGGCGCGCCGCTCCAGGTCAGCGGAGGCGAGACGTTCTCCCCCTCGTACGCGTACCGGCGCGTGATGAAGGAGTGATCGTTGAATGCGCTACTGCTGAGTTCGATGTCGGCCATGCGCCCCGGAGTACCCCGGCCGGCGCCGCTCATACCGGCCGGCCCGCGCAGCTCACCCCGCACACGGCACCGCGTACGTACGGCCCTCCACCCCCCACTCCCCGTCCGGCGGCCGGGCCCCGGCGTCCATCGCCCGCAGCACCGGTCGCCCGATGTGCGCCAGCACCAGCCGCCGTACCCCGTGCCGCACGGCCTGTTCGGCCACCGACTGCACCGTCGCGTGGCCGCCGACGCCGCCCCGGAACCGGATCGGCCGCTCCCAGGCGGAGGCCTCGGCGAACACCAGGTCCGCGCCCGCCGCCCATTCGGGGAACTCCCAGAACTCCGGCGCCCATACGGCCGCGCAGCCGCGTGCCTCGATGCGGTAGCCGTACGCCGGATGCGAGGTGTGCACGACCGGCAGGCACCGCACCCGTACGGCGGCCAGCTCCAGGGCACCGGCGTGCGGCCGGACGCCCCGCGCGGCCGCGCTCCGGCGCAGCGCCGACCGCAGCTCCGCCTGCTCGTCGGTGACCAGCCAGTCGTCCAGGCGGCCGGACGGCGGCTCGGCGCCGGGCCCGCCGTTGAAGGCCACGCGGTGCCCGGCCCAGCGCAGCAGCAGACCGGCGGGCGCGAACCGCGGCGAGTTCATCGCGTCAGCCGCAGCCACCGGGTCATCGGCCGGTACCCGTGCGCAGCGTGAGAGGGCCGTCTGGTTCCAGGTCCACGTGCACACCGTCGCTGATCCGGTCCAGCATCGTGCGCAGCCATGCGCGGTCCTCGTCGCACGCCGCTGCCAGCCGCATCCGCCGCACCTGGAGGGGCACCATGCGCAGCGCGGCCAGATGCCCGCTGTCCGCCGCGACCGACACCAGGTAGGCCAGGCGCAGGTCGTCCCGGTACTCCTCGTACCCCTCGATGCCCTCGTAGTCGTCGATGAAATCGCCGCAGCCGTACAGGATCAGCCGGTCCCGGTACACCTCCACCGGGCGCGGGTGGTGCGAGGAGTGGCCGTGGACCACGTCGACCCCGCCGTCCACCAGGGCGTGCGCGAAGCGCACCTGGTCCCGGGGGACGCGATACCCCCAGTTGGAGCCCCAGTGCACGGACACGACCAGCACGTCACCCGCCCGCCGGACCTGCTCGACGTGCCGGACCACGGCGTCCGCCGCGCCCGGAGTCAGTTCGGGGACGTAGGCGACCCCTGACCGGTCGGCGGTCGCCGCCCAGTCGGGCGGGATGCCGCTGGACCACGCCCCGAGCGCGAACACCAGGACACGACCGCCGCCGGGCAGCGGGACCACCGCGGGCGCGTACGCCTCGCCGGCGCTGCGCCCCGCGCCCGCCGTCCGCAGCCCCGCACCGGCCAGCGTGTCCAGCGTCTCCGTCAGGCCGGGGCGGCCGAAGTCCAGGACGTGGTTGTTGGCCAGCACGCACACGTCGGGCCGGACCACGGTCAGCGCGGACAGGTTCGCCGGATGCATCCGGTAGTGGATCGCCTTGCCGGGCGCGAACGTGTCGCTGCGCGTCACCGACGTCTCCAGGTTCACGATCCGCACGTCCGGCGCCGCCTCGTCGAGCACCCGCAGCGCCTCGCCCCACGGCCAGTCCGGGGCCACCGGCGACGGCACCGGGCCGCCCGCGGTCTCCGCCAGCCGGACATAGGAGCGGGCGTCCCCGACGTAGGCCTCCCGCAGGGCCGGATCGCCGGGGTGCGCGAGGATCTGGTCGACACCGCGCCCGAGCATCACATCACCGCACAGGAACAGCGTCACCTCGCCGGTGCCCATGTCTCCACGGTAGGCCCGCAGGTGTCGTACCGGGCGATCCGCGGTACTCGCTGCCACGCCGCAGGAGGTCGCCATGGAACGGGTCGAGGAACTGGAGCTGGTCGAGGAGCGCCCCTACCGCTTCCGTATCCCCCGGCACGGGCCGATGCGCGTGCCCGGCGTGGTGTTCGCCTCCCGGGACCTGCTCGCCGACGCCCGGCAGTCCCTGGCACAGGTCGCCAACGTGGCCACCCTGCCGGGCATCGTCGGCGCCTCGTACGCCATGCCCGACGTCCACTGGGGCTACGGCTTCCCCATCGGCGGCGTCGCGGCGACCGACATCGAAGAGGGCGGCGTGGTCTCGCCCGGCGGGGTCGGCTTCGACATCTCCTGCGGCGTACGGCTGCTGGCCGCCGACGCGGACCGGCGCGAGCTGGCGCCGGCCCTGCCCGCCGTCATGGACGGCCTCGACCGGGCGATCCCGCGCGGCGCGGGCCCCGGCGGCGTGTGGCGCCTCACCGGCCCCGGACAACTGGAGCGCATCCTCCGCGGCGGCTCGCGGTACGCCGTCGAGGAGGGGTACGGCGAGCAGCGCGACCTGGACCGCTGCGAGGACGGCGGCGCCGTCGCCGACGCCGACGTGGCCCAGGTCAGCGCACGCGCGCGCGAGCGTGGCCTCGCACAGGTCGGCAGCCTGGGGTCCGCCAACCACTTCCTGGAGGTGCTGCAGGTCGACGAGGTGTACGACGAGCAGGTCGCCGCCGCCTTCGGGATCGCCCTCGGTCAGGTGTGCGTGATGATCCACTGCGGTTCGCGCGGGCTCGGGCACCAGATCTGCACCGACCACGTGAAGCTGATGGACCGCGCCATGGCCCGTTACGGCATCACCGTCCCCGACCGGCAGCTGGCCTGCACCCCCGTCGACTCCCCGGAGGGGCGGGACTACCTCGGCGCGATGGCCGCCGCCGCCAACTACGGCCGCGCCAACCGCCAGTTGCTCTCCGACGCGGCCCGCCGCGTCTTCCGCGGCGCCGCGCACACCCGGCTCTCCCTCGTGTACGACGTCTCCCACAACCTCGCCAAGACCGAGACCCACGAGGTGGCCGGGGCACGCCGCCGCCTGTGCGTGCACCGCAAGGGCGCCACCCGCGCCTTCCCGCCCGGCCACCCCGAACTCCCCGCCGACCTGCGCGAGTCCGGGCAGCCGGTGCTGATCCCCGGGACCATGGGCACGGCGTCCTACGTCCTGACCGGCGTCGCCGGCGGCGACGCCTTCCACTCCACCTGCCACGGCGCGGGCCGCCTCCTCAGCCGCCACCGCGCGGCCCGCACGGTCACCGGGAAGGAACTGCGGGCCAGGCTGGAGGCCGGCGGCATCGCCGTACGCCCCAAGTCCTGGCGGGGCCTGGCCGAGGAGACGCCGGAGGCCTACAAGGACGTCGGCGCGGTGGTCGCCGCGAGCGAGGGCGCGGGCCTGTGCCGCACGGTGGCGCGGCTGGTACCGCTGGGCGTGGTCAAGGGCTGACCCACGGTTGCACCACGGCAGAGTCTGAACCCACGGCCGGGGCCCACGCCTCACGGTCTGGCGCGCCCGGTACGCCGTGACCCGCTGGCCCAGGTCCGCCCGTACGCCTGATCCGTCGGCCCAGCGCGGTCCGTACGCCGCGGCCCGTCGGCCCCGGCCCACCACAGGGCCTACGCGTCGATCGTCACCGCGCACGACCACCCGTACGGGTCCGGCCCGATGTGCAGCTCGTTCCACGCGACGGCCTTCGGCACGGCGCCCGTGATCTCCACGTCCGTCAGCCCGGCCACCGCCAGCCGGACGTCCAGGTCGCCGTCGGCCTCGTCCGTCTCCACGTCCAGCGGCACCTGGCCGTACACCTCGAGGCGGAAGATCACCTCGTCCAGCAGCGCGGCCAGCAGGTCGTCGTCGGCGGCCTCGGCCAGCCGGAGCCGGTCCACGGCGGTGGGCCGCACCCCGGAGACGTCGGCGAAGCACTCCACCATGCCCAGCACCGCCTCGGCCAGGCAGCGCTCCCGGCTGGGCGCCCACGCCTCGATGCGGATGTCCGCTGTGTGCGGCACCGCCCGGTGCCCGCTGCCACCCTCCCGGCGCGTCTGAATGTCGTCGTCCGTGTCACCGACCATGACCCTCACCTGCCCTGCCGACGCACACACATGCTGACGGAGTCGGGGCGGGGACGCATCCGGAGAGCCGGTCCCCCGTCACCGGGGCACGTCGGGCGCCGTCCGCTCCGGGCCGAGGGCCGGCACTACCCCGGTCGCGAGATACACGTCGATCTCGGCGGCCAGGTAGGGGGTCGTCGGTGGGTTGGTCGCTCGGGCAGGTGAGGAGGTGGGTGAGAGAGCCGCGGGCCGCGGCCAGCCGGTCGATCTGCGCCTCGCGCTCGGCGATCCGGTCCCGAACCGTCGTACGCCAGTCCCGGTCGTCGCCGCCCCCGGCCGGCAGGCCGGCGATCTCCGGCAGGCTCATCATCGCCGTGCCCTGCACTCGGCGACGTCGCGGCGCGCTTCGGCGTGGCCCTCGTGCAGGCCTACCCCGCCGCGCGACCGGGCCCGGATGATCGGCCTGAACGGCACGATCGGCGGCTCCGCGATCGTCGCCGGGCATCTGCTCGGCGGCGTGCTGGTGGACAGCACCGGCTGGCGTGGACGGGTTCGTGCGCGGTCTGCACGTGGCGGGCGTCGTCACCGGCCGTGCTGCCGGATACGTGAGCTGGATCACAGGGCGGGGAGTGAGTGCGGGCCCGGGGCGGCTCTCGTACTCCCGGGTGACGGATCGGGCCCGGATGCGAGGATGGGGCGCCATGACGGCAGGGTGGGGTGCTCGCACGGTACGTGCCGCGGTGTTCGCGGCCGTGTGCGTGCTGCTCGCCGCCCTGGGCCACGCGATGATGGCCGGCGAGCCGATGCCGCCGGGGACCCTGGCGGCCGGCTGGGCCGGGACCGCCGTCGCGGGCTGGTGCCTGGCCGGACGGGAACGCGGACTGCTGCTGGTCGTGACCGTCGTGCTCGCCGCGCAGGCCGCCCTGCACGCGGCGTTCTCCTTCGTGCCGTCGGCGGGCGGGTGCGCCGCCCTGGACGCCATGGACATGGACGCCACGGGCACGGCGTCGATGCACATGGGCTCGATGCACGTGAGCCACACCGGCACGGGCCTCATGGACCACGCGGACCACATGGCGCACAGCGTCACGGGCGGCTCGTACTCCCCGGGCATGCTCGCCGCCCACCTGCTGGCCGCGCTGCTGTGCGGCCTGTGGCTCGGCTACGGCGAGCGGGCCGCGTTCCGGCTGCTGCGGGCCGTGGCCGGACGGCTCGCGGCACCCCTGCGCCTGCTGGGCGCTCTGCCCGCGCCGCCGCACCGGCCGCTTCTGCGGATGCGGCGCCGCCGCTCGGACCGGGCGCCGCGGCTGCTCCTCCTCGTCCACGCGATCACCACTCGGGGGCCGCCCACGGGGAGCGCTGCCGTCTGACGGCAGTCGGTGGTGCCGGGGCCGCGAGGTACGCGCCCCGGGTCCCGGCCGTACGCCCGCGTGCCCGTATCGGGGTGTGCCCGGTGCCGTACGGCCGTGTCCCCGTTCACCGGACCGCACACCGGCGCGCCCGCACGCGTGTGTGCCGCGATCCCGGATTTCCCGAGAAGGACCTCAGGTGACCACTTCTGCCCTGCCCGCCTCGCGCGAGACCGCAGCAGGCGAGATCGCCTCACGCGAGACCGCTCCACGTGCGGACGCGCCCACCGGTACACGCAAACAGGAGACACCCACCCGTACGCACCGATCCGCCCGCGCCGACGAGGCGGTCACCGCGTGGGCGCTCGCCGCCCGCGGTGGTGACCCGGAGGCCGTCGAACGGTTCGTCCGCGCCCTGCACCGCGACGTCCTGCGGTTCGTCGCCCACCTGAGCGGCGACCCGCAGGCGGTCGACGACCTGGCGCAGGACACCTTCCTGCGGGCGCTGGGCAGCCTGCACCGGTTCGAGGGCCGCTCCTCGGCCCGCAGCTGGCTGCTGGCCATTGCCCGGCGCGCGGTGGCCGACAGCCACCGGTACGCCCTCGCCCGGCCCCGCTCCTGCGACGCGGCCGACTGGCAGCTCGCGGTCGAACGCGCCCAGCCGCGCGGCCTGCCCGGCTTCGACGACGGCGTCGCGCTGCTCGACCTGCTGGCCGCGCTGCCGCCAGAGCGCCGTGAGGCGTTCGTCCTCACCCAGGTGCTCGGGCTGCCGTACACGGAGGCGGCCGAGCTGAGCGGCTGCCCCGTCGGCACGGTCCGCTCCCGGGTCGCCCGCGCGCGCGAGACGCTGCTCGACCTGCTCACGGACGCCGACCGACCCGTCGCCATGGCGGCCTGATCGCAGGCTGCGGAGGGTGTCATGGGCGTGCGCTCCGGATACCCGAGAAGTATCGGTACCGAAAGGTCTCCGGACCGGTTTCGGGACCGGAAGGGAGGATGCCGTGAATCTGCCAGCGCAGCCTGCCGGCGGTCCGCTGGAAGAGCGGCGCAGGCCGGGATGGCCGCTGTGGGACTGGAACCCGTTCACCGACTTCGAGAACCTGTGGCGGGACATGAGCAGGGCCTTCGAACGGGGCGCGGCCCCCGTGTGGGGCACCGGCTCCTGGGTGCCGGCGGTCGAGGAGGACGAGACCGAGGACGCCTACGTCATCCGCGCGGAGCTGCCCGGGATCCCGCGGGAGAACATCTCCGTGGACGTCGACGAGCACGAGCTCCAGATATCGGGCGAACTGTCCGAGGAGCGGAAGGGCCAGGTGCTGTCGCGCCGGGCCGGCCGGTTCTTCTACCGCACCAGCCTGCCCAGCGGCGTGGACGGCGAGAAGGTCGAGGCCGACCTCACCGACGGCGTCCTCACGGTCCGGCTGCCGAAGGCGGGCGGCACCAAGCGACGCCGCATCCCGATCGGAGGGAAGGGCTGAGTCGCGAGGCACGAGTGCGTGCCTCCCGGCGCGAGGAGCGCACGCACGGGGGAGGAGAAGCCTCCGTGCGTGCACCCTTCGGTGCCGGGCGCGTGCGCCGAGGCGCGAGCGGGAAGGGGTAGGGGCATGCGGCAGCCGTGTGTCCTGCTGAAATACGGAGAACTCGCGCTCAAGGGACGCAACCGGGGGCGCTTCGAGCAGCAGCTGCTGGACAACGTGCGCCGGTCCGTGGCCGGCCTCGGCCCCGGCGTGCGGGTCCGCCGCAGGCGCGGGGTGATCGTGCTGTCCGCGCCGGGCCGGCCCGGTCTGCACGCCGAGCTGGTCGCCCGGGCCCGTGAGGTGATCGGCGTCAGCGTGGTGCAGCCCGCGCTGCGCGTGGACCGTACCCCGGAGGCGGCCGCCGCGGCCGCCGTCGAGCTGGCCCGGGGCGCACGCCCCGACCGCAGCGTGCCCCGCTTCGCGGTGCGGGCCCGGCGCCGGCAGAAGGATTTCCCGCTCACCTCCGGGGAGCTGGCCGCCCTCATCGGCGCGGAGATCGGCACCGAGCTGGGCTGGCCCGTCGACCTGAGCACCCCGGACGTGGAGGTCGCCGTCGAGGTGGACCGGCGGGAGATCTTCGTCGCCGTCGAGCGTCACCACGGCCGCGGCGGGCTGCCCGTCGGATGCAGCGGCCGCGCCCTGGCGCTGCTGTCCGGCGGCTACGACTCCCCGGTCGCCGCCCACCGCGCCATGCGCCGCGGCCTGGCCTGCGACTTCGTGCACTTCACCGGCGCCCCGCTGACCGGGCCCTCCTCGGCCTACAAGGCGTATGCCCTGGTGCGCCGGCTCGCCCGCTACCAGGGCGAAGGGCGGCTGTGGCTGATCCCGCTCGGGCACGCCCAGCGGGAGCTGGCCCTGGTCGGCGCCGGATCCCTGCACGTGGTCGCCCAGCGCCGGCTGATGGTGCGCGCCGCCGACCGGCTCGCCCGCCGCCACGGCGCGCAGGCCCTGGTCACCGGCGACAGCCTGGGCCAGGTCTCCAGCCAGACCCTGTCCAACCTGGCCACCGTCGAGGACGTGGCCACGCTGCCGCTGCTCAGGCCGCTGCTGGCGTGGGACAAGGAGGAGATCATGGCGGAGGCCCGCCGCCTGGGCACCGCCGAGATCTCCCGCCTGCCCGACGAGGACTGCTGCACGCTGCTCGCGCCCCGGCGCGTGGCGACCCGCACCACCCCCGGCAGCCTCGCCCGCCTCGAGCAGCGCCTCGACGTCGAGGCCACGGTGGAGAACCTGCTGACCAAGGCCCGCCTCCTGCACGTGGCACCCGAAGAGGAAGACGTGCAGGACGATGCCGCGGGCCTGGCCGACGACATTCCGGCGCGGGGAGACGACGCCGACGCCCCGTCGGCGGTCGCCGCGTCCTGACCCGCCGCGGCGAGGGTGGGAGCCCGGCGCCATCGCGGGTACGCGGCGGGGGACAGCCAGAACGCAACGACGTATCGATGTGTCGCCGTATTGACGGATCGATGGATCGACGGATCGAGGAAGAGGGGATCGGTGATGATCTCCCAGCTGGTCACGGTGCCCGCCGACGGCACGACCCTGGCGGGCGACCTCGTGGTACCGGAGGAGCCCGCGCGGGCCGTGGTGCTGTTCGCGCACGGCAGCGGCAGCTCCCGGCACAGCCCGCGCAACCGGCGCGTCGCCGCCGAACTGCGCACCGCCGGACTCGGCACCCTGCTGATGGACCTGCTCACCGAGCGGGAGGAACGGCAGGACGCGCTCACCGCCGAACACCGCTTCGACATCCCCCTCCTGGGCCGCCGCCTGGTGGCCGCGATCGACTGGCTCCAGGAGCAGCCCGAGACGCAGGGCCTGCGCGTCGCCCTGTTCGGCGCGAGCACCGGTGCCGCCGCGGCCCTGGTCGCCGCCGCCCAACGGCCGGACCGGGTGCTGACCGTCGTGTCGCGCGGCGGCCGGCCCGACCTGGCCGGGGACGCCCTGGAGGCCGTACGGTCGCCGGTGCTGCTGATCGTCGGCGGCCAGGACCACGAGGTGATGCGGCTCAACGAGGAGGCGGCCCGGCGGCTGCACCCCCCGCACAGCCTGCACGTGGTGCCCGGCGCCACCCACCTCTTCGAGGAGCCCGGCGCCCTCGACCGGGTCGCGGAGACCGCCCGGCAGTGGTGCGACGACCGCCTCAGGGCCGCAGCCGGGTGACGGTCAGCCCGCCGCCGCGGGCCTGTCGAAGCGCAGCCGGGCGCCCTGCCGCAGCAGCTCCCGCTGCACGAGCCGGTACGGCACGGCCCTCGGACCGCGCCTGAGGCGCACGGACAGCGCGGCGCACACCCCGGCCGCCTGGCCGGTCGCCATCGCGATCGGCATGACCCGGTACGACGAGTGCGCCACGTGCGTACCGGAGATGCACCGGCCGGCGACCAGCAACCGGTCGATGCCCCGCGGCACCAGACAACGCAGCGGGATGTCGTAGAAGTGGCCCGTGGGGACCCGTTTGAGGACGGTGCCGGAGCCGCGCGGGTTGTGGATGTCGACCGGGTAGGCGCCGTGCGCGACGACGTCGTGGAAGGGCCGGGCGGCCAGGATGTCGTGGCCCGTCAGCTGGTAGTCGCCGAGGACGCGGCGGGTCTCCCGTACACCGACGTGGGTGCCGCTCTGCACTATGTACGACTCCTCGAAGCCCGGCACACGGGTGCGCAGGAACCGGTCGATCTGCGCCAGTTGGTGCCGGGCCCGGTACTCGGCCCGCGTGAGGTCCCACACGTTCGTGCCGAGCACCCTCGTCACACGGGTGCTGTTGACGCTCACCTCGCGCGGATGCGGAGTCGCGAAGAACAGGATGTCCTCGCGCGGCAACCGCAGGTCGCCGTCCGCCCTGGCCTCCTCCACCAGGTCCCACAGGCCGTGCACCCCGCGCCACTGGTCGGGATGCTCCCGCACGTAGTCGGCGAAGTCCGGCCGTGCGAAGTCCGCGACCCGGAACATCAGCGTCATCGGCTGCACCAGACCGTCCTCCGGCCGCCCGAGCTCGTACGGCGCCCCGCACGCTGCGGCGACATCGCCGTCGCCGGTGCCGTCCACGACCGCACCGGCATCGATCACGATCGGCCCGGACTTGGTCTCGAACACCACCCGCCAGCCGTCGTCGAGCCGCAGCGCGGTCGAGGCGAAGGCGTGGAACAGCATCCGCACCCCGGCCTCGTCCATCATGTCGAGCAGGACCAGCTTGAACAGCTCCGGGTCGAAGGGGACCGTGTACCCGGTCTTCGGGGAGGGTTTGAGGCAGCCGCCGCGCCCCATGAGCTGGTCCAGAAGCCGCCACAGGACACCCGCGACCACCGGCTCTCCCTCGCCGTGGTCGGTGGGCAGCAGCCGGGCGTCCTCGCCGGATTCGGTGAACGTGGCCTGCTTGTGCTCGTTGTGGAACGACATCAGCGGCATGACCAGCGCCGCGGTGGCGTTGCCGCCGAGGAACCCGTATCGCTCCACGAGGACGGCGTCCGCGCCGGCGTCGGCCGCGGCGAGGGCGGCGGCGCAGCCGGCCGGGCCACCGCCGACCACCAGGACGTCGGTGCGGCCCCCGTGCCGGGCGGGCCGCCGTGGCAGGGTGACCGTGCGGGGCTCTCGGGGCTCTTGCAGGATTGGCATCGGTCTCCTCCGGCGGACGACTCGGCACGGCCCGCACATCCGGCGCCGCGTCAGGCGCTCAGGCGGCGGGGTGGCGGAGACGGTGGCCGCCCGGCGTCCCCGTCCGGTTCGTTGGTGTCCAGCTCGTCGAGCAGTGCCCCGCACCGCGTGCACGTCTGCCGGGCCAGGCCGGACAGTTCCCGCACCCGCGCGTGCAGGTCCGCGCGGCGCTGCGGATACTCGTCCCACAGCCGGTCGACCTCCGCGAGCAGCAGCCCGGCCTGCTCCCGCGCCACACCGACCAGCGCCGGCGCGCCCATCCGGCGGGCGAAGTCGAAGACCTTGCCGGAGTAGGGCAGCGGCAGCACCGGCAGCCCGGCGAGCGCCGCGAAGATCACGAAGTGCAGGCGCATCCCGACGGCCAGGTCCAGATGGCTCATGAAGCCGAGGAGCTGCCCCGGGGTGTAGGAGCCGTTCAGGATGCGGCCCTTGTCCGGTGCGGTCATGTGGGACAGCACGGCGTGCGCGTGCCGTACGTCGTGCCGCTCCATCGGCAGGAACACCACATGCGCGTCCAGGCGCAAGATCAGGAAGTCCGCGACGTCGGCGAGCAGCGCGTGGTAGTCGCCCTCGTCCAGCTTCTCGGCCGCCCGGCCCGGCTCGCGCACCGACATCCCCACCAGCCGGGCGTCGGTGGGCACGCCCTCGTGGCGCATCATCTGCTCGGTGAACGGCTCCGGCGCCAGCAGCAGCGCCGGGTCGGCGGTGACGGTGACCTCGCGCTCGACACCCACCTCCTCCAGCACCAGCCGGGACTCCCCGTCGCGCACCACCACGTCGTCCATGTCCGGCAGCACCGTGCGCACGGCCTCCCGGTCCTCCGCCTCCCGCAGCGGACCGGCGCCGACGGCGTAGGCGAAGGTGCGCGCGCCCCGCTCCTGCGCGGCGCGCACCAGCCGCAGGTACCGGCGCGCCTCCCCGTCGTACAGGATCCCGCCGCCGCCCAGCACCAGCAGGTCCAGGCCGGCCAGCGCCTCCATCACATGGCCGCGGCTGACGCCCTCCCAGTCGACCACCTCGTCGGCGGTGCGGTGGTGGGCGCGGGTGTGCCGGGCGTCCCGGCTGAACACGACGATCCGGGCGTGCGGCCGCCGGGCCCGCAGACAGCCCAGCACGCAGGCCAGGATCGACTCGTCGCCGATGTTGAAACCGCCGTACGAACCGAGCACGCCGATGGTCGGGCCCGGCAGGGCGGGCGGCGGAGGCGCGTGCGAGGGGGCGGTGGTCATCCGGAAGCTCCCGTCACGTCGGGTCGGGCCGGGGCCCGGGGCACCGGCGGAGCGGGGCGGGCACGCCCTGCGTACGGTCTCGGGTTGCCTGCGCGGCGAGGACGGAAACACCCGCGTCGGCCGGGTGCATCGACGGCGGCCGAGCGGGTACGCGGGTGCCGGGCCGAAGGGGGCCGCCGTCTCCCGTGAGGGACGCAAGGATGGCGCGAGGGACACAAGGAGAGAAGGGGGCGCAACCGCCATGCGGTTCCGCGATCGCCGGCAGGCCGGCCGGGAACTGGCCGAACAGCTGCGGGTCCGGCAGGAGAAGGGCGCCCTGCCGCATCCCGTCGTCCTCGCCCTGCCCCGCGGCGGCGTCGCCGTGGCGCGCGAGGTCGCTGACGCACTCGACGCCCCGCTCGACGTGCTCGTCGTACGCAAGATCGGCGCACCGTTCCAGGAGGAGCTCGGCGTCGGCGCCATCGCCGGGGACGCCGAGCCGCTCTACGACGAACGGGCCCTGGACCGGCTGGGCCTGAGCGAGGCCACGCTCGCGCCCATCGTCGAGCGGGAGCGCGCCGAACTGCGCCGCCGCGAGGAGCTCTACCGGCAGGGGCGGCCCGCGCCCGAGCTGCGGGGCCGCACCGCGATCGTCGTCGACGACGGCCTGGCGACCGGCTCGACCGCCCGAGCCGCCCTGCGCGCCGTACGCGAAGCGGACCCCGAGCGGGTCGTGCTGGCGGTGCCGGTGGCCTCGCCCGAGGCGGCCGACCTGCTGCAGAGCGAGACGGACGAGCTGATCTGCCTGCACCAGCCGGCCGCATTCATGGCCGTGGGCCTGTGGTACGAGGACTTCGACCAGCTGACCGACGACGACGTCCTCCAGGCCCTGCACGGACAGCGCCCGGTCAGGCACTAGGTTCTGTCTGGTGTGGTCATCCGCGGGCCAGATGAGGATGGCCGCGAGGTGGAGTGCGGCTTGGCGGGCGATGGCGAGTGTCGGTACGCATGGCCAGGCCGCGCCACTGCCTGAGGCGGCGGCTGCGGGATGACCGCCCGGATGAGCCGTTCTGCAGGTGGGACCGCTCCGGCGGGGATGCTTCCTCATCTGGACCGCCTGGAAGCTGATCCAGGACGCCCGAAAGGAGGAGCACGAGGAGGAGTACCAGGAGAACAAGCTGCTGAAGATGGCGGAGCGCCGCTTCGGCGTGGCCGACCGGTACCACGGCACCAAGCTTGTGGATCGAGGAAAACGGCAAGCGGATCATGACCCCGATGCTGGTCGTGATGCTCGCGATCGGATCCACCGACGTGCTGTTCGCCCTCGACTCGATCCCCGCCATCTACGGCCTGACCCAGGACCCGTACATCGTCTTCACCGCGAACGCCTTCGCCCTGATGGGCCTCAGGCAGCTGTACTTCCTCATCGGCGGCCTGCTGAAGAAGCTGGTGCACCTCAGCTACGGCCTGTCGATCATCCTCGGCTTCATCGGCGTCAAGCTGGTGCTGCACGCGCTGCACGAGTCCGGCGTCCACGTCCCCGAGATCAGCATCCCGGTCTCGCTCGGCGTGATCTGCACGGTCCTGGTCGTCACCACGATCACCAGCCTGCGGGCGTCGAAGAAGCAGGAGGCCGAGGAGCAGGCGCGCAGCGCGGCGGAGCGGCCGGTGCGGGACTGACCTCGGGTGAGCCCGCCGGCGCCGGTGCGAGGGTGCGTGCCGCCTCCAGCAGGGCGAGCCGTTCGGCGCCGCGCGTGCCGGGTTCGGCCGGCGGTCTCGTGCAGGTCTGCGACCAGGGCTAGGGCGGCCTACCCGGCCTCGAAGGCCGCGGTCAACACGGTCGCCGTGCAACATCATCGTCCGCATGGCAGCGCCCGGTCGGCCCACAGGGGGCCGCTCAGACCACACCGTCCGCCCGTAGCGCAGCGATGTCCTCCCCGGTGCGGCCCAGTTCCGTGAGGATCGCCTCGGTGTGCTCGCCCACGTCCGGTACGGGATCCATGCGCGCGGGCACGCCCGCGAGGTCGGCCGGCGGGCGCAGGGCCTGGACTGTGGCACCCGGCACTGGCACCTCGTGCCAGCGGTCGCGGGCAGCCAGGACCGGGTGGTCCAGGAAGGCGGCGACGTCGTTCACGCCGGCGCAGGCGATGCCGATGTCCTCCAGGTCCTTGAGGATCTCCGCGGCGCCGGAGCGGGCCACGCGCTCGGCGACGACGGCGCCCAGCTCCGCGCGGTGGGCGACGCGCGCGGACCCGGTGGAGAAGCGCGGATCGTCCGTCAGCTCCGGCCGGCCCAGGAAGTCCGCGCACAGGGCGGCCCACTCGCGCTCGTTCTGGATCGAGAACAGCACTTCCCTGCCGTCGGCGGCCCGGTACGTCCCGTACGGCGCGATGGTGGCGTGCTGGGTGCCCATGCGCGGGGGCTGGGTGCCGCCGTAGCGGGTGTAGTAGGCGGGCTGGCCCATCCACTCCGCGAGCGCCTCGAACAGGGAGACCTCCACCGGGTGGGCCTCGCCGGTGGTGGCGCGCGTGTACAGGGCGGTGAGGATGCCGCTGTAGGCGTACATCCCGGCCGCGATGTCGGCGACGGAGATCCCGGTCCGGGCGGTCTCCTCGGCGGTGCCGGTCAGCGACACGAGCCCGGTCTGGCACTGCACCAGCAGGTCGTAGGCCTTGCGGTCGGCCCACGGGCCGCTCGTGCCGTACCCGGAGATCGTGCACGGGATCAGCCGCGGCCCGTGCCGGGTCAGGCTCCCGGCGTCCAGGCCGAGGCGACCTGCGGCGCCCGGTGCGAGGTTCTGCACGAACACGTCGGCGCCGTCCAGGAGCCGGTGCAGGATCTCGCGGCCCCGCGGGTCCTTGAGGTTCAGCGTGAGGGACTCCTTGGAGCGGTTCAGCCACACGAAATAGCTGGAGTGGCCGTGGACGGTGGTGTCGTAGCGCCGGGCGAAGTCGCCGTCCCCCGGCCGCTCCACCTTGATCACGCGGGCGCCGAGGTCGGCGAGCTGCCGGGTGGCGTACGGCGCGGCCACGGCCTGCTCCAGGCTGACCACCGTGACCCCGGACAGGGGAAACCGCTGCACGCTCCCGCCTCCTGCCTCTGACCGGCCGCCCCGATCCGGCCGCCGGAGTCAAATCCAACGGTCCGTCCGGGGTAGCTGTCAATGACGCCCACCCCGCCCGCCTGCGACCCTTGACTTGGAGCGGGCTCCAAGATCTAGCGTCCCAGGTGTCTGCGAAGGTGCGAGCGAGCGGAGACGGACATGCGCGTGGGCGTGCACATCAACCGGTTCGACCACTCCGGAGGTGGCTCCGCACTGGGCGCCGAGCTGGCCGCCGCGGGTGCCGCGGCCGAGGCGGCGGGCCTGAGCTGGCTGTCGGTGATGGACCACTACTTCCAGATGGACTTCAACGACCGCGCAGAGGACCCCATGCTGGAGGCCTACACGACCCTCGGCTACCTCGCCGGCCACACCTCCACCGTCCGGCTCGGCGCCCTGGTGACCGGAGTGACGTACCGGCACCCCGGCCTGCTCGCCAAGATCGCCACCACGCTGGACGTGCTGTCCGGCGGCCGGGCCACGCTCGGCCTCGGCGCGGCCTGGTACGACCGCGAGCACCGCGGCCTCGGCGTGCCGTTCCCGCCGGTGGCCGAGCGTTTCGAACGGCTGGAGGAGACCCTGCGGATCTGCCTGAAGATGTGGGACCCGGACGACAACGGGCCGTTCGAGGGCAAGCACTACCGGCTTGCCGAGACCCTGTGCGTACCGGCGCCGGTCAGCGCACCGCACCCCGAGATCATGGTCGGCGGGGGAGGGGAGCGGAAGACGCTGCGGCTGGTCGCGCAGTACGCCGGCGCCTGCAACCTGATCGTCTCCTCGCCCGAGGAGTTCCGGCACAAGCTCGACGTGCTGCGCGGACACTGCGAGGCCGTGGGCCGCGACTACGACACGATCCGCAAGACGATTGTCTACACCGGCCGGGCCGCCACCACCGAGGACCTGGACGGCTTCACCCGGGAGATCTCCGCCGGCTACACCAAGCTCGGCATCGACACCGTCATCCTTGGCCCGCGCCTGGGCGAACCCGCCGGATGGATCGAGCGGTTCGCGGCCCCGGCCGTTCAGCGGCTCGCCCAGCTCGACTGAGCGGGGGGCCGGCTGCGGGAGACGACGCGCATGCCGCAGTCGTCGACGACCCGGACCTGTAGCGAGCCGCAGCCGCAACGGGTCCATACCGTGCCGCCCGCCGCGGTGGCGTGCCGGGACACCACCTGGAACGGCTCGGCTCCGTCCGGCCAGCCGCAGTGCGGGCAGACGGCGCCGGTCGTGCTGATCATGGCAACTCCTCGTAGGTCATGGCTGATTCGACCGTCGCGACACAGCCAGGGTGCAGCCCCGCATCCTTACACGTCCAGGTTGACTTTGTGGATTTGACCATGAAGCGTGGACTTCATGATTGACCTACGCCGGTTGCACGTCCTGAGGGCGGTCGCCCACTACGGCACGGTCACCGCGGCCGCCCGTGCCCTGCACTTCACCCCGTCCGCCGCCTCCCAGCAGATCCGGCAGCTCGCCCGCGACCTGGGCGTCGACCTGCTGGAGCCGCAGGGGCGCGGGGTACGGCTCACGCCGGCCGCCGAGAGCCTGCTCGCGCACGCCGACGCGATCGAAGCCCGCTGGGAACTGGCCGAACTCGACCTGCGCGCCGACCATGACACGCCCGCCGGGCCGCTGCGCACGAGCGGGTTCCCGCTGGCCGTGTCCGTGCTGCTCGCGCCGATGGCGGCCCAGCTGCGGGAACGCCATCCGCGGCTGACGGTGCGGATTCAGGAGACGGAGGTGCCGGAGAGCTTCAACCTGCTCTTCGAGGGCGAGGTCGACCTGGCGATCGTCGAGGCGACCGTCTACAACCCGCCGCTCAGCGACGCCCGCTTCGACCAGCAGCCGCTGCTGGACGATCCGTTCGATCTGATCGTCCCCGAGGGGCATGCGCTCGCCGGGCGGGAGCGCGTCGCCCTCACCGAGGCGGCCCACGAGGAGTGGATCGCGCCGGTCCCGGACAGCCCGTGCCGGCCGCATGTGCTGTCCGCGTGCGGCGAGGCCGGGTTCACGCCGGACATCGTCCACCACGCCATGGACTGGAACGTGATGGCTCATCTCGTCGCCCACAGGCTGGGTGTCGCCCTGATCCCGCGGCTGGCCCACCTGACCCCGCACCTGCCGATCGTCCGGGTGCGCTGCACCGGCAACCCGCACCGCAAACTCCTGACCTGCACCCGCGGCGGCGGTCACGCCCGCCCGGCCGTCGCCGCCGCACTGGCCGAACTGCGGGAGCTGGCCCCGACGGCGGTCGCCTGACCGGCCGGGGCGCGGCACGCGCGGAGCCGGCTCCGGGTGCCTGCCGAGTCGTACGGCTTCGACATACCGGGAGGGCCGGTCACGCGGTACGGCGCCCGGCGCCCCCGCGAAGGCCGGTCGTGCCGCGGAGCCCTCCGTGCCCGGGTGCGCCGGAGGGGGCCGGAGCGTGATTGCTCCGGTCCCCTCAAAGGTGCGGGCCATGGCCGTCGTCAGGCCGCGGCAGGCTCCGACGCCGTGCCGTGCACGCGCGCGATGACCTCGGTCAGCTGGGCGGCGACCTCGGCGTCGTCGGCCGGGTGGGTCTCGGCGAAGCGGGTCATCGAGCCGGGGATGGACAGCTTGATGTCCTCCAGCACCTTGGCGCCCGCGACGCCCAGGGACTTGCGGGTCTCGTCCTGCGCCCACACGCCGCCGTACTGGCCGAAGGCGGTGCCGACCACGGCGACCGGCTTGCCGGTCAGCGCGCCGGCGCCGAACGGGCGGGACAGCCAGTCGATGGCGTTCTTCAGGACGGCCGGAATGGTGCCGTTGTACTCCGGCGTGAAGAGCAGCAGCGCGTCGGCGCCGGCCGCGGCCTCCCGGAGCTTGGCGGCGGCGGCCGGAACGTTGCCCTCCACGTCGATGTCCTCGTTGTAGAAGGGCACCTCGGCCAGGCCCTCGAACAGGTTCACCTCGGCGCTCTCGGGCGCGAGCTTCACGGCCGCCTCGGCGAGCTGGCGGTTGTGCGAACCTGCGCGGAGGCTGCCGACGAGTGCGAGGATACGAACAGACATGCGAACTCCCTAGGGGAAAACCGTGCGCGAAATACCGCGGTAGCAAAACCGGACCGAGGTCCGCTTCGTTTGTAGCACCTTAACCGGACCGCGGTCCAGTTTCATTCCCGATGCTTTACGCTGGTCTCATGACCGCCTCCCTGCCGCCCTTTGCGAGGTCCGCGGAGTTCGAGCCCCCCGAGCTGCTGCAGCTCGGCTCCGCGGAGGACGAGCCGTGCCTGCGCGCCGACGCCGCGCGCAACCGGGCCAAGCTGCTGGACGCCGCGGCCCGCCTGGTCGCGGAGCACGGCGCGGCCGGCGTCACGATGGAGGCGGTGGCCGCGGCGGCCAACGTGGGCAAGGGCACGGTCTTCCGGCGCTTCGGCGACCGCACCGGCCTGCTGACGGCCCTGCTGGACCACTCGGAGCGCAAGTTCCAGGCCGCGTTCCTCGGCGGCCCCCCGCCGCTGGGGCCCGGCGCGCCGCCGGTGGAGCGGCTGCGGGCGTTCGGCTGTGCGATGCTGCGCCGGGCCGGCGACGAGCTGGAGCTGCAACTCGCGGCCGAGCCGGACGCGGGCCGCCGGCACACCAGCGCGCCGCGCCGCTTCCAGCGCGGCCATGTGGCCATGCTGCTGCGCCAGGCGGTGCCGGACGCGGACAGCGACCTGCTCGCCCACACGCTGATGGGCTATCTCGACGCCGCCCTGATCCACCACCTGACCAGGCAGTGCGGCATGCCCATGGAACGGCTGGAGGCGGGCTGGGCCGACCTGGTGGCCCGCGTCACCCGCACCGATCCGCCGGCACCGTGACAACCGCCCCCGGTGCGGGCGGAGTTCCCCCGCCCGTCACCGCGCCGTCGGCTTCTGCCAAGATGCCGTACGTCATGGTGCAGATACCGAAAACGCCCGCGCCCGCGTCTGTCGCACCGCCGCGCTCCGTGCCCACGAGCGCCGATGTGGCCCGCCTGGCCGGCGTCTCGCGCGCGACCGTCTCCTACGTCCTCAACAACACCAGCGCCGTACGGATCAGTGAACCCACCCGCCGTCGGGTGCACGAGGCGGCGAAGGAACTGGGGTACGTGCCGCACGCCGCGGCCCGCAGTCTGCGCGCCGGGCACAGCCGCATGGTCCTGATGCCCGCGCCTGCCTTCCCGGTCGGACCGCTCTACAGCCAGTTCATCGCCGACCTCCAGGGCGCGCTCAGCCGCCTCGACTACACCGTCGTCCAGTACGGCACCACCGGTCCGCACGGCGACGACGCCGCCCGCGCCTGGGCAGAGCTGCGGCCGGTCGCCGTCCTGGTGCCCGGCCCCGGGATCGGCCCGCAGGCCGTGGCGGTGCTCAAGCGCTCCGGCGCCCGAGCCGTGGTCACCCTCGGCCCCGAGACCGTCGAGGGGGCCCACGCCCTGCTCATGGACCACGAGGCCGTCGGCCACTGTGCCGGCAGCCACCTGTACGACCGCGGCCGGCGCCGGATCGGCGTCGTGGTGCCCCGGGGACGAGGACTGGAGATGTTCTCCAGACCCCGCCTCGACGGCGTCCGGCAGGCCGTGCAGGGCACGGATGCCACGGTCACCGAACTGCCCCTCGCCTACGACGAGGAGGCCGCGGCGCGGCTCGCCGCCCGCTGGCCCGCCCTCGACCTCGACGCGGTGTTCGCGTACAACGACGAGTACGCGATGCTGCTGATGCGCGCCCTGCAGGACGAGGGCGTCGCCGTCCCGGAGGAGACCGCCGTGATCGGCGCCGACGACCTGATGCTCGGCCGCCTGCTGCGGCCCCGGCTGAGCACGGTCCACATCGAGCTGCCGTCCGGCCGCGACCTCGCCGAACTGGTCGACCGCGCGGTGCGCGAGCCCGGCGCCGCGCCCGAGACGCACAAGGTGCTGGGAGCCACGGTGGTGCACCGCGACTCCAGCTGACCCACGGGAGGCGCGTCATGCGCACGACGGTCGGGATCATCGGCGGTGGCCCCGCGGGACTGCTGCTCGCCCGCCTGCTGCACCGCGAGGGCATCGACTGCGTGGTCCTGGAGAGCCGGACGCGCGCGTACGTCGAGCAGCGCCAGCGCGCGGGCATGCTGGAGCAGGGCACGGTCGACGCGCTGCGCGAGGCCGGCGCCGCCGGCCGGCTCGACGCCGAGGGCCTGGTGCACCAGGGCATCGAGCTGCGCTTCGACCGGGAGCGGCACCATCTCGACTTCCCCGCCCTCACCGGCGGCCGCACCGTCACGATCTATGCCCAGACCGAGATCGTGAAGGACCTCGTCGCGCTCCAACTGTCCGACGGGCCACCGCTGTTGTTCGAGGCGGAGGCGGTCGCCGTGGAGCAGCCGGAGAGCGCCTCGCCCGTCGTGCGGTTCCGGCACGAAGGCCGCGAGCGGACTCTGGCCTGCGACTGGGTCGCCGGCTGCGACGGCTTCCACGGCATCGCCCGCGACGCCGTCCCGGCCGCGGTGAGCCGGACGTACGCGCATGACTACCCGTACTCCTGGCTCGGTGTCCTCGCCGATGTCGCCCCGTCCTGCGACGAACTGGTCTACGCGCGCGGCGAGCGCGGTTTCGCCCTGCACAGCATGCGGGGCCCGAACGTCTCCCGGCTCTACCTCCAGGTCCCGAACGGCACCGACCCCGCCGACTGGCCCGACGAGCGGATCTGGGACGAACTGGCCGCCCGCTTCGCGATCGACGCCGACTGGACCCTGCGCCGCGGCCCGATCACCGCCAAGTCCGTGACATCGATGCGCAGCCACGTCCACGAGCCGATGCGCCACGGGCGGCTCCTGCTCGCCGGCGACGCCGCCCACATCGTGCCGCCGACCGGCGCCAAGGGCCTCAACCTCGCCGTATCCGATGTACGGATCCTCGCCCGGGCTTTCACCGAATTGCACCGCACAGGTTCCACGCAGCTTCTCGACAGGTACTCCGAGTTGTGTCTGCGGCGTGTGTGGCAGGCCACCCGTTTCTCGTACGACATGACTAGGATGTTGCACGCTCAACCAAACGGGGATGCGTTCGATCACCGGTTGCAGCTCGCCCGGTTGCGCCGGATCGCCGCATCCCGCCATGCCGCCGCCGAACTGGCCGCGAACTACGCGGGACTTCCGCTCACCCTGTGAGTCCCGTTGGTGACCGAACGGAGAGCCGTCATGCCGTTGCTCGACCCCACGACCTGGCAGTCCCGCACCCTGACGGGACCTGAGTACACCATCACCGAGCCCGCCACCGGCGAGACGCTCGGCGCCGTCACCCTCGCCACCGCAGAGGACGTCACGGCGGCGGCCGGGGCCGGCAGCGCCGCCCAGCGGGAGTGGGCCCGAACCCCGCACTTCGTCCGCGCCGGGATCCTGCGCAAGGCCGGCGACCTGTTCGCTGCGCAGGCCGCCGAGCTGCGCGAGTGGCTGGTGCGCGAGTCCGGCTCGATCCCCGGCAAGGCGGACTTCGAACTGCACGTCGCCGCGCAGGAGTGCTACGAGGCCGCCGCGCTCGCCTCCCGGCCGACCGGGCAGGTGCTGCCCACCGAGGCACCGCGCCTGTCGTACACGCGGCGCGTCCCGGTCGGCATCGTCGGTGTGATCTCCCCGTTCAACGCCCCGCTCATCCTGTCCATCCGCTCCGTCGCCCCGGCGCTCGCGCTCGGCAACGCCGTCGTCCTGAAGCCGGACCCGCGCACGGCCGTCTGCGGGGGACTGTCCCTCGCCGCGGTCTTCGCCGAGGCGGGCCTGCCCGAGGGGCTGCTGCACGTCCTGCCGGGCGGCCCGGAGGCGGGGCAGGCCCTGGTCGCCGACCCGCGGGTGCCGGTCATCTCCTTCACCGGCTCGACGGCGGCCGGCCGCGCGGTGGGCGAGGCGGCCGGGCGGCACCTCAAGCGCGCGCACCTGGAACTGGGCGGGAACTCGGCGCTGATCGTGCTGGAGGACGCCGACCTCGACGGGGTGATCTCCACCGCCGCCTGGGGCTCCTTCTTCCACCAGGGCCAGATCTGCATGACCACCGGCCGCCACCTGGTCCACGCCTCGGTGTACGACGAGTACGTGGCGCGGCTGGCCGCCAAGGCGGACTCGCTCGCCGTCGGTGACCCGCACCGCGAGCAGGTCCACCTGGGCCCCGTCATCGACGCGGGACAGCTCTCCAAGATCCACGGCCTGGTCGAGTCCAGCACCGCACAGGGCGCCAAGCTCGCCGCGGGCGGCACCCACGACCGGCTCTTCTACCGGCCGACCGTCCTCGCCGACGTGGGCGACGGCACCCCCGCCTACGCGGAGGAGGTCTTCGGCCCCGTGGCCCCCGTACGCCCCTTCACCGACCCCGACGAGGCCGCCGCACTGGCCGCGGACAGCCCGTACGGCCTCTCCCTCGGCATCGTCACCCGCGACACCGCGCGCGGCCTCGACCTGGCCGAGCGCATCCCGACCGGCATCGTCCACATCAACGACCAGACAGTGAACGACGAGGCCGTGGCACCCTTCGGCGGCATCGCCGCCTCCGGCACCGGCGCCCGCTTCGGCGGCGAGGCCAACCTGGAGGCCTTCACCGACGTGCGCTGGACGACGGTGCGCGGGGACGTGGCGCCATACCCCTTCTAGGGGTTACTCGCCTTCCAGGGGTTACTCGCCCTGGGGAGCCTGCTGACCCTGCTGCTCGGCGATCGCCTTGCGGACCTCGTCCATGTCCAGCTTGCGCGCCTGCCCGATGACGTCTTCCAGGGCGGACTCGGGCAGCGCGCCCGGCTGCGCGAACACGGCCACCTGGTCCCGGACGATCATCAGCGTGGGGATCGACTGGATACCGAAGGCCGCGGCCAGCTCCGGCTGCGCCTCCGTGTCCACCTTCCCGAACACAAGGTCGGGGTTCTCATCGGCCGCCTTCTCGTAGACAGGGGCGAACTGACGGCACGGCCCGCACCAGGACGCCCAGAAGTCGATCAGGACGAACTCGTTGTCCGTGACCATCTGGTCGAAGTTCTCCTTGGTGAGCTCCACGGTGCTGCTCATGGCGTGTTTCCCTCTTCCTGGTGTCGGGGCAGGCCGACCTCACAACACGGCCGACCGGTCACGTATTCCGCGCGCTTACCCGTGTGGCCACGGCGCACACCACCCACCAGACTGACTCCATGACGGAAACGGAAACCAACGCGTACGACGTGGTGGTGCTCGGGGCCGGGCCTGTGGGGGAGAACGTCGCCGACCGCACCCGGGCGGCCGGTCTCACCACCGCGGTCGTGGAGAGCGAGCTGGTCGGGGGCGAGTGCTCGTACTGGGCGTGCATGCCCAGCAAGGCCCTGCTGCGCCCCGTCATCGCCCGCGCCGACGCCCGCCGCGTGCCGGGCCTGCGCCAGGCGGTGCAGGGCACCCTCGACGCGCCGGCGGTCCTCGCCCACCGGGACTACCACACCTCGAACTGGCAGGACGACGGACAGGTCGGGTGGCTCGACGGCATCGGCGCCGACCTGTACCGCGGGCACGGGCGGCTCACCGGGCCGCGCACGGTGACCGTGACCGGCCCGGACGGCGGACAGCACGTGCTGACCGCCCGGCACGCGGTCGCCGTCGCCACCGGCAGCCGCGCCGCCCTGCCCCGCCTGCCCGGACTCGCCGACGTCCGGCCCTGGACCAGCCGCGAGGCCACAAGCGCCAAGGAGGCGCCCGGCCGGCTGGTCGTGGTCGGCGGCGGGGTGGTCGCCACCGAGATGGCCACGGCCTGGCAGGCTCTCGGCTCGACGGTCACCATGCTGGTGCGCGGCAAGGGCCTGCTGGCCCGCATGGAGCCCTTCGCCGGGGAACTGGTCGCCGAGGCGCTCACCGAGGCGGGCGCGGACGTCCGCACCGGCACCTCGGTGGAGTCGGTGACCCGCGAGAACGGCACCGTCGTGGTGCGCACCGGCACCGGCGACCGCATCGAGGCCGACGAGATCCTGTTCGCCACCGGCCGCGCCCCGCGCACCGACGACATCGGCCTGGAGACGATCGGCCTGGAACCCGGCTCCTGGCTCCCGGTCGACGACAGCCTCCGCGTCACCGGGCACGACTGGCTGTACGCGGTCGGCGACGTCAACCAGCGCGCCCTGCTCACCCACCAGGGCAAGTACCAGGCCCGCATCGCGGGCGCCGCCATCGCCGCGCGCGCCTCCGGGGAGACCCTCGCCGCCGAGGCGTGGGGCGCCCACGCCGCGACCGCCGACCACACCGCCGTCCCCCAGGTCGTCTTCACCGACCCGGAGGCGGCGGCCGTGGGCCTGTCCCTGGCCGAGGCGGAGCAGGCCGGGCACCGCGTCCGCGCCGTCGACGTGGACCTGTCGTCCGTGGCCGGGGCCGGCCTGTACGCCGACGGCTACACGGGCCGCGCCCGCATGGTCGTCGACCTGGAGGACGAGATCCTGCGCGGCGTCACCCTCGTCGGCCCCGGCGTCGGCGAACTCATCCACTCCGCCACCATCGCCGTCGCCGGGCGGGTCCCCGTCGGCCGCCTGTGGCACGCGGTGCCGTCGTACCCGACGATCAGCGAGGTGTGGCTGCGGCTGTTGGAGGCGTACCGGGACTCCTGACCTCCGGTCAGCCGACGCCGAGGCGGTCCCGCCAGACGCGGGACAGCCTCGGGCGCAGGAAGACCATGCCCTGCTGGGTGCCGACGGCAAGGTCGAGGTGCGCGCTGGTGGGGCAGCAAACGTATGGGATCCGGGGCCAGTTCGACGCTGTCGAGCCGATGGCGAGCACCAGTGACGGCGTTCCACAGCCGGCCCACCGCGGCGGGGCGGGCAGTCGGTGGGTGCGCCGAAGCCCTTTCAGATACT
The DNA here is from genome assembly GCF_014495685.1 of Streptomyces sp. TRM68367. GTDB lineage: Bacteria > Actinomycetota > Actinomycetes > Streptomycetales > Streptomycetaceae > Streptomyces. The sequence goes on along the minus strand of NZ_JACTVI010000037.1, from coordinate 5,816 downwards.
GCTTGCCGACGCCGTGTACGAAGACGACCTTGCTCAATGCCCCTCCGGAGTGAGGCAACAAGGTTACGTGGGCGGCGAAGGCATGGGTATCAGCCGTGTCATACGCGGATCACGCCTGTGAGGAGGCGACCAGCTTCAGGTACTCCTCGCACCACAGGTCCTCGTCCGCGTCCGGCAGCAGCAGGACCCGGTCCGGGCGCAGCGCCTCGATGGCGCCCTCGTCGTGGGTGACCATGACGATCGCACCCGGGTAGGTGCCCACCGCGGCCAGCACCTCGGCGCGGGAGGCCGGGTCCAGGTTGTTGGTGGGCTCGTCCAGGAGCAGGACGTTCGCGCCCGAGTGCACCAGGCCCGCCAACGCGAGCCGGGTCTTCTCGCCGCCGGACAGGACGCCGACGCGCTTGCCGGTGTCGTCGCCGGTGAACAGGAACGAGCCCAGCACGTGCCGCACTTCGCCGTCGGTGAGGTGCGGCACGGCCGACGCAAAATGCTGATGTACCGTCAACTCCACCTCCAGGGTGTCGTGTTCCTGCGCGAAGTAGCCCAGGCACAGCCCGTGCCCGTGGACCACCCGGCCGCTGTCGGGCCTGTCGTGCCCGGCGAGGATGCGCAACAGGGTCGTCTTCCCGGCGCCGTTGTGGTCCACCAGGCCCACACGGTCGCCGGGGGAGACGTGGCAGGAGATGCCGGACAGCAGCAGACGCGCGCCCACGCGCACGGCGACATCACGAACGGTGATCATGAAGGAACGCTCCGAACAACCAAGAGGACACACGGGTGGCGTGGAAGCGGGTCCTCGGCTAGGAAATTCGGGGCGTAGACACACGGCCACGGTAACGGAGGCGGTGCGCCGCGCGCCTCCGATTTTGTCTACGGCAGCTCGAAGCCGAGAGCCCGGGCGGCCGTGTGCGGCGTCGGCTGCGTCCAGCGGTCCGCCATCGCCTGGCTGGAGGACAGCGAGCGCAGCTCCGCCCGGTCGAGGTAGAGCGTGCCGTCAAGGTGGTCCGTCTCGTGCTGCACGATGCGTGCGGGCCAGCCGCTGAACACCTCGTCCACCGCGCGCCCGTGCTCGTCCTGCCCGGTCAGCCGCACCTCGGCATGCCGGGCCACCACCGCCTGCCAGCCCGGCACGCTCAGGCAGCCCTCGAAGAACGCGGCACGGGCGGTGCCGACCGGCTCGTACGACGGATTGACCAGCACCCGGAACGGCTGCGGCACCCGCCCGCGCGCCAGGCGCACCTCCTCGGGCACCGGCGCCGGATCCTCGATCACCGCGATCCGCAGCCCCACGCCGACCTGGGGCGCGGCGAGTCCGACGCCCGGGGCCGCGTGCATGGTGACGCGCAGGGCCGTGACGAAACGGGCCAGGAGCTCGGGCTCCAGCTGTCCGTCGAAGGGTGCGGCGGGGCGCCGCAGGACCGGGTCGCCGGCCGCGACGATGGTCAACGGGCCGTCACCGGCGAGGAGTTGCTCGACCCGCTCGGCCATGGCGCGATCAGTGGGAGTTCCCATCGCGTCAGGATGCCACGGCCCGCCACCACCTCAGCCCCTCACTGTGGCCCGCGCCACACACATCGCCGGGAACTTCCCGCCCCGCCGCCCCGACTACTGCACCACCACGGCCACGACGACGTCCCTGGAGAAACCCGCCGATGACCATCGCTCCCTCGACCACCACGGACGAGGCCCCGCACCCCGCCACCTCGCCGGCACCGAAGAGCGGGTGGGCCCCGCTGCGCCCCCTGATCCTGCGCCTGCACTTCTACGCCGGCGTGCTGGTGGCGCCGTTCCTGCTCGTCGCCGCCGTCACCGGCCTGCTGTACGCCGCCTCGTTCCAGGCAGAGAAGATCGTGTACGCCGACGAACTCACCGTCCCCGTCGGCGACCGCAAGCTGCCGATCTCCGAGCAGGTCGCCGCCGCCCGCAAGGCGCACCCCGAAGGCACCGTCTCGGCCGTACGGCCCTCCCCGGAGGACGACGCGACCACCAGGGTGCTGCTGTCCGGGGTGCCGGGCGTCGACGAGGGACACACGCTCGCGGTGTTCGTCGACCCGTACTCCGCGCGGGTGCGCGGCGCCCTCGAACAGTACGGCTCGACCGGCGCGCTGCCGCTGCGCACCTGGATCGACGAGTTCCACCGCGATCTGCACCTCGGCCAACCCGGCCGCCTCTACAGCGAGTTCGCGGCAAGCTGGCTGTGGGTGATCGCGGCCGGGGGAGTGGCGCTGTGGTTCTCCCGGCGCCGCGCCCTGCGCAAGCTGCGCGGCACCAGCGGGCGGCGGCGCACGCTCGGCCTGCACGGCAGCGTCGGCGTCTGGGCCGCGACCGGATTCGTCTTCCTTTCGGCGACCGGACTGACCTGGTCGACGTACGCCGGCGCCAGCATCGCGGACCTGCGCACCTCGCTCGGCCAGACCACCCCGACGGTGTCCGCCGCGGCGGGCGGCGAGCACGCGGGCCACGGCGACGCGGCGGCCTCCGACGGCCAGGCCGCGCACGGGGTCGGCCTCGACAAGGTCCTGGCGGCGGCGCGCGCGAAGGGCCTGGGCGACCCGGTGGAGATCGTGCCGCCCGCCGACGCCTCCTCCGCGTACGTCGTGAAGCAGATCCAGCGCAGCTGGCCGGAGAAACAGGACTCGGTCGCCATCGCCCCGGCCACCGGTGAGGTCACCGACGTGCTGCGGTTCGCCGACTACCCGATACTCGCCAAGCTCAGCCGCTGGGGTATCGACCTGCACACCGGCATCCTGTTCGGCCTGGCGAACCAGATCGCGCTGATGCTGCTGGCGCTCTCCCTGATCCTGCTGATCGTGTGGGGCTACCGCATGTGGTGGCAGCGCGGCCGCGGCTCGGCCTTCGGCCGCCCGCTCCCGCGCGGGGCCTGGCAGCAGGTGCCCCCGCAGATCCTCGTATCCCTGCTGGCCGCCGTCGCGGTCCTCGGCTACTTCGTACCGCTCCTCGGCATCCCGCTGGCCGCGTTCGTCGCGGTCGACAGCGTCCTGGGGGAGATCGCCCACCGGCGGGGGCGGCGGACGTACGGGAGTGGGACGGCGGCGAAGTAGCGGACCGGATTCCGCCGTACCCCCACTCGCTCAAGGCGGCCGGCTCCGCTTCGGCCCGCCCGGTCATGCTCAGCACACGGCGACAGCCAGGTCCTCCTCTCGCCGGATGACGAGGCCACCAGCGCGTACTGGGCGTGGCAGCCCCAGGGGCGCGACCGCTCGGTCGACCGCGACGCGCCACTTCATCGACAGCCGCCTGACCAGGAACCCTGGCTACTATCTCGCGCGGACAGGACTCCCGCCGGACAAGACTCCGAAGCCGGCATCGCTCCTCCGCCCGGACCTGGCGACGGACTGACGTGGCGTGGCCGGTCGGGCTAGTTTGGGCGACATGAGCAATCTTGATCGCGACGCGGTGCCCGCCCTGTGCGGCGGCCGTGGTTTCGTCGTGGCGGAACCGGTCCGCGAACTCCTCAGCCCGCGCCGCGGCCGGCTCGGCGAGTCCACCGAGGTCCGCCGGCTGCTGCCCAACCTGGGCCGCCGCATGGTCGGCGCCTGGTGTTTCGTCGATCACTACGGCCCCGACGACATCGCCGACGAGCCCGGCATGCAGGTGCCGCCGCACCCGCACATGGGCCTGCAGACGGTGAGCTGGCTGCACGAGGGCGAGGTACTGCACCGCGACTCCACCGGCAGCCTCCAGATCGTCCGCCCGCGCGAACTGGGCCTGATGACCTCCGGCCGCGCGATCAGCCATTCGGAGGAGAGCCCCAAGTCCCACGCCCGTTTCCTGCACGGCGCGCAGCTGTGGGTCGCCCTCCCCGACGGCCACCGCGACACCGACCCGCACTTCGAACACCACGCCGAACTGCCGGTCGTCACGGCGCCGGGTCTCGATGCCACGCTGATCCTCGGCGCCCTCGACGGCGCCCGCTCACCCGGTACGACGTACACCCCGATCGTCGGCGCCGACCTCGCCCTCTCCCGCGGCGCGGACGTACGCCTGCCGCTGGAGCCGGACTTCGAGTACGCCGTGCTGTCCATGTCCGGCGAGACGCACGTGGACGGTGTGCCGGTGCTGCCGGGCTCGATGCTCTACCTCGGCTGCGGCCGCACCGAACTCCCGCTGCGGGCCGAGTCGGACGCGGGCCTGATGCTCCTGGGCGGCGAGCCGTTCGAGGAGGAGCTGATCATGTTCTGGAACTGGATCGGGCGGTCCCAGGAAGAGATCGTGCAGGCCCGTCAGGATTGGATGGAAGGGCGGCGGTTCGGGGAGGTGAAGGGGTACGACGGGGATCCGCTGCCTGCCCCCGAGCTGCCGGCGGTGCCGCTGAAGCCGCGGGGAAGAGTGCGCTGACCTGCGGGAACGCGTCAGCGTTGGTGGCCGCAGGGAGGAACGCGGTCGGGTAATTCTTACCGCCTTCACCTGCCTGCCGGGAGACGTCCGAACAGCCGGCTGGCTCAAGCCGGCGCGGTTGGCGATTCCACAGTGTGGCTGTCTGTGGGCAGCTGTGTTGCTTTTCCCAGCTTCAGCGCCTGCGTAGGCGTCCACCACAAGGGCCGCGAGGCCGGGGTGGCGCGTCCGGAGCAGCCGGGCGCGTGCGTGGAGCCAGCCGAGCGGCCCTGCGGCGGGACCGCTCGGCTGACACCCGGCCCCGCAGGCGCGGAACGGCCACTGGAGGCTTCAGCCCAACGTGGCCCGACGGTACGTCAGGCAGCTTGGTAGCTGAAGAATCCCTGTCCCGACTTACGGCCCAGCAGGCCCGATTCGACCATGCGGCGCAGCAGCGGGGGAGGGGCGTACAGCGGTTCCCGGTACTCCTCGTACAGTGCCTCGCCTATCGCCGCCACGGTGTCCAGTCCGATGAGGTCGGCGAGGCGCAGCGGGCCCATGGGGTGCGCGCAGCCCGCGGTCATTCCGGTGTCGATGTCCTCCGCCGTCGCCGTGCCGGAGCTCACCATCCGCACTGCCGCCAACAGATAGGGAATCAGCAGGGAGTTCACCACGAAGCCCGCGCGGTCCTGCGCCACGACGGTCTTCTTGCCCAGGATCTCGCCCGCGAAGGCACGCACGCGCAGTTCCGTGGCCTTCGACGTGTGCAGTGAGGGGATGACCTCGACCAGCGGCATGACGGGGACAGGATTGAAGAAGTGCAGGCCGACCACCGCCTCCGGCCGTCCGGTTGCGGCGCCGAGCCTGGCGATGGGGATGGAGGAAGTGTTGCTGGCCAGCACCGCGGCCGGGTCCGTGACCACCTCGCCCAGCTGCCGGAACAGCGCCGTCTTGGCCTGCTCGTCCTCGACGGCGGCCTCGATGACCAGGTCCGCCCCGGACAGGCGGGAGAGATCGTCGGTGACCGAGATCCCGGTCAGGGCACGTGCGCGGTTCTCCGGTGCGATGGCACCGTGCTTCTCCGCCTTGAGCAGGGAGTCCGCCACGCCCGCCAGGCCGGCCCGGGCCCTGTCCTCGGTCACGTCGCACAACGTGACCTGCATCCCGGCCCGGGCGCACACCTCGGTGATGCCCCGGCCCATCTGGCCCGCGCCGACGACGCCCACGTGCTTGATCGATGTCATGTGCTCTCCGCCTGTCCCTCCGTCGGGCGGCGGTCGACCGATGCCGCCACGGTGTGTGCTGCCGTGTCGAGCCTAGGCCGCCCCTACCCCCTCTGACCTGCTCGGACAGTGCGTCATCCGCGCACAAACATGCGTCGGTTCGGCGTTGCCGTCGGTGAGCACTCCGGAGAACGCGGCGGAGGCGACGTACGCGATCTGGGCATGCCCCAGCTCCCCGCGACCGGCACGTCGGCCCAC